>CAKVCL010000021.1 GCA_934725855.1 uncultured Cellulosilyticum sp. | reverse complement strand
TCTTGGCTCGAGTTATACTCGTTTACTAGTACATAAAAGATTATTACTAACCTTGTACTCATTAATGAATCTAGATTTACTTGAAATCTTTAATTCGTTTTGAATCGACTGGTTTTATGGTTACTATTTTGTTTTCAAAGTTCATTTATCTTGTCTTAAGCAATTTGCTGTCGACCTGTATAATATTACATTATTATTTTACCTAAGTCAAGAGCTTTATTCATTTTTTCTTTACTAATTTAACTATTTTCCCATATATATGCTATTTTCAACCCTTATTACATGACTCTTACTTCTATTTTGTTTGATTCAAATATGAGAAACAATCTATAAGATGAATTTATTCATAAGTCTCAAATTATCTCTATAATAGCAATAAGCAAGCTAAATTCATAACAAATCTTATTTACATAGAAATTTTACATTAGTTGTCATAAATTTATTTTTTATTGATCATATTCATTTATTTAATTTTTAAATTTTATACCCATATCCTCCTTTAACTACGTCTGCTTTTTATAAAGAAAAAGGATGCCTAATCGACTATTCTTTTTGAAAGGCATCCTTTTTCTTTATTTGTTTTTCTTAGATTTTGATTTAACATTTGTAGTGTTACCTGCAATATCTTTTTCCACAGCTCCATTTGCTTTCTCAGCTGCGAGACGTTTATTAATGGATTTTTTGTGTGACATAACAAGGACTCCTTTATAATTTTATTTCAACTCTTTCTGTTGATACCTACATTATAGTCCCCTTAATTTAAATTTCAAGACTAATAATTTAAAAATTTTTATTTTTTACAATCAAATTATCTGATACTCAAAAAGAAACCTTAAAAACTGAACTTGGTAAACTTATTTCTACTATTCCTAGTAAAAGTTAACCTCTTTCTATTAGCCATTGTCCACTCATCATTTATGGACTTTCTTAAAGTTCCCCTTTGCATAGGCTCTAATTAATGAATGAACGTTTCCTTTTAATCCAGATATCACCTGTATTCCATACTTTTCTAGTTCTGTCTTAATCACTTCTGATACCTCACCACATAATAATACTTCAGCACCTTCATTCTTCAAAACATATATAAGAGCCTCTTGCCCTCCTCCCATTGAGCCACTAACAATCATTTTTCCCTTTAGCTGCCCTGGAAATATTTCAAAGATAGTGAATTCAACATACTTACCCATCTGCTCCGAAATTTTATTTCTATTACCGATCACCGCAATTCGCATAGCTATTCCCCCTATCCTATTCTTATCTATATTAATAGTATACATCAATGTAAACCATCTTTATAACTCTTTTATTTCCACTTTAATAAATTTTCAAAATTCAATCGACATTAATCTGGCATTTCTGAATATGCTACTGAAAAATATGGTAATGCCGTAGTAGAAGCATGTAATAAACTTTATTTATAAAAGTAAATGTTAATTCCTTGAATTCATCATTTTCACTCTATATAATTGAATTATTATCCAATTTAGGACTATTATTTATCTTTAAGGGTGGTGAGATAATGATGTGTATAAATAAATGCAAGCAAAATATCTTTTTACTCCATGCAAGACCCATTGAATTTGCTCAAACTTGTATGGAGTATATGAGCTTATAAAATTGGTCTTGCTACTTGAACTATTAAAATTCAAGGAGTGAAACCATATGAAATACATTAATGCCAATTTAGTTCTTCCTAGTAACTTAGTTGAAGAACTACAAAATTACATACAAGGTGGCTATCTTTACATCCCTACAAAGCAAACTGACAAAAAGCAATGGGGTGAACTAACAGGTTACCGTCAATACCTAAAAGAGAGAAATTCCAATATATGCTTGGAATACCATAATGGTGTAGAAATGGCTACACTAGCTAAAAAATACCATCTCTCTATTTATGCCATTCGAAAAATTATCTATTCAAGATAGACTAAGTGGGGTAAGCTTTTCTTACCCCACTTAATACTAAATACATATAAAGTGTTCTGTATATTGAGAACATCCTTTATTAGTATTTATACTTTATAAAGGCACGTTTACGGGCTAATTATAAAGTATAAGAAGGAAGATGATACGATGTCCAATATAAAATTAGGTTTTTCTCAAAAAGATATTACCCCACATCATTCACTACAAACTATAGGATTTGGTCGTCCTGATGAATGGTCCAAAGGTGTATTAGATCCACTCATAACACAAATTACTGTTTGGCGTCTTGATACTGAAATATGTGCGCTGATTGCCATAGATCATATTGGTTTTTCAATCACACACGCTAACTTACTTCGTGATGAGGTCAGCAAACTTTTAGACACTTCTCGTGAAAAAGTTATGCTTTGTTTCTCTCATACTCATTCTGCTCCAAATGATGACTTAGCTCCTGAATACTTTGATTTCATTTGCTCTAAAGTTAAATCTGGTGTGTGTGAAGCATTAGAAAATATGTCCCCTATCACTTGTGCTTGGGGTAATGCCTATACCGATGTAGGAATTAACCGTAGAAGTACTGCTAATGTTTCAGATCGTAGAATTGGTATCTTAAAAGTAAATGATGCCTTTTCCTCTAAAACAAAGCTCATCTTATTACGTTTAACGGTTCATAATAATGTACTTAAAGGGGATAATTAGCTTATTTCTTCTGACTTTTTTGGAGCGGTTCGAGATACATTACAAGCTAAATATCATTGTCCTATTATTGTAACCCAAGGTGCTTCTGGTAATATTGCTCCTAAATTTTTCAAGTCAGAGCTCACACCACCTGATGCCTCTGATGAACGCTTTATTCGTTCAGATTCTGCATTAAAGGATATGGCACAAGCTATTTTGCATGATGTATCCCCAGTAATGGATCATCTAAATGCCTCAAATTCACTATGTCTAGCTATGTATTCAAAGAAGATTTCACTTTATGCCCCTGTTCCTTCTTATAATGAAGCGCTTAAAGTTGCCAAAGAAGCTAAAGAATACTGTGGTATTGTTAACCCCAATTGGCTACTAGAAGTCCAACATTTACTAGACAATCATATTGAAAAACAAGAAGTAAAAATAGAAGTTCAATATTTCCATATAGAAGACGGCACTCTATGTGGCGTTCCAAATGAACTCATGTGCGAATTTGCCCTTAATGCTTCTTCCATTCTTAATAATGAATTATTTTATCTAGGCGGATATACAAATGGCTGTACAGGTTATTTTCCAACTGAAGAAGAATTTGATAAAGGTGGTTATGAAGTGTACTGGTCCTTATTACATTTCTACATGTACTTTGGTCATGTTTACCCACTTGAGAGAGACTCTGCTACTCAATTTATCCAGTTTGTCACAAGCCAGATACAATAATTTATCCATCATTTAAATTTACCATATAATAACATCTATTCTTAAACAGAAAAATAAAAAGAGTTATTGATAAGGACATACATGGTATCTCTCTATTCAATAACTCTTTTTTAATCAGCTCTTTATTTATCTATAAACACATTACTTGCAAAATTCTTCTACTTTATTAGCAATTTCATTCATTTCTTCTAATTCTACTTCCTCTACTTGTCCACTGTCACAAGCTTTAGCAATAGCTGGATTAATAGGCAATTTGCTTAATACATTCAGTCCATGTTCTTTTGCAACTTCTTCTAAGTTGCTTTCGCCAAAGATATAGTGTTTATTCTGACAATCTGGGCACATAAAGTAGCTATAATTTTCAACCACTCCTACAATTGGTACATGAAGCATATTTGCCATATTTACTGCTTTACTTACAATCATAGATACTAAATCCTGAGGAGAAGTTACAATGATAATGCCATCAAGTGGAATGGATTGAAAAACAGTAAGAGGTACATCACCTGTTCCCGGTGGCATGTCCACAAAAAGATACTCTTCATTTTCCCAAATGACTTCTTCCCAAAATTGTTTAACTGCTCCTGCAATCACAGGTCCTCTCCAAACAACTGGATCTGTAGGATTCTCAAGCAAAAGATTAATGGACATAATGTCAATTCCACTCTTTGAAGCTACTGGATATAATCCATCTTCTGTCCCATATGCCTTATCAGTAATACCAAAAGCCTTTGGAATAGATGGTCCTGTAATATCTGCATCTAAAATTCCTACTCCATATCCTTTTCTTTTCATTACTACAGCCAGCATAGAAGTAATACTAGACTTTCCGACTCCACCTTTACCGCTAACTACTCCTATTACTTTTTTAATATTGCTTAACTTATGTGGTACAACTAGTAAGCTCTTTGGTTCTTTTCTTGAGGAGCACGCCTCACTACAACTGCTGCAATTGCTCGAACAATTTTCACTCATCTACTCCATATGCTACTCAATATCTATTCTATGAGTAGTCTCTCCTTCCCTGTTTCTACCTATAAAAGCACTTATGCCACTCATTATATGGTTGCTATACACTTTTGTCAATTATAGTTTCTAAATTCTGCCAATTTCTATAATAACTACACCTTTCATACCCGCTTCCACTAATCCTTGTTGCTTTACTACAATTCTCTCATCTTCTTTTAGCTTCGGAAATACAACTGGTGATATAGTGGAACATGTGCCTAATGTTATTTGTTCTAAATCAATAAACCCGATCTTACTTCCTGCTTTAACTCTATCCCCTTCTTTTATATCTAAGCGGATTCCACAGTTAAACACATGAGTCACGCTAAGTCCAATATGCAAAATAACCTCTCTTCCCGAAAGGGTATTAAATGTAATAGAAGATTTATTGGGTCCGATTTCTCTAATATATCCATTAACTGGTGCTATGATTTCTCCTGATGTTGGTTTAATAGCGAAACCGTCTCCTACCATTTTTTCCGAAAAAGTAGGTTCTGGTACTTTAGTAATTTCCATTAATTCACCTTTTAATGGCATTACAATTTCTTCATCTGCTTCTAAATTTTCTTGCTTTGTGCAAATAGGAGTAATCCCATTTTCATCTGCTTTAGGCTCTTTGGGTATAACAACCTTTCTAACTTCTTCTTTTTCATTTGCTTCATCCGTATTGCTATTCATTTTAGAAAAAATGAGTTTGTATAATATCCAAAATAAAAAAATACCTATCACTATAACTGCCAGCGTACTTATCCAACTCCACTCAGTATACGGGCCTATATACCCTGCACCTAAAATTACATCTACTGGTTTCATCATTATACCTCCTGAAAGTATAATCTTTTTCAGGTATTATATGTAATTTGGATAAATATATTTATTTCATCTTGTCTTTGTGCATTACTTTCTTAATCCATTTCCTAAAGCCATCATAAATAGCCCATCCCATATAGCCTATGCCTGTACCAATTGTATTAAAAATCACATCATCTATATCTGTAACTCCTGTACAAAACACAAATTGTAATATCTCTATTAATGTAGACACTACCATTCCTACGAATACAACCCTTCCAAAATATCCACGATATTCTCTATAAATAGCAGGTAATAATAATCCCAATGGAACAAACCAAATACAATTACCAATCACATTATAAGTTAGATGCCACCATACTCCTTTATCAATCCAATTAAGTATTTCAATAAGGGGCATTGCATTTACCCTTGTCCTTCTATTCATCATTTTTTCAATGCTCCAGCCTAAGCCCCCAAATCTAAAAGCTGTAATCTGAAATAAACAGATCATATAGAATACGAAACAAATATCAGCTAATTCGTATTTCCAATGATACTTTTCCCTGTTTTTATGGAAATAGTGCTTACGTATAAACATTACTGGTATGCTGAGTATAATGGCAACCCCTGTTGTCACATATACATATCTTATTATTTCACTGATATCCATGCCTTTTCCTTTCTGCTTTTGTCTATATACTCATTCTATTCTTCTATTTTTACTAAGTTATAAGTGCTAACTATTCTATATATAAATTCATTAAAAAAAGTGGCTTAGCCACTTTTTTCTATGTAATAAAGTATATCCTAAAATAGTTAAATAATAAACTATGTCTCTTGAAACCTTATCCACACCTTATGTTTTATTTTTACTTTTAGATCGAACATATCTTCTATATTATCCCCAAAAATTTCACTTTATCCAAAATTTGTGGATAAAGTTTAACGTTTATCTCCAATTGCTAAATAGCCCTTTGGTATATTGTTTAAAATATTAATAATATCAAATCCTGCGTTGTTTAAAAAGTCTCTAATCTGCTTCTCTTCATAACATGTACTATTTACAAATAGTTTTTTTAAACCCACTATGTGTTTATCTGCAATTATTAACTTGCCACCTGGTTTTAATATTCTATATGCTTCTGTAATAGCTTGTTCTGGATTAACAAAAAAACCAAAACTATCTATCATTATAACCACTTCAAACTTCTTATTATCATAAGGTAAAGCTTCCGCTTCTCCATATACAAGCTCTACATTTTTAGGAAGTTTCTCTTTTGCAACTTCCAGCATATTTTCTGATAAATCTAATCCAAAAGCTCTAACCTTTGGTTTTTGCTTTAATAACTTTTCTAATAAACTTCCGGTTCCACACCCAATGTCTAGTATATTCTTGAAACTTACAGGTATTAGTGAGTTTAATACATAAGGATGACATTGGACTGCAAATTGACTCATTTTATTGGTATCATAAATTCTAGCCTTTGAATCAAATTCTTTCATTATCTTTTTCTTATCAATATCCATGCCATCCCTCCTTTGCTAATTCCCTAAATTATAATCTATCCTAAAGTTTTAATTAATTTTACATAATCTCTTTTCCCATCTAACATATTAACATATTAACTTGATATTTTGAATTATTTTTTTAATATTTTTTATTATCTCTTAAACAGTTAGCTATTTTTATTAAAAGTGCTCTACAGTATTCAGGAATAAATCTTTCATTAACCCATATTTCTGAACTATTTATACATCCCATGCTTACTAATGTTTCTATTGTCTGCCTATAACCATTTGTTCCTAATCCTTTTCCAACCTTTTCAACCATTAATTTAGCATATTTCATATTCATTGCCTTAACATCCCCCCATACTTTATCATCTAATAAGATATTATTTTCCCTAAGAATCTCTAATGCTTCCAGTAGCTGCAAGCCTTCTTTCTTTTCTATCTTATTTTTTACATCCTTCTTTAGCTTTGTCCATGCATCTGGATTTTCAACATAATACTTAGGGCATAGCTTTTTAGAGATATCATAGTGTCTTAGTATATCTTTTTCCGGATCTAAATGATAACATTTACAAATCCCTGCACATAACTCAATAAGACTTCTATAAGTTTTGCTATTAAATTCTCCTTTCCAATCGGGATGACAGTTTTCTATGCCTATACTATATCCATTAGCTGTAGTTGCATGATAAGCTATCTCACTTTCAGGAATACACTGTAAAATCTCTCCTTCTAGTCCAATAATATAGTGAGCACTTGCAAATACTTTCTTTACCTTAAGGCTTTCAAAATAATTCCTATTGGCCATTGCTGATGTATTGGCATTCCCTACCCAATGAATGACTATTTTCTTTACCTTTTCCATCTTCTTTCCTGGTCTACTATACCTATTTGGCGTTAATAAAACTTGTTTTATTTCCATACAACATCCTCCGTATTAATAAAATTAAATCATCCACTATTTATATGTTTCCAAACAAAGAAAACCCTTTAGGGTCTTGGACTTACTATATAATATGCCCATCATCCTAAAAGGGTTTTTCTGATCTACTATAATCAAGCTATATGCTACTTAACTACGCTCTAATTTTACTTTTGTACCACCTTTTCCTGCTTCAGCCGGGGTAAGAATCAATTTTACTGGAACTCGATTTTTTATGGCTTCAACGTGACTAATAATACCAACTTTTAATTTTTCATGATGAATTCTTTCTAATGAGCTCATGACCACGTCTAACAAATCATCATCTAATGTTCCAAATCCTTCATCTAAGAAGAAGAGTTCTAGTGGCGCTGTTCCTTTTAATTGAATTTCAGCAGATAGTGCTAATGCTAATGCCAGCGACGCTAAGAAGGTCTCTCCACCAGATAAAGTAGACGCATCTCTTTGTGCCCCACCATTCTTATAATCTCTAATAATAAATTTGCCATCTGCATCGACTTCTAGACCATAATTTCCATTACTAATTTCTCTTAACTTCTTGGATGCTTCTAAAGATACATATTTAAGCCGTTCTGCTGCTACAAATTCTACGAATTTCTTTCCTTTAAATAACTTCTCTAAGTCGCTTAATATGCCAATTCTTTCTTCCAATTGTTGTTTCTTTTCTCTCAGTTTGCCCAGCTTAACTAAGGCTGTTTCTATTTGTTTGACAAGTGTAGATAAATTGATATACTGCTTATTAATCTCTTCTACCCTTGCTGAAATTTGTTCTTTTTCTTTTTGTACATCTAGCCATTCATTCTCTTCTAATTTTTGATTTCCTAATTTATTGGTTATGGCTTCTACTGAGCCTGCTAATTTTGATTTTTCATCTTGGTAAGCTTGTATTTCATCTTTTAATGCTTGAAGGGCTTCTTTAGTAAGGAGGAATTCTTTGACTTCTCTTTCTGTAAGTTCTTCTTCTTTTAACTTGTTTTCTAATGACGCTTTTTCAGCTTTGAAGCGTTTTGTATAGTCTTCAAGTTTTGCTATAACCCCTACAAGCTCCTTATTTACTGTCTCAAACTCTGTATCCACTTGCTCTTTTTGAGTTTTAGTTTGAGTAAATTTTTCTTCAATATTTATACTGGTTTCTCCCACTACATTTTTAAGGGTTTCTAATTGTAGTTTTAACTTGCCTATGCACGCTCCTAATATTGGATACTCATTAAACCATTTTTCTAGCATCTCTTGATGGATGACTAATGAAGTGTCTTGGTTTTCGCCATTTTGGTTAATACTTTGATATGCTTTCCCTTTTAATAAAGCAACCAATGTCACTTCTGTTTTTAGGAAATTAATGATTTCTTCTATAGAAGTTTGTACTCTTTGATGCTCCTGCTCCTTTACCTTTAATATGGTCACTAGCCTTCTATTAATGCTTGCTAACAAACTTTCCTTTTTCTTTTGACTTTCATCAAATTTAGTAATGCCACTGCCTAATTGAACTTGTTTTGAGTTAATATACTCTACAACTTGTCCTTTGTAGGTTGTTAGCTTTTCTTTTTCCTCTGTTTTCTTTTGAATCGTTAAAGCTAGTTCTTCTCTTTTTCTATCCTTGTCTAGTATTTCCCCAGACAAAGCAGCAAAATCCTTTGTATTTACTTCATCCATTAAATGATTTAAAGCTTCTTGATTTTTAGCAATTATTTCTTTGCTTTCTGAAATTTCTTCCTGTAATTTTAAAAGTACCCTTTGTTTTTCTAACCGCTGAGTATCCTTTTGTGCCATTTCTGTTTCTAACTGTGATTTTTCATCCTTTAAGTTGATGATGCCTTTTTCCAGCTCTTCCTTTTTGGTTTCATACTCATTTAGTGCATCATTTGAAGCTTTAAAGGCTTTCTCCATTTGCTCTAAAGATTGTTCTTTAAAGGTTTCTATCAATAAACCTATTTCCTCTTGAAGCCTTTGGACTTGAGTCGTTTCTGCTCTTTCATTTACTTGAAGCTCACTTAGTGCTTTTTCTGCTCTTTTATAACTTTCTTCTAGCTCTTTTACTTTAGCTTCTAAGCTATTTAGCTCAGCGTTTTCATCTTGTTGTAAATCCTCTAGATGATGTGTTGTACTACCACAAACGGGGCAGGCTTTACCTTCTTGAAGCTTAGCACGTAGCAGATGGGCTAGGTTTTGAAGCTTAACAGAATCATATTGTTCTTTTGCTTCATTTAATAACGCTTCTTTTTCTTTGAATACTTTACTAAGCTTTTCTTTCTCCGTTTCAATCTCTTTAAGCTGAATTTCATGGGTACTAAGCTCTAATTTTAGTTTTTCTATACGTGTATGTTTTTCTCTTGCAACTGCTAGCTTCTCTTGTTTTTGTAAAAGTTCTTCTTTTGACATAGGAACTTGTTTTAAATGGGTCATTTGCAACTCTAGTTGTTTTTCTAATTGATTATTCTTTTCTTGCAACTGCTTTTTAATTTCAAGCATTTGCTTTTCTATTTCTATTTTCTTGGCAGCATTATCTTTATATTCTTCTTCATTTTTATCTAAATGCTTTTTATCTACTTTATATAATTCAGTAAGTCTTAGTCCTTCTTGTACCTTAACTCGTATTGTTTCATCTACTTTAAAGACTTTCTCGTCTTGTTGCAACTTAGTGATAGCACTTTGAGCTTGCTCAATCTGCTCACTTACAGCCTTTTCTTTCTCTTTTGCCTCTTCGAGTTTACTTGTAACGAGTACTAAGCCGTCTTCTACTTTTTTAATAAATTCTTCTGTTTCTTCTAGGTCTATCACTTCACTCATTACTTCCTGTAAGTGAAGCGCTTTATTTTGTAATTCTGGTAACACTTCATTTTTTTCTTTAAGTGCAGCCTCATAAGCTTGACTAATCTCTTGCTTCTTTATCTCTAAACCTTTTTGCGTCACTTGTAAAGCCTCATGTGCTTCCTGAGTTTTGCCAAGTTCAAGCTTTGTAGTTTCATAGCTTTCTAGAATAGGATAAACTCTCTGGGCACTTTCAGCTTGCTTTACCTTTCTAGATTGAGCTTCTATCCTATCTGCTTCTTTTTGAAGCTGGGCTTGTCTTAACTTAAAACTTGCAAGTTCATTTTGCATTTTCCAGATTTCTTCGCCCTTTTTATATCTTGCTTCCACTTGCTCTTGTTCTTTTCTAACGGCTTCTAACGTCCCAGTGACCTCAGACAAATGCGCTTTTTCTTGCTCTAGCCTTTCATCTGTGATTTCTTCATAGTTGTTCATTTCACCTGTTAATCTATTAAATTCATCACGCTTGCTATTCATTTCTTTACTGAGTTTTAATGCGAGCTTATCGCCATAATCTTGCAAGTTAAATAATCGCTCTAGCATTTCTCTTCGCTGCTTGCCTTCTAGCTTTAGGAATTCACTAAACTTTCCTTGTGGCAACACAACTGTTCTCGTAAAATCTTCTAGACTAAGTCCTAATATCTTCTTACAAGTTTCAGTAACTTGCTTAACCGAATCTGCTAATACCTCTTCCCCATTCGTTATTTCCTTCACCATAGCAGAATGTGTCTTGGCATTTCCCGTTTTCTTATCTCTTTTAAAATGCCTGCTGACTACATAAATATGATTGGGCATACCAGATATCTGAAATGTAAAGCTTACATTTAAATCATTGCAGTTCGTATTAATAAAGTTGGAGCTCTTCCTTGCTATATCCCCATATAAAGCAAGCGTTATCCCATCTAAAATCGTAGACTTTCCACTTCCAGTAGGGCCAAATATGCCAAATAATCCTCTATCGGTTAATTTATTGAAATCAATCGTCTGCTCTTCTATAAAACTGTTTAAGCCTTTAATCACTAATTTAATGGGTCTCATCGTCTTCCTCCTCTCCAATTAGATTCATTAACACATCTAATACATCTTGGGCAACTTCTGTGCCTCTTTCTTTCTTATAAAAAGCTTTAAAAATGTCTTCAAAGCTTTGTTCGGTTAGCCTTTTGGTTTCCTCTTCTATTTCATCTTGTCCTTTAATTTTAGGAAGAATCTCCAAAATATCCGCTTTAAGACTTTTCATTTGTTTGATTTCATCTTCTCTAATATAGCGGTCGGTTTCAATTTCTAAATACACATAGGCTTCTCTATCTTTTTCTGCTTCGCACCTTTCGAGGGCAGCATCAATACTTTCACATTTCCATACCTCAATGGGTTTATAAATAGGAAATGGCACTTCTTCTACTACTGCTTCTTGATTTGGCTTTACATCCACAACAAAGCATTTCTTTGTATAACTCACTTCCTTCTTATTATAATGAAGTGGAGAACCAGAATATCTTGCTCTCTTGTTCGTTCCAGGAACAATCTGCGGTTTATGCACATGCCCTAATGCGATATACTGAGCTTCTTTTGGAAAACAATCACCACTTACAATATAACTTCCACCTAGTTGAATGCTTCTCTCGGAGCCACCTTCTTCACTATCCATAGCAAATAAATGTGAAGTCACTAAATTAATGGTATCCTTGCGATAGTGGGTACTTAAATTAGTAAATAACTCTTTAATTCTCTCTCCATAAGTAGCTGCTCTTTCTTCTGCTTCTTCCATTTCGTGATATAGCACTTCATTTAAGCGCTTTTCACTAGGATAAGGTACCGTTAGAATCACTGCCTTTTCATCTTTAATCTTTAATTCAATATACCCTTCCCCAGAATCCACAATTTCATGTTGCCCATAAGTTCCTGTTTGCACAATCGTTTTAGGCGTACCTACCATAATAATGCCATGCTCCATAGCAAGTGGCCCTGCTGCCACCAATCGTTCTGGATTATCATGATTTCCTGAAATTACTAACGTAATACGCTCTCCATTTTTAGATAACTTCTTTAAAGTATCATAAAATAATTTTTCAGCCGCTGCAGGTGGATTACTTGTATCATATACATCTCCTGCAATAATGACTAAATCTATATTTTGCTGCTCAACGATTGTAATAAAGTCTTTAAGAAATTTTTCTTGCTCTTCTAATCTGCTATGTCCCTCTAGATTTTTTCCTAAATGCCAATCTCCTGTATGCAGTATTCTCATCTTGCACCTCCACTTCTTGTACTATTTTGCATTATATCATTTTATTCCCTTAGTAACTCATTTTTAAACTAAAATACTTACTCTAACTTATTTAAAATCTACTACTATCATTTTTTGATACTTAGCAAATTTTACATTCATTTTTTTCAATTTATAATGTAGGTTTCCTATGTTCCCTTTGCTATTCTTACCACCTTTATTCATGCTGTTCTTAATTGCTTTATTAAGCCCATGCGTATCTAATTCTTCTCCTGTTATTTGCTCTAGCATATACTTAAGGTGATTGTATTTTTCCTCAGGCAATATTGGAGATTCTGTTTCACTATACAAAACTATAAATTTCATTTTCTCAACGTTCCCTAGCTTATCTAGAGTTAATTTATAATAGGAAGACTCATCATAACATATATTGCCAGTTATTACGCTATTTCTAGGATACTCTAATTCAACTCCTATTTTCTCTTCTCCTACACCAATAGCTGTCAGAAGTAAATTATCTCCACAAAGGTTATCTATTGTTTTTTTCAATGTTTCATTCTTAAATTTAATACCGGGTTTAATAACATAAACACTGTGTTCATTTATTCTATATGAGCAATCCGCAAATAAGCCATATCCATTAATAACATCTTCTATACTCCCTCCTGCTTCTAGCTTACTGGCAGATTCTAAAAATTCCTTTAAGCCTTCCCCAATGATCTCTTCTTGTTCTTGTTTATTCTTTAAATAATCCAGATTAAATAGAAATTCTTCATTCCTATTATAAATATCATATTTATCACCATTACTACTGACTGTATGACGATATTCTAAATTTGGAGTGCCTATTTCCCCTAATTTTTCATATTTAACATTATTTGTCTCTACTATATTTTCACCCAAGTACTCAAGCTCATAGGGTGCCATATCCTCTTGTGCCTTATTTATGCTTTGATAACCTATAACGATTAAAATGAGTATGACTATCCATCCTATTTTGTTTTTCACACTACCACCTCTTTTATTAACTTATTACCTTCTTAGTTTTCATTATCATCTTGGCAATTAAAAAGCCTAAAATACCACCTATAAAAGTTACTAAGTCAAACCACGTATCCCCTTTTCCTGTATAATACTTATACAAACTCCCTAATAATAGACTACAAACAATAGGGGTAACTATTAGATACATGTATTTAAATACTCTTCTAGGGACTAATGCATCTTCATTCTCTATATACATTTCTTTGCACAAATATAGTGTTAATGTTAATAGTATGAGTATCATAATGAATAATACTACTAAGCGTGTTTCACCAAAATTGATATACTCTATAATACCCGTATCTTTATTGGTGATAAATGCTCTATACCCTCTATTTCCTGATAAGAAGTCATATAGTCTTATATACTTCCAATACAGTCTTCCTGTATATGAAAAAAATCTATGTATATTTTCTCTAATAGCTATCGGTGCAATAGCAATTATACTTGCCCCTATTATACTTCCAAAGTTAGACATGATAATGTACTGAAACATTACGACAAATAAATACCATACTATTAACCCTAAATAATTCAAAGTTAAAATTAACAATAATTGCTTAAGTTCATATAGATCAGCAAATATGTTAGATAAATTAGTTACTTCATAAAAATCCTTCATTTGCATGATAAAAGATTTCCTGATTATCACAATAACCATACCTTGTACCATATAGGGAATTGTGAAACTCATAATTCCTAAGACTATCTTCACCCAATATTTTTGCTCAGTAGTATAAGGTAATGCTTTAATAAATCTTCCTACTTCATGATTTTTATCATACCTATAGCTTAAATAAATTAATAACATTATTCCTATTGCCATTATGTACTTACTTAAATCAATCCAGTGATTAAATATATTTCCCCATTCATATATTTGAAAAAATTGTGCTCCTTGCCTTGAAGACTCATTAAAACCATCCATTCCCCACATTAAGTTATTATATATAAATGGTTGGATATAATTATTTAGACTTACTACTGTAAAAATACTGACTCCCCAAAAGAATATACTCATTAATAGTGCTGTTTTTAATTCTATTTTTATCAATGGTTTTAGATGCTTCACTTATTAATCTCCCCTTCTTTGTTTATATCTATTTTCATTTTCCTAGATCGCTTGTTTTTCTTGTACTTTCTCTGATAAAGATGTATAGATAAATACCTCTTCCAAATTAAGACCTATTGTTTCTATTAGAAAAGCCCCTGCTTCATTAAGCTTATCCTCTAACGCTTTACTGTACTCATTAGTGACAATGTAGTAAACACTTCCAATATGCTCTATCTTTAAAACTTCTTGCCATTTATCAAGGTTATCTGGTGCTTTATCTTTAAAAACAACTTGTAATTTACGCACACGTTGTTTTAGTTCCTCTACCGATGATTGATAGATTATCTTTCCATGAGATAGCATAGTGATTTCATCACAAATTTGCTCTATTTCTGATAAGTGATGAGAAGAAATCACTACCATCATCTGCTCCTTTTCAGTTTCTTCAATAATAAAGTCTAAAACTTGCTTTTTAGCTAAAGCATCTAAACCAGATGTAGGTTCATCTAATACTAAAAGTTCTGGTCTTGCTGCTAGATTGAGCATTAAAGCTAATCTCATCTGCATGCCTTTTGATAGATTCTTTACTTTTGTATTCAATGTGAGTTTTAATGTTTCATTATATGTATGAAACTTCTCTTCAGAAAAGTTAGGATAAACCTCTTTAAACAAGGTTACCATTTGGCTTACTTTATAATGTTTAAAATATTGATTACGATCTGCTACATACCCAATTTTCATTTTAGAGATATTATTTTCATAAATTCCTTGTTCATCTAACTGAATGCTTCCCTCATCTTGCTTATATATCCCTACTAAACACTGAATGAGTGTACTTTTTCCTGCACCATTTTCTCCAATTATCCCATGAATCATCCCCGGCTTAATTTCCATAGATATATCTTCTAAAATTTTTTTACCACCAATGCTTTTACTTACATGCTCTACTTTAAACACTACTTCTCCTCCTTTATCAGTTCATCACAAATGGCTCTCATTTCATCTATAATCTGCTGTTTGCTCATTCCCATACAGTGCATTGTAATACAATTGGCTTTAAGTGATGCTCGTAGCTCTTTTAATTGTTTTTCTGAAACATGTTTACTAGGATTCATCGCAATAAATGTGCCCTTTCCTCTTATGGTTTCTATAACTTCTTGTCTTTCTAATTCACTATATGCCTTCATAATAGTATTAGCATTTATAGTCAGCATGCTTGCCAATTGTCTTACGGATGGCAACTGATCTCCTGGTTTTAGTATGCCTCTAATAACTTGTTCTTTAATTTTTTCAATAATCTGCTCATATATCGGTCTAGTATCTTTTAAGTCAATGGAAAACATCTGTTACCTCCCTTCATTCTTCAAACTGTACTACTTGATATAGTACACATGTTACACTAAGCAATTTTGCTTGTCAATTCTTTATTTTTAGATAAAAACGAGTAGGTAGTGAACTTATCTATCCTACCTACTCGTTTTTTAAACATCCTATCTAATTTCTCGAATAACTTCTGTCATTTCAGCTTCACAATTGTCTTCTACAAAATCTATAATATGATCCAATATACTGTCACACTGTGACGTTGAATCCGCAATGGTCGCAACGCCAATAATAATCGTTTGCTGGGTATCTTGCTGCCCTACTTCAGCCACGGAAATATTAAATTTATTTTTAAGCTTTCCTGTAATACTTTTAACAATCATACGCTTTTCTTTAAGTGAATGTACATAGGGCGCGTAACACTTAATTTGCAATGTACCAACCAACATATTATCCGCCTCCTAAATCATTGCCTTTTTTTGATTTATCTTGTGCTCTAATATCGTTACCTTTATAGGATAATCTATGCATGCTCTAATACTACATAGAACATAAAATCATGCCAAACATTTCACTGATACTATTTTTACTACATCATTATAATGCTTTTCACAAGTAGTAATACAACACCCCTGAAAGTATGTATCAAGATATGCCCTTGTACACACTTTCAGGGGTGTTGTATTGTAATCAAGTAATTAAAAATAAGTACACGTCAAATAGCTTTGTATGAGTGTCATATTATAATCTTTCTCTTATTTTACAGCAATGATATTAATATATTTCTCTCCATAATGATTTTCTCTTGTATCTTCTGTTACCCACATTCTCTCAATACTAAAATTAGCTCTCGTAAATAGTCTACTTGCTCTATACTCAGTTAACTGCGTATAGTAGTCGTCTTCTCTTTCTCCTTCAAAATCACCATAACCAAATGACGCATACATAACGCCACCTTCTCTAAGACAATAATTAAATTTTAATAAAATCCCTGCAAGCTCATCACTTGGAACATGTACTAATGATGAGCAAGCCCATATGCCATTTACTTTTACCTTAGAATGCATATCTTGAAATTTACAAAACAAAACGGATTGCCCAATATTCTCTCCTGCTCTTTGGCAAATTTCTTCTGATGTTTCCATTGGAATAACATAATGACCTTTATTCTTAAAATAGATGCTGTCATTTCCCATTCCACATCCAGCATCTAAAATTACAGCTGCTTCAGGCAATCTTTCTAAAAAGGCTTCATAAAACTCATTCATATTAACTTCCACAGAATCTTCGTGAATTTTTTTGGCACTCGCATCATAATAATAACTCATAATCTTTTCCCCCATAAAGAATTTAATTTATTGCATCATACCTTTTAATTATTATAACATATTTTATATTCTTTTAATAAACTTTATTAAATTTTTTTTAGCATATTTAACATCATAAAAATCTCTACATTAATTCATAAATAATTTTACACAAAAAAATAAATTTTTCTTAAATATCATAAACAATGTAGCGTTTTGGTGTAAAATCATATCAAAATAAAAAACTTTAGCGAGGTGATGTTATGCATCTAAAAATTAAGGGGAAAATAAATCTACTTATGTTTTCTTGTATTTTCATTTTAGTAACTTTATTTTCCTTCATAAGTATTAAAATTGCCAAGTCACTAATCTATTCTTCAATTAATACCAGTCTTGTATCTAATATGAATTATATGGAAGATTATATTGATAGTAGATGTCCAGGTGATTTTAAATTATCAAACTCAACCTTATGTAAAGGTGAATTTGACTTAAGCCAACTGACTATATTAAACAATTTAAAATCAAAAACTGAAATGGAATACACAATCTTTGCAAATGATACTCGTATTTCCACAACCATTAATGATCCTTCATTAATTGGTAGCAGTGCTAGTCCTGAGGTTATCAATAGTGTTATTAACAAAGGTGTGCCTTTTAAAGATCATACTATGATAAACAATGCCCCTTACATGGCATACTATATTCCATTAATGGATGGTCAAAATGTTATTGGTATGTATTTCGTAGGTGAGTCTATGACTCCATATTTACAACTCTTAAATAGAATACAACGTTATGTCATTCTTATTGCTTTTATACTAATTGCTATAGCTACTCCAATAACTGCTCTATTTAGCAGGAGTTTAAGTAAACCTATTAATGATGTCCTTAAAAATCTTAATTCAATAAAACATAGGGACTTTACTAAAAATCTTAAATCTCGTACCACAGATCGTAAGGATGAAATAGGTGATTTAGCCAATGGTCTGATAGAAATGAAAGCTACTATTGTTCCTTTGTTATCCAAAATTAATACTTTAAGTAATGACATTAGAACTAATGCCAAAACACTAAACACTAATTCCTCTAGTATGGCTGATTACTCACAAAATATCGTTACCACAACCCAAGAAATAACAGCTAGTACTACTTTGCAAGCTAATAATTTAATTCAGATCGCTGATACTATGAATACTTTTTCAAATAGTATCGATAAAATGTCTTCTTCTCTTGCTGATGTAACTACAACCTCTCAAGAAATTGGCACTATATCTAGTACTAGTGCTACTCAAATGAAAACTATAACTGATTCCATTCAGATTTTTAATAATCAGTTTAAAGACTTTACTAAGCAAATCTCTGAATTTGAATCTCGCGTTCTAGCTGTACAAGAAATGGCAAATGTCATTGATAATATTTCTAAACAAACAAACCTGCTTGCTTTAAATGCTGCTATAGAAGCTGCTAGAGCTGGTGATGCAGGTAAAGGGTTTAGCGTTGTTGCTGAAGAAATTCGCACACTAGCTGAACAAAGCCAAGATTCAACACAAAATATTAGCAACATTGTAGCTGATCTATCCAGTGCTTCTAAAGAGTTAGGCGCCAGTACTTCATCTATCAATGAAGAACTCACTAATCAACTTACAAGCATTAGGCAAAGTATTTCTTCTTTTAGTAATGTAGTAGATTCAATCAATATCATTATTCCCCAGATTCAAATTGTAAGTAATGAAACCGATATTATTAATAATCAAAAATCTGATATCGTACAAAAAATTGACCAAGTTAGTTCCATTGCTCAAAATATATCTGCTTCCTGTGAAGAAGTTGCCTCTAGTTGTGAAGAAAATAACATCTACATTGAAGAAATATCCGATATTTCTATTGGTTTAGATCAGATCACTCATACACTTAAAAAGGATTTACATAGTTTTACTTTAGAATAACTATTTTTCCTCAAAAATAAGAGTCCCTGATTAATTCAGAGACTCTTATTTTATATGTTCTATTCTGTATAAACTTCTATATCTACACTATAACCATATTTAAGATATGGGCTTTGCTCTGTAGCTTCAACAATAATCGGAATAACGGTTTCACCATTATGATCAATTGCCATATTTTGAATTTCCTTTACTTTTCCTTTCACTACTGCTTCTCTATCTGCATAAGGAATAATATTAACATCTGCACCAATTTTAACATCCTTAATAAATTCTTCTGATACATTAGCTTTAACGACTAAACTATCTTCATCGATTATTTCAAGTAAACAATTATTTTCTCCACCAATTTTGCTACCTTCTACTACTTTTACGGATTTGATAACACCCTTTGGAATATCCAGAACAACATCGTTTCCTTTAATAAAGTCCTTTGTATACTTATTCTTCATTTGAGCGACTTCTAAATTATATATTTCTTGCTTGATTGCTGAAGAATTCTTAGTGGTTTGATTGTTCTTTTGTGTTTCACTCATATCTGCTTGCAGAGAAGCGATTTCTGAGTTTAATTTCTTTACTTCAATTTCTCTATCCTTCTTAGTGTTTGTAATCTTCTTTTCTAGTGTTCCAATCTCATTTTTTAAATCCACAATCTTATTTTCTAAATCCTCTACTGTCTTTTGTGTAGCAGTTCCTGCTTCTACTAGTTCTTTTTGAACTTCTAAATCCTTCTGGGCAGTAGCTAAATTTGTTTTTGCTGTCGTTAATGAAGCTTCTAGGGCAACAATATCTGAATCTGTCCCATTAGATAAGCGACCATTAATATCACTTATCTGAGTTCTTAAACTACTTATTTTTTCTGAATTACTCCCTGATGATTTAATTTGACCTTCTAAAGAGTTTTGATCTAAGCTCAATTCTTTTTCTTTTTGAGCAATGGAAGTTTTATAATCTTCATAGTCGATACTTAATAGCTTGTCTCCCTCTTTTACTTCTTCTCCTTCTTTAACGTAAACATTTGTCACTGTCGCATCAAAATCAAGATGTAATTCTTTAATAGTTTCTGCATCTACTGAACCCCAAGCTTCAACTGTGCTTGCGACTACTTCTTGACTTGCTTCCTCTGCTGGCATTTCCGTAGCTTCTGCTGCAGCCTCACTATTATTACATCCTGCTATAAGACTTGCTAACATAATCGTTCCTACTGCTAAACTTAATTTCTTTTTCATCTTTAAATAATCCCCCTCATTCTATCTACAATGCTACTTCTACATTTTGTATATTTTCTTCAATATGGTTGATTTCTCCGTCTTTAACCATAATCAAATCCGTCCCATAGTTAGCAGATTCTCTTGAGTGAGTAACTTGAACAATGGTTTTTCCCTCTTCACGATTAATTTTTTGAAGTAGTAACATGATCTCTGTTCCTGTTTTACTATCTAGGTTTCCAATAGGCTCATCTGCTAAAATAATATCTGGATTATTCATAAGCGCTCTGGCAATAGCAACCCTTTGTTGTTGTCCACCTGAAAGTTCTCTTGGGGTATACTTTCTTCTTTCTGTTAACCCTACAATTTCTAGAATCTCAGATAACCTCTCTTTATGTTTTCTAACCTTTTGTCCATCTAAGAGAATAGGGAGTAAAATATTTTCTTCAACGGTTAAATTTGGAATTAAATTATAAAATTGAAAAACAAAGCCGATGTCCCTTCTTCTCATAATGCTGCTATCCCTGTCCTTCATCACCATTAATTCTTTTCCATTAACCTTAATGCTTCCTTTAGTAGGTTTATCTAGCCCTCCAAGTAAATAAAGAAGTGTACTTTTCCCTGAACCTGATGGTCCCATAATAGAGTAAAATCCACCTTTAAAAATTTGAAGAGAAATGTCTTTAAGTATATCTACTTTTTGAGTTCCTAAATCGTAACTTTTCCATAAGTTTTGTGCTTCTATTACAACTTCTCTTTCCATCGTTCATCCTCCCTAATATTAGACTAACTGAACTAATTTCATTTATGTAGATGTTTCATCTTATGTGGCGCAAGCTAATTACTCATACTTAATTGCTTCAATAATATTAAGTTTTGAACTACCTCTTGCTGGAATAATTGATCCTATAACTGTAATAAGCATTCCACCAATAAAGTAACTCAAAAATAATTCTGGGATAATCTTCATAGTGATTGTTTGATCTAAGGCTTGGAGTACATAATTCATAATGCCTGTTACTAATACGCCTCCTACTAAGCCACAGAATCCTCCAATAACCCCTGACCCTAGGCCTTCAATAAAGATCATCTTAAGCACTTGCATTTTACTCATTCCGACTGAACGCATCATGGCAATATTTTGTTTTCTTTCGATAAAACTAATCATTAAATTATTAACAACTCCAACTACACCAATCACCATTGCTAAGATAGCAAAGATAGATATCATACTCATTAAGGAAGCATTGCTTTCTTGATTGTTTTTCGTTAGCTCTTCTATTGTCATCATATATGTCCAAGTAATGTTTTGTAATTCCTCCTCTAACTCCTCAGAAACTTGACTGGCAGCTACACCATCTTTTGTAGAAATGTAAGCTAAATCAAAGTAATTCTTTTCCATGTCACGCTTGATATATTTATAAGGCACTAAGCCAAACTGTCCATTTTGCCATAGTGTATCCATAAATCCTATGACTTTATACTGCTTCTTTTCTTTCTTTAAACTTAGGGTGATATAATCACCCGCTTTAACTTTGTATTTATTCTTTATATATGAAGACAGAATAATATTTCGCCCTTCTTGAAGTTCCTGCAGCATTTCATGTTCATTACCTATAAAATTATATTGTATATCTGGTGAAAGCTGAGTATCTTGAATAGCTTCAGGATAAATTTCTAAATTATCTAGTTCTAGAATTTTAGCATTTAACTGCATAACTGGAATAACATTCTTTACGTTAGGATTTCTTTTGATAATTCTAATCTTTTGATTATCTAAATTTCCTATATATCCTCTAATATCACATAAAAAAGTATCTTTATAAAAATCAAGTGTTTGATCACTTACATTTTTAGTCATGGTACTAATAGCAAATAGTATACTAATTCCTATTGTGATCAGTGAAATACTATTAAGTACACTCTTATTCTTTTTAATATTCTTAGTTGCCAGTTCTCCTAAATTACCAAATAACACATTAAATATACCGCCTAATCCAATAGACAGCACCAGTACAACGCTAGGCAATATCTTAATCATTCCTATAATTACCATAAACATTCCTATCATAGATGCAATAATGGCTACTTTTCCTTCTGTAATCATTGCTATAGCGAATCCTAATATAATAAGTACTATGCCAATAATAACTCCTTGTAAATACTTACGTTTTTTATGTGGTCTATTATTTAAAATAATATCCTTAAGCGAAATCTTAGATACCCCTAATATAGGCATTAATGTACTAAGTAGTGCCATAGCAATCCCCATTAGAAAAGTCAAAATAAAACTTTCTATCGGAATGGTTAGAGAGATGGCATCACTTCCTCCCATCATTTGAGTAATCATAATATTAGAAAGAACATACAAGCATCCAATTCCCAAAAGACATCCAATAATCCCGCCTAATATGCCATAAAATAAAGCTTCTAATAATAAAACTCCATTCATTACCCACTTATTAGCCCCTACACTTCGAAAGGTTCCTACAACTGGTAACTTTTCAAGCATGATTACCTTAAATGATGAATAAATAATAAATACACTCATAAATACAACAATAAACGTCATCAGCATAAAAGGTATCGTGATGCCAGAAAGTTCATTTTGTATCTCTACAACATTTACTGTTCTTTCCACTGTATATTTAGGATAAATTTCTTGCAACTCAGCAATGGTTTCATCTATATCCTCTTCATCCTTTACATCAATGTGAATCTCATCTGCCCTACTATTTGTCTTATTATATTTAGAGATTGTGTCAAAAGGCATAATGCCTGTAATATAGCCACTTTGACTTTCATTTTCGAAAATACCCTTTGCCCCAACTTTAGCTACTATCTTTACTTTGTGCATACTGCCATTTACTCTTAAATTAATTTCATCTCCCACATTAAGTCCTAACTGCCCCATGCCATACTCACTTAAAATCATATCTGCAGATTTACAGTCTAGTGGATTGCCTTCTAAAACGTCTAATTTATTAATGGCTAGATAATCCTCAATATTATATGCTTGAACTGAAATATATTGTGTGCCTTCTGCTCCTGTTGGTTTATACTCTGCCCCAGCATATCCTTGTGGGATAATTCTATTACATTTAGATTCCACCTTCTTACATCCTGATAAACTGATATAATTAGTTGGTGAATCTTCATTAACATAAATATCAATATCTGCATCTCCATACATAGCTGTTATTTTTTTATAATACACATCTGTAATACTGCTTGATAGTCTTGAAGAAGCTAAAAACAGCCCACATGCAAGTGCAATAGCAAATACAATTAGAAAGGCTCTAAACTTCTTTTCCAGCATGGATTTTAACGTATACTTAATTAAAATTCTCATCTTTCCCCTTTATCTCCCTTCTCATCTATTCAACCTTTATCATAACTCTCAGAAGTAATTGTCCACTACATTTTATTTTTATTTTATGAATAAAAACAAAATAGATTATTAGTCATAAGTAACAAACTACTTCAACATCTGCGGTGTAACCATATTTAAAATATGAACTCTCTTCTTATTCTCAACGCTTCCTATCAGGTATTTTAACCTTTATTTATTAAAACCCCCTTATTATTTTCTTAATTTTCCATTAATTTTTTTATTGTCTTCTCATCATTTTTTAATCTATTGTCCTTTATAAATTCTCAAAAAATAAAGCCACCTCCCTTACTAATCTAACAAATTAATTAGGAAGATAGCCTTTCTTGACTTTTCTCACTTATTCTATTTTTAGATTAATCCACTTACTTTAAATTGGTTAGTGGGATATAAATAAAGTTTTCTAATATAATACAACTTCTTATGAATTTATAGTTATAAGTGCACTTAAATAAGGAGAACTCATTGTGTTAATATATTTCCTTAAGTGATGATAACTTATATAGAATTCCTCTCCCCAAGATGCTATACGAAGCATAATATGCTGACTTGCTGTTTCTGCATTTTCATCAATGACTATACCTGTTATGGTTACAAAATGACCAAACACACCTGTTTTAAGCATTTCATAATGTGCATAAGGTTCATCTTTCTTTTCTCTTATACTTCCTATATTTCTAACTTGTTTATAGAAAGGAATACCTATTTTCTTCCATTTGCTAATAATAATAGGTGATGTATAGCCTATCATCAAAATAGTTGGTTGATTTGCTTCTAATGATTTCCTTATCTTTTTTAACATCGTTATATCATTTAAGCTCATATCTAGCCTTGCAATATATGGAAGATTATTTGCTTTAATGTAGCGGTTGATGCCTAAGGCAAGTTCAAAACCAAATGTTCCTGCACTACCAAAAATAAAAGCATAATGCGCTCTGACTTCTTCAATAAACTTCATATAATCTTCTTTAGTAATTTCATTAAATTTTCCTATGTACTTTGCAGCAAAACTATCTCTGCCTTTTGGTGTAGTCATTGCCCAATATAAAAATAAGTCGGCAATGGCAATTACCCCACAGCCATACTGATTTATAACCCTATCTTTCAAAAATTCCCCTTCTTGCGGAAACCACCCTTGATTGCCTCCATAAGAATTTCGGTTGCCATCTCTAATAGCAACATAAGCCTTGCGTTTTAAAGCATATTGCTTGACTGTACTCATATTTCACCACTTTCTATTTCAGGATTTTTATCTTATAAAATATAATCTGGGCAATACTTTCTCATCCATAAACTAATACTCTTTAATACTTCGCAAGCTTCATCACTGAGTTCTTCTGCCTCATCTATGGAGCTAAGTGTTTCTATGGCATCTACAATCTCATTTGCTATATAACTTTCTTTGATATGTTGTAATGCGATAACTCTTTCCTTAATCTCTTTTTCTATTTCTATAATGCTTTGTTCTAAACGTTCTATTTTACTTTTAGTCCACATGGAATCCACTGCTTCTAGTAGCTTAGTTTTCTTTTCCTTCAAAAGTATTATCTTAGCATCATACGCTTCTACAACTGCCAAATCTGTTGCTGTTTCTTTTAAAAATTCATTTGCCAACTCTACTTCATTTTTAAACCATTCTATTTGTGACATAAAATTAAGCCCTCTTTCTTTCATAGATATCCTTTATGCTAGGTCATATGTATGATTTACTTAATTCTAACATATCACCATTCTTTTCATTGTGCAATCTATGTGAACTTTATTATTTATATCCTATTAGACTTCTATATAAAAATATAAATCTTATGCATTAAACAAAAAATGACAAGAAATTGAGTCTTAAATACTCAAGTTCTTGTCATTTTATCATTTTCCTATATTTTATCAATCACTATCTGTTTTTGTATCTATTACTTCCTGTGCCATATCAAATAATTCATCAGAGGTCATATCTGTGTCAAACACCATTAGGTTATAACTTAGTTCTCCCATTTCCCAATGCACAGAATGTACTTGGTTCTCTTCTACTTCATCACTGCCTACACCTATTTGATAATCTTCTCTTTCTAAGTTAGCTTGATCTTCTTCTGTTAATTCATAATCTACTGGTACGGATTTGTAATGTGTTAAATAATAAGCTAATGTGTTTCCCCCATACGTTCTCGTTGCATTAGGTTCACGTGTATCATTATTATTTTTTGTCTTTTCAACATATATACTTACGTTTGGTTTCCCTTCTTTTACATATTTCATATCAGCTTCTTGGTACTTACCAACTACATTATCGTTTTCATCCAATTCTTTATTTTGACACACATCAATATTCTCAAACTTATATCCATTACTAAATTCTTCTATAGCCTGTACATTAAATCCTAATTTTTTCTCTGCTTTATCAAGTTTATCATAACTATAGCATAGCCAGTCTGGATGACCTACTGACACAACGCCAACTGCTTTCCCTGCAGCAAAACAAGCCGTTGATGCAAAAACCGCTATCGCAATAGCTATTGCTACTTTCTTATTTAAATGCCATTTTTTCATTATACCTTTCTCCCTTTGATTGCTTTTCTTAATCTGCTCATCAATCTTCCATTTCAATTCTGAAGATGCCTTAATATCTCGCACTTCATTTCTAAAACTCTCCCTTATTTCATCATCTACCATTTGCCACTTATTCGTTTTATTTTCCATAGACCCATGCCTCCTGATTTTTCTCTTCTAAAATAGTTTGCTTTAATAACTTTCGTGCAGTGAACATTCTAGATTTCACGGTTCCTTCTAAGCAGCCTAACACGTGGGCAATTTCTTTAGTAGATAGCTCATTATAATAATATAAAACTAAGGTTGTCCGATGCTTTACACTTAAATGATTGATCATATCCATCAATTCCCTATCTCGTTCTCTATCCATTAAAACGTCTAGAGAAGAACCTTCTTTTTCTTCTGGCATTAATGAAATCATTTCTTCTTTTGGAATCTCCTTTGACTGCTTCTTACAATATTTCCATGCTGTTCGTGTCAATATATGAAAAAACCAACTTTTGAACTGTTCTTCCTTATTCAGTTGATGAATATGCTCATAGCACCTTATAAAACTCTCCTGTACTATATCCTGACTATCTGCCAAGTTGCCACAGATTAAATAAGCCATTCTAAGCGCTGTATCTTTATATTTTTCATAAAGCTCATCAAAAGCTTGCCCTTCTCCATTCTTTAGTAATCTTACGAGTTCGTTTTCCTCCAAAGTATCTTCTCCTTCCTGTTTGGTGCACCTATATATAAGAGTCTTGTACTTTTAACTTGGTTCATTTTATCTTTATTTTTTTTTATAAATTATAACAACTTTATAGCATTAATTTTAAGCTCTTCTATACTCATTCCTTTATTTAATGACGCAAAAATGCCTATAAGCAAGACTCAGTATTTTTTCTTGCTTATAGGCATTCTTTTATCTATTTATTTGTAAGTTACACCATTTGCTATATAGCACCTACACATCTTATTTTTTACCATACAAAAATGTAAGAGAAGTTGCCGTTTGAAGCATCTAAATAAATGGTGACTTTCTTATTAGAATCATTCTTATCCTTTTTGCAAACTTTTTTATGACGCTTAGCTACTTTGTTTCATATACTACTAATAGAGAAAAATAAGGATATGAAATATGAAGCATAGAAACTCCATTCAAAAAAATAAATGTTCCAATTATCTATATCGAAATGCTCCTTATCATTCAAGAAGTTATTATAGAAGGCAAGTATTTATTGAATTCAGAGAACCTGTTACACCCCTTATGCCTTTAAGAGACCGTAAATATATAATGACTCATTCTGATGAAACAGGAGATCTCTTTGTAACAGTCGCAACTATGTTCGCAGAAGATAAAGTAGGTCCAACTCGAGATGAAGTCCGTCTGGAATGGAGCACTATCAAAGATATGCCTATTCTTTATGGAGAAGTTCTTATCGATGGTGAAGGCATCAGCCCAGATAAATCTGAAGTAAGAGATAATATTTTTAAACGTGAAATGCCCCTTGCTCTTCAAGCTATTTATCATGCAGATGAGCAATTATTTAACGCTAATCCTGAGCTTAAAAATACCCCTGTTTTGATTCATTTTATTTCAAGCCAAGCTTCTTATAATAAGCTCTACAGTTTTGGTACTATTGGTGAATATAATATAATTCCATCATAAATCTATTTCTCAAACTATAAATGCCCTATAAACTAACTTTTAAAAGCTGTTTATAGGGCATTTATTAGTCATATGCTACTTATCACATTTTTTAAAGTGCCTCTATTTCTTCTATAGATAGTCCTGTGGTATGCTTTATAATCTCATAATCCACTCCTACATCTTTCAAATTCGTTGCTATCTCATAGATACCTTCCCTTCTTCCTTCTTGTCTTCCTTCTTTTATTCCTTCTCGTCTAGCTTTATTAAGTGCACTCACTTTGTCTTTTAAAGTTTTAGCACGCATTTCGTACAGAGCACGTTGTTCTTTATTATTGCTCATTCTAATAAGTTCATCTTTTGCATGCCTTACTTCTTCAATGCTCAATTCTAACCCTCTTACCTTTTCACTTTCAGGATCTTTTAAAAATTCTATCCATGCCACCAGCATATCCGAAGCATCTGCTTCTGGGGGCAGCTTTGGCACTTCTATAAAATGCATCTCTATAATATCTGTTAATTCTTCATTTGTATAAATCTCTTTTAGACGATAACCTGTGTGAAAATAGTCTGTTTTTAAATATTTAAAGTTAAGGATATTGATACATATCGTTCTTCTTAAATTTGAATAATCTTCACCCTCTCCTAGTTGCTCTTCATACATTTTACTTAGATAATATAAGCTTCTTTTAATCATATTATATTCATCTTTTAATTGAATCTCTATATTGATAATTTCATTGTTGCTAGTGGTTGCCTTAACATCCAGTCTTGAATATTTATCCTCTACAAATTGCTTATTGATTTCTGTTCCTTTAATCTCCACACCTACTATAGGCATTTTAGGTTTTAGTATCGCATTTAAAAAGGATATTAAGATTTCTGGATGTTTCTCTGAACCAAATATGTTTTTAAATACAAAGTCAACTTTAGGATCTAGTAAACCTTTTCCCATTTGTTATCGCCTCTTTTCCTTATGAATATAGTATCCATTTATCATATATATGAATCATTTAAAGCTTTCCTTTATTTAAAAGGTTAAATATTAATCTTATGATAAACCAAAGCCTTAAAAATAGCCATCTAAAATTTAAGCTTTCATATCTATATAAATATTAAATGCCCCATAGACCAGTTCCTAAAGCTCGTCTATGAGGCATTTAATCATTAGGCTGCTTTTTTTACATCCTTTTGTGCAGCTTCAACATCAGCCCATGTTAATGCTTTAACATTTGGTGTTCTACCATCTTCTGATGTTGGTAATGTTAATTTTCCTTCTTTGATTAAAGCAATCATAGCTTGTTGTTTCTCACTATCAATTTTACATCCAGTAAGCTTCCAGTTATGATCACATTCTGGTTTAATTGTACCACCTTTAACCTCTACAATATATTGGCCTACTAAGTCTCTGATGTTAGATACAGTTTCTGAACTGTTATCATAAACTACTTCAACATCTTTATCATCTTTAAATACATCTGCTAAAAGTTTACTATCACATCTGTAGTTATTAACTGTTAAGTAAATAATATCTGTATCCTTTACTTCCTTGCCATCTGTATATGTAAGGTTTTCAATTCTGTTTCCAGCTTCTTTAGAAATATTTACTTCATAGTTGACACCAGCAAACATATCATAGTTGTATATACGAATATCGGGATTGAAAGATACATTTAAGTCCCCATCTTTAAAGGTATTATAGTATGATGCTGACCATTCCATGTATTTCTTTAACTCTTTTCCTGTAATTTTAAGTACCTTTAATGTATTATCATATTTGTAAATATTAGAAGTATCAGAACGTTTGATATCTCCTGGTTGTGCATTAGCTGTTGAACTAAAGATTGCAGCACCACTTACATGATGTGCTCCTTCTGGGATTTTTCCACTCTTTTGGGCATAATACATTTGAACATCTAAGATTAAATCTACTAAAGCATTATCTTCTAATTGTCCCTGGTTTACACCTGGAAGTGTTGATTCTGGAATTAATGCACCACCTTCAAGTTTCCCAATTACTGTATGTGCATCAGCAATAGCTTCTTCATGATATGGTGTTAATAATTTTGTAAGTTCTTCATCTGGTTCTGCATCTGCTACATTTACTAATTTAGTGGTTGCTCCTGTTACTTTATTACCTTTTAATGTAATGTTTACAACAGAAATATTTGCAGCATCTGAACCTGGTTCAGTAATAGGAATATTATTGACTACTTCTTGTTCAATCTTTGAATGTGCATGTCCTGCAACGATTGCTGTAAGTTCAGGGCATTGTTTTGCAAGCTCTGCTGCACTATCATCTCCATATTCGCCTTCTAAACCAATATGTTCGCAAGCAATAATGACATCAGCTAATTTTTTGTCTTGAATTTCTTTAATCGCTGCTTTTGTTTCTTCATATGGACTAGTTACTTTATATCCTTTTAAGTTAGTAGCATCCCATTTTACAATGTTAGGTGATACCATACCAATAATAGCAACTTTAACGCCGCCACATTCTACAACTTTATATGCCTCAGCAAGCCTATCTCCATTTGGTTTATAGACATTTCCACATAATACAGTTGTATCTTTAAAACCTTTAATATTTTTTTCAAGTGTTTCAAAACCATAGTTAAATTCATGGTTTCCTAAAGTCATGGTTGCATATCCCATTGCATTCATTGCCGCAACAGAAGGTTGTACTTCATCTTTATCAAAGAAAATTTGAGCTGAATTTCCTTGAAGTGTGTCCCCATTATCAATAAGAATCGTATTTGGATTTTCTTCTTTTAACTTCTTAACTGCTGTGGCAACTTTAGTAAGTCCACCATCTTTTCTTTCTGAATCTGTAGCATAAGTCCATGGATAAAAGCTACCATGTGTGTCGGATGTTGCAATGATTTGAATCGTTGTTTCAGTTTCTGCAGCAAACAAAGTAGCACTTGGCATCATTATTTGTAATACCATTAATACACTTGTTACAATTGCAAAAAACTTCTTGTTAATAAACTGTTTCATGCTTTTCCTCCTTAAATATCTGTTTACTTGACAATATTATTATAAACTAAATCAAAACAAATAAATATATTCAGAATACATTGTTTATTTACTTTGTTATAATTTCCATATATATAAGCTATAATCTTATTTTTTATATTAAAAAAACTCACTACTATCCTAGTAATGAGTCTTTGCTTTATCTATATTTTACAACACTTTTATCCATATCCCACTATATTTCTACCCTATTCTTCTAAAATCAATCTGTCTTTCTTTCTCTTTAACCCCTAATAAGGTATATCCATTCGCCATTAAATACGTGCATGGGTTATTTAATAAGCCTATTATTATTCCTCGCTTTTCAAAGCTTTGTGGCACATGTTGTGGAGATAATATCTTACTAAGTTGCACAAAAAGATCAAATCGGTTAAGTGCTATAATGCTTAACCTTCTTATATTTTTCTTTCTCCTTACCCTAACTTCATATCTACTAAAGCAAGCCCTACACGCTCTTCTTAGTTGTTTACCATATAAATAGACTAATATATCCTTTTTAGTAACCCCCATCATGCAGCCATTATCGAATAGAATGGAGTCAACAAATGCTAAATTCTTTAAAGAAACCTCTATTCCATATTCTTGACGAATCTCACTTAGCAAATCATTCTGATAAATTCTTACTGCTATCTTATCCTCCATTGCTTTCCTATTCATCATCAAATAACTTCTACTTGTCCAATCATACTCTTGTATAGATTGCTCGATATCAATAGCATTATAAGCGGAGATTTTCTGAAGTATTTTGTAAACGGCGTAGGCGTCTACCAGTGCATTGTGATACCCCTTTCCTAAAAGCTTAGGCATGCCATACGTAAACAAGCTACTTTTTAAATAGGCTTTAATTTCCTTTACTAGTAACTCTCTTTCAAATCCATATTCTAAACAATCTTCTTCTAATTTATGATTTTCCTTCATAAACCCGTTCATCTCAATAAACTGACTGTCTTCCATAAAATCAATATGACTACAACAAACCCCAATCTTTCTAAGCCATTTAATGTCACCCTTAATCATTTTCCCAACAAAAATCATTTCTTCATCTATATATTTTTCAAAAGTACGTTCAATAATCTCTACTACTGCGCTTCTTGAATAACATGCACTTTCAATTTCTTTAATGTCTTTACTTGTTAATTGGCATAACTCTAAAACATACGATGTAATCTCATAATCATGTTCTACATATAAGTTTAACATTTCTTTTACTTCAAATACCTTATTGGTAATAATCATTGATACTTGAAATGCTTCTGATTGGATCTGCCCAGTTGCTTCAATATCCATAAATGCATACATATTCGTCTCACCCCTTTAGTACATCATCATGTCCTATTTCTGCTCTTTTTTATTCTCTATTATAATATATCATACCCAAAAATATTATGGAAATTACTTGAAATTTATACTTTTATTTATCTCAAAACTGATTCACTAAAAATAAATATGCAGCCGTTCTTAGAATGACTGCATATCATTAAGCTCTATATTGGGCACATTTTACTGCAAATAGTTTCCTAGCCTTTTATTAAGCGTACATCTATATAACCTCACGATAGGTAATTGAACTTACCACCACATTGCAACGCCTTCCTTTTTCTCTATCCAATCGTCTATCTCTAAGTATCGCTTCTTGACGAAATCCAACCTTACTCAATAAATGTCCTGATGCAATATTATTAATATTATACTTGGCTTCTATCATATAAAGTAATTTTTTTGTTAATAGATAATCCACAACTTCACTCACTGCTTCATAGGCATATCCCTTACCTTGATATTTTACACCAAGTAAATAAGCTATCTCTCCAATTTCTAGTTCTTCATAAGGAACATTAACTGTAATATACCCTATAGGATTTAAAGTATCTTTTTCTTCTATAACCCATATATACGCATTTTGCTTATATGCCTCTATGTATCCCTTTATATATTCTCCCATCTGTTCTTTGCTTTCCACAGGATACATAGGAAGATATTTTCCTATCTCCTCATCTTGTCCAAAATTCTCAAAGCACTTAGTAATGTCACTTTCTGTAAACTTTCTTAAAATCAAGCGATTTGTTGTAAGCGTAATATTTCTCATTTACATCACCCTCTTTAACAAATTTTTTAGTACTCGTTTAATTCTTTGATTTTACCATATAACATTTAAAATTTACACACTTTTCTATCATCATTTTTCTTATATCTTACTTTTTTTAATCTTTTACCTCATTTATCAAGATGAATCTTTTTATTATCTACTATTTTTACACGAAAAGATAAACCTCCATAGTTATCTTACTACAGAGGTCTACTCTCATTGTTTATAGAAATTCTCGGATGACTGAATTACTCTTAACTGTCATCTCCGCCCAAGCTGGTCTAAATCCACTTCTTATGGCAAGTGGGTGTTTCAAAACAATGCTCTAATTTACGCCTTAACACACGACTAAATAATCAGATTTGTTGTACAATATAAAAATGTTAATGTAAAGGAGAAGAAATTAATGCAATCACATATTTTAATTGTAGAAGATGATGAATCCATCTCAAATCTTATTAAAATCACTCTAGAAATGGCAGGCTATCTAACTTCTCAGATTTTTGATGGGATGGACGTTCTGCCTGCGCTAGAGCAGAATAAATTTGACCTCATCTTAATGGATGTAATGCTTCCTGGAATGGATGGCTTTACTCTTATGAAAAAAATCAAAGAGCTTGATATTCCTGTTATCTTTTTAACAGCTAAAAATGACTTAGCAGATAGAATTACAGGACTCAAATCTGGCGCTGAAGATTATATCGTTAAACCTTTCGAAACCGTGGAACTCCTTGCTAGAATCGAAATTGTACTAAGACGCTATAGCAAGGTCAGTACTCATCTCACCTTTAAAGATTTCTCTATTAATGAAGATAACCGTACGGTTATGAAAGGTTCTACCCCTATTGAACTTACCCTTAAAGAGTTTGAACTCTTTGTGTTACTTATCAAAAATAAGAACATGGCTTTATCTAGAGAGTATTTATTAGAAACTATTTGGGGTTATGACTATATGGGTGAAACACGCACCATTGATACACACATTCAAAGATTACGAAAAAAGCTCAATCTAAATGATGCCATCCAAACCGTTTATAAAATCGGCTATCGTTTGGAGGATTAATGTATGAAACTTTGGCTTAAAATTTATCTTTTTACGCTTCTTTTGCTTATTTGTACATTAAACATTTCGGGTATTTTACTGATTCAACGGTTTCATAATAATGTTGTCAAACAAGAAATAGATAAGTGCCTCGAAAAACAAAACTTTGTCACCTCAGAACTCAATCTTACTGCTTTGCTTATGGATAGAAGCTACATTACTTCAGAGTCTACTTTAGAAGACTGTATTAACCAGTTCGTTGCTAACTACATTCCTTCAAATAGTAAACAAAATTTTTACCAAATTCTAAAAGAAGATGGCACGCCTTTATATCAAGATGCCAAGTTCCCTGTAATAGAATGTCCTGAGGAACTAAGTACCCTATCCTCTAACCAAACAAACTACATCATTCGTTCTCTAGGTAATCGTACCTACTACCTCTATATGGCATCTAATTACAATGTATTTGGACAACCTATTACACTGTATTGTGCTAAAAATATTTCATCTATCTACAACGAAAAATATAGCTATTATGCTTTTTTTATTAAGCTAGACTTATTTATTTGCTGTACTTTTGCTTTCTTTATGTTCTTTATAAGCCGCCTTATCACCCAACCAATTAGGGCACTCACTCTTTCTACTAGAGAGATTGCTTCAGGCAAGTTTTCAGAACGTATTCCTATTCATGCTCATGATGAATTTGGTTGCTTATCAAAAGACTTTAATTCCATGGCTGAAACGATAGAAGATAAAATTAATGAGTTAGAGCATGCCAATGCTGCCCAAAAGACCTTTATTAATAACTTCACCCATGAACTGAAAACCCCACTCACCTCTATTATTGGTTATGCGAATCTATTGCGTTCTAGCAGGTATAATGAAAAACTCTTTGTTGAAGCAGCTGATTATATTTATAAAGAAAGCAAACATTTAGAAAAGGTTTCCCTTAAGATGATGGATCTTATTTATGCTAGAGAATCCAATTTAGAATTCGTTCCAATAGATATCCTTCAACTCTTAAGTGATGTTAAGGCATTTCTAAAACCTAAACTTGAGGAGAAAGAGATAGAATTAACAATACAAGGTGAACCTTATATCTTTTTGTCCGACCAAATTTTGATGCATATGCTACTTAGTAATTTAATAGAAAATGCCATTAAAGCATCTGATGTGCATTCTACCATTGAAGCAGTTTTAGAAAATTCACCCTTAGAAATAAGTTTATCTATTATTGACCACGGTATTAGTATTCCTGCCGAGCATCTTGCTAAGCTTTGTGAACCATTTTATATGGTGGATAAATCTAGAAGCCGCAAAAATCATGGTGCAGGTATTGGATTATCTATCTGCAAGGAAATCGCTAATTTACATCATATTGAATTAATCATCTCTAGTGAGCTACAAAAAGGAACTATGGTAAAACTGGTATTTCCTCAAAAAAGTTGACAACTTTGTGACATTTTATACAAACTTATGCCACATTGACTGTGTATACTCAAAACTGTAATAGGTACTTATTCTTATAAAAATACATAGGGAGGAGAAAACATGAACATAAACAAGCTAAAACTTACATTTGGCATTTTATTTAGTGGTGCTGTATTATCAGTTATTGCAATTACAACCTTTGGTACTTCAAAAGATTCTATTCGTACAGATATGGTCTACACTGCTACTTCTTCAGCGCCTAGTGCCACACAAGTTTCAACCAGCTTAGCCACTAACGAAAAAACATTAGATACAGATTTCTATCTGAATGAGTGTCAGAAACTTATAGAGCAGTATTTTGAAGTTACTATTTCTGATGATCAGTATAATTCAACCATTGAGCTAATAGATGAATATTCCATTAACACTATTAAATCAAATGAAGAAGCTGAAATTAACCTCGATTTCGAACGAAATGAATACAGTACTGAAGAAAGGGATATGCGCCTTCAAGATGTTCAAAGACACTATGAGTATCTTCAAAATAAGCTTGAAACACTTGGAACCAACTACATACAATGTGATATTCGAGGAAAATCTATTGACAATTATGACAACTACTCTATTAATTTTGATGCCAAAACTAATACCCCCTTATTACTATTCCATAATTCAGCAGTAAACCCCGCAGATGTTATGCCAACTATGACTGATAATGAGCTAACTACTTTAGGCAGTGACTATATAAAAAAATTTCATCTAGCTGATATTCAGACCCCTCAAATGGATTATATCCATACTGGTAATAACTGCTTTGCTGTATTTAAAGATGCAAATGACCCTTCCAAAAAAGTTGCCTTACTTATTAATGCAGCTACTTCAAAAGTATTTGGTATTTATTTAGAAGGTTATGTCGATTTTATGATGAAAAATTAATTTATTAAAGGAGAATTTATTATGAAATTTAGTCAAAAAGCTTTATTAATTTTAAGTCTAGTATGTACAAGCACATTATTTTCTACAAATGTATTTGCAGCTCAAACTCCAAAAGTTGTTGCTTCAAGCTTTGCTGCTTCAAATTTAAATGAAGAATTAACCAAATCCTATACTACTTCAGCAACTAATGCCATCAAAACTTATTTTGATGCTTCATTTAAAGATTCAAACTGTACTCATCATGTAGATGTCACAAGTGAAGAAAGCATTCAAAAATTGGTAGATGAAGAACTTGCTGATATTGCTTCTGAAATTAAAGCCACTAACTGCAAGGCTGAAGATGCTGAAATATTCAAGAAAAATCTAGAAGCATTTGCTTCTACTCAAAGACAAAAAATTTCTACTCTAGGACACGATCTCGTACAAGTGGAATGTATTGCTAATGATGATTCTTACGAATACATTTGTGAGTTTAACAAAAGCACTAAAGAACTTATTAGCCTTGAATTTGCTGACCTTAATGCCATTAAACTTAAGGGAAAAAGCAAAGCCACTTCAATATCTTCTGAAGAACTTAAATCAGCTCAGACTTTAGCTACTGATTTTATCAAAAAACATAAATTAGGAAATATCAAAAACCCTACTTTTATTAATCACAAAGTAAAAGGCGATGCTACTTTGCTTTATCAAGATGCTAAAGATAAATCAAAAGAAGTAACCATCATTGTAAATCCTACTTCAAATAAAGTGATTGGTTTCTCCACATCAACCTATGCTCATATGGAAGCAGGTAAATTTTAATTTTATCCTATCTATAATTGAACACTTTCCCAGCTTACGGGACTGTTGCACTAAAAGCATATACCTTATAAATATACAATTCATTTTCTTTAATGATTGTATATTTATAAGTTGAAATACTTAATGCGACAGTCCCGTTTTTCATTAAGCGCTTATCATCTACCTTAGCACCTTTAAATTTTCTCCAAATTATAAATTAAAAATAAATTCTTTCTTCTCTCCCTTGACTCCGTAACATTATTTTGCTATTATTGCCTTAAATAATAAAACATTGTTACGGAGGTTCGGTATGGAACATAAAAATCTTAACTCTTTAAATGTAGAAGGTTTAGGCACATATGCTGGTGGTGAGTTTGATAGAGTCAATATTTCAGGCAAAGGAACTATTACAGGTGATTTAACGTGTAGACTTCTTGATATTTCAGGCATGTCTACTATTCAAGGTTCTGTTACAAGTGAAAAAATTAGAACTTCTGGAATGGGTAAAATTCATAAAAATGTTATAACAGATGAAATAGAGATTTCTGGTACGATGGAGTTTTTTGAAGATGTAGAAACCAAATCACTCCATTCAACAGGCATGACTAAAATAAAACAATGTTTAAAAGCAACTTCTATTTGTACAACAGGCATGCTTACTGTGGAAGGTGATTTAACTAGTGAAGACTTTAAACTAGAAGGTATGCTTAAATGCAATGGCTTCTTAAATTGTGAATCTCTTGAACTTACTTCTAGAGGCACTTCTACACTTAATGAAGTAGGTGCTTCCAATATCAAATTATCTGCACCACCTCACATTGTGAATAATTTTCTAAGCTTCTTCTTGCCTGATTTTTTAAAGGAAAGTAAAGTTGTAGCTAATGTTATTGAAGGTGACCATGTATATCTAGAAAACTGCGAAGTCAAAATCGTACGTGGCAAAGACATTGAGATTGGTCCAAAATGTAGAATTGGACTTATTGAACACAGTGGAACTTGTAAGGTACATCCTGACTCTAATGTAGACCAAATTAATGAACTCTAAAAATGAATGTATTAAAAATAGATAATGCTAAGAAGGGATGATTAATAATGAGCAAAGGTGATATTAAAATCGCTGGTAACGGCGTTATTAATGAAGGAGAATACAATAAAATTACCATTATGGGTAGCGCCAAATCTAATGGTCATGTGGTGGCTGATGAAATTCAAGTCATGGGAAATGCCAACTTTGATGGCAGCGTAGAAGGTGGACACTGCATTATTCATGGCAATGCACATATCACAGGTGATGTTAGCTTAATTAAACTTGTGGTAAACGGAGATTTATACCTTGATGGGATATGTAATATCAGAGAACTTACAGTGAATGGCAAAGCGACTATCACAGGAAATGTAACAAGCCGAAACATTGTGACACGTGGTGGCCTGATTCTTAATAATCCACTCACCTCCAATGAGCTTAAAGTTTATGGCGTGCTCAACTCTCCTACTGATGTGAGTGCTGAAAACATTACAATAGAAGGCAGTATTCAATGTAAAGGCTTATTAAGTGGTGAAAATATTACCCTTCATTCTTGTGCTTCCTCTTACTGCAAAGAAATAGGGGCTACTAACTTAGTGGTAGAAAAACCGATTTATCATTTATTATGGTTATTTTATAATAAGAAGAATATCCTTACATGTGACAGCATTGAAGCAGATGATATGAAATTAGAAAATGTAGAATCTAAAATTGCCAGGGGCAAAAATATCAATCTCGTCAGCAATTGTGATATTTCCACTGTTGAATATTCTGAGTCCTTCAATAAGGGAGATAACGTCATCATTCAAGATTTAACCAAAGTAGATTAACTTAAAACCATGCAAAGGAGGTACCCACATGATTAATATTGAAAAAGAAGCTACAGATGAATTAATCTCAAAAAAAGAACTCCTAGCCCTTACAAAAATTTCTTACGGGCAACTTTATAGATGGAAACGTATGAACATTATCCCAGAAAGTTGGTTTATCAAAAAGTCTATGCCTACTGGTCAAGAAACCTTCTTTAAAAAGGATAAAATCTTAGAGCGTATCGAAACCATCTTATCTATGAAGGATGATATTTCTTTAGATGAAATCGCCAATCTATTTAATAAAGACGAAGCCCAGCAAGCCATTCATCTAAGTGACCTTCAAGAAAAGGAAGTCGTAAACAAGACGGTTTTAGATATGTTTAGTTCTATTTATCCAAATAAACAGGTTCTAGGTAAAAAAGAACTTATTATGATTAATTTGATTGAGAAATATCTCATCAATTCTGTCATTACTTTAGATGAACTTAAAAACCTAGCTACTATGATTGATACGCACTATACCACACTCTATAATTCTGATGGTAAGCTCATTCTCTATAGAAAACTAGGTGTTGCTATTATTATCGGCTGTAAAATTGATGATTCTCTACTAATCGACCCTCAGGCTATTAAAATCATTGAAATCAATCTTCAAAAAGAAGCTAGTGAAATCAGCCGAAAACTCTTATAACTACTAAAAAGCATTAGCCCCTATCCTAGGGACTAATGCTCTTTTTGATATCTAAACATCTTGACTTGTCATATTTTCTTAAGTGGATTTAATCTTGATATAGCCAACTCCACAAAAATAATCATCTATTTTATCTTTTTCAATCGTATATTCTTTTGTAACCATATCAAATTTCAGAAAAATCTTCTCCATTATTTTCAATAGTTACATAATATTCTTATTTTTCTTCCTCTTCCTGTTTCTTATGTAAGCATGCTCTCTTATTAACTTATAATTCTTCGTTTATAAATAGTAACAACTAGGGTATAATTTTAATAAGATCCTATCAAATTATTAAATTAAAGGAGAGTTTTTATGCAGCATCAACATGATAAATACACTGAATCTATCCAATTAACTTATGATTACGTTGTTCGAATGCTCCTTCATCTTAGGAACATTAAGGATAAGTACAACTCCATAAATTCTCCTGATGATATTACTAAAGAAGTATATAGAGATTCCATTATTAAGAAATATGAAATGTTAGAAAACCTTACTTGGAAACTATTATCTAAGATTTTTAAATCAGCAGGTTTAGATATTAACAACCCTCGTGGTTGCTATAAACAAGCCTTTAAAGAAGGCTGGATTCAAGATGTTGCACTATGGGATGAGATTCTTCTATCTCGAAATAGTTCAGCTCATATCTATGATGAAGGTGATTATGAACAGATAAAAAATAGGATTATAGAACAGTATATTGATGCTTTTGAACAGTTGTTAGAACATATATCTGTATATATAAGTGATGTTTTATTTGAAGATAAAATTGAGGGAGAAATTAAAAACCAGATTGAAAAGGATGGCATTGTTATCTATATGCAAACATAAATAGAGGGACTAATACACACTCTCTGTGCCTTAGTCCCTTTATTTACTCTGTCTATTAAATTTCTATACTTTTTTGAGGAATCGTTATCTCTTTAAACTTTCTCTTTAATCTGCTTAACGTTTTCATATATCCCTTTTATATTCTCTCTTACCTCTTTATCCTGCTTTGCGCTTAACTCCTTTTTCTTCTCTTCTTGTTGCTTTCTGTCCTCTTCCTCTTGTTCTTTCTTTTTCTTAGCCTTCTTATCCAAGTATGCTGTTACAATCATGTATATTACAGCAAGAACAACTAATCCACTCATCCAGACAACAGCGTCCTGTTCCCCTGCCCTATTTAAAAAATAAGCTAGTACAATTAATGAGATAATCATATACATTACTCGCTCCATACCTACACCCCCCGCCTACTTCTATAAGATATTTTATGTGTAGACTAAGGGGGATATGTCCTTTATGAATGATAAGGCTGTATTTTTTATCAATGCTTACTTGATTTTAAGTTCTCTAAATCGATTGATTGCAGCGCATAGTTCATATTTTCTTGGTAGGACTAAATTACCTGAATGCCTTGTATAGAGGGAAATGCTTCCTAATCCCTCACCTTCAATCTTATCGTAGAGTTTACAAGTTACCTCATTAAGGCTGATTTCTCCTTTGCCTTGCTTTCCAAGGATTTCAGTTACAATGTACTCTAGCATAACACCAATACAATTTGTTTGATTGTAATCCATTAATTGCTCAATATAACTTAAATGAATATCAGACTTACCATATGAAATACTTTCTTTATTACGTACTTTAATACGCATATCTCTTCCTAGTACTGGGAAGCTTTCTTTAGATAGTTTTCTTTTGCTAATCTCACCAAAAGCTTCATTTTCAACATTTTCTCTTTTATGTTCATAGCTCTTTGCAATCTCTTTAGCTTGTTTTGTTACATCTTTTGGAATGTATTCATCCATCATAATCACTAAATCTGCAATATCAAAGTACTCTCCAGAACCACCAACTACTAGTATCGTAGAGACGTCCTGCTCTTTATAAAGTTGTTTTGCCTTATCGATAAATGGTGTGATAGGCTCTTTTTCTTTCTTAACTAATTGCTGCATTTGGCTATCTCGAATCATAAAGTTAGTTGCTGAGGTATCCTCATCAATAAGTAAACAACTTGTTCCTACTTCTAATGCTTCCATCATATTAGCTGCTTGTGACGTACTGCCACTTGCATTTTGAGTAGAGAACCTAACTGTGTCTTTACCATTAGGCAAATTATTGATAAAAGCACTAATATTAACTTTTTCTACGCTACGCCCGTCTTCAGCTCTTACCTTGATAGCATCCTCATTTGTGATGACATATTCTCTTCCATCCCCTGCAATATGATTATAAACACCTAATTCTATGGCATTTAATAGAGTGGATTTTCCATGATATCCTCCCCCAACAATGAGTGTAATGCCTTTAGGAATTCCCATTCCTTTGATTTCCCCTTTATAAGGCAAGTTCATGGCCACTTCTAAATGCTCAGGGCTCTTAAAAGGTACACTTTCTTTTCTTAGTGGTCTTTGAGAAATGCCATTCTCTCTTGGCAAAATAGCGCCATTCGCAATAAATGCCACTAGATTACGTTTTTTTAGTTCTTCACGTATCACTTGTTGATCCATAATTAATTCTACTTGTCTAGCTAAAGCCTTCTGATTGATGTTTCTATAAAAAATAGAAGCTTCCACAATTTGAGGCAGTGCTTTGCAAAAGATTTGAGCTGCACTTTTACCTAATACCTTTCTTCCTGCTGCAGGCAGTCCTACTTCAAAACGTACTTCTATTTCTTTTTCATGAATGATGACAGAGGTTCTTTCTATCATTTGCATCCCACAGTCATCAATCACCAACAGTCCACTTTTTCCTGAGCCACCTACGCCATCGTAAAACTTTCTAATGTTTTCCCTGAAAGCTCTCGTTAAAAAATCTGAAACAGCTATCCTCTTTATCCTGCTATCCCATAAGTCTTTAGGAATCTGATGCATAGCCTCTTTTACTCTTACACGAACCTTTGAAGGGGGTGCAAATGGATCCACTTGAGCGTGATCGATACAAAGTGAATAACCTTTGCACTCGTATTCTCCTTTTATGTCTCTATATGCAGCATATCCTTTTCCATCTATGCGTTCTAAGATTTCTTCTAAATCCTCTTGTTTCTTCATTGTATTCTCCATTCTACGCTATACATTTGATAGCGTTTAATCATTAGTTTTTATCATATGTGCAGTCTTCGGTTAAGTTCACTCATAATATTCTTTCCTTCAAATATTACAAGGGCTACCACAGAGATAATACTTGTAAGGATACAAATTAATGAAGGAATGTCTGAAATAAGCTTATGGGTATTGACTAATACCAAAGGAATCACTCCAAAAAATGCATCTAAGAGTAAATAAATCATATAATCGCCTACTTGTAAATGCAGTATCTTGGACAGTAAATACATCACAATCATCGCTACAGTTAGTATAGTGGGAAGCACAAAACTAATTGACCACCCATGATGTCCTGTCAGTGCATCTATACAAATTGTAAGTACGGTGATGATAACCATTTGTTGCCACAAATACTTTAAGATATCTTTATGCTTTCTTATGGCTATTGCTAAACTAAGCCATAAACAAGCCATGACCACCACTACTATAAGCGACCATAAGCTCTTTGAATGTAAAGTGATATTAAAAAATACGGCTAATATACTTGCACTAAGTCCAATGAATCCAAAAACCTTTAATAACATATGATTATCAAATCGTTTTTCAACTTGATTTGGATAAACATCTTCACTATCAGACGTTTCTTTCACTTGTAGTTCATTTTGGCAAAGAGGACAAAATTCTTGACTTCCTCTTACCTCCACCTTACACTTGTCACAATATTTCATCGGCTATTCTCCTCATATGCAACTATTCTTCTATTAAATTGGTGCTAATGATTACTTTAACACCTTGTTTCGTTAAAGTTCTAAAAAAATGCTTTTGTACCTCTGTTCCCACAAACGGAGAGGTAAAGCTTATAGAAAGCTGGTCTCCAAAAGAGCACAAGCAAACTTGTATTTTTCTAGTACTCACGCACATATCAAATCCATCAATATAGGGAATAAGCTTTTCAGGCATCACAATTTTACCTGTATTTGAAAAGCTTGTGGTTACTTCCTCATTATTAAAATAATGCGCTAACTTTAAAGTAGGTTTTTTAAGAATTAATGGCACAGCCCTTGTAATATAATTCTTTTCTAGTGCTACTAAGTGATTAATACGTGCTTTAAGTTTTTCAGCTTTTAATTCTCTTTCAAAGAACTCCTTTAAATAAATAATAATATCCTCTAAGTCATCCTGCCCCTCACCAAATCGATAAGGGACTAAAATCACACTGAAAAAATTTCGTGCTGATGCAGATTCAAAATAAGGTCTTAAATTAACTGGAACAGATACCACCACTGGACGTTTTTTTTCTCTTTCACTCATTTGCTTTCCAATAGAGTCAATGAGTACTGCTGTTAAGTAAATCGTTAGCGTTGTGTGATATTCATGGGCGATATTCATAATCTCCTTAACAGAAACTTGTCCATTAATGACTTGCAAAAAATCCTCATCAATACGCTCACCTTTAAATTTATAAGCTTTTCCAATAGAGGGCATTTTATCTCCCTTGTCTTTAGAAGAATATTGGTTAAAGCCATCTATCTCTCTTTCTGTAAGAGAAGCATCATAATCAATGCTTAATGGCACCTCTTCTAATGCCTCTTTATGCCTTGCCACTAAATAATTTAATACCAATGTACGCAAAAACTGTATGGCACCCACTCCATCTGATAAGGCATGATGCACCTCTAAGTTGATGCGCTTCTTATAGTATGTGACTTCAAAAAGAAGTCCCTTTATGGTTTCATCATATATTTGTCCACATGGAGAATGATTTTCTTCTTTTACAACAGGCTTAATAGACGTACGTTCAAAGTAGTACCAAAATAATCCCTTTCTGATAATTGAGCCATACATTGGAAAGGCATGCATGGTCTTGTCTAGTGCCTTCTGTAAAATTTCAGCCTTAATCTCCTCTTTTAAACGACAAGAGAAACGAAAGACTTTTGTATCATACTTATTACTATTGATCGGAAAAATTTTAGCCGCATTATCTAGTTTACTCCATGTGAGTTCTTTTTTACGACTCATGTTCTTCTCCTTTATTTAAAAATCTATTGATAATCTTATAACATGCTCTAACTTCTGGGAATACTGGCATTAATGCAATAAATCCATGAATAGCATCTGATAAGCGATAAATCTCTACTTCATTTCCTGCCTCATATAATCGCCTGCCATAATCTTCTCCCTCATCTCTTAGCAAATCATACTCAGCTGTAATAATAAGTGTTTCTGGTTGCCCTTCTAAATCTTTTGCAAGTATAGGGGCAACATATGGATTTTTAAGGTCTTTTTTATCGGGTACATATAAATCAATATAATCCATCATGCGTTTTTGAGTTAATAAGTAATCACTTCCATTTTCCTTAACAGAAGGATAAGGTGAAGCATCACTATGATCACTATTTGTGGCTGGATACAACAAAATCTGCCTATCTATCTTGAATTCTCCTCTTTCCTTAGCTAAAAGAGACACTGCTGCGGCTAAATTGCCACCTGCACTATCTCCAATCAAGGTAATCTTACCCTTTGAATGACTCAGTCCAAACTGACTCTTAGCAACTTCTTTTACCACAGCATAGCAATCTTCAAGACCTGCTGGAAAAGGATGCTCTGGAGCTAGTCTATAATCTACTGATAAGATCATATGTTTTGTTATATTTGCCATTCGTAAACAAACCCTACTATAACTATCAATATTACCTGTTACAAACCCACCTCCATGAAAGAAAATCATTAATGGATAATCTCCTTCTTCTCTTGGGACAAAAAGTCTTACTGGAATCTTACGATCTTCAAAGCTTACTTCACGATCCCACATTTTATATAAAGACTTCAAAACAAAGGGGTGTGTCATATTGACTCTTTTTCTTTCAATTTGATAAGTATCTTTTAAATCTTTATCTGAATAAAACAACTTTCTTAGTGCAGTTAACATCTTTTTATTGGTAGGCATATTCTTCTCCTAAAACTTACGATTATTCATTTATTTTATATACTTTGTTAGTCCATCTCATCCTTCTGAGATTCTTCTGGTGAAATAATGATTTCTTGAAATTTTTCTCCTACATCAACAATGGATCTACTTGAGTCGCTGCACGAGCTAATGCTCCTGCTAAAATGGAAATTCTGCCTCTCATCTCTTCTTTTTCTTCAGCTTCCATCCTAGAGTTTTCAATAAGTTCTTCTAACTCCGTAATTTGATCTGCATAATTTTCTATTGTAACCTTTCTACTTGGATCCTTTATCTTCTTTCGAATAATCTTTTCTATTAAATGCTCTGGATTCTTAAGACGTTGTTTAATAGAATGTACCTTTTCATCTTTTCTCAATGTATCTGCAACCATATTTAATATAGGTTCTAATTCATTTTGCTTCTTACAATAATCTGCATAGATATCAATTAATTCATCCCATTCCAAACCTGTTTTCTCAAAACTTTCTTCTGAAATGTGATATTTCCCCATAAATTCTTGTTTTTTCATCAGCCTTCTCTCCTTTATTTAGCTTAAAATTATGTTCTATATGAGTTATATTTATCCCTAGATTTCTATCTCTAATTATCTTATCTACCTGTTTTATATTATAATCCACTTCTTGATATTTCTATATCATTTTATCTTTAATTCATACATCTATAAAATTTCTCCATATACTCAACGAAATATTTTATATATTAAAAATTCATTAAAGCTTTTTTATTAATTTCGAATTTCGTAAATGTCTTTTTCTATTTTAACTTGTATTCTGTAGTGCTAAAATAAGTTTACATTTAAACAATTGGGGGGTGTGTTTATAGTGTATTTTAGTTTTTTGAAAGATCAAATTATAGAATGGCAACCAGAAGATACCAAATCATTTAACTGGAGTAATATCAAAAATAATTTTATTAGAATCTCTACGCCAACCTTTGAAGACATTAACACTGCTGAAGCAAGACTAGCTACTATTGGTTATCACTTACCTAACGAACTTAAAGCCTTCTGGCGGGAAGTAGGCTGCGGTTACTTTAGCGCACACGACCTTGTAAACAATGGACTAGAACAACCAAAAACAGACTTAGATATTTACTTTTGCGAGGGCGATTGGACAAATATCAAATTAAATTGTAATCTCCTCATGCCAAATGAATTACCTTTCTTATTAACAAGTAACTTAGATTATATTACGATTGGTCTTGAAGAAGGCGTCAATCTTGGAAGGATCTGTCGTTTTGGTGAAGAAATTGCACCTAACTTAATTGTATTTATTCAAAAACTTTTAGAAAACCCAACTTATTATTTAAACTACATACCAGCAGTATCTTAATTTTTATAAAAAGGCACTCAATAATCCTCTTCAAAAGATTATTGAGTGCCTTTTTATCCACATTAATTACTCATAATTAAAGACTTGTCCACACTTTATTCCTCAACTGTTAACTCAGCCTTTTGACATACTTCTTCTGTAAAACTCAAATAGTACTGTAGTGCTTTCTGGCACATATTTTCATGTTTGACATTCATCGTGCGATACATGCTATCCTTTTCAATTGCCCTAACAGCAGTACTTAATTCTTCTATTGTACGCATACTGTATAATCTTTTTGAGATAACTCCAGATTCATACATAGCATCTGATACTCTATGTATATTTCTTAAATATCCATCAATCATCTTTTCAGGAATAGGTCTTCCTGTTTTTTTAATTCTTACATTCTGTAACCATCTTTTAAATTGCTCTCTTCGATCCATAAAAATCCCCTTCCATAGTTATTTATCTAATTTATATCTATTCTACAAAGAGGATTTCTATCACTAATTATTCTTTAATTTTATTTTTAATGCTTTATACTCCCTATATGCTTCATGAGCATCTTTTTTATTTATAGGCAGACCTCCATATTTATGTGCTTCATAAAGTTTTTCCATCTTATAAATTTGTATTCCTTCATGATTAAGTCTTTCACAATAGTTTGATAAGGTTTCATATTTCTCCCTCTTATACCCCTGAGTTTCTAACCACTTAGACGTTTCTAACATAATCATTTCAATTTGCTTATCTGGTTTATAAAATATTATTTTAATTTGCCAAATAAGATCTTGAAGATAGAATATGCCTCCTCTAGAGATAATAAACAGTACAATTAAAAATGTAATTACGCCTACTATTTTTAAAGACTCTTTCATAGACCAGTCCTCATCTTCAACCCTTTTCTCTTCCTCTATTTCTGTAGATGGGGTTGGATCAAATGTCATCCAGCCATAACCTGCAATATATACTTCTACAAAGGCATGTGCATCTTTTTCTCTTACAATATAATCTCCCGTATCATTTTCTTTTTCTGTCACTAAATATCCCGTAACATATTTAGCCGGAATTCCTATACTTCTACACATGAGTGCCATACTTGTGGCAAACTCCTGACAAATGCCTTCTTTATCTTTAAACAAAAAGTTATATATAGGCTCCCCTTCACCTGAAGCCTTATTATATAATGAATATGAATACTTCTCTTTCAAATAGGTACATATACTTTCTGCTCTTGACCAATCTGATCTTTTTGATACTGTAATTCGTCTTGTTAATTTTCTTATAGGTTCTTTTAATTCTTTAGGAATCTGTAAAAAATTTTTTGTAGCATTATGATACTGTATCATAGGTGTATAGGTTAAAAGTAGTTTTGGATAATCCTTTAAATCATATCCGTAAATTTGTCTATTGTTTGTAATCTCACTATAAAGTGCCTCCCAATTTCTAGCATTCATCTCTTGCAAGAACATATACTCTCTACTTCCCATTCTTGGGGTATGTTCATAATAATCTACCGTATAATTACTAGGCTCCGTTAGTTGTCTATTATAGAAATAACAGTTATTTATATTTTGATAATAATATATTGTACTGTTTGTCTCATCTTTAATATTCGTAATCCCATTCACCGTAAAGTAATTAATCTTATTAATTGGATTTTGCAAAACTGTGTACTGCTTCTTACGAACAACACTAGCTTCATGATTAGCTATAGCAGCATATCTTGGGAAAATACTTTTATTTTGGCTATTTTGATAGCTTAATTCATCCAGCATGCTCTCTGTCTGTAGGTATTCTGCTTGTAAGTACTGAGGTTTAAATGCTATATAATTCTCCGTTACTTTATCATCTGCTACGCTCCATATACCATTTTCATAATTCTTATACGCCATGTCCCTTAAATATAAGTTTTCAGATGCTTTTACTCTAAATAAGATTGCTTCTGATAATTTGATATCATCATTCAATCCTTTTTGTAAAGGTACTTTACTTTGCAAGCTTGTATTCCCACTTAATTGGCTGATTGCATTTCGAATCCACCTTGCTCCCGGAAGTTCGTGATACTCTGGTACGATTAACCCTACACTAATTACAAGAATAAAACTCATAACATGTATCTTTAAATAATCTATTGGTGATAGTTCATATCTAATTCTTTTTTCCCTATTATTTAAATACCTAATTACTCGATAAACTACAAGCAGACATGCTGTTGCTATAATAATATTTAATCTACTTTGTCCCCCTACCCCTTCTTTTACATAAAATACAATTCCCACTGCACCAATTAATCCCTCAAAATTAGGGAGCCAGTCATTAATTTTGTATCGAGCCACTTTCCATACTGAATGTCCATATAAAAATAAGAACAATATATATTGCCCTAGAACTAATGTCGCCCCCTCATATTCTAAACTTTTATTTCCTTCTTCAGTTATTTTTTTTAGCCATTTGAAGTATCCTTCTTCAACAACCGTATTCCCACTTTCTATAGCATAACTTATGACTGCTGCAATAAGAATCATACTTATTCCCCATACTAAATGAATCCTAGATCCTTCTTTATCTTCTTCATACTTATAAATTTTTTCTCCCAAAGGAATAAATGCCACTAGAAAAATACTGGTTACTATCCATACAAGCTTAGCATTAAAGTCTAAAATAAATTGACTGAAAAAGGCCATGCAAAGCATTACAACTGTTGCTATAGACCATCTTTTTCCTTTAGTCTGCTGCTTTTCCATCTGCCTTCCTCCTGTTTTTTGACATTACTTGGCTTCTCAAATTTCTTCTATATCATTTAGTGGCATCAGTTGATACTGGTCTGTCATATGCCATATTGGTAATACAGATTGTCTTAATACCTCTTTATCTACATTGTTACCAGTCCATAAATAAGGTAAGTGGTTACTTACCCCTTTGTTTAAAATATATGTTTCTATCTCTTTTGCCCAATATCCTGAAACAATTATTTTAGTCCCTTCCTTTTTTTCTGCTAATTCAATGACTCCCTTAATAATACTTCTTTGATTTGCAATCTGCTCCACTAATAGACTTTTATAGCTAGCAAGTCTTTCTTGCAATGTCCTTAATTGAGCTTCATTTTTTATCTTCATATAGTGCCAAGATTTGTTATAATAAAAAGCAACTCTTACCTTCTGCATCTTTTCTAGATAGTAACTTATTAAGGAAACAAAAGTTGTTAAAACCTTGTCTTGTTGAACGATTTCATTACCATACTGTTCTGATAGAAATGGTGCTAAAATAAAAAATATATCCTTTCTATCTTCACTTTCACGTTCTCTTTGCCGTACCAACCACTCATCCTTATATGCTGCTATTTTCCAATGAATTAGCTTTTGACTATCCCCTAAAGTATATGGTTTTAATTCATAACCCACCTCTTCTTGGGATTCTAAAGAAATCTTTTGTTCTTGCCCCTCTTGTATTTGATGTTCTCCTATAAATTGGACCAACATCTGTACATTCTCAATGTACCTTATTTCAGGTAAAATTTTGATTCGTACTTTATGTTCTATAACAACTTCTTTTCTAAAAAAATAAAATGGGCTTTTATAAACCACTTTATCTAAACCAATTTCCTCTAAGCCACATAAATCTGCCCTATATACAACAGATTGTATGACTTGTTGTTTTCTCCTCAGCATTATAACTATATGCTTGTTTTCTTCTAAATGTCCTCTTTTCCCATTAGCAGGTACTAATTCCATATATGTAATTGGTAACATCCCTTTATTACCTATTTGAACCTTAATGGCAAAAGCTTCTTTTTTCTGTGTAATCTTATCACCTATTAGGGTTATTTCTATTTGCTTTATGCAAACAAAGAAATATATACCATCCATCATAATTAGTATGGTTATTAGCACAAATAAGCTATTGATTCTTCTATTTGTATTGGCATAGGCATAGAACACCAATAGACAATAGCTAATTAGTATAAACGGATTAATAGGAAATACCTTTTTAAATTTTAGTTTCTTCATTAGCTAAATACAGGTACTGTCAGCGTTTCCAATATAGCATTTAGTAACGCTTCAATCTTCATATTTTTCCACTCTGCGTGTCCTGCCAGTATCATCCTATGCCCTACAACTGGTACTAACACTTTATGTACATCATCAGGAATAGCATATGAACGCCCACAAAGTAATGCATATCCCTTAGTAGCTTTTAATAAAGCAATCGTTCCCCTTGGACTAATTCCCGTCTGTACCATTTCGTGGTTTTTGACAGCTTCTGCAATATCGATTATATATCCCTTAATTTCTTTACTTACACGCACTTGTTTTAAAGCTGACTTAAGTGTTGCCATCTCATCAAGTGTCGCAACTGCCTTTAATTCTTTAAGCGGATCATGCCCTTCTGATTGATCTAAGATCTTCTCCCACTGCTCACGGCTTGGATAATCCAAACATAACTTCATAAAAAATCGGTCTAATTGAGCCTCTGGTAAAGGATATGTTCCTTGTTGCTCTATTGTATTTTCTGTAGCAATGACCATAAACGGTTTAGGAAGTTTTCTTATTACCCCCTCAACCGTTACTTGTTTTTCCTCCATTGCTTCTAATAAACTAGATTGCACTCTAGGTGAAGCACGATTAATCTCATCTGCTAATAAGAAATTACAAAAAGCTACTCCTTTCTTATACTCCATCTCATTCGTTTGTTTATTAAAAAGACAAAATCCTGTAATATCTGATGGCAATACATCTGGAGTAAACTGTACTCTTTTCATCTCTCCTTCTATACTCTTCGCTAGGGATAGTGCAAGTTTTGTTTTTCCAACCCCTGGATCACCTTCTAATAGAACATGCCCATCACATAAATAACTTATAAGTAGATATTTTACAAGTTCATCTTTTCCAATGATGACCTTTTTTATATTATTTATAATCTTTTCAATGGTATTTTCCATGCTTGTCCTCCATAGCCTCTATTCGCACTCTTTTCATCTATATTATAATACAGAGTCCATTGCCCTAAAACCTGAAATACTCTAAATCTTATTGTAGTATTTAAATATGATGTAACTTTGCATGAATATACTGGTATATTCCCCTAGATATTTACATTTTTACTTGTTTTGTTTACAATAATCCTAAACTTACTCTATAGGAGGTCAATATGAAAAACTTATTACTTGAAGCTAATCGTTGTTTGAAATGTAAAAATCCACGTTGTCAAACACACTGCCCTATATATACCTCCGTTCCTGAAATTATTACCCTTTTTGAAGCGGGAAAAATTCATGAAGCTGGGGAAATCTTATTTGAGAATAATCCATTAAGTGCCATTTGCGCAGTTGTATGTCCTCACGAGGATCAATGTCTTGGTCATTGTATTCGTGGTATTAAAAGTGAACCTGTAAAATTCTGTGATATTGAAGCTTATATTTCTAAGCAATATTTAGAAGAACTTACCATAGAAAAAGCTCCACTTAATGGAAAACGTATAGCTATCGTAGGTTCTGGTCCTGCTGGGATTACTGCTGCTATGCTTCTTGCACGTAAAGGCTACAAAATTACTCTTTTTGAATTACATGATCGTATCGGTGGTGTGCTTTCATATGGTATACCTGAATTTAGACTTTCTCGTAAACTAATTGACGATTTGGAGCAAAAGCTTCTTCAATTAGGCGTTTCCATTAAATATAATACTTTAGTTGGTCCAGTTATTACGGTTGATAAACTTTTAGCGGATGGTTATGATGCAATCTTTATTGGTACGGGTGTATGGAATCCTAAAACACTGGGCATAAAAGGTGAAACTTTAGGTCATTCTCACTATGCCATTGACTATCTTAAAAATCCTAAAAACTATCATTTAGGCAAAAAAGTAGTTGTTATTGGGGCTGGAAATGTAGCTATGGATGCTGCCAGAAGTGCCAAATATTATGGGGCCGAAGAAGTGCATATCTGTTATCGTCGCAGTGAAGAAGATATGACTGCTACAAAAGCTGAAATTCGTGAAGCTAAAGAAGATGGGATTATTTTTACTCTGTATAAATCTCCTATTGAAATTACAGAAGAAGGGGTTATTTTCGCAGATACTCAAAAAATAACTACTCCAGATGGTAACGTTAAACTTGAAATCATCCCAGATTCTGAAAAACTTTTTGCCTGTGATAGTATCATCATTGCGGTAAGCCAAGTCCCTCGCAACTATATTGTAACAGGTACTACTGGGCTAGATACTAAATACGGATTGCTTGTAACAGATGATGCGGGGCATACTACAAGACAAGGCGTATTTGCTTGTGGCGATGTGGTAAGTGGCGCTAAAACGGTTATTGCTGCTGTTGTTGCAGCTAAAAAAGTAGTCCAAAGTATAGAAGATTATTTACTTTCTAAGCCTTAATATTTTTCTCTCACATTATATATTTCCACACAAAAAAGAAGGTTTATAAACCTTCTTTTTTGTAATACCTGATTCTGTTAAGCAGCATCTTTTAACTGTGCTTTCTGTTCATTTAATCCTAAATAGATTTCAACTGATTTTACGATGTCTTCTAACGCTTTTTGTTCAAACGGACTGCTAAGCCCTGCTTTTTCTATACTTTCAATAAATGAATGATCTTTACCTGCTTCAATTAGTTTAAAATAGGTTTCTATTCCTTGTTCTTCTTGCTGTAAAGCCTTTGCCCATACCTCAAATGCAGCAACTGCCGAAACGCTATAACTAATGTAATAATACGGCATCTCAAAATTATGTACTACTAAGCACCAACTACGATTATCTACAGTCAATCCATATTCTTTTGCTATTTTTCCATATGTCTTATTCATTTCATCAACTGTCATATCAGGATTTTGATAAACTACATTTAAAAACTCCTCATATAAACATCCTTGAATAATAGCACCTAATAAACTCTCAATCGTATAAATTTTTGCTGCTTTACTATACTGATCATTTTTGAAAATTTCACTGTAGTATGGCATAGCAATGAGTTCAAGTGCTTGTGAATAGGTCTCATCTAAATCTAAACCACCTTGATTAGCACCTATCTGATAATAGGAGAAATAATGTCCAAACTCATGAATAAATGTTAATGCTGTTTGATATTGGCTTTGATAGTTAAGCACCATGAAAGGCTCAGCATATTGCTCAAGATATGTAGTAAATCCACCTGATTCCTTATTATCTCTTGAGGCAATATCGTACAGCTCATATTTTATCAAATACTCATATGCTCTTTGCAAACTGTCATTTTTTGATATAAATCCCTTATCTATATCATTTAATAATTCATCATCATTCTTATAGGTATACTGCTGTAATACATAGTCTGCTGCTATATTGCTCATGTAAAGTTGTTTGAATATCTTGGGCACTGTTTTTTTCACATGCGCAATAAATGTCTTTATATCTTCTGGTGAGTATTCTCTTGAATAGCTCTTATAAGCACTTTCAGCATAATTCTTATACCCTTTTATTTCAGCCATTTCATTATCAATTTTTACTAGCTTTAAGAAGATTTCTCCCACCGATTTATTATAAGCTGTATACCATTCATCGTACAACTTATCAAAGTCCTTCGTATCATTAGATGTCCTCTTAATTATATCTGCTAGTCCAAGTTCTTTTCCATCTACATCAATCGTTATACTAGTTTGTTTTGAGGAATACTCGTCTACTAACTTAGAACGCTCAATACTTAATGCATAATACTCATTTAACTCATCAGATAAATTACTTTCTTCATCTCCAAATGCGTCTACATAAGCTCTTTTCATTTTTCCTAATAAATCTATTGAGTAAAGATACTCTTTAAAGTAGTTGTTTTGATTCGTGTTTAACTGATACTTTAATTTTGAAATCTGAATCATTGTACTTACTTTACAGTATAGTTCATAGAATTCCTCTTCACATTTGAAAATCTCATCTTCTTGTGTCTCATCTATGTCCTCTAATTTATCCAATATTCCTTGTGCTTCAGCATACTCAATATGCTCATACTTCATATCAACTAGTTTTAAATTAGCTCTCGTTATATTACTTTCTTTTAGAGTTTGTGCTGAAAATACTTGCCCTGTCATAATAACCCATATTAATAATCCTGTAACAAGTCGCTTTAGCTTATTTCTTTTCATGTATCCTCCTAAGACTTACTTATATCCATTAGTTTATCTTACTCTATTTTTATTGATATGTCACTTTTTTCTATCAACTCTTTATTTCTAGGAAGTCCATTAGCTCAATAAATTCAGATTTACTTATATTACTATTTTGAGTATATATATTACATATGCTTTGATCACCATTGATCATAATAATTCTGGAACCTTCTGTTTCTATATAATCTGCTTCTTTTCCCTTTATCAATATTGTCTCATAATCAATTTTCACTTTCTTATTGATTGTATTATTAGGTAAGGTTTGTATCACTATTTTACTTCCGTCATTTGTAACATATGTTATCTCTATTCTTCCATAAAGCGTACCTGCGTCTTTTATATAATGTATTTCTGCAGATTTTACTTTATCATTTCCTTCCAAATAGTAAATAGGAACCCCTAAAAGTTCTCTAGCTTCCTTTATAGTGACTACTTCATTAATTTCCTCAATTCCATCTTCAAGTTGTACTACCTTAGCAGTAGAAGGAATACTGATTTCAAAATGTCTATCATTAATAATTGGATTAATTTGAAAACTAGTGTATTCAAATGAAACTAATATATTGCCTTGTACCACTAACTCCTTCACAATAAGCCAAGTACTTTGATCTATCCATATTTCTGCTCTTTCATCCCTATCAGTATCCTTTGATGTAGCAATTATATGCTGTGTTAATCTTCCATTTACTTTTATATCATCTTCAATAGATAAATCATAGTCTTGTTCAATATTCGAGATGCATTCCATAACATAATCTTTTAAATACCCTGTTTCTAATGCTTTACATATCCCCATGCGACTAATCTCTTCTACTATTTTCTTCTCTAATGTCACATTCTTAGTATAGTATTCATTCTTATATGGTAAGTACGCAGTTAGTAAGTTTCCGTTAATGACATCTTTTTCATCCCTTAAAATAAAACCATCTTGAACCCTATCTGCTTCTATTTCTTCATTAACGTATTCCTTTTTAGTTTTTATTTTAGAATAGATACAATAATTGTTTCCTTTTCCTTTCCACTCCTCGCTGCTCATTTCTTCTATTAATTCCTCATCGATATACGTTCTTTGAATGGATTCCCCATGGAAAGTTTCTACCTGCTCTTCTTGTGTGATTGTATCAATAACTGCCGATGTGGCAATGTCCTTGCATCCTGTCATTAGTGCTACAATACTTATATATAAAAAGCATCTTGTAAGTACTATTTTATAATTATTAGACATCCTATTCTTCCTCTCCAGAGGTAGTTTTAAGGTAGCATAACATCATATTTCCTACGCCTGGTATAGGTACAACCTCAATTGCTCCTTTATGCTTCTCCATAATCATTTTAGATATGCTAAGTCCCAAGCCAACGCCTTTATGTTCCTTCTTACTACGAGCTTCATCCCCTTGATAAAAGGGTTTAAATAAATTATCTTTATCCTTTTGACTAATTGCATTTCCTTGATTCTTTACCATTAAAAATAACCCTGGCTCTATATACTTCTTTAATACTTCTCTATATGAGCCATCTACCCAATCTGGCAGTTTTGCATCTGTTGAAAAAGCTCCTAACCATATCTTATTTCCCTCCGGTGTATGTCTAATCGCATTACTTACAATATTATCAACTACTCTAGTCATATACTTAACATCTACTAAATAATTACCATGAACATCTATTTCTGTTTCAACTGTAATATGTTTTTGTTCGCAAGTTGCCTCAATACCAGAATATAGCATTTCACAGAATTCTTCTCCTTCTACCTCAACACATACAAGTTGATAATTCATACTTAGTAAATTATATGTCAACAAGTCATCTAACATATCTCTCATATAATCACATTTATTTAAAATAATCTCTAGGTATTCGTCCTTCTTTACTTCATCTTTAATATCGGCTAACTTAAGCATTTCAGAATATGCCCTAATTGAAGTAAGAGGCGTTTTAAGATCATGAGAAATAGTGGCAATCATATATTCCTTTGCCTTTTGCTCTTGCTCTACGACATGCTTATTTTCTTCTAGTTCATCCTTCATGTCATTAAAATGCTTACAAAGTTCACCAATTTCATCTTTAGCTTTATAGTTAATATAGACATCTGTATTGCCTTTAGCATATTCATTCATGCTTTGTGTAACAGCTAATAAAGGTTTACTATATCTATTATTTATTATTCTCATAATAACTGAAAACAGGACAATCATAATGGCTCCTAACATTCCACCTGATATAACCACATTTTTTTGGATTGCTCTTTTAATATTTTCTCTCTCTATACTCATTTCATAAAATCCTACCACTTGAGAATTATCATTAAGTACAATTTTTTTGAGAGTATATATATTATACCGATATACCACTCTATTTAAATTTGAATAAAGTTCTTCATCCGAAACCTTCCTTTCATTTTTAGGAATTGATGAATAAAGGGTAAGTCCCATTGGATTATATAATGTAATAACAACATCTCTATCTCCCGTAATTCCTTTAAGAACCTCTGAGATTTTAACTGATCCGTTGTACAAATTCGGGTTATCTAAAACCTCAATATATCTAGAAAATTCCATTTTAGCATCTAAATCATCCTTTATCTTTGTGCGCGTATTATATATGGCATTAATTTCAATACCTACAAAAATACATAACAGTGTCGCAATAAGTACCATCAAGTGTGAAATAGTTAGGTACTGTTTTAACTTCACTCTATTCTACCTCCTATAAAGCGGTAACCGATTCCCCATGCTGTTTCTATATATTTAGGATTTTTACTATCTTCCTTTAATTTAGTTCTAAGCTGTTTTATATGTACAGTAACCGTATTACTTCCTTCTATATCTTCTTCTTGCCATACATTTTCATATAGCTCTTTTTTGGTAAAAGGTCTACTCGGATTCTTCGCTAAAATGGTTAGTAAACTCCATTCTGTAGCCGTTAAAAGCAAGGTTTCACCATTCATAAAGACTTGCTTTCTATTAAAATTAATCTCTAGTCCACCCTCATACCGATAAACTTCTTCAGGACTTCCTTCACAAATTGCTTTTTTATATCTTCTTAGTAATGATTCTATCCTTGCTTCAACTTCAGCTAAACTAAAGGGTTTTGTTACATAATCATCTGCCCCAATCTTTAGTCCTTTAATTTTATCTAATTCTTTATTTCTAGCACTAGCAATTAAAATTGGCACATCACTGATCAATCTAATGCTTTGGCATAAACTATACCCATCTAATCCAGGTAACATAACATCAACGATTAATAAATCATAATTCCCTATTTTAAAATCCTCTAACCCCTCATTGCCTGTAGATGCCCAATTAACTTCATAACCTTTATTTGTTAAATATTCTTTTAGAATACTAGCAATCTGCTCATCATCTTCTACTATTAGTAATCTCCCTCGCATACACTAACCTCCTCTTACTACTATCATAAAACCAAGGCTGATTTTGACACTATTATTAATAATTATTTTATTTTTCCTACATCAGCACTATTTGTCTTTTTTCCGTTAACTATTCTAGTATTTTCTCAATACTTTATTGGGCAGAAAAAAGCACCTCTTAATTAAGCTGTCTTAATTAAGAGGTGCTTTATATCATGCCCAGAGCCGGAATCGAACCAGCGACACGAGGATTTTCAGTCCTCTGCTCTACCGACTGAGCTATCTGGGCACGTATGTATGGTAGCGGGAATAGGATTTGAACCTATGACCTTCGGGTTATGAGCCCGACGAGCTACCTAGCTGCTCCATCCCGCGTTATTACCTTAAAATAAGGTTATAACATATGGTGGGAGAAGGATTCGAACCTTCGAAGCTATCGCAACAGATTTACAGTCTGCCCCCTTTGGCCACTCGGGAATCCCACCATATAAGCCGATATTCGGACTCGAACCGAAAACCTGCTGATTACAAGTCAGCTGCTCTGCCAATTGAGCCATATCGGCATTTCAAATTACTATTTAATAAATGTGTAAGTTAAAATATTATTAATAGTAAGTATATGCCCGAGACCGGAATCGAACCGGTACGAGGGGTTAGCTCGCAGGATTTTAAGTCCTGTGCGTCTGCCAGTTCCGCCACTCGGGCATATTGATGGTCGCTATAGGGCTCGAACCTATGACCCCCTGCTTGTAAGGCAGGTGCTCTCCCAGCTGAGCTAAGCGACCATATGCTGTATGATAACATACTTTTTAACAATATGCAAGTTTTCTTTACTTGCAACGACCCAGAAGGGACTCGAACCCTCGACCTCCGCCGTGACAGGGCGGCGTGCTAACCAGCTGTACCACTGGGCCT
>CAKVCL010000020.1 GCA_934725855.1 uncultured Cellulosilyticum sp. | reverse complement strand
TTTTTTAGTTTGCGCGCCATGGGCGCGCTCTAACGGGTGCAAGTCCCGAACATGCCCAGGTAGTGGGAAATGTATAGCTGAACAGCAAGGGTGTCCATCGTGAGGTGGAATCTGAAGGAAGCTGAAGGCAAATCTCTGGTCCGACGAACAGAAATCGCATATAAGGCTAGGCTACGAGAGATAAGTTGGCCAAAAGCAACGAAGTCTAATAACTACCACTTTTGTAGTAGCAGAGTAAATGCGGCGGATATATGGAGAGAAAGAGCGTGCACCTTAAGCGTGGAGGTCTCACAGAGGTTTCATTAGCCTAGTAACAACGAACTGTGAGAAGTCAGCAGAGCCCATAGTAGCGAGGAAGTCTCTGTAATGGAGATGGAGCAAAGGGGCGAACAATCAATAAGTTTGAGTATGTCTCGTATTGCAGAGAAGACAACATCTGCCGTAACCAATCGGGGAGAAGGTGGTCAAATCAAGCGAGACGGAAAGGAAAGAACGCATGGACACAAGTAGTCTAATGGAACAGATACTATCTAGCGATAACCTCAACAGAGCATATCTGCAAGTCGTACGAAACAAAGGTGCAGAGGGAGTGGACGGAATGAAGTACACGGAACTGAAAGAACACCTTGTAAAGAACGGCGAAATCATTAAGGGACAGTTGAGGACAAGAAAGTATAAACCTCAGCCTGTACGAAGAGTGGAGATACCAAAACCTGATGGCGGTGTCAGAAACCTAGGAGTACCAACAGTAACAGACAGATTTATACAACAAGCCATTGCACAGGTATTAACACCAATCTATGAGGAACAGTTTCATGACCATAGTTACGGATTCAGACCGAATAGGTGTGCACAACAAGCCATTCTAATGGCACTAGATATGATGAATGACGGAAATGATTGGATTGTAGATATTGACTTAGAAAAGTTCTTTGACACAGTAAATCATGATAAGCTAATGACTCTAATTGGTAGAACGATTAAGGACGGAGATGTCATCTCCATTGTAAGAAAATACCTCGTAAGCGGAATCATGATTGATGAAGAATATGAGGATTCTGTTGTGGGAACACCACAGGGAGGGAATCTCTCGCCGTTATTAGCAAACATCATGCTTAATGAACTTGATAAAGAAATGGAAAAGAGAGGGCTTAACTTTGTACGCTATGCGGACGACTGTATCATTATGGTCGGAAGTGAAATGTCTGCGAACAGAGTAATGAGAAATATATCTCGATTTATTGAAGAGAAACTAGGGCTTAAAGTCAATATGACGAAGAGTAAAGTGGATAGACCGAGTGGACTGAAATATCTGGGCTTTGGATTCTATTTTGACTTCAGAGCACACCAATATAAGGCAAAGCCACATGCAAAGTCAGTAGAGAAGTTTAAGAAAAGAATAAAGGAACTCACTAGGCGTAGTTGGAGCGTGAGCAACAGATACAAGGTAGAGAAGCTTAATCAGCTCATCAGGGGATGGATTAACTACTTCAAAATAGGAAGTATGAAACAACAATGCAGAGAAATGGATAAACATATCCGGTATCGACTGCGTATGTGCATTTGGAAACAATGGAAGACTCCACAGAACAGAGCAAAGAACTTGATGAAGTTAGGAATAGGCAGAAAATACGCATGGTCAACGGCATACACAGGAGCTAGAATTGCCTATGTATGTCAAAGAGGTGCTATGAATTATGCAGTAACAAAAGAAAGACTAACCCGCTTTGGATTAGTTTCAATGTTAGATTACTACACCAAAAGGTGTGTTACTTGTTAAGTTGATTGAACCGCCGTGTACCGAACGGTACGCACGGTGGTGTGAGAGGTCGAAACTTCTCAACTGCGAGAAGTTTCTCCTACTCGATTAATTATTTTATCAATTTGTGTAACAATGAGCGTTTTATTCTGCAGTTGCGATGATTAATTCACAAAGTTTGCTAGCAAACGCTTCGTAATCTTCAGGAAGCCAAAGACCATTTTGCTTAGTGAAAGTAAAGGTTGCTTCATTTGTAGAAGCTTCTGGTATAGCATCTTCATAAGCTTGAATAAGGTAGTCAATATAGGCAGAAGTTAAATCAGTTATGTAGAGGTCTTTATCGATATAGTTGAGAATGTCTACTTGTTCTAAGGCCTGGTCTGTAGCCAACTCATTGAGCGTTTTAAAGTCTAAGCAAGTGGTAGAAAGAGTCACTTCACTAGAAGCACCTGATTGAACAAAAGTAGCCGTTGCATTTAGTTTGTGGAGTGCATCAAAATATGCAGTTTGAATGCTTTCAAGTTGTTCTTTAGACACTTGATTAGGTGAAGCGATAGATAAGTTATCTGAAATTTCACTGTTCAGATTTTCTTTTAGTTTTGAGATAATTGAATGAGCTGTTTCACTAGGCATGCCTAATGCTTCAACTTTTTGTGAATTTTGTTTAATAATGAGCTCATAATAACTAAGGGCAACTTCTGAGGGTGTAGGTGCTTTACTACAGCTTGTAAAAAAGATTAAGAAAATAGAAACCATAATAGCAGATAAGACGTAACGTATTTTATTTTTCAAAGGGATTCATCTCCTTAGATAGATTGAATTTATAGATAAGATGATACAAAAATATAAACATTTAGTCAAATGCTTGCGGGGATATTTTCACATAAACTGATATTGGGTTGGTTATAAGGCAATATTGAAAGGCTTTGTAAGAAGCAGAGAGAATAAAAATACTCAGCTTGGGAAATAAAAAAGAAAAGGAGGAGAAATAAATAAAGCGAGGTTGAGAAATGAAAAAAGGAATATTTTTATTTATTTTATTAAATGCGGTGATACTGAGTGGATGTAGTGCAGCAAATAACAAGGTTCAACCTGAAACAGAACAAAAAGCGAAAAATACGATTCCTTCTCAGCAAGAAACAAGTGAAAAGGAAAGCCTTGTTATTGATAGGACGGTAACAAGTGCTGATGAAGCACTTCAACTTTTAAAGGAAGGCAATAAACGTTTTGCAGCAGATGACTCAGAGCTTATTAATGTTTCTTCTAAAAAAAGAAATGAGTTAGAAGAGGGACAATCTCCTTATGCTATTGTGATTTCATGTTCAGATTCCAGAGTTACACCTACACATATCTTTAATGCAGGATTAGGAGAACTTTTCGAAATCCGTGTAGCAGGAAATGTGTTAGATGATTATGCTATGGGGTCTGTGGAATATGGAATTGAACATCTTGGATGTCCACTCATTGTTGTGATGGGACATGAAAAATGTGGCGCAGTGACAGCAGCCTATGAAGCTTATCAAAACCATCAGGAAGTGGAAGGTGAGATAGGAGAGCTAGTAGAAGCTATTTTGCCTAGTGTCAAAGCAGTAGGAGGAAAATCTATTGAAGAGGCATCTTATGCTAATGTAAAGAAAACAGTTGATGATTTAAGAAAGAATCCTGTCGTAGCTGAAGCAGTTCATCAAGAAAAATGTACGATAGTGGGTGCTTACTATGATTTAGATGGGCGAGTAATATTTCTAGATGAATCCTACTAATAAAGATTTAATATATAGTAACAAAAGACGTAGCAATTGAAAAATGAAATTGTTGCGTCTTTTGTTTTTTAAATTTATTTATGCGTTTATTCTTACTATTTCTTAATACATAGCAAGAAAAAGGGAATTTTATGGTATACTATAAGTATTAAGGAGGAGGGAAGAATGTTTAAGAAAATTGTACTTGGTGGAGTGGTGTTACTCTCTATTTTATCGGGTATTTTTATATATAATAAAGTATCATATGTTGGAGAGTTAGTGGATCCGCTTACTTATTTTGATGAATTTAATGGAAATGTAAATAATTTAGTGTATGAAGATACACGTATAGATGCTAATGAGCCGATTCAGATTGTTGATGAGAAAGCTTATATAAGTTATGATGTGGCGAGTCAATTTATCAATGATAGGATTTTTTATGATTACAATGAAAAAGTACTTACCTTAACTAGCCCAAAGCAAATTGTTAGACTATATGAGGGTGAAAATCATATTAACTTTAAAGGGCAAGAGGAAGATTATTCCCTGATTACATTAGGGGATACTTTATATATAGAAGCAAGCTTAGTGGAGAGCTTATTTGGGGTAACCATTGAAAGAGGACAAGATGGAAGGTTATTTGTAGCCACTGACATCAGTAAAAATCAGACCATTGGCATTGTGCATAAAAAGGTGCAAGTGCGTACACACCCAGCCAAAAAGTCTACGGTAGTAGAAGTTTTACCAAAAGGGTCTAAGGTGACTATTTATAGTGAAGCAGATGGGTTTGTCCGTGTTAGAAGCGAAAATGGGATAATAGGTTATCTGCCAGAAAGTGATATTAAGGTACAAGAAGTTAAAAATGCAGAGTATGTAATAGATGAAGAAACATGGCAGCAAAATCCTTTAGGTGAGACTGTACGCATGATGTGGGATGAAGTGTATAACCAATCTAATAACAATTGGACAAATGCCAAGTATACAAGCATGAAAAATGTTAATGTGATTGCACCCGCATGGTTTGAATTTGAAAATGCAAATGGAAGTCTTTCTAATACGGCGAGTGAGGCTTATGTTAAACAGGCTCATGATAGAAACATAAAAGTATGGGCAATATTACGTCATAATCTAGAAGAGCCGAGTTTAACAAGAGAAATCTTATCAAGTACAGATAAAAGACAGAAAGTTATTAATCAGCTTTTAGATTATGCAGAGCAATATGATTTAGATGGGATAAATGTGGATATTGAAAACATACAAGATGATTTTAGTAAAGAATGGGTTCAATTTATGAGAGAACTTTATCCTCAGCTTAAAGCCAAAGGACTCACAGTATCTGTAGATGTGTATGCACCTTCTGCTTGGTCAGGGCATTATGAAAGAGGAAAAATATCTGAAAGCAGCGATTACTTTATGATAATGGCTTATGATCAATATTGGTCTGGCTCAGAAGAAGCGGGTTCTGTGGCTGAACTGCCATGGACAGAAGAAGGGATTATTGCAACGCTAGAAGAAGTACCAAAAGAGAAATTAGTACTGGGCATGCCATTTTATTCAAGACTTTGGAAAGAAACGAGTCATGGCCTAGAAACAAGAGCTTATAGTATGGATTCAGTAGAGGAACTTATTAGTAATTGGGGCGTTGTACCAAGATTAGATGAAGTAAGTGGCCAAAACTATGCGGAATATGATAAGGATGGCGACAAATATAGAATATGGATTGAGGATAAGGAGTCTGTACAAAAACGTCTTGAATTAATGAAAAAGTATGATTTAGCAGGCTATGCAGCATGGCGTTTAGGTTATGAAACCAATGATATATGGGATATCCTTGAGAAAGTTGAATAATTTTATAAAAAAAGCAAATCACTAATATGAAGGTGATTTGCTTTTTTTATGGCAAATGAGTAGGCCTAAATTAATGAAATAAAGGAATATGATATGAAAAAAATAAAGCTAAAGTGGATAATGTTACTGGTCGTATATGTTTTACAAGCTAGTTTATGGACGCCTATTTATGCACAAGATATGCTCCTAAGTCAAAAAGTCATTATTGTAGACCCAGGTCATGGAGGCTTTGACCCAGGAAAACCAGGCATTCATGGAGAAGATGAAAAGCACATTAATCTAAAAATTGCACTTTTGCTTAAGACCTATCTTGAAGATTCAGGAGCTACTGTGGTGATGACACGTACGACGGATGATGATGTAGATGGAATGGACGGGGTAAAGCACAAGAGCAAAGATATGGTAGAGCGTAAAAAGCTTTGTGAAGGTGGAGATATACTTGTAAGTATTCATCAAAATTCCTTTACGCAGTCTAGTGTGCATGGCGCCCAAACGTTTTACAATGGAAAATCTGAAAAAGGAAAAAGGTTAGCTGAAAGCATTCAAAATGCCATTAAGACTCATACCGATGAAACCAATCGAAGACAAGCTAAAAGTAATACCAATTATTATGTTTTAAAAGCAACCCAGATTCCAGCCGTTATTGTGGAGTGTGGTTTTTTAACCAATCCTGAAGAGGAGGAGAAGCTTAACAGTCAGGCTTATCAAGATAAAATGGCATATGGCATTTATCAAGGTATTATCAAATATTTTGAAGAACAAGTTAAAGAAAATGAAAGAGCGCAGCCTAAAATTGAATGCTTTCTAAAAAAATTTGAGCGATTTCATCGATTTGAGCAAGCGAAACATTACTAATTGAAATTCTAAAATGCCCTGTTGGGGGTGCATAAGTAAAAAGTTCTTCTGGCGCAATAATGACTTCTTTTTGAAGTAATCTATTTAAGAAAGCCTCATAAAGCTTTTCTGAAACTTTACACCAAAGAAAAAGCCCTCCCCACGAGTTCTTATAGGTAATAGTAGGACTTAGTGGGGCGATTTTTTCGAGAAGATACGTATAACGTTCTTTGGTACATAAGAGTATATGATGTTTAATTTCTTGAAGTGAAGGGGAATCTAAATAGTAATGTAAAAAGCGTTCATTAAAGCTACAATCAATTTCGTCATGAATTCTTTTAATGAGTGAAAGCGGAAGACAGACAAAACTATATTTCATATAAGGTAGGTACACTTTAGAAAAGTGATAGAGATAAATAACTCGTCCTTCACTAGAGAGATTAAATAAAGGGTTATAGTGTCTAGAAAGCAAAAAATCACAGTAAGTGCCATCCTCTACAATATAGCAATCATAACACTTAGCAAGTTCAAGGAGCTTTTGAAGAGATTCTTTGGAGTAGCAAATACCAGTTGGGTTTTGCAAGCAAGGATTAATGAATATGTAAGAAATATTTCCTGTACGAAGATATTTTTCTAGAAGGTCTAAATCCATTCCAAAGGAGGTAAGAGGTACTTCATAAACTTTAGCTCCTAAAGAGCGAAGATAGCAAGAAACCGTGAGATCTCTAGGTGTTTCTACACAGATTCCTGTTTTAGGGGAGAGTTTTAATAAATTCATCCAAAAGTGTTCCATTTGACTCACAATACGCGTCTGGGCAAAATGGGCTTTAATGCCAAGTGTTTCTAAAAAGTGAGTGACACTTTGTTTAAGCGCATTGCGTTCACGATAAAGTGGGTCACTAAAGGCTTCCCAAGACTCTTTTTGAGCAATTTGAGTGGTAAGTTCTAGGCAAAGATTATTAGGAAAAAATTGCTCAGAAGGCGTCAATTGACTACAACAAAGCTGAGTAGTGTTAGAGGCTGGAATAATAGGAGAACTAAGTGTTAAAGAAGGCTTTTTTTCAGCAATATAAGTCCCTCTACCAATATGACTTTCCACAAGACCTTGTTTTTCTAAAAGTTTATAAGCACTCACCACGGTATCCCGATTAATAGAAAGCTGATTGGAAAGAAAACGAATCGTGGGAAGCTTCATACCTTCATAAAGAATGCCCTGCTCAATGAGTTTGGAAAGTTCACAAGCAAGCTGTATGTAAATCGGAGTAGGATCTGTTTTAGATAATTTGACTGTATGAAACATATAGCACCTCCAAATATAAAAGGTCATATTAGAAATATATTAGAGAGCCTTTGAAAGTATCCATTATAGTCAATAAAATATACCAAGTAAAAGCTATAAAAAAGTACATACAATTAATTAGAATTGCATGTACTTTTTTAACTTTCTAATATCTTTGCCATAAAATCTAAGTAAAGTATACTGACCAATAATACGAGAAACCACACGTTCAGAGTACCGTTCTTTTAGTTGACTAAATGTAAGATTGGTAGAAATAATGGTAGAAGTTTGGTTTAAATAGCGTGAGTTAATCACATTAAATAAATCACTAATCGTGATAGTGGAAATGGATTCAGTACCTAAATCATCAATAATGAGTAAATCCACATCAAATAATGTATCTAGCAGATCTTTAGAGGCATCCTCCATATCTTCACGATGAAAACGAGATTCTTCAAATAATTTAAAGAGTTGAGGAGCGGTAAAATATAACACAGTAAAGCCATTGTCTAAGAGTTCTTTAGCAATACAGTTACAAAGAAAGGTTTTACCTAAGCCTGTTTGTCCTGTTAGGAGTAAGTTTTCTTTTTGAGTATCAAACTTTTCAATTAAGCCAACGCAGATTTGTCTGATTTTTTCCATATTATCATAAGGAGAAAGTTCATCTTTTTTAATAGGTTCTTTAGAATAATATTTTAATGAAAAAGCGTTAAAGTTTTCCTTAGATAAGATATGCTTTAAATTAGATTGTTCATAAGCAATATTAATGAGACCTTGTTTAAAACAAGAACAAGGCTGGTTACCTATAAAGCCAGTATCTTTGCAGGCTTTGCAGTGGTGGTGCTCATCTAAATAATCTGGCGTATAGCCGTTTTCTACTAAAATCATTTTTTTAGTACGGATTAAGTCATCAGAATGCTTGTGAAAAGCTTCTAAAGAATCTGGCGAAGGTGAAGCCATCATACGTCTGACAAGTTTAATGCCAGAATCGCTTAATTCATCGTCAATTAACTTGATTTGAGGAAGTTTTTCGTAAATCTCTTTTTGACGAGCGAGCATTTCTTGATGGGTCTTAGATCGAAGTAAGTCGTATTCGCGTAATAAACGTTTATAATGAATTTCTTTAGTATTCATTTTAGCCTCCTCCATTTAATTTCCGCTCTATATATTCTCGTTCTAGTTTTTCTATTTCGTCGAAATCCCATTCGTGGGAGTCTAGATTATTAAAGTTTGCAACTTTATTAGATACAGGAGCCAGTTTAGAAGAATTAGAGTTAGTCATATTTTTTTTGCTTTCAAATACTTTATCAAGAGCTTTAATATCATCTAATGTCTTAACTTTTTCATTGTACCAACTGGTTAAAATAGTATCTACATAATTAAGACTAGGTTTAGTGGTTTGTCCGACTGCTTTTTGGCAAGCAGCAATAACAATTTGAAGGCTAAACCCGTAGGTATCCAGCCATTTATTCATAAACTTCTTATCTACAGGGGTTAAAGTACTGCGTGAAGCGCCTAGAGCAGAAAGAATTTTAAAATAACGTTTGTCAAAAGCTGTTTTTGCTTTAGCCTGTTCTAAAGTTACAATGCCTTCATCGACCCAACTCAGTGCAACTTTTTCAATATAGTGCATACCCGTTCGATTCATAGAAGCACAATATTCAATCAGATATTCTATTAAATCAAAGGGCATATGAAGCCAATCATAAAAACTATATAAAATCTTTTGATCAGTAAAAGAAATAAGCCTTCCTAGGTACCGTTCAGCTACACGCACAAGGTTTGTGAAGTCTTGACTGTTGTTTTTATAAAGATTGATTTCATCGATACTGTATTCCGGACGTGTTGGTTGAATAATAGTTTTTGGGGAAGCAACCTTTGAAGAACGTTCTGTAGAAGATAGAGCTGAATGAGGGGCATCCATATAAAAACATAGATCAAAAATTTCACCGTCTTCTTCTTTAAAGGAAAGAACTTTTTGTTCATCCCAATATTTAAGAGATTGAATAAGCTCTGAGTGAAGCATATCTAAAGCTTTACAAACATTCTCTAAAATAATCCCTTCTTTAGGCGGACAAGATGAAAGGGCAAGTAAATAAAAGTAAACCTTTATATAACCACCTAGTGCCTTAGGCATATAATCTTTAATGAACCAGCTGGGGACTTGTATATAATTTTTAGGTAAACAATGTGCTTTAATATATGCCATGAGACACCTCCTTATGTTTTTGACGTGTTAGTATTATAGCACAAAATGAAGAAAATATGATAAATAAATAAAAATCTCCCCTTAAGTGGGGAGATTTTATAGAAGCTTACTTATTTTCTAATAAAAGACTTGCAATTTGATTAACATTACCAGCGCCCATTGTAATAATTAAATCACCTGATACAGCATGCTCTTTTAAGTAGGCGGCAATTTCATTAAAGTCAGATAGATAAAGTGCATTTTTACCGAGCTTTTTCATTTCATTTACAATATCTTTTGCAGAAATATCACCAGGATCTTGTTCTCTTGCAGCATAGATATCTGTAACGATAATATGACCAGTTAGTGAAAGTGCTTTTGCAAAATCAGGAAGAAATGCTCGTGTACGCGTATAAGTGTGAGGTTGGAAAACAACATAGAGCTCATTATGAGGATAATGCTTAGCTACTTCTAGGGTGGCAGATATTTCAGTAGGATGGTGTGCATAATCATCCACAATCGTTACGCCGTTTACATTTCCTTTAATTTCAAAACGTTGATTGGCACCACTGAAATCTTCAAGTCCATGATTAAGTACGTCTAAATCTATGCCTAAATGGTGACACACAGCGCAGACTGAAAGAGCATTTAAGATATTGTGTTTACCAGGAACATGAAGGGCGATATGTTTCATAAATTGACCATTATAATGGACATCAAAGCTTGCACAAGCTTTTTCATTATAAGTCACATTTTGAGCTGTCCAGTTATCTTTATTAGAAAAACCAAACGTTTCAATTTGACAAGTAAGTGGAGCTAAGAACGTTTCAAGGTCATCAATTTCACCATTGATTGCAAGGAATCCATCATCAGGAATTTTTTTAGAGAACTTTTGGAAGGAATCTCTGATTTGATGGATATCCTTAAAATAATCTAAATGATCTTCTTCTATATTTAATATAATGCCAACTCTAGGAAAGAAATCTAAGAAACTATCGCAGTATTCACAAGCTTCAGTAATAAAATATTTAGAGTGACCAATACGAATATTACCATGAATGGCTTTTAAAATACCACCTACACTAATCGTTGGATCTAAATTGGCAGCAAGAAGGGCATGAGAGAGCATAGAAGTAGTGGTCGTTTTGCCATGAGTACCAGAGATGCAAATAGGATAGTCAAAGTGATGCATTAATAATCCAAGGAATACTGAACGCGTCATCAGCTCAATGCCTCTAGCTTTAGCTGCCTGAATTTCAGGGTTATCTTCATGAATCGCAGCGGTATAGATCACAAGGTCTACATCTTCTTCAATATGATCTGCACTATGGCCGTAGTAAATTGGAATGCCTACTTTTTCTAGGTGGTCTGTTGTCAAAGAGTGTTTCATATCTGAGCCAGTAACTTTATAGCCTTTAGTGTAGGTGATTTCAGCAAGGCCACTCATACTAATACCACCGATGCCTATAAAATGTAATTTCTTTTTATCTAATAGAGTGTTCTGATTTGACATATTATTAGTCCTTTCGATGAATAGAATATTCTTCTTAAAAAGTCCTTAATACTATACTATGCATAAGGTTATTTTTAATTATATACCAAGATAAATAATAAACAAATATTTTTATATTTTATGAATGAAAATGTGAACTAAGGTTTTAACATTCGACTTTATGCTCATAATAGCATATAATATAAGTCAAGTATAGTCGCTGAGAAAAGGAGAAAAAAATGAAAAAAGTTCAAAAACACGATAGGATAAGTGTAATTACTAATGTTCTGACAAACAATCCCAATAAAATCTACACACTCACTTACTTTTGTAACTTATTTGACTGCGCAAAATCTACTATAAGCGAAGATTTAGATATTGTAAAAGAAATATTTAATGGTTATGAGTTAGGAACCATCGAAACTGTATCTGGTGCAGCAGGAGGGGTTTATTATAATCCACTGATGACAGATGAACAGATTAAGGAGTTTACCAAAGAGTTATGTCAGCTTATTAATAGTTCAGATCGTATTATTCCTGGTGGGTATATTTATATGAATGATTTACTTTATTCTCCTGTTATTTCTAAAAAGATAGGAATGGCACTAGCAAGTTTGTTTAAAGGAGTAGAGGTAGATTATATTATTACAATAGAAACAAAAGGCATCCCCATTGCATTAATGACAGCAATGGCACTTAATAAACCACTAGTTGTAGTTCGAAATCAGACTAAACTAACGGACGGAACAGCCATTCATTTAAACTATATTTCAGGTAGTAAACATAGAATTAATACCATGTGCCTTTCTACAAGAGCGATAAAAAAAGGCTCAAAGGTTTTATTTATTGACGACTTTATGAAAGCTGGAGGCACAGCTAAAGGCATTATTGAATTAATGCAAGAATTTGAGGCACAACTTGTTGGAATTGGCGTTTTAATGGCAACAAAGATACCTGAAACTAAAGTAGTTGATGATTTTAAAACACTATTATGGTTAGATGCTGTAGATGAAAATAATAAAGTTGTAGATATTTATAATAATAGATAAAGAAAAATGTAAAAGTTGTAAAAAAATATAAGATGAGTCAAAGAAAACCGTCAAGGAGAAAAAAAGTCCGAAATTTTGTACAACATTAATATAAAATATTTATTCAAATTATTGTATGAAAAATGGAAAAATGATACAATGCTAATACGTAAGGTACATTAAATTTATTCAAAATATAACTCGATAGAGAAGGGGTAGGAGGGATTGCATGAATAAGAAAGAAATGATTGCCATGCTACTAGCAGGTGGGCAAGGCAGCCGATTAGGAACATTAACTAAACAAATAGCAAAACCTGCAGTAATGTTTGGTGGAAAATATAGAATTATTGACTTCCCACTAAGTAACTGTATTAACTCAGGGATTGATACAGTAGGAGTCTTAACACAATATGAGCCATTACTTTTAACTAAGCATATCGGAATAGGTATTCCATGGGACTTAGATAGAAGAAGTGGTGGCGTTACAGTTTTACCACCGTTCCAAAAAACAGGTAAAAAAGAAGGATCTTGGTATTCTGGTACAGCTAATGCGATTTATCATAACATTAGATATATTGATGATTATAACCCTGAATACATTTTAGTGTTATCTGGGGATCATGTTTATAAAATGGACTATAGTGCCATGCTTGAGGAACATAAGAAAAATAATGCAGATGCTACAATTGCTGTTATTGAAGTGCCAATGGAAATTGCACCTCAATTTGGTATTATGAATGCAGATTCAAATGATAGAATTATTGAGTTTGAAGAAAAACCAGCTCAGCCAAAGAGCAATTTAGCTTCTATGGGGATTTATATCTTTACATGGAAGGTATTAAGAGAAGCACTGCTTAAAGATAATACTATTCATGAAGATAGTGACTTTGGTAAACATATTATTCCAGAGATGATTAATGGAGAGATGAATGTATATGCTTACCGCTTTAATGACTATTGGAGAGACATTGGTACAATTGATGCATATTGGAAAGCGAATATGGAATTAACAGAAACTGTGCCTGTCTTTAATTTATATGATGAGTTCTGGAAGATTTATACCAATACCGAGCATCAATTACCACAATATGTAGGGGAAGAAGCTATTATCGAGCAATCTTTAGTTTCTGAAGGTTGTGAAGTATATGGAGAGGTATATCATTCTGTTTTAGGACCTAAAGTCATTATTGAAGAAGGGGCTGTTGTAAAGAACTCTATCGTAATGGGTGAAACCATTGTACGTAAAGGGGCAAACCTAGAAACTTGTATCGTATCTGAGAAGAGTGAAATAGGTGAAAATACATATATAGGGGTAGGTGAAGCTGTACCTCATATTACAAAACCTCATATCTATTCTAGTGGTATTACAGTTATTGGGGATAATACCGTTGTTCCGGACAATGTGAAAATTGGTAAGAACTGCGAAGTAAGTGGACGAACCTTACAAGATCACTACGAAAATGGAATATTAGAGAGTGGACATTCACTGATTATATAGGGGGGAAAAGATATGAGAGCAATAGGAATTATTTTAGCAGGTGGAAAAAGAAATACATTAGGTGTATTAACAAAACAAAGAAATGTTGCAGCTATGCCTGTTGGCGGATCTTATCGATCAATAGATTTTGCATTAAGTAACTTAAGTAACTCTGGTATTAAAAAAGTAGCCGTTATTTCTCAATACAGTGGTAGATCACTGGCAGATCATATTGGTTCATCTAAATGGTGGGATTTTGGACGTAAAAAAACGGGGTTATTCTTATTTACCCCAACCATGTTAAACCAAGAAACCTATGGTTATAGAGGAACTGCAGATAGTATTTACCAAAATATTGATTTCCTTAAGAAAAGTAATGAGCCTTATGTGGTCATTACTTCTGGGGAACAAATTTATAAAATGGATTATGAAAAACTGATTAAATATCATGAACAAAAAAATGCAGATATTACAATTGCCTATAAAGATATGAATACTTATGCAGTAGAGGATTATGGTGTTATTGGATTAGATGATAATAAGCAAATGATTGATTTTGAAGAAAAACCACTTAATCCACAGTATACAACAGTTTCACTTGGTATTTATGTGATTAGTAGAGAACTTCTGATTAAATTATTAGAGCAATTAGAATCAGAAGGACGTTATAGTTTTGTAAGCGATATTATCATTCGTTATCGTAAAAAACTCAAAATTTACGGATATCATTTTGATGGATACTGGAGAAGAATTAGAGATATTAATGAATTCTATCGTATTAATATGGATTTCCTTACACCAGAAGTAAGAAATCTTTTCTTTAATACGTACCCATATATTTCTACAAAAGCAAAAGATGAGCCACCAACTAAGTTCAATGCGAAAGCAAAGGTAACCAATAGTATTGTCAGTGGTGGGGACATTGTTAATGGTGAAGTCAAAAATTCTGTTTTATTTAGAAAAGTATTTGTAGGTGAAGGAACCGTTATTAAAGATTCAATTATTATGGAAGGTGCAACCATTGGAAAGAATTGTGTGATCGAAAATGCAATCCTAGATAAACAAGTTTTTGTTTCTGATGGACAAAGTGTTATTGGTACCAAAGATAATATTATTCTTCTTGAAAAGAGAAATATTGTATAGAATTAATAAAGATAATAATAATATCTATAAAAAAGACGATATGCATTCATGAAAAATATATGGAATTTTAAGTAAAAACAAAAAAATATTGACTATTTAGAAAAAACATTTTATAATTCAAATAAATAAAAAGAATTAATTTTTATTAATAGGAAAGCCATCATGGCGCTAGTTAATAACAGGGAGGATTTTGCTAATGGAAATCACAGATATCAGAGTAAGAAAGATTAATAAAGATGGTAAAATGAAAGCCGTTGTATCAGTTACATTTGATAATGAATTTGTTGTTCATGATATCAAAGTTATTGAAGGAGACAAAGGTCGTTTTATCGCAATGCCAAGTCGCAAGACATTAGATGGGGAATTTAGAGACATTGCACATCCTATTAATTCAGAAACAAGAGATCGCATTCAAAATCAAGTATTAGAAAAATATGAAATGGTTCTTCTTTCTGATGAAGCTGCTATTGCAGATGAGAGTGATTTAGGATTTGAAGAATAAGTACATAAAAGGATGCTTTCCATATTGTGAAGCATCCTTTTTTATTAGAGTAGTAATTTTCACTCAGAGGATTTTGAAATTTAAAACTTTACAATTCTGGAATTAAAGTGTAAAAAGTGCAGCTGATTATAAAGTAAATAGTCAGTTGCATTTTTTGCTAACCGTACATAATTTATCCTCTAGCGAATAAACTTAATAAATGAGGAGGGTTGTGTCAGTTAAGTTTGTGAGATTAATCACAGACAAGATATAATGTGAAGCATATAGTATTAAGATAGTAGAAAAATTAACAATCTATCTGGAAAAATAGTGAAGGAGCATAAATAATGAAGCAAATACGTACAGAAGATGCTGTAGGTCATGTGCTTTGTCATGACATTACACAGATTATTAAGGATGTGAAAAAAGGTGTTGCTTTTAAAAAGGGCCATGTTGTTACCGAGGAAGATATTCCGATACTCCTTTCTATTGGAAAAGAACATCTTTACATTTGGGAAAAAGATGACAATATGCTTCATGAGAACGAAGCAGCCCAGATTTTATATGGCATTTGCAAAAATGATTATATGGAGCCTTCAGAAGTAAAAGAAGGTAAAATTGAAGTCATTGCCAAATGTGATGGGGTGCTTAAAGTAGATGTGCATCGATTATTTAAAATTAATAGTATAGAACGTATCATGATTGCCACAAGGCACAATAATATGCCAATAAAAAAGGGTGAAAAGATAGCAGGAACAAGAATTATTCCATTACTTATTGAGAAAGAAGCGATGGAAGAGGTTAAAAAGGTAGCTGGAAGCGAACCACTTTTAAAACTGATGCCTTATTTGCACAAGAAGGTAGGGATTGTGACAACAGGAAGTGAAGTTTTTAAAGGACGTATTAAAGATGCTTTTGGGCCTGTTATTAGACAAAAATTTGAACCTTTTGGAGCAGAAATTTTAGGACAAGTTATTGTGGATGACAAAGTAGAGCAAATTACAAAAGCGATTGATGACTTTTTAAACCAAGGTGCGGATATAATTGTTTGCACAGGTGGAATGAGTGTTGATCCTGATGATGTGACCCCAACAGCTATCCAAAGTACAGGGGCAAGCATTATTTCTTATGGCGCGCCAGTATTACCGGGTGCCATGTTTTTATTAGCTTATAAAGGAGACATTCCAATTATGGGACTTCCAGGGTGTGTGATGTATGCTGGCGCAACGGTATTTGATTTAGTGTTACCACGTGTCATAGCAGGTGAGAAGCTGAGCAAAAGAGATTTAGTAGCATTAGGACACGGCGGATTATGCACAGGATGTAAGCCTTGTACTTATCCGCATTGCAGCTTCGGCAAAGGAGTGTAAAAAAATGCAAGATATTCCATTAGAACAAGCCATAGAAAACTTATTACAAGAAATAATGTTTGTAAATGAATATGAAACTTTGCCTTTAGAAAAAGCGAATAGACGTATTTTAGCAGAAGATATTTGGGCATCTTTTTCTCAGCCTCCTTTTGACCGTTCACCATTAGATGGGTATGCCCTTAAAGCAGAAGATAGCGAAGGCGCAGAGAGAGAGCAGCCAGTTAAACTAAAGGTTATTGGTGAGGTATGTGCAGGAGAATATTTTAGCGAAGAAGTAAAAAGCAAAGAGGCCGTACGCATTATGACAGGTGCCCCTATTCCAAAAGGGTGTAATACAGTGATTAGACAAGAGGATACGGATTATGGAGAAGAAGAGGTTGCCCTTTATAAAAGTTTAAAAGCCTATGACAATTATTGTTTTGCAGGTGAAGATATTAAGGAAGGTCAAAAGGTTCTTTCTAAAGGTGAAAAACTTTCTGCTATAAAATTAGGGGTATTAGCCAGCCTAGGATATGGTGAAGTAAGAGTTTATCGCCAGCCTAAGGTTGCTCTAATTTGCACAGGAGATGAGCTAACATTACCAGGTGAGCCACTTGAAAAGGGTAAAATTTATAATAGTAACGGAATTATGATTGAGCAAAGAGGGGAGGAACTTGGTATTCCTATTTGCTATTTAAAAACATGTGGCGATACGGCACAGGAAATTGCTAAAGTGATTGAAACCCATATTGAGCAAGTGGATTTATGGATTACAACAGGGGGTGTTTCTGTTGGTAAAAAAGACATTATGCATGATGTAATTAAAGTTTTAGGGGCAAAGCGGTTATTTTGGCGGGTGCAGATTCAGCCAGGAACACCAGTCTTGGCTTTTAGCTATAAGGGTTCACTTATGGTGAGCTTATCAGGAAATCCTTTTGCCTCGCTTACGAATTTTGAGTTACTAGTCCGTCCACTATTAGCTAAATTAACAGGTGATACGACTATTTTAACTTGCAAAGTCGAAGCAACGCTTTGTGATACCTTCCAGAAGAAAAGTAAGAAACGACGTTTTATTAGAGCAAAATATGAGAATGGAAAGGTGTATTTACCTCATGATAATCATAGTTCTGGTTCACTGTATACCATGAGCTTATGTAATGCACTGATTGAAATTCCAGCTGGGACGCCTTCTTTAGAAGTGGAAGAAAAAGTGCAAGTTATTTTATTGTAGAAAGAGGCTAGAAATATGGAAAAACAATTCACTCATTTTGATGCACAAGGCAATGCCGTTATGGTGGATGTAACAGAAAAACAAGTCACACAAAGAGAAGCGATTGCATCAGGTAAAATTCAAATGAATGAAGCTGTGCTTAAGGCAATTAAAAGTGGAAACGTTACAAAAGGTGATGTACTAGGCGTAGCACGCGTGGCTGGCATTATGGCAGCAAAGAGGACATGGGAACTCATTCCTATGTGTCATCCACTCATGCTCACAAAATGTAGCATTGATTTTAAGATAGATGAAAAAAATAGTGTGGTGGAAGCTAGGTGCCTCGTAAAAGTTAGTGGGCAAACAGGTGTAGAGATGGAAGCACTAACAGGTGTCAATGTAGCATTACTCACAATCTATGATATGTGTAAAGCCATAGATAAGGGAATGATAATCAGTGATATTAAACTTCTTGAAAAACAAGGTGGTAAAAGCGGTCATTACATCAGAAGTGAGAATTAAAGATTTAAAGCTAAAAGCAAACAAAAGATTAATATAAAACTAAAAAAATATACGGAATAAATAAAGTGAGATAACCATGCAAATAAAAAAGCAATGTATTTTTGCAGTAAGCGGTATTAAAAATTCAGGCAAGACCACGCTGATTACAAAACTTGTGAAGGCTTTAACTCAAAAAGGTTATAAAGTTGGTGTCATTAAGCATGATGGGCACGAATTTAAGGCTGACCATGAAGGAACAGATAGTTACAAGCATAAAGAAGCAGGGGCAAAGAATGTCATTGTGTATTCTAAGACGAAAGTCATGATGATTAAAGAGGACATGATGCCAAAAATAGAAAATTTAATTGAGCTGCAAAAAGAGATGGATATCATAATTTTGGAGGGAATGAAGTATTCGCATTATCCTAAAATAGAAATTGTCCGCTCAGGTGTATCGGCTGAAAGTGTTTGCCGAAAAGAGACGTTACTGGCACTTGTAACGGATACTGCTTTAAAAATAGAGGGTGTAGCTTGTATAGGCTTAGATGATTTTGGAAAGGTATTTAAAGTAATTTTAGATTATATTCATGATGAAGAAAATGGTGGAGCAAAGATAGGAAAGTAAATAATAGGCTAGATGAGTTGTGAATTGAGGAACATAAAATGAAGGATGGAAGAAAGAGGATAGTAGAATACTTAAGAGTTTCTGTAACAGACAGGTGTAATTTCAGATGTACTTATTGTATGCCTGAGGAAGGTATTTCCTGTATGGCCCATGATGAAATACTAAGATTTGAAGAAATCCTTAAAGTTTGCAAAAGCATGGCAAAATTAGGGGTGAAGAAGATTAAATTAACGGGTGGAGAGCCACTTGTAAGAAAAAACCTTATCGAACTAATAAAAGGCATTCACCAAATAGAGGGTATTGAAGAAATTACATTAACAACTAATGGACTATTACTAGGTGAAAGTCTAGAGGAGCTTATTGAGGCAGGCATTACTTCTATCAATATAAGCTTAGATACGTTAGATAAAAAACGCTTTAAGGAAATTACACGAGTAGATGGATTAGAAAAAGTATTAGATGTCATTCATCAGGTAGCACAGAGCAAATTGAAATCAGTAAAGGTGAACGCCCTAATTGCTAAAAATTTAAATGAAGATGATATCTTAAGCCTTGTAGCGCTTGCAAAAGATGAGATGATTCATGTTCGCTTTATTGAAATCATGCCAATTGGTCTAGGAAAAGATTTAGTCCCTATGAAAAAGCAGGAGATTATGGCAAAGATAGAAGCGGCTTTTGGAAAACTAACCCCTTATCAAGGAAGATTAGGGAATGGACCAAGCGTTTATTATACTTTAGAAAATTTTAAAGGTAAGATTGGATTTATTAGTGCGGTAAGTGATTGCTTTTGTGATAACTGCAATAGGGTAAGGTTGACAGCAGATGGCTTTTTAAAGCTTTGTTTGCATTCTAAGTCGGGAATAGATTTAAAGGCACTATTAAGAAATGGGGTAGAAGAACAAGAATTAACGAAAAAAATTAATGATGCCATCATAAATAAACCAGAACGTCATCATTTTGGTGAAGAAGAAACTTTAGAGGTAGAAAATAAGATCATGGCACAAATTGGAGGCTAAGATGGGAAAAGTAACAGCAATATGTATTAGTGAGAAACGTGGGACACAAAAAGTCAATATTCATGAAGCCGCTTTCATTGAAGATTTTGGAATAGAAAATGATGCGCATGCGGGTAAATGGCATCGACAAGTAAGCTTAATCTCTTATGAGCAAATTGAAGCGTTTAAGCAAAGAGGGGCAAAGGTACAGCCTGGTGCATTTGGAGAAAATGTGATTGTACAAGGCATTGATTTTAAAAATTTACCTGTTGGGACACGTTTTAGATGTAATGAGGTAGAGCTTGAAATGACTCAAATTGGTAAAAAGTGCCACTCGCATTGCCAAATCTTTCATCAAGTAGGGGATTGCATTATGCCGAGAGAAGGTGTATTTGCAAAAGTCCTTAAAGGTGGGCGTTTTAAAGTAGGCGATGAAATGGAAATCATCAAGGAATAAACAATAAAGTCAAAAATAATTACTGGAGGCAAGAAATGATTCGTGTAGGAATTATTACAGCAAGTGATAAAGGCTCTAGAGGTGAACGTGAAGACCGTAGTGGGGGACTCATCAAGGAAATGGTTGAAGCCTATGGCTTTGAAGTAAAGGATTATGTGATTTTACCAGATGAGAGAGATGAATTAGCTGACAAAATGAAAGAATGGTCAGATTCTGAATTTGTAGATTTGATTTTAACCACTGGGGGAACAGGCTTTGCGAAACGGGACTGTACGCCAGAGGCTACATTGGATATCATTGAAAAAAATGTACCCGGTATTCCAGAAGCCATGCGTTATTACAGTTTACAGATTACACCACGTGCTATGTTAAGTCGCAGCGTAGCAGGTATTCGAAAAAACACACTCATTATTAACTTACCAGGCAGTCCAAAGGCGGTTAAAGAAAATTTGGAAAGTATCATAGGAAGCTTAGAGCATGGCATTGGTATTTTAAAGGGAAGTGCTACTGAATGTGCAATGCCAATTCAAGTAGAAAGTAAAAAAAGTCAAAGTCGATAGTAATAGGAGGGAACTATGAAATTAACTTGTATAAAAAGAAAAATAGCCATACTTATGGTTTTGATAGTTAGTATTGGAATGGTAGGGTGTGCTAAGAAAAATGTGCAAGAGCAAACATTAACCATTTCAGCAGCAGCTAGTTTAACCGATTGCATGGAAGAAATGAAAACAGCTTTTGAGGAAGCCAATCCAAATGTTAAGCTACAATTTAATTTTGGGGCATCTGGGACTTTACAAAAACAAATTGAACAAGGCGCACCAGTTGATGTATTTTTCTCAGCAGGCATGAAGCAAATGAAAGCATTAGAAGATGAGGAACTTATATTACAAGATAGCCTTGAAGAAGTAGTAACTAATAGGCTTGTACTCATTATGCCACTTGGTTCTGATGCTTCGATGTCATTTAAAGAATTAGATAGAGAGCTTAAAGGAAAGCTTGCAATTGGTGAGATAGAAAGTGTGCCAGTAGGACAATACAGTATAGAAGTTTTAAATACACTAGGAATACTTGACAAGATAGAGCCTTACCTTGTTTATGCAAAAAATGTGAGAGAAGTATTAACTTGGGTCGAGACAGGAAATGTTGAAGCGGGAATCGTGTATGAAACAGATGCTAAAACGAGTAAAAAGGTCGTGATTTGTGATACAGCAGAGGAAAACTGGCATACACCTGTTACGTATCCGATTGGCATTATCAAAACGACTCAAAATGAAAAAGAAGCTAGAAGCTTTATAGATTTTCTAAAATCTGAAGAGGGAAATGAAATATTAAGAACCTATGGCTTTACACCAAGTGTATAGGATAAGGAGTATATATGGGAATCGATTGGAGTCCATTATTTTTATCACTAAAAATTGCAATAGTGGCAGGTGTTATTATTTTTATATTGGGAATACTAGCAGCTAGGCTAAGTATGGTGCTTAAAGGACAGCTAAAGTGGATTTTAGATGTCCTTTTTACTTTACCCTTAGTGATGCCACCAACCGTAGTGGGTTTTATTTTGCTTTTGCTATTTGGGAAAAATGGGTGGATTGGTAAGTGGTTAATGAAGTTTAATGTGAGTATTATTTTTACACCAACAGCAGCTATCATTTCGGCAGTTGTTGTGGCTTTTCCGCTGATGTATCGTGCCACCAAAGGGGCATTTGAACAAGTGGACGAGGAAATTTTGTGGGCAGCTAGGACACTAGGATTGCCTGAATGGAAGATTTTCCTTAAGGTGCTTGTGCCAGAAGCATGGCCTGGTGTCATGTCAGGACTTATTTTAGCCTTTTCAAGAGCATTAGGTGAATTTGGAGCGACCCTAATGATTGCTGGAAATATACCCAAAGTGACACAAACCATTCCAATTAGCATTTATTTTGCAACAGCGAATGGTAAGATGGAGCTTGCTATGTTGTGGAGTCTTGTCATTACACTCATTTCTTGCGTGATGTTATGGGGAATGAATTATTACAGTCATAAGTAAGGAAAGTGAGCACAAAGACATGAGTTTAAGTATGCATATAGAAAAGGAAATGGAAGGATTTAAATTAAAAATTGATTTAGAGACTGAGAAAGGTATTATGGGACTTCTTGGATATTCAGGTAGTGGAAAAACGATGACGTTAAAAATAATTGCAGGCATGGTAATACCAGATAAAGGGAAAATTGTATTAAATGGGCGGACGCTATTTGATAGTAATCAGAGGATTAATTTAAGGCCACAACAAAGAAACGTAGGACTAATGTTTCAAAGTTATGCACTTTTTAATACAATGAGTGTTTATGAGAATATAGCCATTGGTATGAAGCAGGCAAAACAAGAAAAAGCCGATGAAATTAACAAATGGCTAAAGTTATTAGAGTTAGAAAACTTAAAAGATAGAAAGCCCAAAATGCTTTCAGGAGGTCAGAAGCAACGTGTTGCATTAGCAAGAATTCTTGCTCAGAAGCCTGAAATTTTATTATTAGATGAACCTTTTTCAGCATTAGATAACCATTTAAAATTTAAGCTAGAACAAGACTTTAAGCGCGCACTGGAATTATTTAATGGAACGGTACTTTATGTTTCTCATAATAGACAAGAAATCTATCGTTATTGTAAAGAAACAGCCATCGTATCTAATGGAAGAATTGTAGAGGTCAAGCAAACAAGTGATTTGTTTGAAAACTGCGAGAGCTTAGCGGGGGCTAAGCTGACGGGGTGTAGAAATATCACTTTTTGCGAGTGGAGAAGTAGCCAAGAAATAGTTATTCCAGCATGGGATGTACGGTTAGCAGGACCTTTTAAAAAGAAAAACTTTACCCATATAGGATTAAGAGATAGTGCTTTTAAAATAACAAATCAGCTAGAAGATGAAACGGTGATTAAAGCAAGGAAAGGGCAGATTGATAAACTCGCAGACAAAGTAAAATTGGAACTATGGACCTTGCAAGGAGAACGCATGATTTTAACGTGTAGTCTAAATGAGTATGAAGGCATAAGAGACTTATTAGACAATCCAATCATTGGTATTAAAATTCAACCTGATAAGCTGCTATTTTTAAAAGAATAACGTGTGAAAAACTTAGTAATTCGCCAAACGATAGGAGTGGAAAAAGTGCAAGATAAGGCAATTTTAGTGGTAAGCTTTGGGTCAAGTTACGAGGATACGAGAAAGAAAACAATTGAAGAAACAGAAAAAGCCATACAAAAGCATTTTAAAAGTTATAAAGTCTATCGTGCATTTACAAGTCCTAGGATTAGAAAAGTTATACATGAGCAAGGGGAGATGATTGATAGCGTTGAGGAAGCTCTTATTAGAATGGCTAGAGATGGCATTAGTCACATCATTGTGCAACCTACCTTTATAATCTGTGGAAAAGAGTATGATGAAATGTGTCGCGCAGTGGAAAACTTTAAAGAAAATTTTGAAAGCATCGCCATAGGCAAACCTCTACTTTATTCAATGGAAGATTATTTTAAGGTGGCATCCATAGTGACTGAGGATTTAGGTAAAATTGAGGAAGAGGAAGCTGTCATTTGTATGGGACATGGCGTAGAACATTTTATGAGTGTAAGCTATGCTGCGCTAGATTATGTGTTTAAGGAAAGTGCCCATCCAGATATATACATGGCCACTATAGAAGCCTATCCAGGGATTGAACAAGTAATAGGACAGCTTAAGAGAAAGGCCTATAAAAAAGTAAGAATTGTCCCCTTCATGTTTGTAGCAGGGCATCATGTCGCCAAAGAAATGAATCAAAAGGGAGAAAAAGGCTGGGTAAAGCGTTTAGAAAAAGAAGGTTATATGGTGCAGGGTGTCATGAGAGGACTAGGTGAAATATCTAAAATAAGAGAACTGTTTGTGGCACACATTCATGAAGCGCAGACTATTAATTGATTGTAAACGTATCCATAATGAAATCCCCTCTGCTTGAAAATGCTCCAAGTAGAGGGGATTAAGCATTTATTCTATATGAGTACGGTATAAATGATAATCTTCAGGGGTGTTGATATTGACTAAGACCTTTTTAGAAAAGGGCGTATCGGATAAAGCCATTTTTTGTGAAGGGCTTTTTTTTATAAGCTGCTGTAAGCTATAACGTTCATTTTGAAGCATTTCTTCTATATAAGGAAGGCATGCTTTGGAGTAAATAGCACCCATAGTAAAGAAAAAGCCTTCTTCATTGGTAAGGGCAAAGCAAGCAGCATCCAAATGGAGGTGTGAAACCATATACTTTGCAAATTCAGCAGTCATAAAAGGCATATCACAAGCTGTTACAAATAAATATTCCTCTGGAACGGTTTTGAGGGCTGAATAAATGCCGTTTATTGGGCCGATAGATGAAAATTCATCTTCAATAAGAGGGAGTGACAAATGGTTAAATTGATTTTTATCATTAACAGAAAGATAAAGCTTAGAAAAAGAAGATAACTCAGTCACGATAGTCTCTAAGAAGGTTTTTTGATTCAATGTAAGAAAGGCTTTATGCTCGCCGTTCATCCTTTTATTTTGACCACCCATTAAAATAAGCGTTGCAATATTTTGTTTTTCCATAAAAGGCTCCTTGAAATTGATGATAGGAATATCCCAAATTCATCCATACAAGTGAACTTGGTTATATATATTATACAGCAATAGAAGTAAAATAAACCAATATATGGATAAACACTTGGTTTATTTTTAATCAATCTGACGATAGGTTTTTTCCAGCATATAAAGCATAAGGATAATAAATACCGTCAAATAAAGGGGTAATAATCGAATACTAATATGATTGGCAATGAGTCCAAAGACAGGTGGCATAAAGGTTGAACCGACATAAGCACTAGCCATTTGAATCCCAATGATGGCTTGGGAGTTTTCTCTTCCGAAATTATTTGGCGTGGAGTGAATGATAGAAGGATAAATAGGGGCACATCCTAGTCCAATCACAATAAAACCAATTAATGCAAAAAGTGGATTAGAAATTGGAAGGAGCAGTAAAACAATACCCAAACCAATAATAGCAGTCCCTATACGAATTAAATTTCTATCGCCTATTTTTTCGGAAACAATACCCGAAATAAAACGTCCTACTGTAATGCCTATAAAGAAAAGGGACGCATAAGCCGCTGCTTTATTTTCTGAGATACCACGCGTATGTACTAAATAACTGCTTGACCAAAGCATAACGGTTGCTTCAGCACTGCAATAAGCATAAAAGCCAAATAAAAGTTGTGGAACACCTTTAATTTGAAGAGATTTTTTTAGGCTACTACCTTGAGAAGCTTGAGCGTTATTATGAGTTTCAGTGTGATGAATTTTCCATAATGGTATTGAAACAAGTAGAAGAAGGGTAATGGTTATTTGGATAATAGAGACCATTAAATAGCCAGTTTGCCAACCAGAGGTTATAAGGGCATGACTCATAATATAAGGACTAATAATAGTGCCTACTCCCCAAAAGCAATGAAGCCAACTCATATGCCTTGAAGAATAATGTAAAGCCACATAATTATTAAGAGCTGCATCAATCGCACCAGCCCCTAAGCCATATGGAATCGCCCATAGACAGAGCATCCAAAACGCATTGGAACGTGAAAAACCAAATAAAGCAATAGCCGTTAAAAACACACTAACTGTAGTAACGATAGGCGTACTTAATTTTTTAGTAAGTCGGTCAGACATTAAGCTAGATAGGATGGTACCACCAGAAATAATCATGGTAACAAGTCCCGCATAAGAAATTGGTACATTAAAAGTCGTTTGCATTACAGGCCAAGCTGAACCCAGTAGTGAATCAGGAAGACCAAGGCTAATAAATGCAAGGTAGATAATCATAAGTAATAAGGTATACATAGGATAATCCTTTCTGATTGATTAGTAATGATTTATTGTAACATTATTTGCTCAAAATTTATATGGACAAAATAATATACATGAGTGAATGTACGGATATAAGGTAAATTACATAACAGTAAATTCAGAAATAGAATTATAAATAAAATACAATGAGATGGCTATTTAAAAGAATACAAACAAAATAGATATAAAAAATTGAAAATATAATATGAAAATTGTATAAAATAAATAAAAATTAAAAAGCGATTATTAATTTAACAAGGAAGTCTAAAAAGTATAAAGCAAATTTTCCGAACAATAAGTTATAGAATTGCAAAAATGTATTGACAAATCAGATGTATTTTCTTATGATAATTTTGATAATTATATCTGACGATATAGGAGTTGTATGAAGTGAAAACATACAGTTCCTTTTTGTTTAGATTAAATGTGTTGGAGGAAAAATATGAGTAAGAAAATAGTAAGTTTATTGACTGTATTGACCGTAGCACTTTCAATGTTTGCAGGATGTGGTAGTAGTGCAACTTCTACTAATACATCAGCTACAAATAGTGAAGATACAAACACAGAAATAGCAAGTGATACCGGAGCTGCTAATGAAGAATCAGCAGAGAGTGCAGCAACGGTTGATGCTTCAGGTTTAAAAGTGGGCGTTATTTATGTAGGGGATGAAAATGAAGGGTATACAGCAGCACATATGGCTGGTATTGATGAAATGATGAGTGCTTTTGGCCTTTCTGAAGATCAAGTGATTGAGAAAACCAATATTGCTGAAGATGAATCTGCGTATGATGCAGCAGCAGACCTTGCAGATTTAGGCTGTAATATTATTTTTGCAACAAGCTTTGGACATGAGGATCATATGATTCGTGCAGCTGGTGAATATCCAGATATCCAGTTCTGCCATGCGACAGGATTTAAAGCAGCTTCAAGTGGACTTACTAATATGCACAACTACTTTGATAACATTTATGAAGCACGTTATGTATCAGGTGTAGTAGCAGGTATGAAATTACAAGAAATGATTGATAATGGCACAATTACAGCAGCAGAAGCTAAGCTTGGTTATGTAGGAGCTTATCCATATGCTGAAGTTATTTCAGGCTTCACAGCTTTCTATTTAGGTGCTAAGAGCATTGTAAATGATGTGACGATGGAAGTAAGTTATACCAATAGCTGGGCTGATCCATCTCTTGAAGGTGAAACCGCAACGGCACTCATTGCAGATGGTTGCAAACTCATTAGTCAACATGCTGATACAACAGGTGCACCATCTGTTTGTGAAACAGCAGGCGTTCCAATCGTTGGTTACAATGTAGATATGACAACGGTTGCACCAAATGTTGCTTTAACTTCTCCTACAAATGACTGGGGCGTTTATTATACACATGCTGTAGATTGTGTATTAAATGGTAAAGCAATCGAAACGGATTGGTGTCAAGGCTATGCAGAAGATTCTGTAGGCATTACGCCACTTGGTAAAGCTTGCGCTGCTGGAACACAAGAAAAAGTAGATGAAGTGATTGTAGCAATTAAAGATGGTTCTTTACATATCTTTGATACCTCTAAGTTTACAGTAGAAGGTAAACCATTAGAAACCTATCAAAATGATGCAGGTCAAGAATTTGTAAGTGATGGTTATTTCCATGAATCTGAATATGGTTCAGCTCCTGCATTTAGTATTATGATTGATGGCATTTCAGTAAAATAGTATAAGAGTGCAAACGTCGCGTAACGACCTGATTAGGCGTTACGCGATTATTTATTTAAAGGTAAAAATGAAAGGAAGAATCCTGATGAGTACAGAATATGCTTTAGAGCTTAAAGAAGTGTCTAAACACTTTGGAGAAGTTATTGCAAATGACCATATTAATCTCAATGTAAAAAAAGGTGAAATACTTGCTATTTTAGGTGAGAATGGTAGTGGCAAAACAACTTTAATGAATATGATTGCAGGCATTTATTATCCAGATGCAGGTGAAATCTATGTCAAAAATAAGCCAGTTACGATTCGCTCCCCTAAAGATTCACTAGCACTTAAAATCGGAATGATTCATCAGCATTTTAAGCTGATTGATGTGCTGACTGCAGCAGAAAATATCATACTTGGGCTTCCGGGAAAACAGCATTTGAATATGGAAGCTGTCAAAAAAGAAATTCAACAATTGATTGACCAGAATGGGTTTGAACTGAACCTAGACCAAAAGATATACAATATGAGTGTTTCACAAAAGCAGACCGTGGAGATTATCAAAGTCCTTTATAGAGGAGCAGATTTACTCATTTTGGATGAACCTACAGCTGTACTCACGCCACAAGAAACCAAGAAATTATTTGATGTGCTTAGAAAAGTGAAAGCAAATGGCAAATCCATTATCATCATTACGCATAAATTAAATGAAGTACTTGAGTTATCAGATAGAGTATCTGTACTTAGAAAAGGAAAATACATAGGAACGGTAGAAACAAAATCCGCGACTATTGAAAGCTTAACTGAGATGATGGTAGGAGAAAAAGTAAGCTTAAATATTAATAGGGCTGAGCCTAAAGATACACAGCTTCGTATTGAAATGAAAAATGTGAGCTGCACAGATATGGAAGGGATTAAAGTATTAGAACATGCTACCTTTGAAGCTTACAGTGGAGAAATCTTGGGGGTGGCAGGTATTTCAGGAAATGGGCAAAAAGAATTACTGGAATCCATAGCAGGGCTTGTGCCGATTACAGAGGGAGAAATTATTTATCATAGTCCCGATTCAAAAACACATCAGCTTAATGAAATGAATGTGGGGGATATTAAAAAATTAGGGGTGACATTATCTTTTGTTCCAGAAGACCGACTAGGAATGGGACTTGTAGGGAATATGGATGTGACGGATAATATGATGCTTAGGTCGTATAACGAAGGCAATGGCTACTTTGTGAATCGAAAAGCACCTAAGAAACTAGGAAAGAAAATCGTGGAGAAATTAGAGGTCGTCACACCTGGAATCGATACACCCGTTAGTAGACTTTCAGGCGGCAATGTTCAAAAGTTACTAGTCGGTCGTGAGATTGCAGCCCAGCCTTCCGTACTAATGGTAGCGTATCCTGTAAGAGGATTAGATATTAACTCTTCATATGTGATTTATAACTTACTTAACAAGCAGAAGGAAAAAGGTGTAGCGGTTATTTGTGTCATAGAAGATTTAGATGTGCTTTTAGAGCTATGTGATCGAATCATGGTACTTAATAGTGGTAAGGTTGCGGCTATTGTAGATGCAAGAAAAGCCACTAAGGAAGAAATAGGCATGTTGATGACTGCATCACCAGAAGAGGAGCGTGCTAGCAATGAATAAAGAACCATTTATAAGAATCACAAAAAATGATGCAACCTCTAAAAGAAAAGGGGTACTCATTCGTTTAGTGGCAGCCCTACTGGCATTAATTGTATGTGGCATTGTCATTGTAGCCATTACCAAACAAAATCCAATTGAAGTGTATGAGGGCATTATTTCAGGTGCAGTAGGGACAAAACGAAGAATATTGGTAACGGTAAGAGAAACGATTATTTTACTTTTAATTGCGGTAGGATTAACGCCTGCCTTTAAAATGAGATTTTGGAATATCGGGGCTGAAGGTCAAGTTTTAGTAGGGGGACTTGCTGCGGCAGCAGTCATGATTTATTTGTCTAGCTTTCTTCCCAATGCAGTGGTAATTCTATTAATGCTTGCAAGCAGCATACTTGCTGGCATGTTATGGGGATTGATTCCAAGTATCTTTAAAGCACGTTATAATACAAATGAAACATTATTTACCTTAATGCTCAATTATGTGGCGATGCAATGCGTAACGTTTTGTATCATCTTTTGGGAAAATCCAGCTGGATCAAACTCTGTAGGGATTATCAATGGGGATACAAAGAAGGGATGGTTTCCAGAACTATTTGGAAATCCACAAGCATTGTGCATCATCATTGTTCTTGCCATTACAGTAGGGATGTATATTTATATGAAATATAGCAAACAAGGTTATGAAATCTCTGTAGTGGGTGAAAGTGAACACACTGCTAAATATATAGGACTTAATGTGAACAAGGTCATTATCCGCACCGTTATGATTTCTGGGGCTTTATGTGGACTAGCAGGAGCCCTTATTGTAGGCGGTTCAAGCCATACGATCTCTACAAGTACAGCAGGCGGCAGGGGATTTACAGCGATTATTGTGGCGTGGATGTCTAAGTTTAATCCTTTTGTGATGATTTTAGTTTCAGCTTTTTTGGCATTTATGCAACAAGGGGCGGTTCAGATTGCCAGTCAGTTTGGACTGAATCAAAATGCCTCAGATATTATTACAGGGATTATTTTATTCTTCCTCATTGGCTGTGAATTCTTTACAAACTATAAAGTTTATTTTGGTAAAAAAGCAAAGGAGGTCCAATAAGATGTCTGTTTTTTTAGTTTTTATTCAAAAAACCATTGGGCAAGCCGTTCCCATGTTATTTGGGGCAACAGGTGAAATTATAACAGAAAGATCAGGAAATTTAAACTTAGGAATTCCAGGTATTATGTATATGGGCGGGGTATCTGGTCTTATGGGTGCCTTCTTCTATGAAAGAAGTACGTCTTCACCTAATGGGGTTATAGGACTTTTGATTTCTTTGTTGTGTGCCCTTATTGCAGCGAGCATAGGGGGAGCCATCTATAGCTTTCTAACGATTACATTACGTGCAAATCAGAATGTAGTAGGTCTTGCCTTAACTACATTTGGTGTGGGATTTGGAAATTTCTTTGGAGGCTCTATTTCAAAACTGGCAGGAGGAGTCGGCCAAATTTCCGTAGCCACTACAGCGGCAGCTTATCGCGCCCCTATTCCAGGACTATGTAAAATTCCTGTGATTGGAGAGATTTTCTTTTCCTATGGCTGCTTAACCTATATTGCTATTATTGTGGCTTTATATTTAAGCTATTTTTTAGAAAGAACGAGAAGAGGATTAAGTCTAAGAGCAGTAGGTGAAAATCCAGCAACAGCGGATGCAGCAGGCATTAATGTTTCTAAATACAAATATGTTGCGACAATACTAGGTGCTGCCATAGCAGGTCTTGGAGGATTACACTTTGTCATGGAATACCTAGGAGGAACTTGGGTGAATGATGGCTTTGGCGATAAAGGATGGCTTTCTATTGCACTTGTTATTTTGGCGATTTGGAAACCTATAAGAGCCATGTGGGGGGCCTTAATTTTTGGTGCATTATATATCTTATACATGTACATACCGGGACTTGAAAGATATATGCAAGAAATCTTTAAGATGCTGCCTTATGTTGTCACCATGATTGTATTAGTCATTTCAAGTAAGCGAAATAAAATGGAAAATCAACCGCCTAAGAGTTTAGGACTTGCTTATTTCAGAGAAGAACGTTAGCTAGGTGGCGTTTGACTAGTTTTCAAACTGGTTAATATAGGGTATAATGTATAAATGAGTTATAAAATATCTTAGGGAGACTTTGCAACTAGATAACGTGAGTAAAGTATAGGAGGCAGATATGGGAAAAGGATTATTAGACCCTAAAGTGGATTTTGTTTTTAAAAATATATTTGGTTCTGAGAAACATCCACGTGTATTAATCTCATTTTTGAATGCCATTTTAAAACCAAAAGAACCAATTGTTTCAGTAGAAATAAAAGGTACAGAGATATCTAAGCATTTTATTGAAGATAAGTATTCAAGATTAGATATTAAAGCCTTTACTAGTAATAAAGAAATTATCAATATAGAGATTCAGTTAAAGAATGAATATAATATGATTAAAAGAAGCTTATATTATTTGAGTAAAATGTATGAAGAGCAGCCTTCTGAAGGTGATGATTATTCAGATCTTAAAAAAACAATTTGTATTAATATATTAAATTTTAAATATCTTAAAGCAGAGAATTATCATACGGTTTATCGCATGAAAGAGCTTACTACACATGAGCAATTAACTGATGTAATGGAAGTACATTTTATTGAAATTCCTAAACTTCCAAAAGAAACAGATGAAAAGGATATGCTTTGGGCATGGTCTGAGTTTCTAAAAGATCCAGAAAGCCAAGAAGTGCGAAGCCTAGAGATGAAGTTAGAGGAGATTAGAGAAGCAAAAGATGAACTCATTAAGATGAGTAATGATGAAGAGCAACGTTCAATTTATGAGATGCGTGCTAAAACACTAAGAGATAAAATCAGTGCGTTAAATCAAGCAAAACGTGATGGAATAGAACAAGGGATAGAACAAGGAATAGAACAGGCAGCAAGGGCATTACTTGGGATTTTAGAGGATGAAACAATCGCTTTAAAACTTAATCTACCTATTGAAACAGTGAAAGCATTAAGAAAATAAATCATTAGAATAGCAGTTAAAAAGTGTAAAAAGCTTTTTAACTGCTTATTTTATTTGATGCGCTTTTCGATAGGCGTTTGGGGTAGTATGCATGTAATATTTAAAGACTTTATTATAATAACTAATATTATGGAAACCGGAATCTAGGGCAATTTCACTTATTTGTTTATCGGTAGAGCACAGAGCAGAAATACTAGAACTAATTCGGTAATAGTTGATATATTCCATAATAGACATTTTAGTCATAGATTTGAATAGTCTACAGAGCTGACCTTCGCTGATATGAAAGATTTCAGTAAGTTTCGATAAAGTAATCTGCTGTGTATAATGAGCTTCAATCCAAAGAATAATGGACTTTGTTTGAGTAATTTTATAGTCTGTAAGAGGTTTGCTATTTTTAAGATTTTGGTTGGCATGAATATAAAGAAGATACCAAATTTCATATAAACTGGCTTTGATTAAAAGTTCATATCCCATTTCACAAGTAGCAAATAAAGTTTTAATATAACAAAGTTTACTGTATAATTGCTTTTCCCAAGTTTCTTTAGGAAGGATGTATTGGGGGAATAAGAGAGAGTTAGTATGTAAAATATCAATATATTTCTGTTGTATGGCATCACTTATATGACTACGAATAAGGTCAGGATGAAAAACAATAGCAAAAAAATCTAAAGGGGTATCCTTTTTAGCAATCATAGAGTGAAGGCAATCGGAGGGAATAATAAGGATGCCGCCTTCTTCAATAGACAGAGTTTGGTCGTCAATATGAAACTGACCTTCACCTTTAGTAATCACTAATATTTCAAATTCCTTATGCCAGTGGCAGGCAAATCTTTCTGTGATATTGACATCTGTACAAAACTCATGAACCATAAGTGGAAACATGGCATTTCCATGAGGCATCTTTTCTTTTAATAATTCAGGGAGTTTTTCCATAAATTTATCCTCCTAATTAAATCAAGATTGTGTTAGTTACGAGCAGATATGTTATAGAATTAGGCATCTGTCATCATTATAATGTTAGTAAATAGCAAAAGCAATACAGGGATGCTCAAAGAAATCCTAAGTGTTTAAATAGAAAAAGGGGGAAAATAAAATGATTTTTATTGAAGAAAAGGGCGCACTTATTATTAAGCATCGTACAGAAAAAATACTTATTGAAGCATGGGGAAAAGATGCGCTTAGAGTACGTGCGACACAGTATATGGATTTTACTAATGAAAATTGGGCATTAAGTGAAGCAATTTCTTATGCAGAGAGTAAAGTAGAAATTGTTATTAATGGCAATGAGGCAAGTATTACTAATGGACGAATAAAGGTTTTGGTTAATGAAGTTGGAATTCTTTCTTTTTATAGAGATGATAAGCTATTTTTACGTGAGTATTATCGAAATTATAATGGAACAATTAGTAAAGAAAGTCGCTGTCTTAAACTTATTGCACGTAATTATAAGCCAATTATTGGTGGCGATTATGCTATTTCTATGTGCTTTGAAAGTAACGATGGTGAGAAAATATTTGGAATGGGACAATATCAACAGCCTTATATGGATTTAAAAGGATGCGTTCTTGAATTAGCTCAAAGAAATTCACAAGTCTCTATTCCGTTTGCTGTTTCTAGTTTAGGTTATGGCTTTTTATGGAATAATCCAGCAGTAGGGCATGTTTCTTTTGGCAAGAATTACACAGAGTGGAAAGCAGAAGCTTCTAAACAAATTGATTACTGGGTGACTGTTGGAGATGGTCCACGTCAGATTGTTGAAAATTATACAGCGGTGACGGGAAGGGCACCGATTATGCCTTCTAATTTGCTCGGTTTATGGCAATGTAAATTGAGATATAGAACGCAAGAAGAAGTATTAACAGTAGCACGTAAGTACAAGGAGTTAGGTATTCCACTAGATGTTATCGTTATTGACTTTTTCCATTGGATCAGACAAGGGGATTGGCGTTTTGATCCTGAGTATTGGCCAGACCCAAAAGCAATGGTAGATGAGCTTCATGAAATGGGTACAAAAGTTGTAGTATCTGTTTGGCCATCTGTAGATCGTAAAAGTGAAAACTTTGAGGAAATGTATGAAAGAGGTCTTTTAATTCGCACGGAAAGAGGAACCATTGAAACTTATGATTTTCAAGGGGATTGTGTTGAAATTGATGTGACAAATCCAGAAGCAAGAGCGTACATATGGGAAAAATGCAAAAAGAATTATTATGATTATGGAATTGATATGTTTTGGTTAGATAATGCAGAACCTGACTTAGCAGTTTATGACTTTGATAATTATCGCTATAGTATAGGACCTGCTCTCGAAGTAAGTAATATTTATCCTCAGCTTTATGCTAAAGCCTTTAGTGATGGGATTACTTCACTTGGAAGAGAAAAAGAAATGCTTCATTTAGTACGAAGTGGATGGGCTGGCAGTCAAAAATATGCCACACTGATATGGTCTGGGGATGTACCAAGCACATTTGAATCACTAAGAGATCAGTTTGCAGCAGGCTTAAATATGGGGCTTGCAGGCATTCCATGGTGGACAACAGATATTGGGGGCTTTATGACAGATGACGTAGAAGATCCTGAATTTAAAGAACTACTGATTAGATGGTTTGAATTTGCGGTCTTTACACCTGTATTACGTATGCATGGAGATAGAGGACCACACAATATTCCACCTTTATCAGATAAGGATTATGGTGGAGGTTATCTCTATACTGGACAGCCTAATGAAATTTGGAGTTATGGAGAAGAGAATATGAAAATCATGGAGAAACATCTTAAAGTAAGATTTTCATTAAAACCATATCTAGAGCAGCTTATGAAAGAAGCACATGAAACGGGAGCACCACTAATGAGAACCATGTTTTATGAGTTTCCAGAAGATAAAATGTGTTGGGAGATAGAAGACCAATATATGTTCGGAGATCGCTATCTTGTGGCACCTATTTTACAAGCAGGAGTAAGAAGTAGAGAAGTTTACTTACCTAGTGGAACATGGGAAAATGTGAATGATCATCAAATCTATGAAGGACTAAGAACAGTGACTTGTGAGGCACCTCTTGATGAGATTCCAGTATTTATACGAAAATAAAATGACTAATAAGCAAATGGCAGAATTAAGCAAATAAGAAGGGGCTGTTGCACTATAAGCATATTCCTTATAAATATACAGTTTATTAGACAAAATCAAATTTATTTGTCTTAATAATTGTATAGTTACAAGCTGGAATGCTTAATGCAACAGCCCTTTTTTGGTAATAATAATAATAATATTATTATTAGAGATTTAAAGCTGTACCGTCTACATATTTAGCAACTATTTGCAATTTATCAGGATAATAAATCATTCTTTCTAAACGTTCTTTTAATGAAAGGGTTCTAGGTGTTTTAAGGGCTGAATCATCAAGGACAACCGCATCAAAGGCATAATCAGGTAAGAATGAACCGACTTTTCCAAAGAAAGAACCTCCGCCAAGTGTAGCAAGATAAAAGGCTTCTTCAGTAGTCAGTGGCTTTTTGGTCTGGTCAATGACGCGGTAATAGAGTTTGGAAACTTGAATCGCCATTGCCATAGCTTTTAGAAGAGAAAGGCAGGTTCCTCCAGCTACATCAGAACCTAATCCGATATGTAAGTTTTCATCTAAGTATTGGCGGATAGGCGCAATACCAGCCACGATGTTGGTGTTAGATTCTGGGCAGTGAGCGATATAGACATTGTTTTCTTTCATCAGCTTGATTTCTTCTTGTGGACTGTAAATGCAGTGTGCCATAATGGTAGGGACGCTGCCACCAAATAAGCCGAATTGGTGATAAGCATCCCCATAGAACTTAGAGGTTGGAACAAGCTCTTTAACCCAATTAATTTCATCAAGATTTTCAGATAAATGGGATTGAAGAGGAAGGCTAAATTCAGTTTGAAGGGCTTTAAGTTTTCTCATCAGTTCATCACTACAGGTAGGGATAAATCGAGGCGTTAGCATAGGTTTGGTATGGGCGAAGCGTTTATTAGCTTCAATAATCCAATTCCTTGTAGCTTCATAAGAAGCACTAGCACTTGCTTCTTGTAAATCAGGACTGCCGTTTCGATCCATGTTAACTTTACCGACATAAGTATGAAGACCACTATTTTCTAATTGCTGCATCAGCTCAAGTGTCGCCTCTGGGTGAATGGTTGCAAAAATGCAAGCTCTTGTAGTGGTACTGTGAAGCAGATCATTTGTAAAGATAGAATAAGCTTCATGAGCATAGCTTAAATTTTGATATTTGGCTTCTTCAGGAAAAGTATTGGTATTTAGCCATTCAAGAAGCTCTAAATCCATACCTAACCCTCTAAAAGGATATTGAGGGGCATGAACATGAAGGTCACTCATACCTGGAATGATTAATTGATCTTTATAATCTATTATAGGATAATCACGAAAGCTTTCAGGTAAATCTTTATAAACCCCTTCCACCTTGTTAGCTTTACAAACCACATATGCGTTTTCAAAGTAGCATACAGATTGATCTTGCTTCGCATAAATAACATGACCTTTAAGAATAAATATTGTGTTATGATTTGGCATCACAAAATCACTCCCTTTAATAATATAGTTCTTAGAAATTTAATTTGATATCTATATATCTATAGAAGATAGAAAAAAGAGACCATTAGTTTAAAAACCAATAGCCTCTTTGCTATATCTTTATCATAGTCTGTTTGGTTTGAATAGTCAATCAAATAGAGAATAGAAAATGGGGTTTAATTGATTAATCTATAAAATTCAAGAAAAGTGTTGACAAATTCCGATTTATTTTTTATGATGTGTTCATCAATCAATAACTGACAACAAAGGAGTTGTATGTATGAAAAATACATGCAGCTCCTTTTTGTTTTGTAAAAATTTAGGGGAGGGAAACGATATGAGTAAAAAAATAATCAGTTTAATGACGGTTTTTACAGTAGCCCTATCATTATTGACAGGATGTGGAGGTAGTGCCACTTCAACGAATACATCAACTGAAGCTACACAAACAGAAGAAGCGCCAGCCGCTACAGAAGAAACAAATGCAGCAGAAACGGCACAAAAAAGTTCAAGTGTAGATGCTTCAGGAATAAAAGTAGGTGTCATTTATGTAGGGGATGAAAATGAAGGGTATACAGCCGCTCATATGGCTGGTATTGATGAAATGATGGCAGCCTTTGGACTTTCAGAAGATCAAGTGATTGAAAAGACAAATATTGCAGAAGATGAGTCTTGCTATGATGCCGCCGCAGACCTTGCAGATTCAGGATGTAATATTATTTTTGCGACGAGCTTTGGACATGAAGATTACTTAATGCGTGTGGCACAGGAATATCCAGAGGTTCAGTGTTGTCATGCAACGGGTTTTAAAGCCGCTTCAAGTGGTCTTAGTAATATGCATAATTACTTTGACAGCATTTATGAAGCACGTTACGTATCAGGGGTTGTAGCTGGTATGAAATTAAAAGAAATGATAGATAATGGAACGATTACAGCTGGTGAAGCTAAGCTTGGTTATGTCGGAGCTTATCCATATGCTGAAGTTATTTCAGGATTTACAGCTTTCTACTTAGGGGCTAAAAGCATAGTAGATGAAGCAACTATGGAAGTAAGCTATACCAATAGCTGGGCAGATCCTTCTCTTGAAGGGGAGACCGCAACCGCACTCATTGCAGATGGCTGCAAACTCATTAGTCAACATGCAGATACAACAGGTGCACCATCTGTTTGTGAAACAGCAGGGGTTCCAATCGTTGGTTATAACGTGGATATGACAACCGTTGCACCAAATGTTGCATTAACTTCTCCTACAAATGACTGGGGCGTTTATTATACATATGCCGTAGATTGTGTCTTAAATGGTAAACCAATTGAAACAGACTGGTGCCAAGGTTATGCTGAGGATTCAGTTGCCATTACCCCACTTGGCAAAGCTTGTGCAGCTGGTACGCAAGAAAAAGTGGATGAAGTGATTGCTGCAATTAAGGATGGTTCTTTACATATATTTGATACGTCTAAATTTACAGTAGAAGGTAAACCAGTAGAAAGCTTTAAAAATGATGCTGGTCAAGAATTTGTAAGTAATGGTTATTTTCATGAATCTGAATATGGTTCAGCTCCTGCATTTAGTATGATTGTTGATGGCATTACCGTTAAATAAGTACCCCATATCGCGTAACAAAATAAAAAGGATGTTACGCGATATGCTTTTAGAGTAGGGATAAACATAAGAATAGATAGGAAAATAAAGGATGAAATGAAAGGGTGAATGAATATGAGCACAGAATATGTTCTGGAATTAAAAGAAGTTTCAAAGCACTTTGGAGAAGTCATTGCAAATGACCACATCAATCTTAATGTGAAAAAGGGTGAGATTCTTGCCATTTTAGGTGAGAACGGAAGTGGTAAAACCACGTTAATGAATATGATTGCAGGCATTTATTATCCAGATGCAGGTGAGATTTATGTCAAGAACCAACCTGTGACGATTCGTTCCCCTAAAGATTCCTTGGCACTTAAAATTGGTATGATTCATCAACATTTTAAACTGATTGATGTCTTAACGGCAGCAGAAAATATTATTTTAGGACTTCCAGGCAAACAACATTTGAATATGGAAGGCGTTAAAGAAGAGATTGAGGAACTTATGGCGCATAATGGGTTTGAACTGAATTTGGATCAAAAAATATATAGTATGAGTGTGTCACAAAAGCAAACCGTTGAGATTATAAAAGTCCTTTATCGAGGCGCTGATTTACTCATATTAGATGAACCAACAGCTGTTTTAACCCCTCAAGAAACCAAAAAACTTTTTGATGTGCTTAGAAAAATGCGTGCAAATGGTAAATCTATCATTATTATTACGCACAAATTAAATGAAGTCCTTGAATTATCTGATAGGGTTTCTGTTTTAAGAAAAGGAAAATATATAGGAACAGTAGAAACCAAACATGCCACCATTGAAAGCTTAACGGAGATGATGGTGGGTGAAAAAGTAAGCTTAAATATAAAACGTGCGCTGCCTAAAAATAGAGAACTACGTTTAGAAATGAAAGGCGTAACCTGCCTAGATAGTGAAGGGATTCGTGTATTAGAAAATGCTTCTTTTAAAGCTTATAGCGGTGAAATATTAGGCGTGGCTGGTATTTCAGGAAATGGGCAAAAGGAACTGCTTGAATCCATTAATGGACTGACACCTACTTTGGAAGGTGAGATTTTATATCATGATGGCAAAGGAACGATTTACCGCTTAGATAAAATGGATGCAGGTCACATTAAGCAATTAGATATTGGACTTTCTTTTGTACCAGAAGATAGGCTTGGAATGGGATTGGTTGGTAGTATGGATGCTACTGACAATATGATGCTTAGATCTTATAGCGAGGGAAAGGGACATTTCTTAGATCGAAAAACACCAAGAGCACTTGCTAAAAAGATTATTGAAAAATTAGAAGTCGTGACACCTAGTGTTGAAACCCCTGTTAGCAGACTTTCAGGTGGAAATGTTCAAAAATTGCTCGTTGGAAGAGAAATTGTATCTAATCCTTCTTTATTAATGGTAGCTTATCCCGTAAGAGGATTAGATATTAACTCTTCTTATGTGATTTATAACTTACTTAATGAGCAAAAAGAAAAAGGGGTAGCAGTGATTTGTGTGATTGAAGATTTAGATGTGCTTCTAGAATTATGTGACAGAATTATGGTACTTAATAGTGGACATGTTGCAGCGATTGTAGATGCTAGAAAAACAACAAAAGAGGAAATTGGAATGTTAATGACTGCCGAGCCTAATAAGGAGCGTGCTGTGAATGAATAAAGAGCCTTTTTTTAGAATTACGAAAAACGATAAGACTAGTAAAACAAAATCCATCAGTACGCATATTGTGGCAGCCATACTCGCACTGATTGTGTGTGGGATTGTGATTGTCGCCATTACCAAACAAAATCCTATTGACGTTTATGAAGGCATTATAGATGGTGCGATTGGGACTAAGAGAAGAATCTTAGTAACCGTAAGAGAAACGGTTATTTTACTACTTATTGCAGTCGGGCTAACGCCTGCTTTTAAAATGCGATTTTGGAATATTGGTGCCGAGGGACAGATTTTAGTAGGAGGCCTTGCATCAGCAGCCGTTATGATTTATCTTTCTAATTTTTTGCCTAATGGGGTACTCATTCCACTTATGATTCTTTCAAGTATATTAGCAGGTATGCTTTGGGGATTTATCCCTAGTGTTTTTAAAGCACATTACAATACCAATGAAACATTATTTACTTTAATGCTCAATTATGTCGCAATGCAAATGGTTACATTTTGTGTGATCTTTTGGGAAAATCCAGCAGGTTCAAACTCTGTGGGCATCATTAATGGAGAAACGAAAAAAGGATGGTTTCCAGAACTCTTTGGCAATTCACAATGGTTATGTGTCCTTATTGTACTCGCCATTACGGTAGGCATGTTTATTTATATGAAATATAGTAAGCAAGGCTATGAAATTTCTGTAGTAGGGGAAAGTGAACACACTGCTAAATATATAGGGATTTCTGTGAATAAAGTGATTATCCGAACGGTGATGCTTTCAGGCGCAATATGTGGACTAGCTGGAGCCCTTATTGTAGGGGGTTCAAGTCATACGATTTCCACAAGTACAGCAGGTGGAAGAGGGTTTACAGCCATTATTGTGGCTTGGATGTCAAAGTTCAATCCATTTGTGATGATTTTAGTTTCTGCTTTTTTAGCTTTTATGCAACAAGGGGCAGTACAGATTGCCAGTCAGTTTGGACTCAATCAAAATGCTTCAGATATTATTACAGGGATTATTTTATTCTTTTTAATTGGATGTGAGTTCTTTACAAATTACAAGGTTGATTTTGGTAAAAAAGCAAAGGAGGTGCACTAAGGTGTCTGTGGTTTTAATTTTTATTCAAAAAGCAATCGGACAAGCTATTCCTATTTTATTTGGAGCAACGGGTGAGATTGTAACCGAGAAATCAGGCAACTTAAATCTTGGGATTCCAGGCATTATGTATATGGGTGGCATTTCAGGACTTATGGGTGCTTTCTTTTATGAAAGAAGTACCAGTGCGCCAAATGGTGTGGTGGGACTTTTGATTTCCTTACTATGTGCACTGATGGCTTCAGCCTTAGGTGGACTGATTTACAGTTTTTTAACGATTTCATTAAGAGCCAATCAAAATGTAGTCGGTCTGGCTTTAACGACTTTTGGGGTTGGATTTGGAAATTTCTTTGGCGGTTCTATTTCAAAACTAGCAGGTGGTGTAGGACAGATTTCAGTTGCGACAACGGCTACAGCTTATAGAACCTGTGTGCCAGGACTTTCTAAGCTGCCTATCATTGGTGAGGTGCTTTTTTCATATGGGATATTAACTTACTTAGCGATAGGACTAGCACTTTATTTAAGCTATTTTCTAGAAAAAACTAGAAAAGGATTGAGTTTAAAAGCGGTTGGTGAAAATCCAGCTACGGCAGATGCAGCGGGGATTTCTGTTTCAAAATATAAATATATCGCCACCATATTAGGGGCAGCCATTGCAGGAATGGGTGGGTTGCATTTTGTAATGGAATACTTAGGTGGAACTTGGATGAATGATGGATTTGGGGATAGAGGCTGGCTTTCTATTGCACTGGTTATTTTAGCTTTGTGGAAACCAATGAGAGCCATATGGGGCGCACTAGGATTTGGGGCATTATATATTTTATATATGTACATACCAGGGCTTGAAAGATATATGCAGGAGATTTTCAAAATGCTACCTTATCTTGTAACGATGATTGTATTAGTTTTATCAAGTAAAAGAAATAAAGTAGAAAATCAACCGCCTAAAAATTTAGGGTTAGCTTATTTTAGAGAAGAACGTTAGGGGGAATTAAGCAAACAAGAAAGTTAGGAGGAAACAACATGTATGATTTAGGCATTATAGGAGGAAGGGTGTATATAGACCATACGTTTCAAAAGGTCAATCTTTATATAAAGGATGAAAAAATACAGACGGTAACAAAGGAGAAACTCCCTTGTCAAAAGGAAATAAATGCTAAAGGACGTTATGTACTTCCGGGCTTTATTGACCCTCATGTTCATTTTAGCTTAGGAAGTGGCAATAGAAAGTCAAAGGATGATTTTTATTCGGGTTCTAAAGAAGCGATTTTAGGCGGCGTCACAACGTACATTGATTTTTTAGACCCTATTCAAAAGGTAGAAGAACTAGAAGAAGCTTTTAATGAACGGATGGAGCTTGCAAGGGCGAGCTTAGTGGATTTTGCTTTCCATACCACTCTTCGTAATCCCATTTCAACAGCCAAGGAAATGATTACTGCTTCTAAGAAATTAGGGATACCTTCTATTAAATTATTTACCACTTATTCAGATACGGATAGAAGAACTTATGATAAGCAGATTTTAGAGTTACTAGAAGAAAGTAAAAAACAAAAGGTATGGATTGTGGTACATGCTGAAAATGATGACCTCATTAATCAAGATGAAAAGATACTTGTTAAGGATCATGAGTTGGCTAGACCTGCGTTAACTGAAAATATAGAAGTGCTTAAGCTTGGTAGTATGGCAAGAACGACTGGAGGCAATCTCTACATTGTTCATGTGAGTGCAGGCAGTACCGTGGAAATGATGAAAGGCGTGTTTCAAAAGGAATTAACCTCTAAACAGATTGTTTTCGAGAGTTGTCCGCATTATTTCCTATTAAACTCAGAAAAACTAAATACTCAAGAGGGGTATAAATATACAATGACACCCCCATTAAGAACAGAAAGAGAAAGAAGAAAGCTAAATGCACATCTAAAAGACATTACAACGATTGGAACGGATCATTGTCCATTTACTAAAAAGCAAAAACAACACACTTATACCTGTGAGATTCCTATGGGAATTGGCGGACTAAGGTACTCGTTTTTAAATATGTATCAGCAGTATGGTTTTGAGGTACTTGATCAGTTTACAAAAAATGTGGCGAATATTTATGGGTTAAAAGAAAAAGGGCAGTTGCTTCCAGGCTTTGATGCAGATGTGGTGCTATTTAATCCTAAAGGTCAAGTCGTGGTTCAAGATGAAATGAGTGTTTACGAGGGCAAGACATTAAAAGGGGCGATTGAAACGGTGGTCGCAAGAGGCAGCATCGTATTAGAAGAAGGAACAATTCACGCACATGAGGGACATTATATTAAAAGGGGTGAGATCAGTGAAAGAGATTAGTACACCAGTCATCAAAAAAGATCATGAAGTCAAAATGAGCGGAAAAGCCATTTATATAGCAGATTTAAAATTGGAAGGTATGCTTTATGCCACCATGGTAAGGTCTACAATCAGTTATGGAAAAATTATAAAAATTAACCTGCCAGACCTTCCAGAAGGGTATGAAACGGTTTCAGCTGAGGATGTGCCAGGGGTTAATTTATTAAAGGTCATTACCAGTGAGCAGCCTATTTTTGCAGAGGATATCGTTCGTTTTAAAGGGGAACCTATTTTAATGATTGTAGGGCCTGATAAAGAAGAAACGAAAAAACTGGCAAGTAAAGTGCAGATTATTTATGAAGCCTGTGAACCTGTCCTAATGTTAGAAGAAGCCACGGAGCCAGCTGCCCAGTATCACTATAAAAAAGGAGATCCAGAAGAAGCGTTTAAAGCCGCTAAAACAGTGATTGAAGAAACCTTTAAAACAGGCTATCAGGAGCAAGCTTACATAGAGCCTCAAGGGGCAGTCGCCATTTATGATTTTGAGAAAGACAAAGTCACCGTTTATGGCTCCATGCAGTGTCCTTATTATGTGCATGCAGCTGTTATGCAAACCATGGGATTAGATGAAGCACATGTTCAAATTATTCAAACGACCACAGGAGGTGGTTTTGGTGGAAAAGAAGATTATCCGTCACTTCTTGGCTGCCAAGTGGCTGTTGCAGCTAAAAAGGTAGCTAGACCCGTCCAACTGGTTTTAAATCGTAGAGAAGATATGAGTGTGACGCCCAAAAGGCATCCAGGTATCTTAACTTATAAAGCGGGATTAAATGAGAAAGGTGAACTGACTTGCATCAAGGCAAATATTAAGCTAGATGCAGGCGCTTATGCAGGACTTTCTAGTGTGGTTTTACAAAGGTCACTGATTGCAGCCACAGGAGTTTATCGCATTGAACATATTGAAGTAGAAGGCGCTGCTTTGTTAACTAATACCGTTCCAAATGGCGCTTATCGTGGATTTGGTGCCCCTCAGAGCTTCTTTGCTATTGAAACGTTGATGAATCATATTGCTTTAAAGCTTGGGCAAACGCCAATTGAATTTAAAAAGCAATATTTGGTGAAGCAGTATGATGAAACGGCAACAAGTGGGCAGTTTCATCACCATGTTCCCCTTAATGAAATGCTTGAAAAAGTAGAGGAGATTTCTCATTACAGTGAAAAATATAAAGCTTATCAAAATCAAAAAGCTGGAAGATATCAAAAGGGCATTGGCTTATCTATTTTCTTACATGGATGTGGATTTACAGGTTCAGCTGAAAAAGATTTTATTAAATCCGTTGTAAAGCTTGTAAGGCGTGAAGATGGAAAAGTGGAGATTTTGGTGAGCAATACAGATATTGGTCAAGGGCTAAAAACCACTTTTAGTAAAATAGCAGCTAAAGTCTTAGACATTTCAATGGAGGATGTGCTCATTGAAAATCCAGATACAGATAGAGTTCCCAACTCAGGCCCTACCGTTGCTTCACGTTCTTTATTGATTGTTGGAAAACTAATCGAGCGTGCGGCAAAGAAAATGAAAGCAAGATGGTCAGAAAAAAGCTTTACGATAGAAGAGCATTATCAGCATGTGGATATGATTCCATGGGATATGGCAACGTTTAGTGGAGATGCTTATCCAACTTATTCTTATGGAATCAATGTCGTGGAGGTAGAAGTAGATAAACTGCTTGCAACAACGAAACTTCTGGGTGTATGGGGCGTATTTGATGTAGGAAAATCTATTGATGACACCATTATGCAAGGTCAAGCTGAAGGGGGAATGCTTCAAGGGATTGGTTATGGTTCTATAGAGAAAATGGAAAATAGTTCTGGGGACATTAAGCAAAATAGCTTTACAGATTATATGATTCCAACGGCTAAAGATACCGTTCCTTTTGAAGTGGTATTTGTAGAAAATCTCTATGAACATGGACCTTTTGGGGCAAAAGGGGCAGGAGAGCTTACCCTTATTGGAACCGCACCAGCTTATGAAGCAGCTGTGGAAGAAGCTATTAAGAAACCAATATACTGTCTACCTGTAACACCTGAAAAGCTTATGGAGGTGATGGGATGATTCAATTTAATTTAAATGGAAAAGAAGTTCAGACAAACAGTCAGCCAACGAAAAGGCTTTTAGATGTTTTAAGAGAAGAATTTAATTTAACGGCACCAAAGGAAGGGTGCGGGGAAGGTGAATGTGGAGCTTGTGCCATTTTACTAGATGGCTGTTTAGTCAATTCTTGTATTACAGCGATTGGAAGTGTACAAGGGGCTAAAGTTGTTACGTTAGAAGGATTTAGAGATACTCCACAGTACCAGCTTTTAGATCATGCTTTTGCAGTATGTGGCGCGGTTCAATGTGGCTATTGTACACCTGGGATGATTATGGCAGCTCAGAGTTTATTAAGCAAGAAACCCCATCCAACGGTAGAAGAGATTCGTGAAGGCATCTCAGGAAATCTATGCAGGTGTACAGGCTATAACATGATTATTAATGCCGTACAAATGGCAGCTAAGGAGGGAAATGGTCTATGGTAACAGGTTATTATCCCACAACACTTCAAGAAGCCACACAAATTTTAGAATTACATCCAGATGCCTTACTCATTAGTGGCGGCACGGATGTCATGGTTGTTAAGAAGTCAGCTGAAAATGAGGTTTTCTTAAATCGCATAGAAGAAATCAAACAAGTAGAACAAACAGAAAATACGCTCCGTATTGGTGCAGGGATGACTTATAGAGAGCTTATAGAGAGTGACCTAGTTCCAGAAGTTTTAAAAGAAGCCATAAGAGGCATTGCTTCACCCGCTATTCGCAATCTAGGAACGATGGCAGGCAACATTTGTAATGCCTCACCTGCTGGTGATACATTACCTGTGCTTTATGCGTTAGATGCCCAAATCATTTTAGTACATAGCCAGTCAGGAAAAATGCACTTTAGAAAAATAGCGATTGAAGATTTTATTAAAGGCATTCGAAAAATTGATTTAAATCCAGGAGAAATGGTTTATGCGATTGAAATCGAGGCAGCTAGTTATAGTAATTTGAAAGTAACACATTATCAAAAGGTTGGGGCAAGACAATCAGAAGCCATTTCAAAACTTTCTTTTGTAGGGCTAGGGAAGCTTAAAGAGGGAAAAGTTGCTGATGTACGAATAGCTTTTGGCTCCGTTGGGGTGACAAGTATTAGAAAACGTGACTTAGAAAAGCGCTTAATAGGAAAGAGCATCGATGAAGTTAAAGAAGAAAAAGAAGCAATAGTTGAAGCGTATAGCACCTATATTCATCCGATTGATGATCAACGCTCCACAGCAGTTTATAGAAAAAAAGTATGCTTAAATTTGTTAGGTGCTTTTATAGAAGCGTTATGTGAAGCAGAAGCTTTATAAATAAATGAGGAAGGGATAGGCAAGTTAGAGAGTAGGTGAAAGTAGTGTATCTGATTGGAAATGGAAGCGTAATTACAAGAGATAGCGACCATCCTTATTATGAAAACGGTGGAGTTGTTATCTGCGAAGATCAAATTGTAGAAGTAGGCACTTATGAAACGCTTAGGCAAAAATACTCACAGGCAACAGTGATAGATGCTGAAAATAAGGTAATCATGCCAGGAATGATTAATACGCATGCTCATATTTATAGTGCCTTTGCAAGAGGAATGAAAGTAGCAGGTAAAGCGCCAGAGCAGTTTTTAGAGATATTAGAAAAGCTTTGGTGGAAAATGGATGCTAGGCTTTCTTTAGAAGACGTTTATGAAAGTGCCTGTTTGACTTTGATAGAGAGCATTAAAAATGGAGTGACCACGGTAATAGATCATCATGCTAGTTATGGTGAGATATTAGGCAGCTTATCACAAATTGCTAAAGCTGCAAAGACATTAGGTGTTCGTAGCTGCTTGTCTTATGAGATTTCAGACCGCCATGGAAAACAAAAGATGAGGGAAGCTATAGAAGAAAATATGACTTTTATTGAAGAAACGCTTCAATCACCGAGTACTGAGCTTAAAGGATTAATTGGTTTACATGCCCCTTTTACTTTAAGTGAAGAAACGCTTGCTTCTATTCAAAAAGCCAATCGCTTTAAGAGTGGTTACCATGTTCATATTGCAGAAGGGCTTTATGATGAAACCTTTAATGAAGAAACCTATGGAAAATCGGCGGTTAGAAGACTTTATGAACATGAAATGTTAGGAGAACAAACGTTAGCCGTTCATTGTATTCATATTGATGAGGCAGATTATAAACTGCTTAAAGAAACAAACACGACAGTCATTCATAATCCTTCTTCTAATATGAATAATGCCGTAGGATGGTTAGACATTTTAAAGATAATGGATGAAGGCATTTTGGTGGGGTTAGGAACAGATGGCTATACCCAAGATATGTTAGAGTCTTTAAAGGTGGCTCATATTTTACAAAAACATGGGCATCAAAATGCGGCAAGAGGTTTTGATGAAGCCTGCATGTGTTTATTTGAAAACAATGCTCAAATTGCGACAAGGCTTTTTGGAAAAGAAATCGGAAAGCTGAAAAAGGGTGCTAAGGCAGATTTAATTTTAGTGAATTACCAGCCATTTACACCAATGAATGCAGAAAATATCAATGCTCATGTGATGTTTGGCATGCAGGGTGCTATGACAGAAGATGTGATGATTAATGGCAAGTGGGTAATGAAAAATAGAAAACTTATTAGCATAGATGAAGAAGCCGTTAGAAAAAGCTGCGAGAAGCAAGCACAAAGTTTTTGGAAACGCTTTATGGCATAGCGTGTGATAAGAAAGGAGGAAAATGTGATGAACCATGAAGAAATGACCCCTATTTCGTTTGAACAAATGCTTTTAGGGTTGGTGAATGAATATAAAGAAAAGGGCAGCTTCTATGAGGTTCCTGTTTATAAAAATGAAAGCCATGCCCCTATTGGACTGGCAGCAGGACCTCATACGCAGTTAGCTGGAAATATAGTAGCAGGCTATGCAGCAGGCGCAAAGTATTTTGAACTTAAAACCGTTCAAGTCTTGGAAAAAGAAGCATTAGGGATTATTAAACCGTGTATTGATGTAGGGCATGAAGTTTATAACACAGAATGGTCCACCGAACTGGAAGTTAATGAAGCATTAGATGAATATATCAAAGCCTATTTGCTTATTGCTGTACTTAGCAAAGTTTTTCATTTAACCCCTATTTCAGAGATTCATTTTATAGCCAGTGTAGGGTATGACTTAAAAGGCATTCAATCTCCTAAAGTGGATGCATTTTTAGAAGGACTGAAAGACATTCAAAAGACTTTGGAGTGGCAAAAAGATATGGCTTTTATTAAAGCGCAGGCTAAAGAATTACCCCTTAGTCATCAAGACATAGAAGCGCTTGAAGTCAGGCATTCACTGACAGATACGATTACACTTTCTACTATGCATGGTTGTAAAAGAAATGAAATTAAAGAAATTGTCCTTTATCTTTTAAAAGAAAAAGGATTTCATACATTCATTAAATTGAATCCGACGCTCATTGGTAAAGAAAAGGTGGAAAGTAGATTAAAAGAGCAAGGTTATAAGGATATTGAAATTGTAGAATCTATTTTTGAAGTAGACATGACTTTAGAAATGGCAGTCGAATTGGTTCATGAGTTAAAAGAGGCAAGTGACCAGATAGGAAAAACATTTGGCGTGAAGTTAACCAATACGCTTCCAGTCAAAAATAAAGGAGATAGGCTTGTGGGAGATGCTAAGTATCTTTCAGGAAAGCCACTTTATCCAATTGCCATTGAAGCGGCTTATGAGTTAGCCAATGGACTAGAACAAAAAGGTTATGAGAAAGTCGAAATGTCTTACTCTGGAGGCATTGATTTATCCAATATTGAAGCTGTTCTTGACTCAGGCATCACGCCAGTGACCGTTTCTTCTTTTGTTTTACAATCAGGGGGTTATAAAAATATAACTAAGCTGATAAAGAAAAGCGAGCACTATACGAAGCAGGCGATAAGAACTGAAAAACTCACTCAGTTAGCAGAAAATGCGAAAAGCAATAAAAGTTATCAAAGTGGCAAGACGGTTCAGTTTGAAAGAAAAGAAAACTATACCTCACTTTGTGGTCAATGTAATCAATGCGTGGATATTTGTCCTAACCGTGCCAATATACCGATTCAGTGGGATAACCAGAAAAAAGTCATTCATTTGGACCATCTTTGTAACGCCTGTGGTGCTTGCCAGTGGCAATGTGTGATGGGGCATAAACCCTATGAAGAAAAGTTTACGATTTATCATGATGAAACAAGCTATATAGAAAGTCAAAAATCAAAAGCTTGGGTGGAGGGTAAGAAATTACAGATAGAGTTTAAAGCACTAGATGAAAAGCAGTTAGAGAGTTTTAAAGCTGTGCTGATGGCAGAAATTGAAAGGGGGAGAATTTAAATGGGTTATGAAATCGTAGCGAATGAATCCGTTAAGAAGTCACCTAAAGAGAAAGTAGCGCTTACCTTAGCGAATAAAGAAGTTGCCCAAGAGGCAAAGAAGTATCATCAAAGCTTTCCAATGTATCAGCCTACCCCATTAAGAAACTTAGAAAACCTTTCTAATAAGCTTGGGGTGAAAGGGATTTATGTTAAAGATGAAGCGTATCGATTTGGACTCAATGCATTTAAGGTGCTAGGCGGAAGCTATGCAATTGGAGAGTATATCGCAAAGAAGCTTTCACTTCCTATGGAAGAGATGACTTATGAGAAGCTGATTGCAACTGAAACAAGAGAAAAAATAGGAAAGCAAACCTTTATTTCTGCAACGGATGGCAACCACGGAAGAGGGGTGGCTTGGACGGCGCATCAGCTTTTACAAGACTGCGTCATTTATATGCCAAAGGGAAGCAGCAAGGAGCGACTTGAAAACATTAGAAGAGAAGGCGCTAAAGCAGAGATTACAGACTTTAACTACGATGATTCTGTAAGACTTGCCAGCAAAGAAGCGGATGAAAAGGGATGGGTATTAGTCCAAGATACCTCTTGGCCAGGTTATGAAGACATTCCAAAAGCCATTATTAAAGGTTATACCACGATGGCATTAGAAGCTTATGAGCAGCTTCAAGGAGTGAAACCAACGCATATCTTTGTGCAAGCTGGAGTAGGCTCATTTGCTACAGCCATGACGGCATTTTTTTCAGATATTTATAAAGAAGAAAAACCGATTATTACTGTGGTAGAACCTAATGAAGCGGCTTGTGTTTTTAAAACCATGAAAGCAAATGATGGTCGCATTCATCCTGTAACGGGGGAGATGCAGACCATTATGGCAGGCTTAGCATGTGGCGAACCCGTTACAGTAGGCATAGATATTTTAAGAGATTATGCGGACTATTTTGTTTCTTGTCCAGATGAAATGGCAGCAGATGGGATGAGAGTTTTAGGCGCACCATTAGGAGGCGATGAACGTATTATTGCAGGTGAAAGTGGTGCGGCAGGTTTTGGATTTGGCTATGCCATTTTAACACATCCAGAGCTAGAAGAAATGAGAAAAATGCTTCAGATTACAAAAGATTCCGTTTTATTATTCTTTAATACAGAGGGCGATACGGACCAAGAAAATTATAGAAAAATTGTCTGGGAAGGCAAATATGCAAGGTTATAAAGGCGCTAGGCATAGGATTAAAAACAAGAAATAAATTGAAATTTAAGGCAGATATTAACGTAAAAAGTAATGGCAAAAAAATATCAAGGCAGTGAACAGGAGGAAGAGCGATGTTAACAGAAGAAAGAAAACAATCTGTGATAGAGTTATGCCAGAAATTGATTAAAAGAAGAAGTTATTCAGGAGAAGAAAATCTTGTATCTGATGCATTAAAAGAGTTTTTTACGGCGCAAGGTTTTGATGAAGTGCGAGTCGATGCATATGGCAATACAATTGGTGTGATTAAAGGTAAACTACCTGGTAAGAAAATTGTATTTGATGGACATATGGATACCGTACCTGCTCAAAATGTAGAAAAGTGGAGCCATGATCCTTTTGGTGCTGAGATTGAAGATGGTAAAATCTATGGTCGTGGCACAACAGATATGAAAGGGGCGCTAGCTGCTATGGCGAGTGCCGCAGCAAATTTTGCCAAAGATACGGAAAGGAATTTTAAGGGAGAAATTTATGTAGCAGGGGTCGTTCATGAAGAGTGCTTTGAAGGAGTGGCAGCACGAGCGATTAGTAAAGCCATTGGGCCAGATTATGTGGTCATCGGTGAGGCGTCTAACTTAAATCTAAAAATTGGACAAAGAGGGCGTGGGGAAGTCAAAGTAGAAACTTTTGGTGTGCCTGCCCATTCAGCAAACCCAGAAAAAGGCGTTAATGCAGTTTATAGTATGTGCAAGTTGGTAGAAGCCATTAGAGGACTTGAAGTGACGCATCATGAGATATTAGGAGATGGCATTTTGGAACTGACAGATATTAAATCTAGTCCTTATCCAGGGGCTTCTGTGGTTCCTGAATATTGCATGGCAACCTATGATAGACGTCTTTTAGTGGGTGAAACCAAAGAAAGTGTCTTAGCCCCTATTCAAGAATTAATTGAGAAATTAGAGGCAGAAGATTCTGAGTTTAAAGCAAAGGTTTCCTTTGCAGTAGGAGAAGAAAAGTGCTATACAGGAGAAACCATTAGTGGGGAGAGATTTTTCCCAGGCTGGTTATTTAATAAGGAAGAAACCTATATTCAAGACGTATTGAAAGAACTTAACGATATGGGGTATCAGCCAGAAATCACCCAGTATAATTTTTGCACCAATGGCAGTCACTATGCAGGAGAAGCAGGGATTAAGACGATAGGGATGGGACCTTCTGTAGAACGTCTTGCCCATACGATTGATGAATACATAGAAATCAGCCAGCTTGAGAATGTGACTGAATGTTATTATGGGATCATGAAGGCGCTCTTAAAATAGGAGGACAAGGCATGAAAACACTCATTAAAAATGCTTGGATTATAGATGGAACAGGTCAAGAAAGATATAAAGGATGTATTTTAATAGAGAACGGGCACATTCAAAAGATTATAAAGGAAGATGCAGAGGGTGAAGCATTGGTAAAACCAGCAAGCATAGTAGAAACACATGTAGACAAAGTGATTGAAGCAAATGGACTCATTTGTGCGCCAGGCTTTATTGATACCCATAGTCATAGTGATTTAAAGGTACTATCTGAGCCAGAGCTTTTGCCTAAATTGATGCAAGGGATTACCACTGAAGTACTAGGACAAGATGGTATTTCGATGGCGCCGCTTCCCGAAAAGTATATTGGGCCATGGAAAAAGAATTTGGCTGGATTAGAGGGAGAAGATGAAAGCATTAATTGGCATTATGAAAGCGTTAGTCGTTATTTAAAACAGATTGAAGAAGCAAAGCCAAGTATTAATGAAATGTATCTACTGCCTCATGGCAATGTAAGAATGGCAGCGATGGGGTTAGATAATCGAAAGCCGACTGAGGAAGAACTGACTAAAATGTGTGACATCGTAGAAAAAGAAATGCAAAAGGGCTGCGTGGGTTTATCGGATGGACTTATTTATATGCCTTGTGCTTATGCCCATACAGAAGAAATCATTGCCCTTTGTAAGATGGTACATCGATATGATGGGATTTATGTGGTGCATCAAAGAAGTGAAGCAGATGATATTTTAGAATCCATGGATGAGATGCTTACGGTAGCAAGGCAGTCAGGGGTGCATCTTCATTTTTCACATTTTAAAGTGTGTGGTAAGCCTAATTGGCATAAGTTAGAGGGCATGCTGAAAAAATTAGATGAGGCTCAAAAAGAAGGCTTATCAATTTCCTTTGACCAATATCCTTACATAGCAGGTAGCACCATGCTGGGGGTGATTTTACCACCTTGGGCACACGATGGTGGAACAGAAAAATTAATGGAAAGACTAAAAGAGGATACACTTCGTGAAAAAATGAAGGAAGGTATGAAAAATGGGATTCCTGGCTGGGATAATTTCATTCAGTTCGCTGGCGTAGAAGGCATTTTTATCACCAGTGTGGTGAGCGAGAAAAATAAAGAAGTGATTGGGCTTAGTTTAAAAGAACTAGGAGAAAAAAGAGGCAAAGATCCATTAGATGCCACTTTTGACCTATTACTCGAAGAAAAAAATGCAGTAGGCATGGTAGATTTCTATGGAACAGAAGAACATGTTAAAAGGATTATGGCAAGGCCAGAAATGAACTTATGTACAGACGGGTTGTTATCTGGAAAACCACATCCAAGAGTATATGGAGCTTTTCCAAGAATGCTTGGTAAGTATGTAAGAGAAGAAAAGTGCTTTCCACTTGAAACTGCCATTTATAAAATGACAGCAAAACCAGCCCAGGTTTTTCAAATAAAACAAAGAGGACAAATTAAGGAAGGGTTCTTTGCAGACTTAGTCTTATTTTATGAAGAGGAAGTAATCGATAGGGGAACCTTTGAAAATCCTATGCAGTATCCAAGTGGCATCGATTATGTTTTTGTAAATGGCAGCTTAGAAATTGAAAACGGGAAATTTACTGGAAATCGTGCTGGTGAGGTGCTAAAGATAGAAAGAGGGTGATTTTGTGTTTCATTTTTACGTAAATGAAAAAGAAATTCAAACAGATCAAAGCATACGAGTCATTGATTTTTTAAGAGATGAGCTCGATTTAACTTCTGTTAAAGAAGGCTGTAGCGAAGGGGCATGTGGCTCTTGTATGGTTTTAGTAGATGGAAAGAAAATGCCTGCTTGTCACTTAACGATGGAGAAAGTAGAAGGCAAACATATTGTAACGGTAGAAGGCTTAAGTGAAAGAGAAAAAGAAATTTATACCTATGCTTTCTCAAAAGTCGGAGCGGTGCAATGTGGTTTTTGTATTCCGGGTATGGTGATTAGTGCCAAGTCTTTACTGGATGTGGAAAAGACGCCTACTAGAAAGCAAATCAATCAGGTAATCAGAGGCAATATATGTCGTTGTACAGGCTATAAGAAAATCGTAGAAGCCATTGAACTGGCGGCCAAATGCTTTAGAGGAGAAGAAGAACCAATCCTCAGTGAAACAGTGGGTAAAGTCGGTGAAAGAAGCATTAGACCAGATGCCAAAGATAAAATTCTAGGGACGGGCAAATTTGCAGCAGATATAAAAGCCGAAGGCATGGTATATGGCAGTGCCCTTCGTAGTCAGTATCCAAGAGCACTGGTCAAAGCGATTGATATTAGCAAGGCACTAAAACATCCAGATGCGGTTTGTATTGTACTGGCTAAAGATGTGCCTGGAGAAAGAGTGATTGGGCATTTAACATTAGACTGGCCAGCGCTCATAGATATCGGAGAAGAAACGAGATACTATGGGGATGCAGTGGCACTTGTAGCCTCAAAGAGAAGAGAATCTTTAGAGGAAATTAAGGCACTGATTAAAGTCGATTATGAAGAGCGTGAGCCAATCTTTGACCCAGAAGAAGCCTTAAAAGAAGGGGCTTATGCAATTCATGAAACAGGTAACGCATATCGGGTAGAAAAAATTCAAAGAGGGAATGTGAAAGAGGCCTTAGAAAAATCAGCTTATACGGTAACGAATACTTATGAAACCCCTGCACAAGAGCATGCGTTTCTAGAACCAGAAAGTGCACTGGCTATCCCAGATGGAGCACATCATTTAACCGTGTATACAGGCGGCCAATCCATTTATGATGAGCACCGTGAAATCAAACGTTTACTAGGCTTAAAAGACGAAGAACTCACCATAAGGAGTGCTTATGTAGGCGGAGGATTTGGCGGTAAAGAAGATATGAGTGTGCAGCATCATGCCGCTCTTTTAGCTTATATTGCTAGAGTACCTGTTCAAGTGACCTTAACGAGAGCGGAAAGCTTAATGGTGCATCCAAAGCGTCATCCGATGAAAATGGAGCTAACGACAGGCTGTGATGAAAAGGGTAAACTGACCGCCATGCGTCTTAGACTCATTGCAGATACAGGCGCCTATGCTTCTTTAGGTGGCCCTGTGCTTCAAAGAGCTTGTACGCATGCAGCTGGTCCTTATAATTATCAAAATATTGATATTATCGGAACGAGTGTTTATACCAACAATGTTCCAAGTGGGGCATTTAGAGGTTTTGGGGTAACCCAAACGATGTTTGCGACAGAATGTAACCTCAATCTTTTAGCAGAAAAAGTGGGGATTGACCCTTATGAAATTCGTTACCTGAATGCCCTTCGACCAGGTGATGTGCTGCCAAATGGGCAGATTGCAGATGAAGGAACAGCGATTGTGGAAACGCTCAAGGCCGTTAAAGACGTCTATTATGCCAATGAGAAGCAGGCAGGCATAGCCTGTGCGATTAAGAATTCAGGTGTGGGCGTTGGTGTACCGGATACAGGACGTGTGAAGCTTGTGGTAAAAGAAGGTAAAGTCCTCTTATGTACCAGTGCAGCTTGTATGGGACAAGGCATTGCAAGTACGATGCGTGCCATCTGCTGTGAAACCACAGGGCTAAGTGCTAGTCAAGTAGTGGTGATTGCACCTGATACCGACAAAACGCCTGATTCAGGCACGAGTACGGCTTCAAGACAAACGGTGATTACAGGAGAAACCACAAGACGTGTCTCCTTAAAGTTAAAAGAAGCACTTAGCGTACATACATTAGAGGAGTTAGAAGGAGAAACTTTCTTTGAAGAATTTGTAGGGGTAACAGACCCAATGGGTTCAGATAAAGCAAATCCAGTGAGTCACCTCGCTTATGGTTATGCCACTCAAGTCGTTATTTTAGATGAGGATGGAAAAGTAAAGAAAGTGGTTGCTGCTCATGATGTAGGACGTGCCATTAATCCAATGAATGTAGAAGGACAGATTGAAGGCGGCGTGGTGATGGGATTAGGGTATGGACTCACTGAAAATCCTAAAATAGAAAATGGCAAACCAACCGTAGGTTATGGAAAGCTTGGACTATGGCGTTCTACAGAAGTGCCAGAAATAGAAACCATACTCATTGAGAAAAATGAGGCTGAGTTAGCTTATGGTGCGAAAGGGGTAGGAGAGATTCCACTTATTCCAACTTCACCAGCTGCGCAGCTTGCTTACTATAAACGAGATGGCATTTTTAGAACGAAATTGCCACTTGAGCATACAGCTTATCAAAAATAGAAAGAGGATGCTTATGAAAAATTTAGGAGCAATCATTGTGGCAGCAGGCCTATCTTCACGCATGGGAAGCTTTAAAGCGATTAAAGAAGTGATGGGAAAACCTATTATTCTTCATATGATAGAAACCTTTAAACAAGCAGGTGTCAGACAAATCATTGTGGTAACGGGAAACTGTAGTGAGCAGTTAGAAGCTTTACTTAAAGAAGACAAAATGATAGAAACAGTAAGAAATGAGCAGTTTGCAGTGAGTGATATGTTCTCATCCGCCAAACTGGGAATGCAGGCACTTAAGGGAGCATGTGAAAGATTTTTCTTTACGCCAGTGGATTCACCTGCTTTTTCAGTAGAAACTTTAGAAGAACTTTTAAAAGTAGAAGAAGCTGTAGTCAAACCCATGTATCAAGGAAAGGGTGGTCATCCTCTTCTTTTAGACGAAACCCTAATAGAGCCATTATTAGCCTATAAGGGAGAAGGGGGCATGAAGGGAGCACTAAAAGTGCAGCCCTTTATTGCTATTTCAGTAGAAGATGAGGGCATCTTATTTAATACCAATACACCAGAAGAATTCGAGAAAATGAAGCTATATCTAGAAAAAAGGCATACATATTAAATGGAAAAGGACTGACTGGTTAGGGGGAAAGCACTATGAAAAAGCTTTTTACAGAAATGAAACGTTATTTAGCTAACAAAGAAGACCTTGTTTTTGTAACGGTTGTAGCAAGTTCAGGAGCTGTGCCAAGAGGAACAGGGGCTAGAATGTTAGTAGGAAAAGCGGGTCAGATTTGCGGCACGGTTGGTGGTGGTATGGTGGAGTATCGCTCTGTGCAAATGGCAATGGAAGCATTAGCATTACATGGCTCCAAGATTAAGCAATTTATGTTACACCGTAATGAAGTAGAAGATATAGGCATGATTTGTGGAGGCGATGTGACGTTATATTTTAAGTACTTAGACAGCAAAAATCCAAAATGGCTTGAGCTTTGCGAGGCGGCACTTGATTTATTTAATAAACCAGAGCAAGCCTGGCTAGTATCTGATTTATCAGATGAAGGAGATTTAGGCATTTACAGTCAGCAAAAAGGGCTGATTGGTATGGCAGACAAAAAGGGACTAGAAGCGAAAATTAAAGGACGCACTTGTCAATTTGAATGGGAAGGGTGCAGATATTATGCAGAAGAAATACTAACACCTGGCTATGTACATATTTTTGGAGGGGGACACGTTTCAAGAGAATTAGTTCCCGTCCTGAGTCACTTAGGGTTTCGTTGTAAGGTCTATGAAGATCGAGAAGATTTTTTATCTAAAGAGTGGTTTAGTCAGGCAGTTGAAACAAAAGTGATAGATTTTAGTGAGATTGAGGCGATGCAAGAAGTAACCAGTGAGGATTATATTGTGATTATGACCAGAGGACATAAATTTGATAAGCTAGTCGAAATGCAGGCTTTAAGAACCCCTGCTAAATATATAGGGGTAATCGGTAGCAAGCATAAAAAAGCCAGTGTAGAAAAAGAACTGATGGAACAAGGATTTACAGCAGAAAATATGAAACGTGTCACAACGCCTATTGGTTTACTGGAGATAGGGGCAGATACACCAGAGGAGATTGCCATTAGCATTGCCGGACAGCTTATTGCCATTCGTGCAGGTAAAGGCGTTATTTCATGATTCAAAAACAGGGCAAAAAGCTTTGGGCATTAGTGACGATTTTCTGTATCATCTTTTTAGTTTCTTTTTCAATTGGACGTTTTTATGTACCCGTTAAAGAGGTTATTTCCGTTTTGTTAGGTCAATGGCTAGAGCGTCCTCAAACATGGACGAAACAAATGGCTGTAGTGGTGCTGAATGTAAGACTGCCGCGTATTATTGCCGCTGCTTTAGTAGGCATGGCACTTGCTGGGGCAGGCTGTGTGTATCAAGGCATGTTTAAAAACCCAATGGTATCTCCAGACCTTTTAGGGTCTTCAGCAGGGGCAGGCTTTGGAGCAGCTTTAGGCATTTTCCTAGGCCTAGGGAGTATAGGGATTACAACATTGGCTTTTAGCTTTGGCATTTTAGCAGTGGGCATTGCGCTAGTTTGTACTTGGCGATATAAATATAATCCAACACTGGGGTTAGTGCTGGCGGGAATTATGATTGGCTCCCTATTTTCAGCAGGTACCTCCTTTATTAAATTAGTGGCAGACCCTACGAATCAGCTTCCTGCAATTACCTATTGGCTGATGGGAAGTTTAGCCAGCATCAGGCAAAAGGATTTAGTTTTATTAGCACCTTGCGTTATGATAGGGGTTATGCCTTTATTATGCTTAAGATGGCGGCTTAATGTGCTGACACAAGGGGATGAAGAGGCAAGAGCTTTAGGGGTTAATGTAAAGGGATTACGTCTAATGGTTATTGCATGCAGTACCCTGATGACTTCAGCTTGCGTAGCCGTAAGTGGGATGATTGGCTGGGTAGGTTTAGTGATTCCTCACTTTGCAAGAAAATGGGTGGGATGTGATTATAAATACCTTTTACCAGCCGCCCTATTAATGGGAGGCAGCTTTTTAATCGTAGTGGATAATTTATCACGAATCATGGCAACGAGTGAAGTACCTATTGGCATTTTAACCTCTTTTGTAGGGGCACCCTTTTTCTTATGGATGATTTTAAGAGGGGGGCGAGCGTAATGGAAACACTTCCTAAAAAGGATTTATTAAGTGTCAACGAACTTTGTTTTGATTATGGGGCACATCAGATTTTAAAAAATATTTCTTTTTCAGCTACTTCTGGGGAGTATGTTTATATATTAGGCCCTAATGGCGTAGGAAAAAGTACTTTATTTCGCTGTATGATGGGACACCTTAAACCAAAGCAAGGCGAGATTAAAATTGAAGGCAAAAAAGCTGGTGACTATAAACCACATGAACTAGCTAAAAAAATAGCGTATATTCCACAAAGCTGTAATCCCACATTTAACTATTCAGTCTTACAACTTGCGATGATGGGAAGAACGGCTTATTTATCACCGTTTGCTTCACCTAATGCTTCAGACTATGAAATCACTTATAAGGTCCTTGAAAAGCTAGGATTAAAAGAAAAAGCAAATTGTGGCATTCATGAGATGAGTGGTGGAGAAAGACAGCTCACAATGATTGCAAGAGCACTGGTACAGGAAGCTCAAATTCTTTTAATGGATGAGCCGACTGCTAGCTTAGATTATGGCAATCAAATGCGCATCCAAATGCAAATGAAAGCCTTGGCTAAAGAAGGACTGCTGGTCATTCAATCTTGTCATAATCCCGAGCATGCCATGCTTTTTGCAGATGAAGTGATTGCCTTGCAGGAAGGAAAGGTGCTAGCTAAGGGAAAACCAAAAGACATTTTAACAGAAGAAAATTTAATGAAGTTATATGGTTTGGAAGTGGAGGTCAGAGAAAAGCTGCTTATTCCAAAGCTCTATTCCTAATAGATAAAGCAATCTACCAAAGAAAAAACATAGTAAAAAGCAGATAGCAAAAAAAAGATAATAAACAACAAATACTAAAAGATACCTAGTAAAAGACAGATAAAAATAACATATGGATAATATTCAATAGAAATAGAAGTTTGTAGAGCGTAGGAGGAAAACAATATGAAGAAATCTTGGGCAATTATAGTCAGTACATTATTAACGCTTTCTTTAAGTGTAGGGTGCTCTAATACACAAACAACCACACAAACTGAAAGCAATCAAAAAGTTGAACAAACAGAGGAGAGTCAATCTAATGAAGAGACACAAAAAGAGCCAACTCAGGAAGAAGCAAATCAGAAAGAAACTAACATAGCTGATACAGAAGCTGAAACCATTGTCTTTACAGATAGTTGTGGACGTGAAGTGGAGATTCCAGCACATATTCAGAAAGTGGCACCTAGTGGCTCCGTGGCACAAATGATTCTTTATGCCGTAGCCCCTGATAAGTTAGCTTGTTGGGCAGGAAAATTAGGTGATGAGCAGAAACATTACATAAAAGATGACTGTGAAGCCTTACCTGTTACGGGTCAATTTTATGGTAAAGGGGATTTAAATATGGAAGCGCTGATTGAAGCCGCTCCAGATGTGATTATTGACCTAGGGGATAAAAAGAAAAGTGCTAAAGAAGACCTTGATAATATACAACAGCAAACAGACATTCCGACTATTTTTATAGAAGCAACTGTAGATAGCTATGGTGAGATGTTTCGTACTTTAGGAAAACTTCTTGAAAATGAAGAACAAGGTGAAAAGTTAGCTGCTTATACAGAAAATGTTTATCAAGATGCCGAGAAGGCACGTGCACAAATAGGGGAAGAAAACAAATTGCGTGTGATGTTTGGAACAGGAGAAACAGGCTTAGATTGCAATGCAAAAGGTTCTATTCATTGTGGCGTATTGGAGGCTGTTGGAGTAGAAAATGCGATTGAAGTGGCTGAGCTTTCTAATAAAGGTGGTGGCAATACCGTGACCATGGAAGAAGTCTTGGCAGCAGACCCAGATGTCATCTTATTTGATGCAGGTGGACCTTATGAAAAGGTAAAAGACGATCCTTACTGGTCAGGACTTAATGCCATTGCAAACGGCAAGTATTACGAAATTCCTTATGGACCTTATCACTTCTTAGCAAGTCCACCATCTATTAATCAAATCATTGGAATCAAATGGTTAGGTAACTTACTTTATCCAGAGCTTTATCCATATGATATGGTGAAAGAACTTCAAGATTTTTATGAGCTTTTCTGGCATTATGAGTTATCAGAGGATGAGGCAAAAGCCTTATTAGCTCATTCTACCTATAAGGAGTAAAGGTTATGCATATATTCATTACAGGAGAAAGGGGTGTAGGTAAAACCACTTTAATTCATAGGCTCGTTCAAAAGCTTCCAAAAGAAAAGTGCTATGGTTTTTATACAGAAAAAGTTTCCCCAGAGGGCAAATGGGGAGAAGTGGGAGAGATAGAGATGTTTTCAGCAAGGCGGCCTGAAGGTGAAAGATATTGTCTAGCTAAACTCTATGGGAAAGGAAAACAGGAGATTTATAGTGAAGTCTTTGAAAACTATGGGGTAAGCTTACTTGAAAACATCCCTAAAGGAAGCTTTGTCATCATGGATGAGTTAGGCTTTCTAGAAAGTAGGTCGCCTAGGTTTTGTCAAAAAGTACTAGAGGTTTTAGACCAAGAGGTCAAGGTACTTGGCGTGATTAAACCCAAGGCAATTCCCTTTCTAGAGACCATTAGAAAACATCCGAATGTGAAAGTGTATACCCTAACAGAGGAAAATCGTGAAACCCTAACAAATGAGCTTTTAGATAAGGGATGAGAACATGGAACACTTAGAAGAAAAAATGTATGAATGGACCCCCGATAAAATCAGATGGTATCAAGATGCGTGTGAGTATCCAGCGAATAATCGTAATCAATTACTTGCGGATGCCATCATGAAACATTTATCAAAAGAAGTGACGATTTGTGACCTAGGATGTGGCATTGGTGGGCTAAGCTTAGTGCTTAGCCCAAAAGTGCATAAGGTAATTGCAGTGGATCAAAATCATCATGCACTAGAATGCCTCAAAGAAAATATGGATCAAAAACAAATACATAATATAGAAGTGATAGAAGAAAATTATAACACCCTTAAGCTAAGTCCATTACCTGATGTTACCATACTTTGTATGGCAGGAGGCTTAGCGCCTCATTTAAAAGATGTCCTTTCTTTAACCGGTAAAGAAATGTATTTTATTACAGGTAATACAGGTTACCATCATTTTAAAACGCATAAAAAGAAAAAAAGCTTTGAAACGACCCAAGAGATAAAAGCCACTCTAGAAGCAAATGACCTAAAATATGAAGAAGAAATCTTGTTAACATGTTTTGGGCAGCCTTTTAAATCACTAGAGGATGCCGTTTTATTTATGAGCTGCTATAACAGAGATGAGAACCTAGAAAAAATCAAAGCGCATTTACTTGAAACATTAGAAGAAACACAGAATGAAACATTTCCATACTATTATCCTTGCGAAAAAGCATATCGGCTTTTTAGGATTATGAGCTAGAGGGCGTTTATGATTCCGTAAGTGGACGCATTAAAGGAAATAGAACACAATCTCTAATGTTTTCTTTATCCATAAGCACTTGTAATACACGTTCAATGCCCATACCCCATCCTGAGATAGGCGGCATGCCATATTCCATGGCTGTGAGATAATCCTCATCCATCATCATGGCTTCTTCATCTCCATTTGCCTTACAGCGAGCTTGCTCGATTAAGCGTTCACGTTGCTCTTGGGGATTAACCAGTTCGGAGTAGGCATTAATAATTTCTGCACCATTAATGATAAGTTGAAAACGGTCACAAATTTGAGGATTTTCATCATTGGCACGTGCAAGAGGAGAAAGGTCTGTAGGGTGCTGAATAAGGAAGGTAGGCGCAATGAGCTTTGGCCTACTTACTTTTTTGTAAAGTAAATCAATGAGATTGCCACGTCCAAGTTGATGAGGATCCGTGCCAGAGGCAAGATCAATGCCTTCTTTTTCAATTCTGGCTAGTAACTTTTCAGCGGTTTCATAAGCTTCAATATCGATACCGCAATCTCTTAAAATCAAATCACGAAAAGTGATAACTTCCCATTGGGCACTAAAATCAATCACTGTACCATTTACAGTAATCTGAGGTGTGCCCCATATTTTTGTAATGACACTAGTTAGCATGTTTTGTAAAAACTTCATATTATCACGGTAGTTATAATAGGCACAATAACCTTCTACCATGGTAAAGTCTTGAAGATGGGTGGCATCCATCCCTTCGTTTCTAAAGCATCTTGCAAACTCAAACACTTTTGTAAAGCCACCTACAATGGCTCTTTTCAAGTAGGTTTCGGGTGCAATTCTTAAATAGACATCCATATTTAGGGCATTATGATGAGCAGTAAAAGGTCTAGCAGTTGCACCAGATGGATGGTCGATTAAAACAGGCGTTTCTATTTCCATATAACCCTCATCTTCTAGATAACGGCGCATTTCACGCATGAATTGAACTTTTTTCAAGAAGAATTCTTTAGTCGCTTCATTCATTAATAAGTCAAGATAACGCTTACGATAGCACGTTTCTGTATCTTGAATGCCATGAAATTTTTCAGGTAAAGGGCGAAGTGACTTGCCGAGGAAAAAGATTTGGGTAGCACGAAGTGTTTTTTCACCTACCATATCTTTTTTTACAGCAATTTGAAGCTTGCCTTCAATATCAGAAAGCATTAAAAAAGACATTTTTCCCATCTTACGCATAGATAGAATTCTTCCAGCTACGCGTACACCAGTTGTTTCATCTGCTAATAGAGCAGCTTCTTTAAGTTCATGAGTCTTTTCAAAACGCTCTGGATAGGGATTAGTAATAGCCCTTACATAGTCTAACTTTGTTAATCTTGCTTCTAATAATACATTCTCGCTCATAAAAATCTTTCCTTTCTAAAATAAGTTTTGTTTGGAACAGTGAATTTATGAACGCAAAAAACCCGTCCCTGTTTCCAAGGACGGGAGTATATACCCGTGGTACCACCTTAGTTTACTTGTATTTCACAATACAAGCCTTTATAAGTACGGATATTTACTGTTCTTATTGGTTATTAAAAAGTACAGATAAAATATCGATACTCCTGTGCTATAATGGGCACGCCCAACATAATCTCAGCATATAAAATATGCAGTCGGTATGTAGCTCCAAGGCTTTATTCGGTTCTGTTTCCAGAACTCTGATGACTTAGAATACCCTTCCATGTACCCCTTTGCAGCTTTTGGGGGCTCTCTGTAACACTTTCAGATACCTACTCTCACTCTTCATCGCTTTTATTGATACTATAAAGTGCATGTTAGCATAGTTATCTTGTAAATGCAAGGGTATTTTCTGTTACTATTCAGCGGTAAAATTAAGCGCAACACTTTTACACTGGCTATTCCATAGCCAGTGTACCTGTAAATACTT
>CAKVCL010000019.1 GCA_934725855.1 uncultured Cellulosilyticum sp. | reverse complement strand
CTATAACCCTTCAAGAACTTGTAAAAGACAATGAATTTAAAGATTTAGTTCAATAGTTTTCTTGTAAAGTGGTGTTATCTATATTAAAAAGTCATCTATGATTCTTAGTATCATAAATGACTTTTTATTTATTCATTCTCTATGCTAAAGTTTCATAATCCTCAATGAAACCTTGTCCCAATACTTCTCTTACATCAGCAATTGTAATAAATGCCTCATGATCTATTTCTTTTACCATATCACGTAGTTTTGTAATTTCTTTTTGAGAAACGACTACATACAGCATCTGTTTATCTTGTTTTGTATACATTCCTTGTGCTTTAATGCCAGTTACCCCTCTAGGAAGTTTCGTCATAATTGCTTCTGAAATCTCCTGACTATGATTAGATAAGATAAAAGCAGCCTTAGCATAGTGCATACCTTCGAGTACCCAACTAATTACTTTGCTACTGATAAAGACCGCAATAATCGCATACATTGCCTTAGTTGAACCAAATACCAGCATTCCCGATAAGATAATAATACCATCAAGAGCTAAAATAAGCTTAGCAATTGGAAATCTATTATGTCTAAACTTAATAATGGTAGCAAGCATATCTGTTCCCCCTGTTGTCCCGCCTACTTTTAAAACAATTCCAACCCCTAGCCCTAATATGGCTCCGCCAAAAATGCCGCCTAATAGCAGGTCACCTTGAACATCTAATAAATTAGGAATAAACTCTGTATACCATAGTGCTAATGTTAATAACCCGACACCCCAAATAGATTTCTTTGCAAAATTAAATCCTCTTTGCTTAATACTAATCCAAAATAGAGGAATATTTAGAACTAAATTCGTAACCCACAAAGGAATTTCATACCCTAATATTTTATTCGATAAGAATTTAACAATAATTGTAAGTCCTGATAGCCCTCCTGTTACTAGCCCTAGTGGAGATGTAAACCAGTTAATTCCTAATGCTAATACAGTAGTCCCTAATAAAATCATTAGAAACTCCTTTTTTGAAATAAGTAATTTTTTCATGCCTTCTCCTTGTTGTCTATACCCTTGTAGTCATTTTCGTCTATATACTAAAACCTTACTTTTCCTTAGCATTTTATTATAACTTACTTTTTTTAACTTTTAAATAGTATTTACTCGTTATAGCTTGGCCTATTCTACCTTATTAAGATATTTAATAATATGAGCAGGATTTCCTTCAATCATTACGTTATCAGGTATATTCTCTGTAACTACTGACCCAGCTGCCACAACGACATTATTTCCTATTGTGACTCCTGGATTAAGAATACTCCCCCCACCAATCCACACGTTATCTCCTATAGTAATAGGCTTAGCATACTCATATCCTGCTACTCGCATCTCACATTCTAGAGGATAGCCCACTGTATAAATGCCCACTTGAGGAGAAATGATACAATTACACCCGATAGTTACCTTTGCTTGATCTAAAATCACACAGTTATAACCAGCATAAAAATTATCTCCTACTCTAATGTTTTTTCCATACGTACATTTAAAACTTGGCTCAATATGAATATATTCACCCACTCCACCTAATAATTTCTTTAAAATATTATAGGTTAACTGCCTGTCCTCAGGGTCTGCATTATTAAATTCTTGAACCAGCTTTCTTGCCCTTCTTCTAGCATTAACTACTTCATCCCCCCATGCTATGTATAATTCTCCAGATTGAACTTTCTCTGCTTTATCACCACATTCTATATCTATACAATTATTTTCACTTTGATCAGCTTTTGAAACATTTACTTCACTTTTCGCTTCTTCTATTCCATAGTCCTTATTAACTTTTTCTAACTCCTTCTCTTCAACTACACTTTTTTCTTTAGTTAACATATTGGACTCATCATCTTTGGGCTTTACGTCTATTTTCCTTTTTTTGTTCAGCATTACCACCCTATTATTTAATGTCTCATCCTTTAAATAATCATCACTGACTAATGCTCTGATTTCATCTGTACTAAGTTTCTCAATTTTGATTTCATGCGATTTGTGCTTTTGTGTGTCTAGTTGCTCTATAGTTTTATTCCCAGCTTCCAGTGTATTCTTACTTTGATTGTTTTCTTCTTCACACTCGAATTTATATCCTATAGGTACAATAGACTCTAGAAACGTTTCATATGATACTTTAGAAAACATCTCATCACTATTTTCTTTAATGTCAAGCCTATCCTTTTCACTAATACATTCATCTTCTACATTCTTGCTGTTCATATCCACTTCTTCCTTTACTTTATCAGCAACTGGTTTTTGCTCCCCTCCTCTTCTGTAGATGCTCCCTTCATTATCTTCTTCATCTAACTCTGATAATTTATCCACAAATGTTAAACCTTTTTTCTCCACACAACTATAATTCATGACTTTCTCCCTTTTTTAGCTTACACTCTATCTATTATCAATTTTCCTATTGCTACATTATATATTTACATTTTTTATTCTATCTTGTATTTTTTCCCACTTGTTATAAATATAAACGATTAACTCTTTATAATCAATAAAAATTTTATATTTTTTTATTTTTTATAAAATTTATTCTATATAATGCTCTCATTATAAAAAGGTAAGACATTTTGCCCTACCTTTGATTTCTACTAATATTAGCACCAGAACCTGTTGTTCCAGAACTCATTGTGTTTTTGAAGCCACTTTTTGAATTTAAGGCTTCCTTCATATTGTCCATTTCACTTTGCAGTTTTGCATCCATCGTTTGTTTTTTTGTCATGAGTTCATCTCCTATAAAAAAAGTTTCCCCATTTTCTAAAAAACTATACTTACTTTAGTTCCTTGATTTAACTTCGATTCAATATTTAACTTAGCGTCATGCTTATTTGTTTCATCACTTCAAATCCATCAAGCTTAGGAAGCATAATATCTAAAATGATTAAGTCAATTTTACTCTCTTGTATCCTCTGTAATGCCGCTTCTCCATCCATTGCACTAAGACACGAATGTCCCACTAAACTTAAGTTCCGTTTTACCAATTCATTAATTGACTCTTCATCTTCTGCAATTAAGATATTAGCCATCTTTTCACCTCTTTTATTCACTTATCCAAAACATTATCTCATAAAAACAACATTGTATGTTAAATTCATGATTTTTTTACAACTCTGAAACATTTACGTGATAAGTATATAATGTTTTTAATTATAATTTGACCTATAAATAAATCATTACATAGAGGAGGATTAATATGTTATCCAAACAAATTCTTAAAAATTCAATAAAGGGACTTAATGTATGTATGCTTGCAGGTATCGGTACACTACTGGTTACTGTAGGAATCATGCACAATAACCTCTACGCTAGTACGACTATCCCAACTAATTATGATATTTCTGAGATAACCAGTACACTCTATCGCTCAGTACCTGCTGGCTATATCAAACCATCCTATAAGTTTGAAGTTGATCCTGATCGTAATACTCCTTCAATCAATGAGCTCTCTGCTGATGAAGCTGCTGAAATCATAGCACAAGAAATGTACAGATACTTTAAAACAGATATTTCAGGAAAAACACTACGCCTTTCCTATTTTGAAGGATTTATAGGTTCTAATAACGAGGTTATTAAATCCGACCCTAAAAAAATTCAAGACATTCAAGAGGTTATAGCTACATCTGGATTTATTCCTGAAACCATTAAATCTGTTACTTTTAATATTTGTAGGATATCACCAGTACTTAGAGAAAATAAAACAGGTATAATAGTTTATGCTGTATTTAAATTAGTAACTGTATCTGATAAATCTTACACTGTGACTCTTCCTGAAGACCTTACACGTGTTAGAAGTATCCTTATGCCTCATGATTAATTAAATTACTAGATATACTTATGAAAGCCCTATGGGAAACACTTAATTATTAGTGTTTACCCATAGGGCTTTCATACATATTTTTTAATCCATTAATTTTTCTAATACAGTTAAACTATATTGATTATCTACATAAAGTTAAACTTCATAACTTAATTTCATAAATTGTTCAATATCCTCAGCAACTATCTTAAGGGAGTCTCTCCAGAATTCTAGTTTTGAAACATCAATTCCTATTGTTCTAGTAACATCCTCAATTTTCATTTTTCCAGTTACTGATAAAAGCTTCTTATATTTCCCAGGGAATGATTCTTTATCTTTAAGATACTGTGCATATAAACCTTTAGCAAATAATAAGCCAAATGCATATGGGAAGTTATAGAAGTTTGCATCTGCGTAATAATAATGGCTCTTCCATGTCCACATATATGGATGTAGGTATTCTGGATCTAACCCTTCCCCATAAGCTTCTTTTTGAGCATCTACCATTAATCCTTTAATCTGTTCTACAGTAAGTGGACTGTCTTGCCTATTTTCAAATACGGCTGTTTCAAATAAATATCTTGAATAAATATCAACAATTACTTGAGTGGCATCACTAATCTCTGTTTCTAAAATAGCAAATGCTTCTTCCTTATTGCCTTCTTTAATGGCAGCTTTTTTTACAATGGTTTCACAAAAGTTTGAAGCCGTTTCAGCAAGTGGCATTGGATAGTTCGTATTTAAAATACTTTCATTCTTTAAGCATTCCCCATGATAGCCATGACCTAATTCATGTGCCATTGTAATCGTATCGCCAAAATTATCGCCATAATTTAATAACACTCTACTTTCTCCTACACTGTGAACCGCACAGCAGAATGCCCCGCCAACTTTACCTTCTTTAGGTAATACATCAATCCAACAATTGTCCATTGCTTTTTTAGCATACTCACCTAATTCTTTATCAAAGCTGTTAAATTGTTTGACAACAAACGCCTTGCCTTCTTCATAACTATATTTCATATCTTTTTGAATAACAGGTGCATACAGTTCATAGAATGGCAGCCCATTTTTATAACCTAACATTTCAGCTTTTCTTCTAAGGTACTTTCTAAATATAGGCATACTTTCTTTCATGGCTTCTAACATAGCATCTAATGTTTTCTTTTCCATTCTAGAATCTTTAAGTGTCATTTCTAGTGGAGAATCATAACCCCTTAGTTTTGAAACGGTAAGTACTTCACCCTTGATGCCATTTAAAGCTGCCGCTATACCTTCCTCTATTTTCTTATAAGAAGCAATTTCAGCTTCATATGCTTTTTTTCTTACTTCTTTATCTTTGTCATAAGCCATATTTAAAACAACTGTTAATGGTAACTCTTCTTTTTTACCATCTTGTTCAAGTTCTACTTTATGGGTAGAAATAAGTAGATTCTTATAATTTACCCAAGCTGTAGAACCTGTATTTTTCATCTTAGCTATAATGGCTTCTTCTTTTTCACTTAATAAATATTTACTTTGTTCAACAATCTCTTTAAGGAAAAACTCAAACTCCTTTAGTCTTGATGAACCATTAATGATACTCTCTAAATCTTTAATTTGACTAATCCATTTACTAATCTTCGTTTCTGGCTGGGCTAAATCACTTTGCTTTTGGTCTACAATATCTGCATATTTATTGGCTAATTCATCTTTTGAATTAACGCTTACAATAAGTTCTGCATATACGCCAAGTTTCTCAAACATTAAACTCATTTGTTCAGCTAAGTTAATATACTTCTCTAACTTCTCTTTTTCATTATTATGATCCTTTGTGATTTCATCTGCTAACTGAGTAAGCTCTTTGATTAATCCATCTAATTTCTTTAAATCTCCCTGATAAGCTTCTCCTTCAAATGAATCATATAATTCATTTAAACTCCAATCTAAACTGTTTTCCATTTTCTTATCCTCCTGATATATATCCATTAATGCTAAAAATAAGAAGCTTCCTTCAATTTCTATGCGATAAATTCCCTTTGCCTTTAAATGATGTACTGCCATAAATGCTAAATCTTTTGCAACAGCTTCTTCACATTCAAAGCCCCCTTGCATAAAAACATTCATTTTTGTTACTTCTGATAATCCTTGTAATGCCTTAGCCTCTTTACGCATCTCTTCTGTAATATTCTCATTTGACCAAGCCCATACCCAACTCTGATTCTCTTGTTTCCATGACCCAATACATACTACTTTAAAGGCTATTTGCTCCTTTTCATCCTTTAAAATTAGCTTCTTTTCAGGCTGACTAAAGCTATAGGTTTTGTACTTATTAATATGATAAACCTCTGTCAGATGTCTTTGCTTTTCAAAAACCTCACTATGACATAATTGCATAAACTGCTCAAACTCTTTATTCACCATTCTAGGTCTCCTTTTTCTATATCTCTCATGCCTCAAATGGCATACTTAATAATCTACTTAATACTATACTTATCATTTACTATATATTCTAGTCAATACCTTCTATTTTTCAATGTTTTCTGTTGCATATATAAACTTCTATCAGCAAAGATATTGCATTAAAAAATTCATTTAATTCTTTATTCTGTGGTATAATTGACATGGGCGTAAATATCCTTTGGATATGATTGTGTTTTGACAACCTAATTATATCAAAAATTTAAGTATTTACCTCTTTTTATTTTGAATACAATATACAATTTTAAATGTTTAACACGCTATTTGGGTGTAGGAAGTCTTAGTAATTTTAAGCTACATTATACTCATACTAACAAAAAATATAGCATAAATGGAGTATGAAAAGAGCTGATAAAGAGGAGAGAAAACATGGGGAAGATAATAAAACGTATACTAGCAATTGTGGGAGGAGTAGTGGTAATAGGTATAGCTGGAATGGGGATTTTATTTCAAAAAGAGATAAAAATTATGAGTACCATTAACAAAGTAGATAGTGAGCAAGTCGCCTATACCATGAGCTTTGATGATGATTATTATTTTGATGAATTTATAGAAAAAGGCGGGGCAAGCTCGGATAGAGAGGTATCTTCATTTTTAACGGAAAAGATTGCTCATGGTTTTTATAAAGTACCAGTTGAGAATACGGGGGCAGGATGTAGTGTCATTTTAGCAGAAAACCAAGCAGGATATGAGGTATGGGGAAGGAATTTTGATTGGACAGAAGCAACACCAATTATTGTAAAATGTAATCCTAAGAATGGCTATAGCTCAATATCTACATGTGAGTTTGGTAATATTACAGGAGATGGAAGTGTTCGCCCTGAAGGAATGATGAATAAAATGTTAGCTATTTCAGCTTTATATGTTCCGATGGATGGCATTAATGAGAAGGGATTATGTGTTGCTGACTTAGAAGTCAATGAAGGAGGCATGGTTGAAGTGGATACAGAAAAGCCCGACCTAACGATTACAACAGCCCTGCGTCTACTTTTAAATAAAGCGGCAAATGTAGAAGAAGCAGTGAAACTTCTAGACGCATATGACATTCATGCTTCAGGTGGGATTAGCCATCATATTGCTATTGCAGATGCAAGTGGAAATTCAGTGGTTATTGAATTTGTAGAGGGTAAAATGGTGGTGGTGCCATCAGCTTATGTAACGAACTTTAATATGGCTAAAGGCGATAAAACAGCAGGTGGAGAGAGTGCAAAGGTTCGATTTGAAACATTAGAAAAGAACTATGAGGCATATAAGGGAATTATTGAAGTTGAGGAAATAAAGGATATATTAAAGCAAGTCAGCCAAATAGAGGGAAAATGGAAAACACGCTGGTCCATTATTTACAATAGGGAAGAAGGAAATGTGGCGTATTACTTTGAAGGATGTTTTGACAAGCCACTAAGCTTTGAACTAAAGTGAGAAATATAATGATTTACTAAAAATCCCCACACGAAAAAAATGTCCTGATACTTTTTAATCTTCTTTAGATGAAGCAAGTAAATTACTATATATCTTCTTTATCCTTCCGTAATATTAGGATTTATTTTATTCTTCCCTTCTTTATAGCTATTTAACCGATGTGTAGCTGGCCCTTCTAATACCTCTCCATCAATGCTAAACCTTGAGCCGTGAAATGGACAATCCCAACTTTTTTCAGCACTATTCCACCTTAACCTAGCCCCTACATGTGGGCAGGTTAATTCCACAATATGATAATACGCTTCTTCATCCTGATAAATCCCATAGATATTGCCATCCTCTAACCTCGTTGTAATAGCCTGTCCTTTTTCAGGATACATATTTTTAGGAACTTGATGTAATTTGCCTTGTATATAGTTTTTAATACCTATTACATTATTTTTAACAAAACTCTGACCTGTAAATGCCTCTGTCCTCATTGGATTAAATAACTCCTCATAAGGACTTCTACCCACTGTTAACATATCTTTTAATACTAAAGCTGCTGCTGTTCCACCTGTCATCCCCCACTTATTAAAGCCTGTTGCAACATAAACATCATGTGATAATCTACTATTCAAATAGCCTACATATGGCACACTATCTGATGTGACATAGTCTTGAGTTGACCAGTGATATAACACTTCATCACTTCCAAATACAGTTTTAGCAAACTGGACTAATTCATCAAAATGTGCAACTTCTTTCATATCATCCCCTGTTCTATGCTCCCCTCCACCTATAAGGACAATCCCCTTTTCTGGTACAGGCCTAATAGAAAATTTAGGCTGATCAATTGAAATATAGTTTCCCCTTGGCATTTTGTCCTTGCTTACTTTAACTCCTATCACATACTCTCTTCGCATCTGTAGTCTTGTAAAGTATAAACCTAATCCATCATACACAGGAAAATGTGAGGCAATAATAATCTTTTTTGCGTGAATATATGCCCCATTCTTTGCTTCTAATCCAGTCACCTCATCTGATTCAACAATTTGGATAGGCGTATGCTCATAAATAACTCCACCAGCTTCTACAAAAATTTCTGCTAGCTTCAATAAATATTTTCTAATATGAAAAATATAAGCTTCTTCTAGTTCAAGTGCTACTTTAACAGGTAGCCCAATAGATAGACTTTCTTTATACTGGAGCCTTAAACCTAACCTTCTACACGTTTCTATTTCATTTTTAATATACCTAATGCCTTGCTGATCAGTTGTATAAACATAAGAAGGACTTTGGTTAAAATCGCACTCTATCTTCTCCTTCTCTATAATAGATTTTACGATTTCCATTGCCATTTGATTAATCTCTAAATACTGCTTTGCTTTCCCTGGACTCTTTGTATGTGTTAATCGATCATAAATCAAGCCATGGCAAGGTGTAAGTTTGGCAGTCGTTCTAGCTGACATGCCCATTGCAATTTGATTTGCTTCTAAAACAACTACCTTTTGATTGGTATTCCTAAGAAGGTATGCTAAAGTTAATCCTACGATTCCACCACCTACAATAGCAATATCTACATTCATATCTTCATTTAACATAGGATACTTAGTGGTCTGTGTCTCTTCAATATATATTGATTGATGCTTTCCTAATTTAGATGTGTCCATTTCTCTACCTCATAATATAAATTCAACCTATTTTACCTAAGAGATTATTTTTATATATTATGTCCTAGTTTCCCATTCTTCATGCTTTCTTTCTATATTCATATCAAGCATTGTCTATCTATGTAAACCTAGCTCATATTTATGCATCATCTTATTCTTTCCCATCCTATAAAAAGATGAACATATCCTCCTTTTTTTCATAAAATATATGAGAAGTACGGTTATTTTCCTATATAACTCTCAAAGTTGTATGTGTATATTAGACAATTGTCTTTGTACAAAGTACAAAACAAAACAACGATTTTATTAAATTTTGCTTATATACTTCCTTATGAACTCATAAATATTACAAATAATATATAATTATTTATAATATTTTATACATTATATTAGAAATATTGCTCTATATATTGTTTTTTTATCGTTATATTAGTAAAATGAAATCACTAAAAAAAAAGGTAAAGGTGATCAATATGGATAAGAAGTTAAGAGTCGGCGTCGTTGGTGGAACGGGTATGGTAGGTCAACGTTTTGTTACTTTACTTGAAAACCACCCATTTTTTGAATTAAAAGTTGTTGCAGCTAGTAGTCGTTCAGCTGGTCAAACTTATGAAAAAGCAGTTGAAGGTAGATGGAAAATGTCTACACCAATTCCTGAAGCAGCTAAAAAACTTGTTGTTATGGATGCTTCTAAAGTTGAAGAAGTTGCTTCTCAGGTAGATTTCATCTTCTGTGCTGTAGATATGAAAAAAGATGAAATTAAAGCACTTGAAGAAGCTTATGCTAAAACAGAAACTCCAGTTGTTTCTAATAACTCAGCTCATAGATGGACTCCAGATGTACCAATGGTTGTTCCAGAAATCAATGATAGTCACTTAGAAGTTATCGAAACTCAAAGAAAACGTCTTGGTACAAAGAAAGGTTTCATCGCAGTTAAACCTAACTGCTCTATTCAAAGCTATGCTCCAATGCTTTCAGCTTTATTAGACTATGAACCAACTGTAGTAGTTGCTTCTACATACCAAGCAATCTCTGGTGCAGGTAAAACCTTTAAAGAATGGCCTGAAATGGAAGGAAACGTTATTCCTTATATTGCTGGTGAAGAAGAAAAGAGTGAACAAGAACCACTTAGACTTTGGGGTAAAGTAGTAGATGGACAAATCATTAAAGCCGAGGCTCCAATTATTACTGCTCAATGTATTCGTGTGCCTGTTCTTGATGGACACTTAGCTACAGTATTCGTTTCTTTCAAAAAGAAACCAACTAAAGAACAAATCCTTGAAGCTTGGAAAAACTTCAAAGGTAAACCACAAGAATTAAATCTTCCAAGTGCTCCAAAACAATTTATTCACTACTTTGAAGAAGATAATAGACCACAAACTAAATTAGACCGTGACACAGAAAAAGGTATGGCTGTATGTGCAGGTAGACTTAGAGAAGATACAGTTTATGACTATAAATTTGTAGGTCTTTCTCACAACACATTAAGAGGTGCTGCTGGTGGTGCTGTCCTTATTGCAGAACTCTTAACAGTAGAAGGTTATATTACAGCTAAATAATCAGTTTATTAATACCATTCCATTATTCATAATCATATATATAAAGAAGAGCTATCCATAAATTATTTATTATGCGATAGCTCTTTTTACTATGTGTTTATTTATTTTTTAAATTTTATGTATAAAGAATTTTTATACCCATTTAAATTCTAATATCTTTTTTTTCAAATATATATAATATGTAATTTTATTATTCAAGGAGTCCATATGAAGCTTAACTATAAAAACTTAGTTTTCTCTGGCGGTGGCATTTTAGGCATTGCCTACTTAGGTGCTCTTGATTATCTTTATAAAACACATTTGATTGAACCAATAGAAAAAGTAGCAGGTACATCAGCAGGTGCTATTACTGCTTGCTTATCGTGTTTTAACCTTTCTTTTAAGGACTTATCTCACTCTTTACTATCTCTTGATTACAAACAAATCTTAGATAAAGATGATACACCAGAAGCCCCTCGTGAACTCACTTTAGCTCTAAAAGAACAATTTAATAAGCTTTTTGATAATGTCGACTGTGTTTTTAGATTAATAAAGAAATATGGTTGGTACTCTTCTCAGTATTTCTATGATTGGATGAAAGTTCAAATCAATGAGCAATTTGATTCATCTAAAAAAGCTCCCCCTTATACTTTTGCTGATTTTCACAACACTAGTATCCACAAAAACAAACGTCCCTTCAAAGACCTCTATATTATCGGCACAAATGTTTCAAATAGCACTTCTATCGTCTTTTCATTTGATACCACACCCAATATGGAAGTCGCAGAAGCTGTACGCATTTCTATGTCTGTTCCCTTACTGTTTGAATCTATTACTAGCGATTGTATTAGCCGTAACAATCAGCCACCTCATGTATTTATTGATGGTGGCATGCTATACAACTATCCCATTAACTTATTCGATAATGTATCACCTATTAATGAAACACTCGGCATTTACTTTAAGAGTACCCCAACTCCTACCCCCATTAAAAACTTAGTTAATTTCTTATCCTGTGCCCTCTCTTGTAGTGGCAGTGTTCAAAATGTTTTGTTTGCTTCTAAACCTGAAAATATAGCCCGTAGTATTTGTATCCAAACGGGTGATATTTCACCATTTAATTTCAATATTACAACAGGTGATGATACCTATACTTTTCTTTATGAACAAGGCTATAGCGCAGCAGAAATTTATTTTTCTCTGCTGCTCAGCGATTAAATTATATATTCTATTTATTCCAAATTAAGAATTATGTATAATACTTGGCTTCATTATATATTTTTAAACCTAAATGTTTATCATGATTAAAACTTATAGTAATAGTAATTTAGGGATTTATGATGAGAAAAAAAGTGTCTAATATAACGATTTACAATTAATAACTGAATTTTACACCATTTTCCTCTATCTTAGTGTATTTCTAGCATTATCAAAGATAGTATCTTCAAAAATAAACATAATCACACCCCATATAACTCCTACAATTAATCCTTGAAATATGCCACCCACTTTCATAAGGCTTAACACTAGCCATAAAATAGCTGAGATAATAAGCATTAATCCATACTCTAGTATTTTCTTATGCTTAATTTCTCGCACTTTCACCTCCATCTTCTCAATAAGTTGAAACCTTGCAACATTGGTATGTTCTAATACATATTGTGTGCCAAATACACCAATTAATAATGCTAATATCATTTCTAATCCTCCTAAGTTTGTTTTTTCCTTACCTTTATGTACTCATTAATGATATATCCAAAAACTATGTTTTCAAATACCTTTTAGTAAAAAAAGAGTGACTTTAAACATTTCTGCTTAAAATCACTCTTTTTGTGTTATGTCATCGAATGATTATTATATCATCAAATAATCATTTCTCCAACCTTTTTACACTAAGATAATTGTGCTACTAGTTCGGCAACTTCTTTTTCTATATCTTCAATGGCAACAAGTTTTTTAACACTCTTATCACGTGTTACGAGTTCTACTTGTCCATTAGCAAGATTTTTTTCACCTACTACAACTCTTACTGGAACGCCAAGTAAGTCTGCATCTGCAAACTGAGCACCTGCAGCTACATCTCTATCATCAACGATTGTTTCAAATTTCTTATTTAATTTATTATAGATATCCATACCTACTGCATTCATATCTTGCTTTTTACTCTTAAGAACACAGATGTGTACTTGCCATGGTGCAACTGACATTGGCCAGATTGGACCATAATCATCATGACGTGCTTCAATGATACAAGCAAGAAGTCTTCCTACCCCAATACCATAGCATCCCATGATAGGTGTTTTTGCCTTGCCATCTTTATCTACATAGGTCATTCCCATACTTTCAGTATATCTAGTTCCAAGTTGGAAGATGTTACCCACTTCTACACCACGTTTGAATTGTAATTTGCCATGGCAACATGGACATTCTTGTCCTTCGTATACTTCTGCTACATCTACATACTGGGCATCTGGAAATTCTCTAGACATGCTAATGCCTGTAATATGACAATCTACTTTATTTGCACCTACTACAAGGTTCTTTTCATCCTTAAGAGAAGCATCAAAGATAACGGTCGCACCTTGTGCATCTAAGTTATATGGTCCCATAAATCCAAAGCAAAGATTTGGTGTTTTTTCATATTCTTCAAATGGTGATACAGCGGCTTTAGTGATTTTTTCAAGTTTAGCAGTATTGACTTGAAGGTCTCCTCTAATAAATACAATCACTGGTTTTTCTTGACCTTCTGCTGCAAATACACAAGCTTTTAAAGTATGTGTTACTGGAACATTTAAGAAGTTTGCTACTTCTTCAATTGTTTTCATATGAGGTGTTTCTACTTCTTTGATTTCACCTTCAGTCGTTGTAGCTACAGCAAGTTTACCTTTTGCAACTTCCATATTAGATTGGTAATCACAGCTATCACAAATAACAAGTGTATCTTCTCCGATATCTGTAAGAAGCATAAATTCGTGAGCGACCTTACCACCCATCATACCTGTATCTGATTGCACAGAAATAACTTCTGGCACACCCGCTCTAGCATAAATTCTGTGGTAAGCCTCATAGCATTTGTTATAGTATTGTTCCAAATCTTCTTGTGTTGTGTGGAATGAATAAGCATCCTTCATTGTGAACTCACGCACACGAATAAGCCCACCTCTCGCTCTTGGTTCATCTCTAAATTTAGTTTGAATTTGATAAATCATAAATGGATAATCTGCATAAGATTTTGCTTCTGAACGTGCTAAATGTACAGCTGCTTCTTCATGAGTCATCCCAAGTACCATATCTTTATTGGCTCTATCCTTAAAGCGAACAAGTTCACTGCCTACTGCTTCAAAACGCCCTGACTCCTTCCATAAATCACCTGGAAGTGCAACTGGGAAAAGAACTTCTTGTCCATCGATTGCATCCATCTCTTCACGGATAATATTTTCAATTTTAGCTGCTACTCTTTTCGCTGGTGGTAATAACGTATAGATACCATTTGTTACTTGTCTTACATATCCACCTCTTAATAAATAAACATGGCTAATACTTGTTGCTTCACTTGGTTTTTCTTTAAATCTTTCGCCTAAAAGCTTGCTCATTAACATAATGCCTAAACCATCCTTCTTCTTTATTTTATTTGCTTCAACTTTTCTAATAGCGCTTCCTTACTCTCTATCTTAATACCTGCCTATTTATCCCTTTTTAATATCATTCCATCAAAAAGCCCCTATGCATAGATGCATAGGGGCCATTATCTCAATATCCGGCGGTACCACCCTAATTAATGTAAAAACTCTACATTATCTTAGTCCTCTATAACGGGAGCACCCGCTGTGCTTATGACTTTACACAGTGCTCAGAGCTTGGACAATAAACCTTTACTTTAGAAGTCTTTCAGCCAGTGAACTTCCTCTCTTTTAAAAAAGCAAATTATGTTTATTGATTTCTCATCATTGCTATTAATCATTATTCTAATATAAGAATAATCAATGTTTTTTTTATTGTCAAGTCTGATATTCCTGATTTCATAACACTTATTCATTCCCTTACTATTCTAAATAAGTTTGACTTCCTATTTCATATATACTATAATGCATTTAACTAAATAAGGTGCTAGGGGAGCTCATTTGGGCTGAGAGTGCATAAGGTGCAGACCCTTTAACTTGTACACAGGTAATGCTGCAGCAAGGAAGCGAATGTGCATCAAAATTCACACATTCGTGTGTGTTTTTTTATGCGTTCAAAACACTCCCTAGCCTTTTTTTAAATCAAAGGGGGATTTTTTTATGTCAATATTTTCTAAATTACTCGATGTAGAACCTAGAGCTTGGATTTCACTTGCCATTATTATTCTACTATCACTTATTGGTTTATTTACTGTATCCAAAAACACTAAACCATCTTCATCTACTTTACGTACTAAGAAATTAGTTTATGGTGGCATTTGTATTTCAATTGCTTTCGTCCTTTCTTATATTCGAATTTTACACTTACCACAAGGTGGTTCTATTACGCCTGCAAGTATGCTTCCACTTGTCTTATATTCTATGATTTTTGGTCCTGTTGCTGGTATAATAGCAGGTATTGCTTATGGATTTCTTCAACTTATTCAAGATATGTGGGTTGTTAACATCGCTCAATTATTATTAGACTATCCTTTAGCTTTCGGATGTATTGGTCTTGCTGGTCTTGCACCATCTGCTATCAAAAATCTTTATTTACGTACATCTCTAGCTGTCATTATTGCTTTTGTAGGTCGCGGTATTATGCATGTTGTTTCAGGCGCTTTATTCTTTGGTGAATATGCTCCTGAAGGTGTTAGTCCTTTTGCTTATTCATTAGGTTATAATGGTACTTTTATTCTTGGTGAATTAATTATTACACTTGCCCTTGCTCTCGTTTTAATTAAAACACCTGCATATAGTAATCTAAAAAAGGCGGCTACTGCATCTTTTAATTAATTTAAATAAGTTAGCACTTCTAGTATTAACTTTTATATGCATTTTAAAAGGGAATAAGTAAATTACCCGTTGTAATTTACTTATTCCCTTTTATTATTATAGTTATCTTTCAGCTACTCTCCTACTTACCTGCGTTTATCATTAACCTGATTTAATACAATACTAATTACTGTACCGATTACAGTCATGTAAATTAACTTCATAAGCATTCCTTGCATTTTTTCTATGCCAGGAGAAAATACACGTACTTGACCTTTCATACTTCCTTCAGCGCTCAATTCATTCTCTAAATATTCATCTGCTTGCTTTTGCAATTTCTTTTTATAATGATGTAGCTTTATTGCTTGAACTGCTATACAGATTTCCCCTATTATAGTGACAACTCGTACTATCTTTTCAATCCACTTTAACCCTTTATCCATACCCTACTCCCTTCCTTCGCTAAACACTTATCACGAATCTTCCTATTATGTTATACCTTTTTATCTATCATTTCATACTTTTTTCTTCATTATATATGAATCATCCTTATAAAACAACGAGGTATTATCATAAAATAATGCACATAGCATTAACTATTTTTTCCTACACTTTCCTGTAACTAAGCTATTTTAGGCTTATTGTATCAATCTCTTATGGTTAACCTATTTTGTATAATTATGTAGATAACTTTTTATAATCTTCTCATTTATTTCGCCTAATTATTTCCAATTTATATGCTACACTAATCACTGAAAAAACTTAATAAAGGAAGTGATACTAATGAAAAAACCGTTTACCCTTGCACTTTTCTCCCTTGCACTTATTTTTTGTACTATTATAGGATTTTTAATCATCAATCCTTTTTCAAATACACTAGAAGCATCTACGATTAATCAACTTGAAACCCTTAAAAAGCTTGAAACAACTACCAAGGACATGAATACTCAGATTAGTACTCTAGAAACTCAATTAGACGAATATCAGTCTTCTGTAAAAGCGTTACAAAATCGTATGGATCAAATAGAAACTGAAACAACTGAGGTCGAAACTTTTTTAGTAGATTATTATATAGACAAGCTTAAAGATCCTACTTATGTTAGTATCTATAATCATGACTATATCTATTATACTGCTGCTGAAAATCTTGGTCAGATTGGTAAAGCAGCTATTCCTAAGCTAATTAATCGATTAGATACTCCTGATGATTATGAACGAGCCTTGGTTCTCTATGCTTTACTTCTTGCTAGCCAAGATGATAGTGTTAAAACTTTTGCTCATAATAATTATATCCAAGTTTCTCTAGATTTTGACGCTCGTAATCATCCAGCCGATGTTGAGATTGCCCAGAAATGGTGGAATAAATATAAATCTCACTTCTCGCAATAACTCTATAACCAATTATCTCCAAGCCACTTTTGAGCATACGAAATCATATCAGCTATATTGGATGTAATTGCTCCTGCTGATAAATAATCATCATCTTCTTTCTATAACATAATGAAAAGGACACCTCTTATGGGGTGTCCTTTTCATTGTAATCTATATCATTATACATAGAAAAGCAAGTCTACATAGGTTGGGAATGGCCAATGAGCGGATGATACCATTGTTTCTAATTCATCTGAAACCACTCTTAAGCTTTGCATTGCTTTAATTACATAATCTCTATAATATTTAGCTGCTTCAAGTCCTTCTTCACTATTTTTAGCATCAAGAACAACTTTATCCAGTTCATCAATTCTACTTATAAGTACTTCTGTGAGATTTGACAATTTAGTAGCATATGTATGTTCTTTCTCTAAACTTACATTTAAACCAAGTTCTTGTTTTACTTTAAGTGTATTAAACACTTCCTTATTATAAGCAAGAACAGCTGGTAAGATTTCTTTCTTAGCCATATCTAACATGGTTAAGGCTTCGATATTAACTGTCTTACTATAGTTTTCGAATAAGATTTCACAACGAGATCTAACTTCTGTTTCAGTAAAGATACCATGTTTTTCAAATAACTTGATACTTTCTTCTGTTTCAAAGGCTGGAATGGCATCTACTGTTGTCTTAAGATTATGAAGTCCACGTCTCTCGGCTTCTTTAATCCAATCCTCGCTATAGTTATTACCATTGAAGATAATTCTGTTATGTTTTTTCATTGTTTCTTTAATTATTTCTATTGCTGCTCCATTAACATCTGTAGCTTTCTCTAATCTATCAGCAAATTGTTCAAGTTCTTCAGCAACGATTGTATTAAGTACAATGTTAGCTCCTGCAACAGAAGCAGATGAACCTAAACTACGGAATTCAAATTTATTTCCTGTAAAGGCAAATGGAGAGGTTCTATTACGGTCGGTTGTATCTTTTACAAAGGTTGGAAGCGCATCTACGCCTGTTTCCATCATTTCTTTTTGTGCATCATGAGCTTCTTGACCTTTTTGAATAGCTTCCAAAATGTCTGTTAGTTCATCTCCTAAAAACATAGAGATAATTGCTGGTGGTGCTTCATTTGCCCCAAGTCTATGGTCATTTCCTGCACTCGCTACTGAAACTCTTAATAAATCTGCATATTCATCTACAGCTTTAATAACCGCTGCTAAAAATAATAAGAATTGTACATTGTCTTTTGGTGATTTACCTGGTTCAAAAAGGTTTTCTCCATCACTTGTGGTCATTGACCAGTTATTATGTTTTCCTGAACCATTAACCCCTTCAAATGGTTTTTCATGGAGCAAACATACAAGACCATGTCTTTTAGCAATTTTCTTCATTGTTTCCATGGTTAATTGATTATGATCTGTTGCCATATTAGTGGTTCCAAAGATTGGAGCAAGTTCATGTTGGCAAGGTGCCCCTTCATTATGTTTTGTTTTTGCTAAAATACCAAGTTTCCAGAGTTCTACATCAAGGTCTCTCATATATTCAGAAACCCTATTTCTAATATGTCCAAAGTAATGGTCATCCATTTCTTGTCCTTTTGGAGGTTTCGCCCCAAAAAGGGTTCTTCCTGCAAGAATCAAATCTTTACGTTTCTTATACATTTCTCTATCTACTAAGAAATATTCTTGCTCTGGACCAACTGTCGTTATAACTCTAGTTACTTCTTTTCCAAATTTAGCAAGGATTCTTTTTGCTTGTTTGTCAATCGCATCCATTGAACGAAGAAGAGGTGTTTTCTTATCAAGCACTTCACCACCATAAGAGCTAAATGCTGTTGGAATATATAAAGTACCATCTTTTACAAAAGCATAAGAGGTTGGATCCCATGTTGTATAGCCACGTGCTTCAAATGTTGCACGAAGTCCGCCTGATGGGAATGAAGAAGCATCTGGCTCCCCTTTAATTAACTCCTTGCCAGAAAACTCCATGATTACTTTTCCATTTCCTACTGGTGTAATGAATGCATCATGTTTTTCAGCTGTGATCCCTGTCATGGGCTGAAACCAATGTGTATAGTGAGTTGCTCCTTTTTCAATAGCCCAATCTTTCATAGCAGTTGCTACCACATCTGCAATTTCTTTACTGACTTCTTTACCTTCACTCATTGTCTTCTTTAAGCTTTTGAAAACGGTTTTAGGTAATCTTGCTTGCATTACCGATTCATTAAACACATTGCATCCAAAAATTTCATTAATATCTGACATTATAAATTCCTCCTCAATTTATTACTACTCTTCTTTTACGTTACTTCTTCTAGATACTCCATTTCTAGTAGATGCACACTCTTACAAGCCTACTTGCTTTTCTAACATTCTGCAATTTTACTTTTTTATAGCTCCTTTATGTATTGTACCACATATTGCTAATAGGCATTGCACATATTTTTCCCTTATAATCAACTGTGTCTATAACACTTTACTATATTTTATAAAATTTCTACTATAATATCTAAATTTTTTCATTAAAAAAGACGTCGGGAGTAGCGACGTCTTTTTTTTGGAGTATCTATATGATTATACGTAGAAGAGTAGGTCTACGTATGTTGGAAATGGCCAGTTAGCTGATGATACCATTGTTTCTAGTTCATCTGATACCATCCTTAATGTTTGCATTGCTTCAATTACGAAGTCTTTGTAGTATTTAGCACTTTCAAAGCCTTCTTCTGCATTTTTAGCATCAAGAACAACTTTATCTAATTCATCAATTTTATTCATAAATGACTCTGTAAGGTTAGATAATTTAACGGCATAAGCTTGTTCTTTTTCTAAGCTTACATTTAAGCCAAGTTCTTGTTTTACTTTAAGTGTATTAAATACTTCTTTATTGTAATCTAAGACTGCTGGTAAGATTTGTTTCTTAGCCATATCTAGCATGGTTAATGCTTCAATATTGATCGTCTTAGCATAATTCTCAAATAAGATTTCACAACGAGATCTAACTTCTGCTTCTGTGAAGATACCGTGTTTTTCAAATAACTTGATACTTTCTTCTGTTTCAAATGCAGGAATAGCATCAACAGTTGTTTTAAGGTTATGAAGTCCACGTCTTTTTGCTTCTTCAAGCCATTCTTCACTATAGTTATTACCATTGAAGATAATTCTCTTATGATTTTTCATGGTTTCTTTAACAATTTCTAATACTGCTGCATGAATATCTGTAGCTTTATCTAACTTGTCTGCAAATTGCTCAAGTTCTTCAGCAATAACCGTATTAAGTACAATATTAGCACCTGCAATAGAAGCTGATGAACCTAAACTACGAAATTCAAATTTATTTCCTGTGAAAGCAAATGGTGATGTTCTATTACGGTCTGTTGTATCTTTAACGAATGTTGGAAGAGCATCGACACCTGTTTCCATCATTTGTTTTTGTACATCATGTGCTTGTTCACCTTTTTCAATCGCTTCAAGAATATCAGTAAGCTCATCACCTAAGAACATAGAGATAATTGCTGGAGGTGCTTCATTAGCGCCAAGTCTATGATCATTTCCTGCACTTGCTACTGAAACTCTTAGTAAGTCGGCATATTCATCTACACCTTTGATAACTGCAGATAAGAATAATAAGAATTGCATATTATCTTTTGGTGATTTACCTGGTTCAAGAAGATTTTCTCCATCACTTGTAGACATTGCCCAGTTATTATGTTTACCAGAACCATTTACGCCTGCAAATGGTTTCTCATGAAGTAAGCATACAAGACCATGTCTTTTAGCAATTTTCTTCATTGTTTCCATTGTTAACTGGTTGTGGTCAGTTGCCATATTAGTGGTTCCAAAAATTGGAGCAAGTTCATGTTGGCAAGGTGCGACTTCATTATGTTTTGTTTTTGCTAAAATACCAAGTTTCCAAAGTTCTTCATCAAGATCTCTCATATATTCAGAAACTCTATTTCTAATATGTCCAAAGTAGTGGTCATCCATTTCTTGTCCTTTTGGAGGTTTGGCACCAAAAAGAGTTCTTCCTGTAAGAATCAGGTCTTTACGTTGTTTATACATTTCTCTATCCACTAAGAAATATTCTTGTTCTGGTCCAACTGTTGTTGCGACTCTAGTGACTTCTTTTCCAAATTTAGCAAGGATTCTCTTTGCTTGTTTATCAATCGCATCCATTGAACGAAGAAGAGGTGTTTTCTTATCAAGCACTTCACCACTATAAGAACCGAATGCTGTTGGAATATATAAAGTACCATCTTTTACAAAAGCATAAGAAGTTGGATCCCATGTTGTATAACCACGAGCTTCGAATGTTGCACGAAGTCCTCCTGATGGGAATGAAGAAGCATCTGGCTCCCCTTTAATTAATTCTTTACCAGAGAACTCCATGATTACTTTCCCATTTCCTACTGGTGAAATAAATGCATCATGTTTTTCAGCTGTGATACCTGTCATAGGTTGGAACCAGTGTGTATAGTGTGTTGCACCTTTTTCAATAGCCCAGTCTTTCATTGCTGTTGCTACAACATCTGCAATTTCTTTACTAACTTCTTTACCCTCAGCCATTGTTTTCTTTAAGCTTTTGAAAACTGATTTAGGTAATCTTTCTTGCATTACAGACTCATTAAATACATTGCATCCAAAAATTTCATTAACATCTGACATATTAAATTCCTCCTCAATTTATCATCATTTTTCTTCATTAACCTAATTAATTATTATGGTTCTAGTCGATGTACATCTCTTGGGAACATACTGGCTTCTCTTACATTTTGTAAATCTAAAAGCTTCATTACAAATCTTTCTAGTCCTATTCCTAATCCTCCATGAGGTGGCATCCCATATTTATGTATATTAAGGTATGATTTTAAATCATCTGGTTCCATTCCCATTTCTTGCATCTTAGCAACTTGTTCATTATAGTCATGAATTCTCTGACCACCTGTAGTGATTTCTAATCCTCTAAATAACAAGTCAAAACTTAGTGCAAAACGATTATCTTCTCTATCGTTCATCGCATAGAAGGGGCGTTTGGCTGCTGGGAAATGTGTAATAAATAAGAATTCACTGCCCCAGTGCTCTTTTGCATACTCACATAACAATACTTCATCTTCAGGTTCTAAATCATATTTATTCTTTCCACTTCTATCTTTCATCAGATCTAACGCTTCCATAAAAGTAATAGAAGGAATGGAATCTATATTTGGTAAAGTTGCCTCCATTATGTTTAAATAATCTGAGCAATGCTCCTTTAAATAGGAAATCACATATTTAATCATTGCAGTTTCCATTTCCATTACATCATACATACTATTGATATAACCCATTTCAAAATCTAATCCAATATATTCATTTAAATGTCTGGAAGTATTATGTTTTTCAGCCCTGTATACAGGAGCGATTTCAAAAACTCTATCAAAGAAAGCTACACAGGTTTGTTTATAAAACTGAGGACTTTGTGCTAAAAATGCATCTTGATTAAAGTAATCTAACTTAAAGATATTTGCGCCACCTTCTGCTCCAGCAGCTACAATCTTAGGTGTATGAACTTGTGTAAAGCCTTGACTTTCCATGAATTCTCTAAATCCTGATACCACACCTTCTTGTACCTTAAAGATGGCTCTCTCTCTAGGATTTCTAAGTGCCACAGAACGATTATCTAAGTTTGCTTCTAACCCACATCCTAATTTTTTATGTCCTACATTAAGTGGATAGTCTGCAACAGGTTGACTGAGCACTTTAAAGCTTTCTAATGTTAACTCAAATCCTAGGTTTGCTCTATCATCTAGTCTTGTATGCCCTTTTGCAGTAATGTAACTTCCTACTCTAATTTCTTCTAATGAATTCTCACATTTGTCTTCTTCATAAATCGTTTGTATTAAATACTTTCCTGTTCTTAAAATGACAAAGGCAAACCCACTCATGGTCCTAATCTTATGCACACAAGCATCTATTGTAACTAATTCATCTGGATTCTGTTTGATATACTCTGCATCTAATTCTTTAATTAAATCTACTCCTGCTATCTTATCCATTAAAACACTCCCTTTCGGCTATCTTAAAGAATCCCTTTCACTTATCTTAGCTTGTTAAGTTCTTCTTCAAGTATCCCTTTAATTGTCTTAGGATTAGCTCTGCCTGCAAGTCTCTTTGTACATTGTCCCATCAGGAATCCAAATAACTTATCCTTACCAGCTAGGTATCCTTCAACTTCTTCTTTAAATTCACCTACTACTCCAACTACTACTTCATTAATTTCACTTGTATCATTATTCATTAAGAAGCCTTGCTCCTTGGCAATATCTTCTGGTAATTTTCTTTCTTCAAGCATCAGTTTAAGAATGGTTTTTGCATTGTTTCTATTGACAACCTCTTCTTCTGTCATTTTTACAAGTCTTGCAAATTCCTCTGCTGTAAATGGAATTTCATCACTCTTAAGCTCACCTTCATTAATATATTTAAACAATTCTCCAATAACAAAATTAGCAACTGCTTTATAATTTGGATAAACCTTAACGGCTTCATTATAAAAGTCTGATACTTCTTTATCTGCTACAATAAGTTTGGCATCTGCTTTGCCTAACTTACACTCATTCAAATAGGTATCCATTCTCTCATCAATTAAGATCGGCATATCTTTCTTAACTTCAGCCACATCTTCATCAGAGATAATAACTGGTATAACATCTGGTTCTTTAAAGTATCTATAATCCTGTGCATTCTCTTTAGAACGCATAGATTGTGTAATGCCTCTGTTATCATTGAATTTTCTAGTTTCCTGAATCACAACATCTCCAGCATCTAGTAATTTGCCTTGTCTTTCAATTTCATAATCAATGGCTCTTACAATTGCTTTCAATGAATTTAAGTTTTTAATTTCTACTTTTGTGCCTAACTTCTCTGCCTCTGGACGTTTAAGTGAAACGTTAACGTCTGCTCTTAATGAGCCTTCTTCCATATGGCATAAACTTACACCTGAATATTGAAGTAGTCCTGCTATTTTTTCAATATAGGCTCTTGCTTCTTCAGCAGAAGACATATCTGGTTCAGATACAATTTCTAGAAGTGGCACACCACAACGGTTATAATCTGCTAAGCTTGCATTTTCAATATTGTCATGAACAAGCTTTCCTGCATCTTCTTCAATATGTGCATGGTGAATTCGAATATATTTTTCACCATCTTCTGTTTCTATTTTAATTTTTCCTGATTGAACCACTGGTAAATCAAATTGTGAAATTTGATAAGCTTTTGGAAGGTCAGGATAAAAGTAATTCTTTCTATCAATCTTTGTATACTGTCCTACACCACAATTGAGTGCAAGCGCTGCTTTAACACCAAGCTTTACAACTTGTTTATTTAATACAGGTAATGTTCCTGGAAGCCCTGTACATACTGGGCAACAACGTGTATTTTGTTCACCCCCAAAATCTACCTCACAAGAACAAAAAATCTTTGTTTTAGTAAGAAGTTGGGCATGTATCTCTAGTCCAATAACTGGAACATAACGACTCATCTTAATCACCTACTCTTTCTTATAAACTCGGACTTACTGCTGTAAACTCTTTTTCAAATGCATTGGCTACTCCAAGAACCTTTGCATCATCAAATGCTTTACCTATTATAGACATTCCGATTGGCATATTTTCTTTGCTATAACCACAGGTTGTATTGACAGCTGGAAGTCCTGCAATATTAACAGTAACTGTGCAGATATCTGCTAAATACATTTTGACTGGGTCATTTTCAATTGCGCCTATTTTGTAAGCTGTGGTAGGTGCTGTTGGTGTAATCATTACATCACAGTCTTCAAATATCTTTGCATATTCTTGTTTAATTTTTTCTCTAAGGTAAAGTGCTTTCTTATAATAAGCATCATAATACCCACTTGAAAGTGCATAGGTTCCAAGAAGAATTCTTCTTTTTACCTCATCACCAAAGCCTTCCCTACGTGTCTTCATTATTCTTTCTTCATAAGTCTTTGCTTTTGGTGTACAGTATCCATATTTGATACCATCATATCTAGAAAGGTTTGAACTTGCTTCAGCAGATGAAAGTAAATAATATGTTGGAATAGCATATTTTAAACTTGGCATTGAAACTTCTATTACCTTCGCTCCCATACTTTCATATTTTTTCACTGCTGCAAGTACAGCCTCTTTTATTTCAATATCAATCCCTTCTCCAAAAAATTCTTTTGGTAAAGCAATTTTTAACCCTTTCATATCGCAATTTAATTCGCTTGTAAAATCAATTTGTTTTCTTGATGATGTGCCATCATGAATGTCAAATCCTGATATTACATTAAGTACCTCGGCACACTCTTTACTGCTTCTTGCCAAAGGTCCAATCTGATCTAATGAACTACCGAATGCTACAAGTCCATATCTTGAAACGGCTCCATAACTTGGTTTCATACCTGTAACACCACAGAAAGCTGCAGGTTGTCTAATGGATCCCCCTGTATCAGAACCTAATGTAATAACGGCTAATCTTGCTGCCATTGCTGCAGCACTACCACCAGAAGACCCTCCTGGTACTTTTGTTAAATCATAAGGGTTCTTTGTTTTCTTATAATAAGATGTTTGTGTAGAACCTCCCATTGCAAATTCATCCATATTGAGTTTTCCTAAAATGACAACATCTTGTGAAATTAATTTTTCAATAGCTGTTGCGTTATAAGGTGGAATGAAATTGTAAAGCATCTTGGAAGCACATGTTGTTAATATATCTTTAGTACAGATATTATCTTTTACTCCTATAGGAATACCTGTAAGCATTTTTGCTTTTCCAGAGGCAATGACTTCATCTGCTTTTTTAGCCCCAAGTAAAGCTTCTTCTTCACATATTGTTATATAGCTATCAATAGCTGGATCTATCTTATTAATTCTGTCTAGGTAATATTGTGTTAATTCAACTGATGATATTTCTTTTTCATCTAACATCTGTCTAAGTTCTAATAGTCCTTTTTCATGTAGTGACATATCTAATCCTCCTCACTAACTACTCCATAATCTTAGGTACTACGAAAAACCCATCTTTCTTATGAGAAGCATTTCCAAGAACCAATTCTCTATCATAAGACTCTACTACTTTGTCTTCTCTTAAGCTCTCAAAGGCTACTCCTTCACCATTGAGATTAATATCATCTTCAATAGATATTTCATTCATAGCATCCATCAGATCCACTATTGCACTCATCTCAGATACTAGCTTTTCTCTTTCAGCATCCTCAATTTCAATTTTTGAGAGGTTTGCTAAATAAGTAATCAACTCTTTATCTAACACTGACTATCACCTACCCTACTCTCTATGACTTACTCCAAATTTTCCTTAATTCTTTTACCTTATTTACTCCATACAATTGTTTTCAAAAGTTATCGTGTTATGTTCTGTGCTATTCTACCCTCTAGCACAATCCCAAAATAAAACGCAAAAAAGACGCTAACCAAATACATGCTACTGCATGCATTATTTAGTTAGCGCCTTTGCTATCCGTTTATTCTGTTGTAAATAATTATATAGCTGTTATTTCTATTTTTCAATACTGTTTTTTATATTTGTTAACTTTTAAATTAATTCGCACTAATTTTTTAATATAATTAGTCATTTTCGCTAATTTTTGAGCATATTTAATCGTATCTAAGTGGTTTCAATCGAAAAAGGATTGAGCCTCCCATTTTGAGTGTACTCAATCCCTGTTATTTATCTTAGGTTAGTATATCCCATTAAGTATTCATCCACTGCTTTGGCAGCTTCTCTACCTTCACGTATTGCCCATACTACAAGTGATTGTCCTCTATGCATATCTCCTGCTGTAAACACTTTTTCTACACTTGTTTGATATTTTCCTTCTTCTGTAGCCACATTGGTTCTAGCATTAGTTTCTACTCCAAAGCTTTCTGTTACATAGCTTTCGGGACCTAAGAATCCTGCTGCAATAAGGACCATATCTGCATCTAATATTTGCTCTGTTCCTTCCACTTCCTGCATTTGACGTCTGCCTGTTTCAGGATCATTTACAAATTTTACTTTGACTACTTTTACAGCGATTAATTCACCAGCTTCATTCTTTATAAACTCTTTAACCGTTGTTTCATAAATTCTTGGATCATGTCCAAAAACTTCAATCGCTTCTTCTTGACCATAGTCTGTTTTACAAACTAATGGCCACTGTGGCCAAGGATTAGTTTGAGCTCTTTGATCTGGAGCTTTAGGCATCATTTCAATTTGAACAATAGACTTACAACCATGTCTAATAGCAGTTCCTACACAGTCATTACCTGTATCTCCACCACCAATAACGATCACATTTTTGTCCTTTGCATTAATATAGTTACCATCTTGAAGATTTGAATTTAACAAACTCTTAGTAGTTGATTTTAAGAAGTTTACTGCAAAATAAATTCCTTTTGCATCTCTTCCTGGGGCACTTATATCTCGTGGATTAGAAGCACCACAAGCTAATACAACAGCATCAAAATCTTTAAGTAATTTACTTGCTCTTTGTTTCTTTCCTATATCTGTATTCGTAATAAATCTAATGCCTTCTTGTGACATAATATCAATACGTCTATCAATGATTGATTTTTCAATCTTCATATTTGGAATACCATACATCAGTAATCCACCAATTCGATCTTCACGTTCAAAAACAGTCACTAAATGGCCTCTTTTATTAAGCTGCATAGCTGCTGCAAGTCCTGCTGGACCAGAGCCTACAATCGCAATATTTTTACCTGTTCTTACAGATGGCTTATGTGGTTTAATCAAGCCTTTTTCATAAGCATTTTCTATAATGGCATTTTCATTTTCTCTTACGGTTACTGCATCTCCATTTAAACCACAGGTACATGCTTTTTCACAAAGAGCAGGACATACTCTAGAAGTAAATTCTGGGAAGTTATTCGTACTTAATAATCTTCTTGCTGCTTCTTCCCATTGTCCATTAAATACTAAATCATTCCATTCAGGAACTAAATTGTTAAGTGGACATCCTACGACCATTCCTTTAATTGGTTTACCAGATTGGCAAAATGGTACACCACATTCCATACATCTTGCAGCTTGTTTCTGCTGTGCTTCTCTTGATAAAGGTACATGAAACTCATTAAAATTTTTTATTCTTTCAGCAGGCGCCTCGCATTTGCTGGTCGCTCTGTCATATTCCATAAATCCTGTTGGCTTTCCCATATGTGGCTCCTCCTATTTCCTTGTATTAGCAAAAAATGCTTCAATCTCTGCTTGCTCACTACTCATACCTTTTTCTTCCATACTTAAAATGGTTTGTCTCATTCTTGCATAGTCATATGGAAGGATTTTCTTAAACTTAGGTAAGTACTCTTCAAAATGTTCAAGTACCTCTTTACCTTTTGCTGAGTCTGTTGCAGCCACATGTTCTTCAATCATTTGTTTGAGTTCAAGAATATCATATTTCTCTTCTACTTCATTGATTGAAACAAGTTCTTTATTTAATTTCTTGTATAAGTCACTGTCTTCATCAAGAACATATGCAATGCCGCCACTCATACCAGCAGCAAAGTTTTTGCCTGTTTTTCCTAATACGACAACTCTACCACCTGTCATATACTCGCAGCCATGATCGCCTACCCCTTCTACTACTGCATAGGCACCTGAGTTTCTAACGCAGAAACGTTCACCTGCTACACCATTAATAAAGGCTTTACCACTTGTTGCACCATACATCGCAACATTTCCGATAATAATGTTTTCATCTTGTTTATACTTAGCGCATTTAGGAGGATACACAATGAGCTTACCACCTGATAAACCTTTACCAAAATAGTCATTACTATCGCCAACAAGTTCTAGTGTTAACCCTTGTGGAATAAACGCACCAAAACTTTGTCCACCACTACCATTACATTTAATAACATATGTATCTTCTTTTAAGGAATTACCATAAAGTCTTGTAATCTCTGAACCAAAGATTGTACCCACTGTACGGTCTACATTCTTTACATCAATTTCAATTTTCTTTGGTTGTTTATGACGAAGTGCCCCTTGTAATTTTGCCATAATAATCTTTTCATCTATTGTATTTTCTAATTGGAAATCATAAACATCCTTTGGATTAAATGTTCTTGGAACGTCTTTTCCTGCAAATGGATTATTAATAATGTTACTTAAATCCATTTTACTTGCTTTAACACTCTCATCGTATGCTTTTACCTCAAGTAAATCTGAACGGCCAACTAATTCGTCTACTGTGCGTATACCTAGTTTAGCCATATACTCACGGAGTTCCTGTGCTACAAAGTGCATAAAGTTAATAACGTACTCTGGTTTACCTGAGAATCTCTTTCTAAGTTCTGGATTTTGTGTTGCAATACCTACTGGACATGTGTCTAAGTTACATACTCTCATCATGACACATCCCATTGTAATAAGTGGTGCTGTGGCAAATCCAAATTCTTCAGCTCCAAGAAGTGCAGCCACTGCTACATCACGTCCTGTTAGAAGTTTTCCATCTGCTTCAATCACAACTTTTGAACGAAGTCCATTTTGTATTAAGTTTTGATGGGTTTCAGCAAGCCCTAATTCCCATGGAAGCCCTGCATTATAAATAGAATTTCTTGGTGCTGCTCCTGTTCCACCATCAAATCCAGAAATTAAGATAACTCCAGCACCTGCTTTAGCCACACCTGCTGCTACTGTACCGACACCTGCTTCAGATACAAGTTTTACTGAAATACGCGCATCTTTATTGGCATTTTTAAGGTCATAAATCAGTTGAGCTAAATCTTCAATTGAATAAATATCGTGGTGTGGTGGTGGTGAAATAAGTGCCACACCAGGCGTTGAATGCCTTGTTTTTGCAACCCAAGGATAAACCTTAGCAGCTGGAAGTTGTCCACCTTCACCTGGTTTTGCCCCTTGTGCCATCTTGATTTGGATTTCTTTTGCACTAACTAAGTACTCTGAGGTTACTCCAAAACGGCCTGATGCTACTTGTTTTATAGCAGAACATCTTTCCTTATCTCTAAGTCTTTCAGGATCTTCTCCACCTTCACCACTATTAGATTTACCGCCTATTCTATTCATGGCAATTGCCATTGTTTCATGTGCTTCTTTTGAAATAGAACCATATGACATAGCCCCTGTTTTAAAACGTTTAACGATAGAATCTACACTTTCAACTTGTTCAATTGGAATACCACCATCTTCTGGGAATTTAAAATCTAAGATACTTCTTAAATTAAGATTTCTATTTTCTCTATGGATGGCTGCTGAAAATTCTTTAAACGTTTCATAGCTACCTGTTCTTGTAGCATATTGAAGTAAATGAATCGTTTCTGGATCATATAGATGTTCTTCTTTTCCACTTCTTAATTTGTGGCTACCAATACTTTCTACTTCAGGATCTACATCTAATCCTAATGGGTCAAAAGCATTTGAGTGTAACATTTGTACACGCTTATTAATATCCTCTAAAGTAATGCCACCTACTCTACTTACTGTACCTGTAAAATATTTATCAATGACTTCTTGGCTAATGCCCATTGCTTCAAAGATTTTTGAGCCTTGATAAGATTGAATTGTAGAGATACCCATTTTAGAGGCAATTTTTACAATCCCTTTAAGAATAGATTTATTATAATCATATTCTGCAGCATAGAAATCTTTATCTAATACTTTGTTATCAATTAAATGTCTGATGGTTTCTTGAGCAAGATATGGGTTAACCGCACATGCACCATAGCCTAATAAAGTTGCAAAATGATGAACTTCTCTTGGTTCAGCACTTTCTAGAATCATAGCTACAGATGTTCTTTTCTTTGTAGAAACTAAATGCTGCTGCATTGCAGAAACAGCAAGTAATGATGGAATAGCTACATGATATTCATCAACCCCTCTATCTGAAAGAATCAAGATATTTGCGCCATCCTTATAAGCTTTATCTGCCATAACAAATAAATGATCAATAGCTTTATCTAAAGATGTATTTTTGTAATAAGTAATTGGAATAACCTCTACCTTAAACCCAGGTTTATTCATGTTTTTAATTTTTAGCATATCCGTGCTTGTTAAAATAGGATTATTTACTTTTAGAACGCAACAGTTTTCCCCTTTTTCCTCAAGGATATTTCCGTCTTCACCAATATAAACACTTGTTGATGTAACAATCTCTTCACGAATCGCATCAAATGGTGGATTTGTTACTTGGGCAAATAATTGCTTAAAGTAGTTAAATAACGGTGGATTTGTATTAGAGAGTGGTGGAAGTGCACTATCTGCTCCCATTGCTGCTACTGGTTCTGCTCCATTTTTAGCCATAGGCAGAATACTCGTTTTAATATCTTCATAAGAATAGCCAAATGCCTTTTGTAAACGTTTTAATTCTTCTTCACTATATTGCTCTACGTTTTTATTAGGAATGTGTAAATGACTAAGCTCTACAAGATACTTATCTAACCACTCACCATAAGGTTGACGGCTAGCATATTCATTTTTAAGGTCTTCATCATCAATCAGTTTACCCTTAACCGTATCAACTAATAGCATCTTGCCTGGTCTAAGTCTTTCTTTCTTTATCACTTTCTCTGTTGGAATATCAATGGCTCCAACTTCTGAAGATAAAATTAAATGATCATCGTCTGTAATATAATAACGTGAAGGTCTAAGTCCGTTTCTATCTAGAATGGCACCCATTAAATCTCCATCTGAGAAAAGAATAGAGGCTGGTCCGTCCCATGGTTCCATCATCGTTGCATAATATTGATAAAAATCTTTTTTCTCTTGTGACATTGCTTTGTTGTTATTCCAAGGTTCAGGAATAAGAATCATGACTGCAAGGGGCAGTTCCATACCAGACATCACTAAAAACTCCAATGTATTATCCAATCTTGCAGAGTCAGAACCTTCTGTATTAATGATTGGCAATATCTTATGCATGTCATCTTTTAATGCTTCACATTTAATATTTTCTTCACGAGCTATCATTTTATCTACGTTACCTGTAATGGTGTTAATTTCGCCATTATGTACAATAAAACGATTTGGATGTGCTTTTTGCCAACTTGGGTTTGTGTTTGTACTAAAACGTGAATGTACCGTTGCAATAGCTGATGTATATTCAGGACTTTGAAGGTCACTAAAAAATGAACGTAATTGTCCTACTAAGAACATCCCTTTATACACGATTGTACGACTTGATAACGAAACAACATATGTACTTTCATTGCTCTGCTCAAATACTCTTCTAGCAATATATAACTTACGGTCAAACGCTAACCCTTTTTCACAATCCTTAGGTCTTTTTACAAAACCCTGCATAACACATGGCATACTATCAAATGCCTTTTGTCCAAGAACTTCAGGATTAACAGGTACCTGTCTCCATCCTAAAAATTCCATTCCTTCTTTTTGCACGATCACTTCAAATAATTTTTTTTCTTGATTTCTCTTAAGCTCATTTTGAGGAAAGAAAAACATACCAATTCCGTAATCTCTTTCTTCTCCAATAGCAATATTTAATTTCTCGGCTTCTTTACTAAAGAAGTTATGAGAAATTTGAAGTAGGATTCCTACTCCATCTCCGGTCTTTCCTTCTGCATCCTTACCTGCTCTATGCTCCAAATTTTCAACGATTCTAAGAGCATTTTCAACAACTTCTCTTGATTTGATACCCTTAATATTTACAACTGCTCCAATTCCACAGTTATCATGTTCAAAACGTGGATCATAGAGCCCCTGCTGCACATATGGGTTTTGATTTTTGAAGTTATCCATATGATATATCCCCCTATAAGATTAATTAATTTATATAACTAAAAAACCAAAATACATTTATATCTTTAGTGGTAGAATAAAAATACTTTTAAATGCACATCTTGGTTTTTACTATCCTATATTGGAACATAACACTGATACTTTTTATTTTCGATAACAATTGTATTTTTATATATATATAATGCATTCAATAAAATGTCAAGTTATTTCACAAAATTACATATTTATTAATGAGTTTTTTTGTTTTTCCTATTGTCTTTTATATAGAATCTGTATTATTATAGTTCTATATTTTATATAGTTTTGTGTTGCAATTACTCTTTTCTTGCAACTAATGAATATTTATACCAAATTACTCCTTATTTATTTTAGACTGCTTATCTAAATTCTTTAAAGTAGCCTCTACTCCTATATTTTCAAATCAAACATTTTTTAATTATCCCAAGTAAACTATCTTATACTATTTATAAGATAATCAATCTATTTACAATTATGTTTACTATATATTTTTATGATTATCATATTTTAAATACTTTCTCTTTTATTATTTTTGACATATAATTACAATAATATGTAATTCTTATGTTTATTTGTTAATCAATTTTATATAGGAGGTTTCTATATGTCATATAACAAAGTTGGCGCATTAAGATTTGTTGAAGAAAATGATGTTAAATTTATTAGACTACAATTCTGTGACATCCTTGGTAACTTAAAAAATATTTCAATTTCTCCCGTTCAACTTAGTAAAGCTTTTGATGAAGGAATTGCCTTTGACGCTTCTTCTATTTTAGGTTTTAACGCCATAGAAGATTCAGAGCTATTCTTATATCCTGATCCTACTACATTATGTATTCTTCCTTGGAGGCCTCAGCATGGCAAAGTGGCTAGACTATTTTGTAATATCAAAAGATCAGATGGCTCTCAATTTGAAGGAGATTGTCGCTACATTTTAAAATCTGTATTTGAAAAAGCTAAATCTGAGGGATTAATCTTCCATGTTGGGCCAGAATGTGAATTCTTTCTTTTCCAACAAGATGCCGAAGGACATCCTATCTTAAAACCTGCTGACAAAGCAACTTATTTTGATGTTGCTCCAGTCGATCAAGGTGAGAATACACGTCGAGAGATTTGCCTTACTTTAGAGCAAATGGGCTTTCAAGTAGAATCTTCTCATCATGAATCTGCTTGTGGTCAACACGAAATTGACTTTAAATATGATGATGTCTTAAAATCAGCTGATAATATTCTTTCGTTTAAAACGGTCGTTAAAAGCATTTCTGTCCGTAATGGTTTTCATGCTTCATTTATGCCAAAACCTTTTGCTAATGCAAGTGGCTGTGGCATGCACATTAATATGTCTCTTTTTAAAAATGGTGAAAATATCTTTTCCATTAAGCACGATACAGAGCTTCCTATTATCGCAAGACAATTTATCGCAGGTATATTAGCTCATATTAAAGAAATTTCTGCCATCTGTAATCCACTTATCAATTCTTATAAACGTATTAACTCTGGTTTTGAAGCCCCAAGACATATTGCTTGGTCCTATAAAAATCGTTCTACATTAATCCGCGTTCCAGCTAGTACTAGTGGACATAATAGAATTGAACTTCGCAGTCCTGATCCTGCATGTAATCCTTATCTTGCTTTATCACTTATTTTAGCAGCAGGATTAGATGGCATTCATTCAAATCTTCCACTAGCCAAACCACTCACTCAAAACGCCTATAAGTTATCAGAGGAAGAACTTACTTCACTAAATGTTGATACCCTTCCAGCAAACTTATATGATGCCTTAAACTTAATGAAAAATAGCACTTTTGTAAAATCAGTTCTTGGTGAACATATATTTAACGCATACATAGTTACCAAAGAAAATGAATGGAACCTTTATAATCGTACGGTACATGATTGGGAAATTCAGCATTATCTCTAGAATTAAACGTACTGACTAAATATTGCAAGGTTATAAACTTCATTTTATAAAGGAGCTAGGAATATGGAAAAGGTCTTAATTATATCTCCCCAAAAACAAGCTGCACAGGCTCTATATGATATTGTTAAACCTCTAAATTTTTCCGGCTATGACTATGTTGCTTCTGGTAATGAGGCTAGAAGGAAGTTTGATCTTACCGACTATGATCTCACGATTATTAATACGCCTTTGAGTGATGAATTTGGTACAGAACTAGCTCTAGATATTGCTGAAAAATCATTATCGGCTATTATTATCTTAGTAAAGTCAGAGTTGACAGAACAAGTTCAAGACAAGATTTCTATTACAGGTGCTTTTATTATTGGGAAACCCATTAATAGACAAGTATTATTGCAATCCATTCCATTTGTTCTAAATTCCAAACAGGTTATTTCAACCTTACGAGAACAAAATAAAGCACTAAAACGTAAAGTAGACGATGTTAAGGTCATTGAACGTGCCAAATTCTCTCTTGTTAAATACTTAGGTCTTGATGAAAGCCAAGCTCATAGGTATATCCAAAAGCAAGCTATGGACCTTAGGGTCTCTCCTAGAGTCATAGCAGATAATATTCTAAAAACTTACGAAGTATAATTTAGGGGTGTGAAACTATGAAAGTTAATTTTACTAAAATGCATGGTATTGGTAATGACTATGTGTACGTTGATGGCTTTAAAGAAAAGATTCCAAATCCTAATGCCTTTTCTAAATTTATTAGTGATAGACATTTTGGCATTGGCGGGGATGGACTTGTCATGATTTTGCCATCTGAAAAAGCAGACTTTAGAATGCGTATGTTTAATGCAGACGGTTCTGAAGGAAAGATGTGTGGCAATGCTACAAGATGCATCGGTAAATTTGTTTATGAAGCAGGTTACACTACTAAAACAAATATTACCCTTGAAACATTAAGCGGTATTAAATATCTCAAACTCAATGTAGAAGATGGCATGGTTATATCTGTAGAAGTTAATATGGGTAAAGCCATCCTTGTCCCAAAAGAAATTCCCGTATTATCAGACTTAGAGCGATTTATCAAACAACCTATGACTATTGATGATAAAACTTATGAAGTAACTTGCGTATCTATGGGCAATCCCCACGCTGTGATTTATTGTGATGATGTAGATCATCTACCACTTGAAACAATCGGACCTAAGTTTGAATTTAATCCTCTCTTTCCTGAGAGAATCAATGCAGAATTTGTACAAATTATCAATGATCATACGGTAAAAATGCGTGTATGGGAACGTGGTTCTGGTGAAACATGGGCTTGTGGAACAGGTGCTTGTGCAGTTGCAGTTTCCAGTGTTCTTAATGGATATTGCAAACAAGGTGAAGAAATTACCGTTCAACTACGTGGTGGTGATTTGAAAATTACATACGAACAAGATGGCACGGTTCTTATGAAAGGACCAGCTACTAAAGTTTTTGATGGTACGATTGAATATAAGGAGGCTTAAAAAATGGCATTTATTAATGATAATTACTTAGAACTTCAAGACAGTTATTTATTCTCTACGATTGCTCACAAAGTTAACGACTATATTGCTACCCATCCAGATAATAAAATTATTCGTATGGGGATTGGTGATGTCACCCGCCCACTTGTTAAGGCAGTTACTGATGCAATGCATACTGCCGTTGGTGAAATGGGTGAGGCAGCTACTTTCCATGGATATGGTCCAGAACAAGGTTATAGCTTTTTGCATGAAGCCGTACAAGGTTACTATAAAAAGATGGGTGTTGAACTTGATACAGATGAAATTTTTATTAGTGATGGAGCTAAAAGTGATGTAGGTAATATCACAGACATCTTTGGTAGTGAAAATATTATTATGATTCCAGACCCAGTCTATCCCGTATATGTAGACACCAATGTTATGTCTGGCCGTGATATCATTTACTTAGATTCAAATAGTTCTAATGACTTTTTACCTCTTCCTCCAACAAATGAGGATACTTGCCCAGATATTATTTATCTTTGTTCACCTAATAACCCAACTGGTGCCGCCTACAATAGAGAACAACTTAAAACATGGGTTAAATATGCTAAAGCAAATCACGCAATCATCCTTTATGATGCTGCTTATGAATGCTTCATTACAGATGATTGTCCAAGAAGTATCTTTGAAATTGAAGGTGCTAAAGAATGCGCTATTGAATTTTGTAGTCTCTCTAAAACAGCTGGTTTCACAGGTACACGTTGTGGCTATACCATTGTGCCTAAAGCATTAATGGGCATAGATTGTGAAGCTAATGACATTTCAATTAATAAATTATGGCTTAGACGACAAACAACTAAATTTAATGGTGTCTCTTACATTATCCAAAAAGGCGCTGCTGCTGTATTCTCCGAAGAAGGTCAAAAACAAGTTAAAGAAAACATTGCTTACTATGCAGAGAATGCTAAAATTATTGCAAATGCTATGGAGGAATGTGGCATCACATACTATGGTGGTAAAAACTCTCCCTATATTTGGTTACAATGTCCTAATAATATGAAATCATGGGATTTCTTCGATAAACTTCTTACAGAAATTGAAGTAGTAGGTACTCCTGGTTCTGGTTTTGGTAATAACGGAGAAGGTTTCTTCCGATTAACCGCCTTCAATACTCATGAAAACACGAAAGAAGCTATGGAAAGATTTAAATCAATTTTCAAAAAATAATATATCTAACTAAAAAATGAGCTTTATAGATTAAGTCTTGACTTAATCTATAAAGCTCATTTCTATTATGTAAATAATCTTATTCTATTATCAATTAAAATCTTCTTAGCTTAATGAACTATTTCTTTTGTTTATCAAGATGCTCTAAATAAAGATTCGTTTCTTTAACAACAACACCTGATAAACCAATTAAAGCAATTAAGTTTGGAAATGCCATGAGTCCATTAACGATATCTGCTATTGTCCAGATCATTTGAATTTGAAGGAATCCAGTAATGCATACTAATACTACATATAATGCACGATAGTATTTAATATATTTTACACCTGCTAAATACTCTAAACATCTTTCTCCGTAATAGCACCACCCAATAATTGTAGTAAATGCAAATAATGATAAGCAAATCATAATTAGATATGGGCCGATACCACCTAATACCATTTGGAATGATTGTTGTGTAACTGCTGCACCTTGTAACCCTTCCATACTCCATGTTCCAGTAATAATGATCGTTAAACCAGTTAATGTACAAATAATAATTGTATCAATAAATGTACCTGTCATTGAAATAAGTCCTTGTTCTGCTGGGAACTCAGCTCTTGATGCTGCTGCTGCAATAGGTGCACTACCAAGTCCAGATTCATTTGAGAATACCCCTCTGGCAATACCTTTTTGAATAGCTTGAGCAATTGTAGCACCTGCAAATCCTCCAACTGCTGCAGAACCTTTAAAGGCACCCTTAAAGATTTGTGCTAATGCATTTCCAAGGTTACTAATATTAGCAATAATAATGATAAGTGTTAAAACGATGTATATAATAGCCATGAAAGGCACAACCTTTTCTGCTACTTTAGAAATACTTTTGATTCCACCAAATACAACTGCTGCAACTAATAAACCAACAACAACACTTGTAATTTTGGGATCTACATTTAATACATTTTGAACACTTCCTGCAATTGAGTTAACCTGTGTAAATGTACCAATTCCTAATAAGGCTACTAAAATACCAAATATCGCAAATATAGTAGCTAAAGGTTTAAACTTCTTTCCTAAACCATTTTCAATGTAATACATTGGTCCACCAGAAATTTGACCATTTGCATCAACTGTGCGATACTTTCTAGCTAATAAGCATTCTGCATACTTTGTTGCCATTCCAAAAAGTGCTGCAATCCACATCCAAAATAGTGCTCCTGGTCCCCCTGCTCCAATAGCTGTTGCAACACCTACGATATTACCTGTTCCTATTGTGGCTGAAAGTGCTGTACATAAAGCACTAAAGCTACTAATATCTCCGCTGCCTTTATTTTCACCATGAAAAATTAATTTAACGGCAGTAGGTAATTTTGTAAATTGCAATCCTTTTAATCTAATTGTAAGCATAATACCTGTTCCTACTAATAGTACCAATAATATCGGTCCCCACACAATATCATCAATCTTATTTAGTACTTGTTCTAAAACTTCCATAAAAAAATACTCCCTTCATTTAATAGAATTTAAATTTAGAGGAGTTACCTTTTGTTATGGACACTCAATACAAATTTCCTTTAATAAGCCCTTTTCAACTTCTAATTCTCCATTTATACCTTTTGCCTAACTTATATACAGCTTTACACTTACAGTAATACACCTAATAATATTTTTCAAACCATATATAGTTTCATTATAAAAATATAGAATTATTTTCTAAGCCACCTTATTTAAGAAAAATGTATGCTCTGTCCTTTTGCCTGAGAGATTAGATTCAATAAATCTTTGCCCCTTCGGCGCCCATAACTCGAGTCTCTCCAGAGTACTGTCCGTCATGCAGTCACACTTAATACAAAGTACCTGAGAGCGTTACTCCTTCGGTGGATAAGTCCTGCTTATCTCTCTTCTGCATTACATCAACCAGTATATTTATTAGTATAGCCTTGAAATCTAGTCTTTGCAATAACCATAACCTACTTTTGATCATCTTGTGGTAATGTGTACAATAAATCATACTTATCTAACATTTTTTCTATACTATATAACTCTTTTTCTGATAGCCTCTTTAAAAAACCTTTCTTACCATAATTGAAAATACTGTAAACAGGAGATAAATCTTCTATACTATTTTGAAAGGATATTTCAAACCACTTTAATCCTCCTCCTAATGTGTTATGTCTTTGTGATAATAAATAAATAACATCATCTGTAATCTCACCCATGTACCACTCTTGATTATCTTTCTCTGACTTCTTTATTTTTCTGCATTTCAAGTAATATAGCACTTCTCTAATAATAACGTGTTCATTACTCCAACAGCCAATTGTAATATACTTACATTGTTTAATGCCTATTTGTATGATCCTTTCAATAACTTCATCTTCTATATACATCATGCCACCTTTATTTTGTTTAGGTCCTTGTATATATAGATATACTTCCTTTAACTCTTCATATTCCTTAGTAGTATTTTTCAAATTGATGTTATCTTGATCATTTATTATATTTTTCGGATTGATTTCTTCTACTTTCTGAATCTGCTCATTCTTATTTAAGTCTATCTTACAATTGTGAAATCTAACTTCCGGCTCATTTAATGTAAAATCTATTATTGCAAAATAACATCTTTCATTCTTTCCACTCCCTAATGTACCGGGATCAATAATATTAGTATGTGCATAGTGCCTTTTTGAATGTGAAAGTTCTTGTAAATGTGTTCCTCCACACAGTATATAATCATATTTCTCGTATTTTGTATTACTTGTATGTGCAATAATCTGCTCTATATCTGCCCATCCATTATGATGACATAGTAATATTTTCTTTCCATTAATCTCTAACTTTTTAATACTTGGCAGGTTTCTTAATTCTTGTACCCTTTCTTCTCCTAACCTATCTCTAAGCCATCTTCCTTCCCCTATTCCTTGATCCTTTTTTATACTATTGAATATACTTTCTTCTGCATATCCTCTAATATTAACGAATCGCTTATCCTTCATTATTAAATCAAATACCTCACAAGAACATGGCCCTCCGCTAATAAAATCTCCCAAATTTAATACCATTTCTACATTATGCTCATCTAGATAGCATCTAAAAGTATATAGTGCATTTATATTAGCATGAATATCTGATACTATTGCTACCTTATCTAAATTCATTAATAAATCTCCCCTTTTATTACAATGCCCGTATATCTGTATTTCGTCACTACAAGATTGTAACATAATACGCTTCCAAATAATTTAATCTTTATTCCTCTTTGTCATCTGTTCATTTCCATTTATAACTTATTAGTGGTATTATAGATTATATATATCGATAATATGGAGGAAGTACCTATGCATAATTTCTATTCTTTAAATCCAATGCAAAATCCAGACAACGCTCATTCCTTAAGTACTGAATTAATTGTTAATGAAGTTTTAACCAATCCCACTTTTACTACTCTTTTCAAAGACTATTATAATGATAATACTTCTGAAGCTAAGCAAGATGCTTTGGCTGCTCACTTAAATGAAATGGACTATCTTATTGCTTTCTTTCCAGATGAGCTTTCAGACTCACAGACTATGCCAAATAGCATTACTCTACATACTAATGATACACTAACCCTTCTTATTTCTACGACAGATAATCTTGAAGTTTATCTTCCTGTTTTTACTGATAATGCTTCATTAAGAAATTTTACTACTGATTTAGTATATACCTTTAAAGTTCCTGCTAAATGGCTTTGGGAATTTGTTTTATCACAAAAGGGTTTTTCAGGCATCGTTATTAATCCTAATACTATTGGTTGGGATATGTCGCTAGAACATATTCGTTCTCTTTTAGATGATATAGTCTCATAAACAATATATTCTCTATAAGCATGGCCTATTAAATTAATTTTAATACCTCAAAAAGGTGAGTACGTTTTATGACGCACTCACCTTTTTGATTGCTTGACTTATTGCTTGTTCTTCTTCTTCTGATAAGTTATAAGTTGACTTTCCATCTTTAATTGGTTTTGCATATGTATAGCAACCATCTCTACCATAGATTCCATTAAATACAACTCCATCATTATCTTCATTTAGCAATGCAACTGTATATGATAAATCTGCTCCCATGTTAGGTATTGCTTGATATCTCACTATACCAACCTTTTGAACACAATCTTTTACTATTCCTTCCATATGCTCAATTGATGATTGCATTTCCTTTTCATTCTGTAATAATACATTTAATTTTTTGGTATATTGAACCAATAACTCTTCTAAATTTACGTCTTCTTTTTCCATGAATTTTTCATAGCGTTGTTTTAGTTTTTTTACCTTTGATAGGCTCACACATACCATAATAAATAATACTATTATTAATACGCACAAGCTAGCTATAACATAGATTAAATAGTTATTTAATAGCATTTGAATTTGTTCCATAATACGCTTCATCTTCCTTTTATTATTTATTCATATTAATAATTTGTATAATCCTCTCTAATTCATCATCTGAATAATACTCGATTTCAATCTTACCCTTTTTACTGCCTTTTGAGATAGAAACTTTAGTTCCAAACAACTTCTGTAAATTTTCTTGTATTTCTCTATAAAATGGATTATACGCTTGCTTTTCACCTTTTTCCTTACTTTCATCAGCCTTCTTACTTAGCATCTGTATATATTTTTCAACATCACGTACACTTAATTGTTTTTCAACAATCATATCTGTCAATTCTTTTTGAACCTTACTTTCTTTAACACTAAGTAATGCCCTGGCATGTCCAAATGTTATTTCATTTTCTCTCAATTTTTCTTGTACATAAGGATGCAATTTTAATAGCCTTAATATATTAGCAACAGAAGGTCTACTTTTTCCAACTTTGTCTGCTACTTCTTCTTGATTTAAATCAAATCTTTCCATTAATAAACTATACGCACAAGCTAATTCCATAGGGTTGAGGTCTTCCCTTTGAATATTTTCTACTAACGCAACCTCTAATGTTTGTTGATCTGAAAAATTCTTTACAATAACAGGTATTTCATTTATTCCAGCTAACCTAGCTGCACGATACCTTCTCTCTCCTGCTACAATCTCATATTTACCATTTATCTCTCTTACTACTAATGGTTGTATGATTCCATGTTCTAAAATAGATTTGCTTAAATCATTAAGTTCTTCTTCATCAAAGCTTTTTCTTGGTTGTTTTTTATTTGGTTCGATATCATTTATATCTATTTTTTTGATTACATCTTGTTTCTCTTCTGTTCCATTTAGTACTTCATCGGATAAGAGTGCATTTAATCCTCGTCCTAACCCTCTTTGTTGTTTCATTCTATTTGTTCCTTTCTATAAACTCCTTAGCCAATTCTCTATATTGTTGTGAGCCTTTAGCTCTTGAATCATATTTTAGACAAGACATTCCAAAACTTGGTGCTTCACTAAGTCTAACACTTCGAGTAATCTTTGTGTTATATACAGTGCTATCAAAATGAGTTTTCACTTCTTTAACAACCTGAGCTGATAAGTTTGTTCTGTTATCATACATTGTAAATAGTATACCTTCTAATACTAAATTTTTATTTGTGTTCTTTTTCACTAAACCAATAGTCTGAACTAATTGTGATAATCCTTCTAGGGCATAATACTCACATTGCATTGGAATAAGTACAGAATCAGCAGCCGTCAAAGCATTAATCGTCAATATATTAACTGCTGGTGGGCAATCTATAAATACATAATCATACTTATCTATTATTGTATTTAATTGATTCTTTAATATAAACTCTCGTTGCTTTGTATTAACAAGTTCTACTTCTGTGCCTGCTAAGTTCATATTAGAAGGAACTATATCTAGTTTGTCATGTTCTGCATTTACTATTGCTTCATTAATGTCAGTTTTATTTACCAAAACATCGTATATTGTTGCATTCACTTGATTTTTCAACACACCGCACCCACTTGTTGCATTCCCCTGTGGATCAATATCAACAATTAATACCTTATATTCCTTTTCAACTAATGCAGCTGATAAATTTACAACTGTAGTCGTCTTACCTACACCACCCTTTTGGTTAACTACTGCAATAATTTTACCCATAACATTCTCCTTTTCTTACTGTGTGCTATATCTAAAATTTAGTATACCATATCCCATTTTGTTATTAAATAATTCGTAACTATTTTTCAGCTAACTAAACACATATTTATTCTAAAATGTTCCACGTGGAACATTTTAATCTATAATCCGCCATATTAATTGACTATAAAAAACTAATTTAACAGAAAAGAGGTGGCTATTAGCCGAAATTTCTATTTTTTGCTAATAGCCACCTTAATATTTAAATCTATTACATTTGTTCTGGTGCCATAATTCCTAATAAAGCCAGTGCATTCTTTAAAGTAAACTTAGTTGCAGCAACCACTGCTAATCTTGATAATTTAACCTTCTCATCATCTACTAATATCGGACATTCATTATAGAATTTATTAAATGCTTGAGCTAAGTCAACAGCATATCTAGCAATATATGATGGTTCATAATTGTTAGCAGCAAGTTTTATGACATTCTTAAATGAAGCTAATTCCTTAGCTACAGTTAGCACAACGTCATCAGAAATAGTTTTCTCATCAATATCAAAGTTTGGAAGACTATTAAGATCTAACCCAGCTTTTTTCAATAAACTGCATGCTCTTGCATGAGTATATTGTACATATGGTCCTGTTTCACCTTGAAAATCAAGTACTCTATCCCATGAGAATTGAATATCTTTAATAATGTTATTATACATATCATCAAAGATAACTGCTCCAATTCCTACTTGCCTTGCGACTTCATCTTTGTTTTCTAAGTTTGGATTTTTTTCTTCGATGATCTTTTTAGTTTTTTCTACAGCTTCTTTTAATATATCTTCAAGGAAAATAACATTTCCATTTCTAGTTGAAAGTTTTTCCCCGCCTTCCATGCTTACCATACCAAAAGAAACGTGTACTAAATCTTTTGCCCATTCATATCCCATTTTCTCAATTACTTTAAACCACTGAGCAAAATGGAGATTTTGCTGTACAGCAGTTACGTAAATACATTTTTTAAAATCATATGTTTTCTTACGATACTCTGCTGCAGTAATGTCACGAGTAGCATATAATGAACTACCATCCTTTTTAGTAATTAAACATGGTGCCATATTTTCTTCTTCTAAACGTACAAGTTTAGCACCCTCATCAACTTCAATTAATCCTTTATCTTCTAATTCTTTAATAACAGCTGCCATTTTATCATTATAAAATGCTTCACCATTATAACTATCAAATTTAACACCTAACATTTTATATACACGTTCAAACTCTTTTAAGCTAACTTCCTTAAACCATCTCCACAATGCAAGTGCTTCTTGATCACCTTTTTCCATCTTAGTGAAATAATCACGTGCTTCTTGATCCATCTCTGGATGTATTTTAGCTTCATCATGGAATAATACATAAATTCTTAATAATTCTGAAATACCTTCTTCCTCAACCTTTTGTTGACTAGAATATTTCTTGTATGCAACAATTAATTTACCAAATTGAGTTCCCCAGTCTCCTAAGTGATTAATTCCTATACAATTGTACCCTAATGCACTATATAATTGATATAAGCTATTTCCAATTACTGTGGGACGAAGATGCCCTACATGGAATGGTTTTGCAATATTAGGAGAAGAATAATCAATAACAATATTTCCTTTATTCTTGTTTACTTCTATTCCATAATTCTCTTTTTCTTGTAATACTGCTTCTAATACTTCTTTTACATAAACTGCCTTATTTAAGAAAAAATTAATATAGGCATTAACATTCTCTGCTTTATCAATAAAATCAACTTTCTCTAATGCTTCAACAATTTCTTTTGCGATCATAGACGGTGCTTTTCTTAACACTTTAGCTAATTTAAAACACGGAAATGCATAATCACCCATTTCACTATTAGATGGTACTTCAATCATATTATAGATCTCATCAATTGATAAATCGTTAACTTTACTATTTAAAAGCTTGGCAACTTCTAATTTAAAATCCTTCATTTTTCATTTCTCCTTCGACCACAATGTATTATTTTATTTTATCTAAATCTCAACATTATATCAAGCTTGTTATTATACAAATAAAATTTATCCCTATTTTTCTAATTTCCATTTCGATAAACTAATATACCTATAAATAGCATTTATTTGAAAAGTTAATTAAAATAAAAAAGCTTAGCACTTTTCATACATACTAAGCTTATTCACCCTATCTTTAATTTTACCTTTATTTATTAGTTGGTATCTTTATACGAATCTCATAACTATCAGCATGTTCTTTCATAGTATACTTAGCATCAATTCCAGCCTTCTGTATTAAATTAACAGCTTCAGTAATAGTATTGGTGACCAATCTCATATCTCGAATGTATGTTTTTACTTTTTGATTAGCTTTATGCTTAATCATTTCTTCTTTAGTAATATCAACTAGCATTTGTTCTACAAGCTGTTCCGTTCTTTTTACATTAAGCTCTTGCCTAATAACCTTTTCAAGAATCGCAACTTGATGTTCTTCACTTGGTAGCTTTAATAATGCTCTTGCATGACGTTCCGTTAAATTATTTTCCACTAGCAAATCTTGCACCTTAGGCGTTAATTTAAGTATCCTTAATTTATTAGCAATTGTCGATTGACTTTTCCCAAGTGTATTCGCTAACTCCTGTTGTGTATATCCGTAGTCTTTCATAATTGCTTCATAAGCTTGACTTTCTTCAAGAAAGTTTAAATTTTCTCTTTGAAGATTTTCAATAAGTGCTAACACAGCACTATCTTTTGTTGTTACTTCTACTATAACCGCTGGGATTGTACTGATGCCTGCTAATTTAGTTGCTTTCAGTCTCCTTTCACCAGCAATCAACTCGTAAGAATCGCCTATCATCCTTACTGTAATAGGTTGCATTAGTCCATGTTCTAAAATAGAATTTGCAAGTTCTTGTAGAGCAGCATCTGAAAATACTTTTCTTGGTTGATACGGATTTGGCATAACTCTATCTACTGCAATGTTTTCTATTTTTAAATCTTTTTGCATTAATACATGCTCCCCTCTAAATAACGAATTTGCTACCAATCAGTATAACATATTTTTCCTATAAAAGCTATAATTAGAGCAATTAATTTGCTTCTCACTCTATTTAGACATTTACTACTAAATGCAGTATTTTAAATAATTATCATTGTGGATAACTTAACTTGTCATCTGATTATGAATTTATTCACAGCCCTATTATGTTATTTTTTTATTTACCATCTGTGGATAATTGCATTAAACTTCTTAAATTCTATTATCAACAGGATACAATAGGATTTGTGCACATCATAAATATCATTCTATTACACTAGTGCAATTTAACTCATTCAATATAAAAGTGGTCAGAATACGTATCATATTCTAACCACTTATTTATAACACCTATACTATCCCTAACGGATTTTTTGTAGGTTCACCAGCTTTTCTTGGATATCTAGCTGCGGTTGGCTTTACCTTTTTAATCTTTGCAATCTTATGATCTAAATCAGTAAATGGAACTCCAGTATGAACAACTTCTTCTAATTTTCCACCTAAAATTTCAATAGCCTTTTTGCCTTGTTCTAATTCTTCATCTAATTTTTGTCCTTTCAAGGCAATTAAATATCCATTCACCTTAACAAAGGGTAAGGTATATTCACTTAGTACCGCTAAGTTAGCTACTGCTCTTGATGCACAAATATCATACCCTTCACGATAAGCTTTATTTTTTCCCAAGTCCTCTGCCCTGGAATGTACACATTTAATATCCTTTAATCCTAACTCATCAATAACTGCTTCAAGGAAATTTAATCTCTTTTTAAGTGCATCAACTAAAGTTACTTCTAAATGTGGAAAGGCAATTTTTATTACTAAACCTGGAAATCCTGCTCCTGTTCCTACATCAATAACAGTCTTTTGGTCATTCATTCCAATCGCTTTATTGATAGTCATGCAATCTAGAAAGTGCTTTGTTATAATCTCTTGATCTTCTGTAATAGCAGTAAGATTCATTTTTTCATTCCACTCTTGTAAAAGTGTTTTATATCTCATAAACTGCTCAACTTGCTGCTCTGAAAGGTCTATTCCTAGCTCTTTTGCGCCATTAACTAATAAATCTCTCATTAATTTTCCTCTTCCTTTTTGGCTTCATTGTTGATACTTCTATTTCTTTGCTCAAGATAAACTAATAGCATGGAAATATCAGCTGGAGAAACACCTGAAATTCTTGAAGCTTGCCCCATAGAGATAGGTCTTACTTGTTCAAGTTTTTGTTTAGCTTCAAGTCTTAAACTAGGTACTTCATTATAATCGATATCTTCAGGAATTAATCTCTTTTCAAGACGTTTAAATTGCTCTACTTGTTGTTTCTGACGCTTAATATAGCCTTCATACCTTAGTTCAATCATAACTTGCTGAATAACATCTTCTGTTAATGTTGGTCTTTGGGTATCTACTTCATCAAAATCATGATATTCCATTTCAGGTCTCTTTAAAAGTTCTGCTAAGGCAATTCCTGATTTTAATAAGGTGCTTCCTTTAGCTTCAAGAATAGCTTGTACTTTTTCACTTGTTCCAACATATACATGTTTTAGTCTTTCCATTTCATCTTGAATAGCTTGTCTTTTAGCTAGGAACCTTTGATATCTTTCTTCTGGAACTAGGCCTGCTTTATAACCTTTTTCAGTTAGTCTCAAATCTGCATTATCTTGACGTAGTAATAATCTATACTCTGCTCTTGATGTCATCATACGATAAGGTTCTTTAGTTCCTTTAGTTACTAAATCATCAATTAATACCCCTACATAACCTTCTGAACGGTCTACAATCATTGGCTCTCTACCTTGAACTTTTAATGCTGCATTGATACCTGCAATTAACCCTTGAGCTGCTGCTTCTTCATATCCAGAGCTACCATTCATTTGTCCTGCACTAAAGAAACCTTCAATATTTTTCATTTCAAGTGAATGTTTAAGCTGTAATGGATTAATGCAATCATACTCAATAGCATATCCAGTTCTCATTACGACTACATTTTCTAATCCTGGAAGAGTACGTAACATTTGCAATTGCACTTCTTCTGGTAAAGATGAACTCATGCCTTGTACATACATTTCAGTTGTGTTTTCACCTTCTGGTTCAATAAATACTTGATGTCTTTCTTTATCAGCAAATCGAACGACTTTATCTTCAATAGATGGACAGTATCTTGGTCCTGTTCCTTCTATCACTCCAGAATACATAGGTGATCTATGAAGATTGTCTCTAATAATCTGATGTGTTCTCTCATTTGTATAAGTTAAATAACAAGGGAATTGCTCTCTCTTAATATCCTCTTCTTTATTTTCAAAAGAAAAAGGAACTATACGTTCATCCCCATACTGAGGTTCCATTTTTGAAAAATCAATGGTTCTAGCATCTACACGAGCTGGGGTTCCCGTTTTAAATCTTCTAAGTTCTATATTAATTGCCTTTAATGCTTCACTCAGTTTATTAGATGTTTTTAGCCCATTGGGGCCAGTATATTCTATACATTCACCTGTAAGACATCTTGAACGAATATATGTGCCACCTGCTAATACAATAGCCTTACATTCATAGATTGCACCTGTGTTAGTCACAACGCCCTTTACCTTACCATCTTCTACTTGAATATCTACTACTTCTTGCTGCTTAATGGTTAGATTATCAGTTTTCTCAAGAATTCTCTTCATTTCATGACTATATCTTACTTTATCAGCTTGAGCTCTTAATGAATGTACAGCTGGGCCCTTTGCCGTATTTAGCATTCTTGATTGAATAAACGTTCTATCAATGTTTTTACCCATTTCTCCACCTAAAGCATCTATTTCACGTACTAAATGCCCTTTTGAAGTGCCACCTACATTAGGATTACAAGGCATCATCCCAATGCTATCTAATGACATCGTAAACATAATGGTCTTGTTACCCATACGGGCTGCCGCTAAAGCCGCCTCACATCCTGCATGACCGCCACCAATTATGGCAATATCAATCTTGTCTGCATTATACATTTTCTCTCTCCTACTTTCCTAAGCAAAATCTGCTAAATAATTGATTGATAATCTCTTCTTTTAAAGATTCACCCACTATCATCCCTAAATGCCCAAAGGCATCATGTAAATCTATAGCTAAGCAATCCTCAGGTAACCCTATTTCAATAGCTTCGATTACTTTATCAAGACTCTTAATCGCATTAATAAGTGCTTGTTTTTGTCTTTGATTTGAAATAGTAGCTTGATTACTAACTGTTGCATTACCTTTCAATACAACTTCTTTCATGGCGTTTCTAAGTTCCTTCAAACCTTCTTGTTCTTTAGCTGAAATATGAACAAGCTTACCATTACTAAAATATTGTTTTATTATTTCCGTGGAAATAGCACTTTCTAAATCTGTTTTATTGAGTACATAAATAACATGTTTTCCACGTACTTCTTCAAGAATTTCTTTATCTTTTTCCAAAAGTCCTTCATGTGCATCAATTAATACTAAGACTAAATCAGCTTCTTCAATGGAATGTTTAGAACGCTCTACACCTATTTGTTCAACAATATCTTCTGTTTCTCTAATTCCTGCCGTATCTAATAATTGGAATGGTATACCATCAATATTCAAATAGGCTTCTACAACATCTCTAGTTGTCCCTGGTATATCTGTTACAATTGCTTTATTTTCTTCTAATAACGCATTTAACAAAGATGATTTCCCTACATTAGGCCTTCCAACAATAGCCGTTTTTACACCATCTCTTATCATCTTGCCTGTATCAGCAGTTCTCAATAATTCATTAAGTTCCTTTAATAATTCTCTTAACTCTGATTCGAAATCATTAGTAATAGGTTCGTCATCATCATATTCAGGATAGTCTATTGATACTTCTATTCTTGCGATAATCTGCATTAATATATCTTGATATTCTTTAATCTTATTAGACAAGTTTCCTTCTAATTGCCCAACAGCCTGTGATAAAGATAACTCTGTTTTAGATTCAATAATATCCATAATGGCTTCTACTTGAGCTAAATCTATACGTCCATTTAAAAAAGCACGCTTTGTAAATTCACCATTTTCTGCGAGTCTTGCTCCTGCATTAATGGTTTCCATCAAAACAGCATTTAATGGTATAGGCCCTCCATGACAATTAATCTCTATAACATCTTCTCTTGTAAAAGTTTTAGGCCCTTTCATTAACATGATGAGTACCTCATCTAGCACTTTACCACTTTGACTTACAATATGTCCATAGGTAATTGTATGAGAATCCACCTCATAAAGAGATTTTTTGTTAGCTGCCCTAAAGATTTTATTAACGATACTAATCGCTTCTTTACCACTTACCCTAATAATTCCTATGCCACCAATCCCAATTGGCGTAGATATTGCTGCAATAGTATCTTCAAATAACATTTACTTCATCCTTTCTAAAAAAAAAACCAGTATAAAACTGGTTTTACTTGTATGATCTATTGTGATAACTTGGTGTAATAACAACTTTTCTAAATGGTTCTTTTCCCTCACTATGAGTTTTTACAAATTTACTATCTTGAAGGGCAGAATGAATAATTCTTCTATCATATGGATTCATTGGTTCTAAAATAATCGGTTTTTTAGATTTTTGAACCTTTTTGCTAAGTTTAAATGCTAATCTTTTAAGTGTCTCTTCTCTTCTAGCACGATAATTTTCAGTGTCTAGCATAATTTTGATATATTCTTTACGCTGTTTATTAGCAACAATATTTACTAGGTATTGTATGGCATCTAAAGTTTCTCCTCTTTTTCCAATTATTATACCCATATTTTTGCCTTCTAAATTAATACTAACACGATTATTATTTATAACTTCTGAATGAATTTCACATTCAATATCCATTTGTTTTAATAACTTATTTAAAAATTCCTTAGCATTATTAATAATATCTTCAATTTCTTCTTTTGAAGCAACTACACGATCTTCTGAATCAATTACTTGCTCATTTGATTCTTGAATACTAATTTCTTCTGAAATAACTTCTTTAATTTCTTCAACTTGAATTGGTTCTTCAACCTCTTTAAGTGTTACTCGAACCTTAGCTTCTTTTGCCCCAAATCCAAGTAATCCCTTTGAACCTTTAGAAATAACTTCAATTTCAACTTCATCAGTACTTGCGCCCAATTCAATTAATGCTTCTGTTATGGCATCATCAACTGTTCTTCCAACTTTTTCAATAGACCTCATATTCATACCCCCAACCTTTTATAAGTTTATCGGTTTTGTTAATACACTCTCTTGGCCTTACTCTTCAGATTTTTTTTGAACAGGTACCTTCTTTATTACCTTTTTTGTATAGGTTTTTGGCGCTTCGGTTGCTACTTCTTCTGGTTTCTTTTGGATAGGTACTTTCTTCATTACTTTTTTAGTTGTTGTCTTATTATTTTTTCTAGCTTCTTCACGTTCTTTTTGAAGTATAGCATCGAGTTTTGCATCTTGTTTTTCGAGCATCTTATTAACTAGTTTTTGTTGAACAAGCATAATAACGTTACCTGCTATCCAATATAATGCTAAACCAATTGGCATAGTATAGGCAAATGCACCCGTCATAATTGGCATTACAATATTCATTGTCTTCATCATTGAGTCTGCAGGATTAGCTTGTCCATCTTTAGCAGCTGATTGTACTTGACCATTAGATGCCATTGTTAATTTAGTAAAAATATAGGTTGATGCACCTGCAATAATAGGAATAAGAATTGCCCACCATTGTGTGCTCATTAAACCACTTGGTGTATCTACTACACTAAAACCTAAAAATGTTTCATATTCATTTTTTTTAACTAACACACTATTAATAGACTCAACTACGTTGGGATCAACCTTGCTAATAAACTCTGTCCATTGCCCAGTTGTTAAATGACTTAAATATTGTCCTAAACTAGTGTTATTAGCCAAATCATAACTTAATCTAGTTGATGTTTCAATTCCTGATTGATATGGCTTTAATAACTCTTGATAATTAGATACCTTTTCAATAATAGTTGTAGCTATACTACTATATTCAGCACCTAATGATTTAATATAATTTGCTGGAGCCCTTAATACATTAAATAAACCCATAATTAATGGAAATTGAATAATAAGTGGCAAACAACCTGCAAATGGATTAATCTTATATTTTTTATATAAAGCTTGCATCTCTTGACTTTGCTTTAATTGAGATTCTTGATCGCTTTTACCTTTATATTTCTCTTGAATTTTGTTTAATTCTGGTTGGATTTTACTCATCCCTCTAGATGTTCGTTGAGATGATAATTGAAGTGGTGTTAATAGGATACGTGCTACAAGGGTAAAGACAATAATTGATATGCCTAATGCTGCAACAGGTGTAAGCATAATTACCCCTTCAAAAATTACATTAAGTATAACACCAAAAATGTTATTAATAATTCCCATCTTATTCCTCCTATTTATTTTTCTTGCTATTTCTAACTTTTTTTTCTGGTACGGGATCATATGCTATAGGATGAAATGGATGGCATTTTAAAATCCTTTTTGCCCCAAGAAACGTTCCCTTCAGAAAGCCATGAATCTGAATAGCTTCATAAGTATATTGTGAACACGTTGGAGTAAACCTACAATGTCCTCCAAGCATGGGTGATATTCCCCTTTGATAAAATCTAATAAGTACTAATGCTACCTTTTTAGGAAGATCTTTCATTAGTCTGATCCTTTCTGTAGCTGTAATTATTTATAAAAATCACCAAAAATATTATATCCAAACATTATGTTGTTTTAATAAATTTATTAATGATGTTGAAATCTCTTCATATGAAGCATTGTTTGCTATGCTTCTTGCTATAACAACAAAGTCCCAGCCTTCTTTTTCTATGAACTCTTCATTCAATCTATAACTTTCTCTAATAAGTCTTGTTACTCTACTTCGAACAACACTATTTCCGACTTTTTTGCTAACAGAAATTCCTATTCTATTATTAGCCTTATTATTTCTATATTTATACACAACTAAATATTTATTTGCAAGGGACTTACCCTTTCTATAAACTATACGAAATTCATAGTTCTTTTTAAGTGACTCTGCATACTTCATACTAGAACTCCTAAATTTTATAGCAAAACAAGGCCACAATAGCGGCCTTGTTTTATGCTGTTAATTTTTTTCTACCTTTTGCTCTTCTTCTAGCGAGTACCGCTCTACCATTTTTAGTTCTCATTCTTTTACGAAAACCATGTTCTTTACTTCTTTGACGTTTCTTTGGTTGATAAGTCATTTTCATTGTGAGTAGCCTCCTTTTCTGGATAAGATAACACACAATATGCACACAATTGATAAATATAAATATTTATCCACACCAATAAATAAAATAATACACTTATAAAGTATAAATAAGCACTAGTGTTAGTATAGAAGATTTATAATTTCTAGTCAAGCCTTGTCTCCTAGTTTCTCTCTACAAATAATGGTAACTACTTCGGTCATTATTCGTATATTTTTGCTATATCTTCATTATATATGTTTATTTGCCCATATAAGCTATTTATATTATCTCCATTTTCTCTCTTAATAAATCGTTTGCTTAATATGTTATCCTGGTATACCTCACTTTTATATGTCCTATTTCATATCTTCCTTATTATATTTATATGCATTTTTTTATGATAAGCCTTAAAATATCCACAACTTTTTCATCCAAATTACCTGTGGATATTTTTCCACAACAGTTGCTTTTCCACAGGTAATTTGATATTATTAAACTACCTGTAGATAAGTTGTTCATTACTTTAAGTTATTCACATTCTGTTGATAAATTTGTGCATAACTTATATTTTTTCTTTTTTTTTGCTTTTTTATACCTATTTTTTGTAATAAACTTATCTGTATAACTTTATCCACATATTGTTTACTATAAAATTATGTATCTCTTAATTTATATTTTTTATTATATATGTTGATTATTTTATACACATGTTGACAACACTTTAATAACATGTGTATAAATCACCAAACTAGGAGGATTATATATGTCACCACTGTATCAAAAACATTGGGAAGCAATCCTTAGTATAATTGAACTTGAGACGTCAAGTGTCAGCTTCAATACTTGGTTTAAAGACACGGAACTAATTGATATTGAAGAAACAGAACTTGTTGTTAGCGTAAAAAATGAATTTACTAAAGAAATTCTTAATACACGTTACCTAGAACTTATTAGAAATAGTGCTCTTCAAGTATTAAATAAGGAATATGCCATTAAATTTATATTACCCAATGAACAAAGTAATTTAACCCCAAAAAATACAAAGAAAAACGAACAAATTCAAGATCCATTAAATTACCCTAGTAATTTAAATCCTCGTTATGTTTTTGATAGTTTCGTAGTAGGAAATAGTAATCGTATGGCTCACGCTGCTGCATTAGCTGTTGCTGAGGCCCCAGCTCGTGCTTACAATCCTCTATTTTTATATGGTGGTGTTGGTCTCGGAAAAACTCACCTTATGCATTCTATAGCTCACTATATTCTTGATCAAAATCCTAGTGCAAAGGTTATTTATGCTTCATCAGAAAAATTTACAAACGAACTTATTAATTCTATTCGTGATGATAAAAATGAAAGCTTTCGTAATAAATATAGAAACATTGATGTACTCTTAATCGATGATATTCAATTCATTACAGGCAAAGAGCGTACTCAAGAAGAATTCTTCCATACTTTTAATGCACTATATGAAGCTAATAAACAAATTATTATTTGTAGTGATAGACCACCTAAAGAAATTGAAACCCTTGAAGAACGTCTACGTTCTAGATTTGAATGGGGTCTCATTGCTGATATTCAAAGTCCAGATTTAGAAACTAGAATTGCCATTTTACGCAAGAAAGCAGAAATTGAAAATCTTTCTGTTCCTGAGGATGTCCTTTTATTTATTGCAAAAACAGTCATTTCTAATATTCGTGAACTTGAGGGGGCACTTAATAGAATTCTTGCTTTTTCTTCATTAACTAATAAACCTATTACTGTTGAATTAGCTAATGAAGCACTTAAAGATCTCATCTCAAAGGACAAGCCAAAAGTAATTACTGCTGAATATATTCTTGATGTTGTAGCAAATTACTTTCATCTTAAACCAGAAGAGTTAAAATCCTCTAAAAGAACAAGGAATATTGCTTATCCTAGACAAATAGCTATGTATCTTTGCAGAAAGCTTACAGATCTTTCATTACCTAAAATAGGTGAGAAATTTGGTGGTCGTGATCATACTACTATCATCCACGGTTTTGACAAAATTTCACGAGAATTACAAACAGACATTGAACTTACTCAAATGCTCAATGAATTAGAATCCAAAATTACTTCTAAATAATGTTGTGGGTATCCCTGTGTACTTTACGTGAATGTTTTGTGGATTATTTTAAGGGAATTTTTTGTAATGTTAATTATGTGGATAAGCTTAAAGAAAAACTTCAAGTCATCCACATGTGTATAAACATCCTTTTTTTCAATAATCATAAGGGCTTTAAGTACTTATCCACATTACTAACATGCCCTACTACTATTATTGTTAAAATATCTATTATTATTGTATTGTTTTTTATTGAAAGGAGATATCCACATGCATATCTATTGTAGGCAAGATCTTTTGCTTAATAGTATTAATACTGTCCTTAAGGCATGTTCAACTAAAACAACGATGCCTATCCTTGAATGTATCCTCTTAACGGCTACAGATAACAAACTTATACTAGTTGGAAACAACTTAGAACTTGGAATTGAAAGCACAATTGATGCTGATGTCTTAAATGAAGGCTGCATAGCACTTGAAGCTAAAATATTTTCAGAAATCATAAGAAGAATGCCAGGTGAAATCATTGAAATATCTACAGATCAAAACTATACGACTAGTATTGTAAGTGAAAAATCTAAATTCCAAATATCAGGACAGTCTGGTCAAGACTTTCCTGCTCTTCCTAATGTAGATAAAGTAAATGCCTGTACAATTAATCAAACAGACTTAAAAGAAATGATTCGACAAACTATTTTTTCTGTTGCTCAAGATGAAACTAGACCTATCCTTACAGGGGAAATGTTACAAGTTAAAAATAATAGCTTAAATATGGTAGCTGTAGATGGTTACCGAATTTCATATAGAAAAATGGAGTTATCAAATGAAAATGATGATATTGAAGTTGTCATTCCAGGACGGACATTAGGTGAAATAAATAAAATTTTATCTAGTGAAGAGAATCAAAAAGTCAATATATACTTTAGTGATAAGCATGTTTTATTTGACCTAGGGGATAGTAAAGTTGTTTCTCGTCTTCTTGAAGGGGACTTCTTAAGATATGAACAAGTATTCTCATCAGATTATGAAACAAAGATATTAGTTGATCGTAAAAACTTTTTAATGAGTATTGAGCGTGCAGCCCTTATTTCTAGAGAGGGAAAGAAAAATCCTATTCGTGTAGAAATAGATGGAGATAAGATGATTATTACTTCAAATGCTGAATTAGGTACATCAAGAGAAGAACTGGATGTTGTCCTTGAGGGAAAAGAAATAGTTATAGCATTTAACCCTAAGTATTTAATTGATGCACTTCGTGTAATTGATGATGATAAGGTGTATATTCAATTTATTTCTGCACTTACCCCATGCATTATTAATCCTGAGGAAGGAGATCAATACAAATATTTAATTTTGCCTATTAGGGTAAATTCATAAATATAACTTTATATGGATAATCGCTCTACAATTCATGTAATGAATAATAGGGCGATTTCTTAATTAGTATTTTGTATACAATATACTATACAAACAAAGGAGACTATAAAGATATGAAAGAAATAAAAATTGAAACAGAATTTATTAAGTTAGAGCAATTAATGAAGTTTGCTTCTATGGTACAAACAGGTGGAGAAGCCAAAATGCTTATTGCTCAAGAATTGGTATTAGTAAATGGTGAAATCTGCACCCAACGTGGTAAGAAAATTAGAACAGGCGATGAAGTAGAATTTGATGGGGAGTGCTATAAAGTAAAATAAGGTAAAGGAGAGCGCTATGTATATTAAGGAGCTATCTTTACAAGATTTTAGAAGTTATTCAAATTTAGATATTCTATTAGATAATGGAATCAATATTTTTAGAGGGGATAATGCACAAGGCAAAACGAATATATTAGAATCAATTTATTTATGTGCCACAGCTAGATCTCATAGAACTCATAAGGAAAAGGAAATTATACGTTGGAATCAGGAATGTGCACACGTAAAACTGAAAGTACAAAAAAAGCATGTAGAGGATACAATTGATTTTCATTTATCCCAAAAATCTAAGTCTGCATTGATTAATAAATTACCTATTGGGAGATTAGGAGAGTTATTTGGAGCACTCAACATTGTAATGTTTTCACCTGAGGATTTGCAGTTGATTAAAAATAGCCCAAAGGAAAGAAGACGATTTTTAGATATAGAGTTATGTCAAATTGATAAAATGTATTATTATGCATTAAGACAATATTCTAAAGTATTAAAGCAACGTAATTTAGTACTTAAGGACTTTAGAAATCAAAGGGATTATTCTATGTTAGACATATGGGATATGCAGCTAGAGGAATATGGCAAGAGTATTATAGAAAAGAGAGCAGCTTTCATTGATGAATTAAACAATATTGCCAGGGAAATTCATAGTGATATATCAGGAAAAAAAGAGAAGTTAGAAATTATCTATATGCCAAGTATAGAGGCACATGACTTTAAGGATAAGATGATAAAGTATAGAGAAAAGGATATACTTTATCAAACAACATCCATAGGGCCTCATAGGGATGACTTAAAGTTTTTGATTAATGATATGGAAGTAAAGACTTATGGTTCACAAGGACAACAAAGAACAGTGGTTTTAGCTATGAAATTAGCTGAATTAAAGATTATGAAAAAATATATTGGAGAAGATCCAGTGTTATTATTAGATGATGTCCTATCAGAATTAGATGAAAAGAGGCAAGCAGATTTGTTTAAGTATACGGAGAATACTCAAACATTAATTACTTGTACTGGAATTGAGCAAAGTGTATGGAATACACAAAAAATTGGAAAACTATATAATGTCACAAAAGGAAAGATTACTTCACAAGAAATAGAATAATATTCTAAAAAGTGAGCAAATTTGCCTTTATTAGTATTTTGGTATATAATAAAAGTTGGATTAGTGTGTTTAAGAGAATGATTGAAGGAGTGAGATCTTAGTTATGGCAGCAACGTACAATGAAAATCAAATACAAATATTAGAGGGGCTGCAGGCAGTACGAAAAAGACCTGGTATGTATATAGGTAGTACTTCCTCAAAAGGTCTTCACCATCTAGTATATGAAATCGTAGATAATGCTGTTGATGAAGCATTAGCTGGTTACTGTAGTGTTATTGAGGTAACGATACATGAAGATAATACAATATCTGTAATTGATAATGGACGTGGTATTCCTGTAGGTATTCATCCTCAAAAAGGAATATCTACAGTAGAAGTTGTATTTACTATACTACATGCTGGTGGTAAATTCGGCGGTGGAGGATATAAGGTTTCTGGTGGACTTCATGGTGTTGGAGCTTCTGTTGTAAATGCATTATCTGAGTGGTTAACTGTTGAGGTTTATACTGATGGAAAAATTCATCAAGAGAAGTTTTCAAGAGGAGAAGTAGTGCAACCTTTAACAGTTGTTGGAAATACAGATAAAGTAGGAACTTATGTTCATTTCAAACCAGATACAGAGATTTTTGAAGATATTATTTTTGATTATAATGTCTTAGAACAACGTCTTAAAGAAACAGCATTTTTAACTAAAGCATTAAAGATTAGATTAATTGATAAGAGAGCGGGTCAAAAACAAGATAAAACCTTTCACTATGAAGGTGGAATCAAACAATTTGTTGAACAACTTAACAGTCATAAGACACCTTTATATGAACAGATTTTTTATTGTGAAGGTGAAAAAGATGGAATAGTTGTTGAAGTGGCATTTCAACATAATGATACGTATGTAGAGAATGTATTTAGTTTTGTTAATAATATTAATACTATCGAGGGTGGAACACACCTTTCAGGATTTAGGACGGCTATAACAAAAACCTTAAATGATTATGCAAGGAAAATGGGGTTATTAAAGGAATCCGATAAGAATTTAACTGGTGATGATATCAGAGAAGGTATGACTGCTGTTATTAGTATTAAAATTAGTGAGCCGCAATTTGAAGGACAAACCAAAACCAAATTAGGTTCAAGTGAAGCAGCAGGAGCAGTTCAAACAGTTTTTAGTGACCAGTTAACATACTTTTTAGAACAAAATCCTAATGTAGGAAAGATGATTGTCCAAAAAGGTATTATGGCAGCTAGAGCAAGAGATGCAGCACGTAAAGCAAGAGAACTAACTAGGAGAAAGAGTGCACTTGAAGGAAACTCATTACCAGGAAAACTTGCTGATTGCTCTGAAAAAGATGCTTCTAAGTGTGAAATTTATATCGTGGAAGGGGACTCTGCTGGAGGTTCTGCTAAAAGTGCACGTTCACCTAAAACTCAGGCAATCTTACCTTTAAGAGGTAAAATTCTTAATGTTGAAAAGGTAAGAATTGATAAAATGTTAGAGAATCAAGAAATACGTAATATGATTACTGCTTTTGGGGCAGGTGTAAGTGATGATTTTGATATTACAAAGTTAAGATACGGAAAAATTATTATCATGACAGATGCCGATGTGGATGGTGCTCATATTAGAACCCTTCTACTTACATTCTTGTATAGATACTATAGAGAGCTCATTGAACAGTCACATGTTTATATTGCTCAACCACCATTATATCTGGTTGAAAAAAATAAAAAGAGATATTATGCATTTGATGATAAGGAGCTGGATAAGATTTTAGAAGAAATTGGCCGTAGTGGCATTAGTCGTATGCAACGTTATAAAGGTCTAGGTGAAATGAATGCAGAACAGCTTTGGGACACTACAATGGATCCAGAAACTAGGGTATTAGTTAAAGTGACTATTGATGATGCAGCAGCGGCAGATCAAGTTTTTACTAAACTTATGGGTGATGATGTTGAACCAAGACGACAATTTATTAATGAGCATGCTCATAAAGTAACTTATTTAGATATTTAAAGGGCAAGGAGAATAATAAATGGATACAAATGATGTAACTTATGACAGAATTATTCATAGAGATATAAACGAAGAAATGCAGAAATGCTATATTGATTATGCAATGAGCGTAATCGTATCTCGTGCCCTTCCAGATGTACGAGATGGATTAAAGCCTGTACATCGTCGTATTTTATACGCAATGAGTGAGTTAGGTATAGGTGCGGATAAACAGTATAGAAAATCAGCTCGTATTGTTGGAGATACCATGGGTAAATATCACCCTCATGGTGATTCCTCCATATATGGTGCTATGGTACGTATGGCACAAGATTTTTCTACAAGATATCCATTAGTGGATGGACAAGGAAATTTTGGTTCTATTGATGGTGATAGTCCGGCTGCTATGCGTTACACAGAAGCACGTATGAGCAAAATGACAGCATTAATGTTAGCTGATATTGACAAGGACACTGTAGAGTTTGGGCCTAACTTTGATGATACTTCAAAAGAGCCTTGTGTATTACCTTCAAGATTTCCAAATTTACTTGTAAACGGGTCATCAGGAATAGCAGTAGGTATGGCTACTAATATTCCACCTCATAATTTAACTGAAGTAGTTAATGGTGTAATTAAAATGATTGATAACTATATGGGTCAAAATGAGGAAAATGAAATACGTGAAACAGAAGTTGAAGAATTGATGGCTATTATTCAAGGACCAGATTTTCCAACAGGTGCAACAATTTATGGGCGTTATGGAATTGAACAAGCGTACAGAACTGGACGTGGAAAAATTAAAGTTAAAGCAAAAACTGAAATTCAAGCAATGCAAGGTGGAAAAAATAGAATCGTAGTAACTGAGATTCCTTACATTGTTAACAAATCTGCTTTAATTGAGAAAATGGCAGATTTAGTTAAAGATAAGAAAATTGATGGTATTACGGATATTAGGGATGAATCTGATAGAAATGGTATTTCTATTATTATTGAATTAAGAAGAGATGTTAATCCGACGGTTATCCTTAATCAGTTATATAAATATACACAATTACAAGATACTTTTAGTATTAATATGCTTGCATTAGTTAATGATAAGCCCAAAGTATTAAATTTAAAACAAATTCTTGAAGAGTATTTAAAACATCAAAAAGAGGTTGTAACAAGAAGAACACAATTTGATTTAAATAAAGCTGAAGCTAGAGCTCATATTTTAGAAGGTCTAAGAAAAGCATTAGATAAAATAGATTTAGTTGTAACTCTTATTCGATCATCAAAAACAGTTCAAGAAGCTAAGGAAAAGTTAATTGAAGCAATTGATCTTACAGAGGTTCAAGCTCAAGCAATTGTTGAAATGAGATTACGGGCTTTAACTGGTCTTGAAAGAGAGAAAATAGATGAGGAATATAGAGAACTTATTGATAAGATAGAATATCTAAAATCTATTTTAGCGAGTGAATTTAAATTACTAAGTGTTATTAAAGATGAACTTAGTGAAGTCAAAAATAAATATGGTGATGGTCGTAGAACAGATATCACTATTGATGAAGATGAATATGATATTGAGGATTTGATTGATGAAGAAAGTATTGTTGTAACGATGACTCAATTAGGTTATATCAAAAGAATTCCATTAGACACCTATAAAAATCAAAATAGAGGTGGTAAAGGAATTATCGGTGTTAACACAATTGATGAAGATTATATAAAAACATTATTTGCCACAACTAATTTTAATTATATTATGTTCTTTACTAATAAAGGAAAAGCATATCGTATTAAAGGATATAGAATTCCTGAAGCAGGAAGGACAGCTAGAGGTACAGCAATTGTTAATTTATTAGAATTAGATAAAGATGAGACAATAACTGCTATATTCCCTATTAGAGAATTTGAAGAAAATATGTATTTAACAATGGTTACTAAGAAGGGGATTATCAAGAAAACGCCATTAAAGGAATTTAGGAATATAAGAAAAGGTGGATTAATTGCATTATCTTTAGCAGAAGATGATGAGTTAGTTGCAGTTCATGAGACATCTTCCAGAGACTCTGTTTTAGTTGCCACAAAAAATGGACAGGGGATCTTATTTGAGTCAACTGATGTACGTCCGATGGGAAGAACTGCTAGAGGTGTTCGCGCGATTAATTTATCTGATGATGATGAAGTTATAGGAGCAGCAGTTCCAAGAGAAGGCGAACAGATCCTTACCACTACAGAGAATGGATTAGGTAAACGTACTCAAATTGATGCTTTTAGAGCACAACGAAGAGGTGGTAAAGGATTAAAGATTAACAAGATCACAGAAAAAACAGGAAATGTTATGGGGGTTGCTTCTGTAAGTAATGAAGATGAATTATTATTAATTACTTCACAAGGAATTATTATCCGTATTAGAGTATCTCAAATATCATCTATTGGACGTAATGCTCAAGGCGTTAAGTTGATTAATGTAGATAATGATGCAAAAGTTGTATGTATGGAAAAGGTTAATGCAGAATTAATAGAAGATATTGAAGAGGCAACAGTAGAACAACTTTCATTAAATGAAGAAGAGCAGGAATAATATCTAGATGAAAAAGGGAATACTTTTTTTCATACTAACTATATTAAGTATTAGTCTAGGTGGAGCATATTTGTATTTGGTGTATATCAATACAGAGGCTCCGCCTAGTTTTGTAAATACACATACAACTAATAAAAAATATATTATTGAAAAAGCAGGAAAAGTCATTGATAAAGCAGATACAAGGGATGAAGCTATAAGTAAGGCCAGTCAAACTAAAAGGAGTATTGCAATTAATACATATAATGGAGAATGGGTTTATTCGGATTTTAATCCATTTCTTATAATTACCAAAGATGCAGTTCATGATTTTAATGACTTAAAAGAAGCGATTTTGTATGCTAAGAAAAATGAGTATGAGCAAGTATTTTATAAAAATAAGGATACCATAATATGGAAGGCAAATAATAAGGAAATCGATAAAATAATATTGGATGTGCCAATGGTTCAACAACTACCAGAATTACCTAGAGGATGTGAGGTTTCTTCTCTAGCTATGATCATGAAATATGCAGGTACAGATGTTGGAAAGATGGAGCTGGCAAAGAAAATAAAAAAAGAAACAACACCTTATACCAAGCAGAATGGAAAAATTCAATGCGGAGATCCTTATAAGGGGTTTGTTGGTGATATGTATAATAAAAATGCTTTTGGATATGGTGTTTATCATGAGCCAATAGCAGAATTAGCTAGAGAATATTTTGGAAATAGAGTGGCTGATTTAACAGAGTTAGAATTTGAAGATATACTATGTATATTAGAGAGAGGATATCCAATTTGGATTATAGCAAATGCAGAATATAGACCTTTAGATGATAATCAGTTTGAAATATGGTATACGCCAACAGGTATTGTTAAGATTACATATAGGCTTCATGCTGTAGTTATAACTGGATTTAAAGGTGACAAAATATATATTAATGATCCTTTAAGTGGGTATAAAAATAAAGAACTTAATCGAGATCAGTTAAAGGCAGCATGGGAACAGATGGGAAACCAAGCTATAACGATTTTGAAATAAAATTATAAAATGCTATATTTATAGGATTAAGGAAATAAGAATTGTAAAATTAATTCCAAAATGTTATCATAATATGTAAGATGTCTTTATTTATTATAATATGATAATTTACTTGTTAGAAAATAAACACTCAGTATGATGAGGGTATAATGTGCAAATAACAAAACTAGAGTAAATAGGAATATAAATCTATAAATAAGGCATCAAAAAATTCTAACCAATAGACCTTTATGTAGAAAGACATAGGGGTCTTTTTAAAATTGATAAATTGATTTACAAAAAAGCTTGACATATGAAACATGGTTTGATAAGATATATCTTGTCTTGAGTAACGGGACAAAACAAAATAAGTAATTCGGAGAAGTACTCAAGTTGGCCGAAGAGGTGCCCCTGCTAAGGGTATAGGTCGGGTAACCGGCGCGAGGGTTCGAATCCCTCCTTCTCCGCTCTGTTTGAAAAAACAGAAAAAGTACTTGACATATGACAAAAATGTTTGTAATATGTTAAATATGCTAAATGAACTTTGAAAACAAAATAGTAACCATAAAACCAGTCGATTCAAAAACGAATTACAGATTTCAAATGAATCTAGATTCATTAATGAGTACAAGGTTAGTAATAATCTTTTATGTACTAGTAAACGAGTATAACTCGAGCCAAGA
>CAKVCL010000018.1 GCA_934725855.1 uncultured Cellulosilyticum sp. | reverse complement strand
ACCTCCTAAAAATATTTAAAGACAGTATACTTGAAAATCAAGGGAGTGAATAGGCGTGCTTGATATGACGCTTACAATTAAACTTAGAAACTTTAAAGGGGCTATTGCCATAAGCAATGCCCCTTTCACTTTTCTTACTACCAGCGTTTTCTCTCTTTAACTTTATCTAATACATACTTAAAAGTATTTATTAGGAGCAATGCTTCAATATGTATATAATTTATAAAGTGTTTCCACTTAAACGGAACCCTATTTATTTTATCCAGTGTCCTTAATCCTTCCCTTAACCCTTCTCTATAAACTTTACCAAATCCTTTCTTTTGAAACCATATTGCCTTAACAAATGTTCCTAAAATAAGTGCTGGTAAATTAATGATTAGTTGTATAAGCGGCATATTCTTATATGGCACATACACATTATTTCTAGCTGCAAGTTTTACTTTAAACGCATTGTACTTACTTCCTGATGTGGCACTTCCTATATGATAAACCTTCGCTTCTGGACAATAGACATTGTAATAGCCATAAATTCTTGCACGATAACTTACATCTACATCTTCCATATAGGCAAAAAATGCTTCATCAAATACACTTTTTCGATTCCTCTACTAAATCCTTTTTCTCTTTTTCTTGTCCATTATACTGTTTATCTAAACACTCAGTCACATAATTACTAAAATTCTGTTTAAAGTGTAACACAGAAAATTCCTCACTATTAGCCTTAATTTCTTCAGCACTCCATCTTACTCCTGACATCTCAAAAGCTTTAATAGCATTCATTAATTCTTTAACAGTTTGTTCATAAAATAAAATCCCTGAGAAATTATCCCTTACTGTATCTAGTACTCCTCCTCTCCCATAAGCAATCACAGGTGTTCCTGAAGCCTGTGATTCAATAGGGGTAATTCCAAAATCTTCTTCTCCTGGAAAAACAAAAGCCTTGCTTTTTGAATAATAATTTACAATTTCTTCATCAGTTAATCTACCTAAAAATTTGATATTATCTTTTGCCATAGCTTTTAGTTTCTTTTCCTCTGGTCCACTTCCTATAATTATTAAAGGTAACCCTAATTCATTAAAAGCTTCAACAGCTAAATCTACCCGCTTATAAGTCACCAAGCGAGATACTATCAAATAAAAATCTTCTTTTTCTTCTATATGATATAAATGGGTATTAACTGGCGGAAAAATTACTTCCGCTTTTCTTCTATAATATTTATCAATACGCCCCTTAATATAGTTTGAATTAGCAATAAAATAATCTACTCTGTCTGCTGCCAAACGATCCCACATGCGAATCTTATGCATAAAAAAGGCAATAATAAAACGTTTCATTTTATTCATATTTCTTGTATACTCATAATAAAATTCCCAAGCATACCGCATAGGAGTATGACAATAGCAAATATGGATAGCATCTGAACGGGTGATGACGCCCTTTGCACAAGCTGTTGAAGAGCTTAATACAAGATCATACTCTGTTAAATCTAATGCTTCAAAAGCCCTAGGCATAAGGGGCAAATAATTAGGATACTTTTTCTTAGCAAAAGGCATCTTTTGTATAAATGTTGTTCTAATATCATATTCTTTAAACCGTTCTGGCATATTATCTTCATCATAAACTAACGTATAAATAGGCGCCTCTGGAAAAAGTTTATGTATTTCTTCAACCACTCTTTCTGAACCACCATAAATTGTAAGCCATTCATGTACAATTGCTACTCTCATGTTTTTCTCCATCCAACCTATCTTTTTTCTAAAACTTCTTTATATAGCAAATATGTTTGTCGAGCTGTTCTTTCCCAACTGAACCTCTTCGTATGTTCTAATCCACCTTTAATCAACTTCTGCCTTAATCCATTATCTGTTAACAACCTTTCCATTTGAATTGCAATATTTTCACTATCATTTGGATCGCAGTATAATGCATGATTTTGGCATATTTCTCTGAAAGCATCAATATGAGATACTAATGTAGGACATCCTCTTCCCATAGCTTCTAATGGTGGGAAACCAAAGCCTTCATATAAGGATACTGAAACAAATATTGCCGCTTTTCTATAAAGTACTTCTAACTCATCATCTGTAACAAATCCTGTAAAAACAACTTCATTTTCAATGCCTTCTTTACTTGCACATGCCATAATTTTTTCATCCATCCATCCACGTTTTCCTACTATTATTAGCTTGTGATTACATCCAGATTTATGAAGTTTTTTATATGCTTTTATTAACTGTTCAATATTTTTGTGAGGTGCTATAGTTCCAACATAAAGTATATAATCATTTGGTACACCTAATTTTTCTAGTACCTCAGCCTCACATTTTTCGTTTGTATTATACTTAGGTATACTTACTCCTGAATAAATCACATTTACTTTTTCCTCTACTTGAGGATAATATTTCAATAATTCTCTCTTACTAAACTCAGAAATACAAATCAATCGATCTGCATAACGAATTGTATGACGTAAAAGTATATTCTTTGTTAAATTTTGAGAGAGTGTATATTTGTTTCTCATAGTATGCATCGCCATATCATGTATAGTTACAATTTTCTTTCCTTTATAAAAGACAGGTGAAGCATAATCTGGAAAATGAATCAAATCATATGATTTATAGCGTTTTAATTGTTGATACTGCTCCTCAATAATCCTTTTAGTGCTACTTGTTATTTCTTGTCCAACAAAATAATTTTTATTGCCTTGAAATGTTTCTTTCCATTCATTTCTCATCAATAAGTCTACTTCATAGTCCTTTTTTTGAAATTCCTTAACTAATTCACCGGTATACTTTGAAATACCTGCCCCATTTTTTGTATAATGCAATCCATTAAATAGTATATGATTCATATCTATATCCTTTATTTCATACTTATTCTTTTATTAACTATACAATTGACTTATATAATTCATATAATTTTTTTGCTGAATGATCCCAACTAAATTTTTTTACTCGTTCATTTCCCTTATGTATAAGCTTATCTCTACATTCTTGATTTGTAATGATTTCATACATTCCTTTAGCCATAGCCTCAATATCCCTTGCCCCAACTAACAATGCTGCATCTCCTACTACTTCTGGTAAAGAGGAGCTATCACTTGTAATAACTGGTACTGAAGCAGCCATAGCTTCTAAAACTGGTATGCCAAATCCTTCATATAAAGATGGGAAAATAAACCCTTGAGAAAGTCTGTATAAACTCGCCTTGTCTTCTTCTCTTACATAGTCAGTAAAAATGACTTCTTCTTCAAGTTTTAATTCTTGTGCTCGTTTAAAGACCTCTTCCCATAGCCATCCTTTTTTTCCTGCAAGTACAAGCTTTACTTCCTTAATTTTATAGTCCCCCTCTTGCTTTAATTTATAAAAGGCTTCAATGATTGAAGTAACATTTTTTCTAGGTTCTAACGTCCCCATATATAAAATAAAATCTTGTGGTAATCTATATTTTTGTCTTACTTCATTCATTCGCAGATTACTATATGTATTACTAAATTGTTGTATATCTACTCCTGGATAAATAACATGTACCTTTTCATCAGGTAACTCAAATTGTTTCATAATATCTTTCTTCGAATTTTGAGAAACTGTTACTATACATTGTGAACGTTCTACACTATATTTAATATTTTGTTGTATGCGCTTCAAATTTCTTTTATCCATAGTTTCTGGATAATAACAATAAGTAAGGTCATGAATGGTATTAATAATTTTTCCTTCTATACGCGGAGGAACTATAAAATTAAAAAAATGAGTTATATCTACTTCCCTCTTAAAAAGCATACGGTATGAGATTGGCACTATATGCCAAATTCGCCTATAGATTCCATAATCTATCCAACCACAGTTCTCCATCTCAAATTTAAGCCCTTGTAACTCATAGCTATAATCTTTTCTGTTTAAAAAATTATACATATCACCAATAAGTTCAATATCTGAAGAATATTGCAAACGTTTACTTAGCTCATATTCATAAGTACCTACCCCTGACCTTTTATTTGTACAAGGTCTCATCTCAAGAGCTACTTTCATTTTATATCCTCACTTTTCTCTTTCAATCTCATCATCAGTTTAGCCATTTCTTTTTTAATCTTGATACTTTATTAGGTATACGCTTAGCTTTTTTTATTATTTTTTGTACAGTCAATTCTAGCATAACTTTCTTATATTCCCAATTATGAATCTCTGATAAATCCTTAAAGATCACTTCATTCTTCATTTTATTGTCCTCTATTACAATGATTAATAAATTTAGTAATATACTCTTTAAATAATTCTTTTGTTCTTTTTTCACTATATTCTTCTAATACTTGCTTTTGTTTGATAATAACCTCTTGTCTTAATCTATTATCCTTTACTAAATCATGGATATTCTTAGCAATTTGAGCATAATCCTTTTCTTTAATTAATATCCCACTTCCATTCAAAGTTCCACTAATAGCTGCTGCATCATAAGCAATAACAGGCACATTAAAGTACATACTTTCCACAAGTGGTACGCAAAAGCCTTCATGTTCACTCATACATAAAAAAACATCTGCTATTTTGTAATAGGCCAAAATATCCTGAAATGGAATATGCCCTGTAAAATAAACATCCTTCAACTTTAAATCTGCTACAAAGCCTCTTAGCTTAGCATAATATTTTTCCGTTCCACCATAGCTTCCAACCAAAAATAATCTTGCACTTGAATCAATCTGTGTTTTGTAATAATAAAAAGCCTTAATGACATCTTCTTGCTTTTTATTTGGTGATAATCTTCCTACAAAAAGAATATTGGTACAACCATCTTTATATCTCTCAATAATTTCCTGATTAGGTTGTTTTTTATAATCCTCAAACTTAATGATTAGTGGTAATACATCTATGTGTTCTTTCGAATATCCATAGGTTATTAATTCCTTTTTATTATACTCAGAAGTAGATAAACAGTACTCTACTTTATCTTTAATTGCTTCTAACTGAACTCTTCCTTGAACAAGTAATTTTGTTGTTTTTTTATTATAAGCTTGCATAAATTCTGCTGGTGTAATATTGTGATATAACATAATTCTATGACAACCTAATTCTGCAAAAATATCTGTTACATATGTACCAATCGCTTTATGATAAATGACAATGTCATCTTTTTGCACATTTATTTTTTCAATATAGTCTGCATCTGCACTTATACGTGGATCTACATAACTAGCATAAATTTTTGTATCATATCCCATATTCTGAATTACTTCACTTATTGCAACCGCTTCATTTCCTATAGCATCTCCATAGGATAATGAAGATACAATTTGATATATATTCATAATTCTGCTCCAATTTTTCATAAGCTAATTTATTACTTATATTGTATTATTACATTTACATTCTTATTATATCATTCTTCATCATAGGCTGTCATTTATTTCACCAATATAAAAGGTGATAATCTGTTTATGAACTATCACCTTTAAAATATGTATTATCTTTGATTACGCATTTTTATACATTTCATTATAATAATTCTCATAATTACCTGTAACGATATGCTCAATCCATTCTTTATGCTCAAGGTACCATTGAATCGTTTCTTGAATCCCTTGTTCAAAAGTATAAGATGGACTCCATCCTAACTCTCTTGTAATTTTGCTATTATTGATTGCATAACGTCTATCATGGCCTGGTCTATCTTTTACATATTTTATAAGGTCTTCTGATTTTCCTAATTCTTTGATAATCAATTTAACGATTTCAATATTAGCCTTTTCATTGTTTCCACCAATATTATATACTTCACCAACTTTGCCTTTATGTAAAACCGTATCAATACCTGTACAGTGATCTTTTACATGTAACCAGTCACGAATTTGCATACCATCACCATAAACTGGAAGTTCATGATCATTTAAGCAATTGTTAATCATTAAGGGGATTAATTTTTCAGGAAATTGATAAGGGCCATAATTATTAGAGCAACGTGTAATATTAATTGGCATTCCATATGTTTCATAATAAGCTCTTACTACTAAATCAGCACTTGTCTTAGATGCTGAGTAAGGACTATTTGGAGCAAGTGGAGTTGTTTCTTCAAACATTCCTTCTTTTCCTAATGAACCATAAACTTCATCAGTTGATACTTGTAAGTACTTTACACCTTCTTTATATTCTCTAGAGTATTTATCCTCTGGGTCCACTTTCCAATGCTTTTTTGCTGTGTCTAGTAACGCTTGTGTTCCTAAAACATTAGTCGTTAAGAAAATCTCAGGATTTTCAATACTTCTATCTACATGAGATTCAGCTGCAAAATTTACTACTGTATCGATCGCATATTTAGTAAATAACTCGTCCAATAAAGCTCTATCTCTAATATCACCTTTTACAAAAGTATAATTAGGATGTTCTTCAATATCTGTTAAGTTCTCTAAATTACCTGCATAAGTTAGTGCATCCAAGTTAATAATGTGATACTCATATGTAGATAACATATGTCTTACGAAGTTTGAACCAATAAATCCTGCTCCACCTGTAACTAATATATTTTTCATATTCTTCCCTCTTCTCTTCTTAGTACTCATTTGCAATACGCATTAAATATTTACCATAATCTGTTTTTAACATTGGTTGTGCCAATTTAAGTAGTTGTTCTTTATCTATGTACCCTTTTCTATACGCAATCTCTTCAAGACATGCCACATAAAGACCTTGCCTCTTTTGCACAGTTTGCACAAAGTTTGCTGCTTCAATAAGACCTTCATGTGTTCCAGTATCTAACCACGCCATACCACGTCCAAAAAGTTCAACTTTAAGCTTGCTTCTTCTAAGATATTCATTATTCACAGAAGTAATCTCAAGTTCTCCTCTAGCTGATGGCTCAATTGTTTTTGCAATCTCAACAACATCATTATCATAGAAATAGAGTCCTGGAATTGCATAATTTGATTTTGGCTGAGCTGGCTTCTCTTCTAATGATAAAACATTGCCATCACGATCAAATTCTACTACACCGAATTCTGTTGGATTACTTACATAGTAGCCAAATATTCTTGCTCCTTCTTCTAATGATGCAGCATTATTTAAAACAAGCCCAAATCCTCTGCCATAGAAAATATTATCACCTAAGACTAAAGCTACTTTATCTTTTCCAATAAAGTGTTCGCCGATAATAAATGCCTCAGCTAATCCATTAGGTTGTTCTTGCACAGCATATTGAATATTTAATCCAATTTCCTCCCCTGTTCCCAATAACTCTTCATATATAGGAAGGTCTCTCGGCGTAGAAATGATAAGGATATCTTTTATTCCAGATAACATCAGAGTAGATAATGGATAATAAATCATCGGCTTATCATATATTGGCAAAATCTGTTTTGAAATAGACTTTGTTATAGGATACAATCTCGTTCCAGATCCTCCTGCTAAAATAATTCCCTTCATACCAATTAACTCCTTTTTTTATATATATAAAATTTACTACAGACATAATTAATTATAATAATAATAATGTTTACTACTACTTTTGAAATAAATTGGCTACATCCAACTTTAAGCAAAATAAGTAATCCTAAATTATCAATTAATATCGTTCCAATACGCATCCCCCAAAACTGGAAGAAATTTTTCTTTGTAAAACTAGCTTTAAATACATATTTAGTATTTGTAATATAAGCAAATTGAACAGCTAGAAAAAATGCTATCGTATTTGCTATTAAATCATTAATTTCTAATTTTGCTAGTCCCAAATATATTACTGTATTAACCGCAACTGTTAACATCCCAAAAAACAAATATAATATTGTTTCTTCGTACTTTGTTAATAATAATCTTATTTTAGATTGCATTTTGTTGCTCCAAGTATTTTTTAATATCATTAAAGTATTCTAAAGCATGTTCTATGCAAATATCCATATTATAATATTTAAACTCAGCTAGTCTACCACATAAGAAAATATTATTATATTTTTTTACCTCTTCGATATACTTACTATAAATTTGCTTACTTTCCTCTGTTACAACTGGATAATATGGTGTATTGCCTCTCTCTGCATTTCTATCATACTGTAATGGATATTCTGTAGCTACTACAGACCCCTTAACCTTACTATTATCGAGCATCAATTTCTTATACTCTGTTTTTCTAGTATATCCTTTTGCTTGTGGATATGACACAATTTCTGCTGGAAGTATACTATCAACTTGTAGATATTCATATTGAATATCTAAAGAGCGATAAGGTAAATCTCCATATTTCAAACCAAATAATTCATCAATTGCCCCAGTGTATATTAGGCACTTAATTTCATGTCCTTGATATTTTATTTTAGCCTTATCTTCGTCAAACTCTATATGCTCAAGTGCATCAGTGTTTAGCTGAATTTCAATATTAGGATGATCCAGCATTTTTTCAAAGAGTTTTGTGAATCCTTCATTAGGCAAATACTGAAAATCTTTATTTAGATATCTCTCATCATAATTCATTGCCATTGGAACTCTATCAAGAACATACTTATCAATTTTATCAACACCTATTCCCCATTGTTTTGAAGTATAGGTCTTATATGCCTTTTCAAATAACAATTCTCCATATGCTTTAATATCTGAATCTGTGTGATTAACAAGTTCTAAAACTGGAACTCTATCACGACCTGAAAATGAACTTCTAAGCTTTTCTAATAAACTTTCAGCCTTTTTACTTCCCACTAACTGTTGTACAGTTTCAAAGTTAAATGGTAATCGCACATAATTGTTATCAATATAACTGTACATTTTTACACTATGTTTAAATAGTTCACTATACTTCATTAAATATTCAATGATAAAATACTTATTAGTATTAAGATAATGAGGTCCATATTTTTGTACTAATATACCATTTTCATCTATCTCATCATACATATTTCCTGCGATGTGACTTCGTTTCTCTACTACAAGCACTTCTTGTCCCAACTCTTCAGCGATCCTTCTTGCTAAGATACTTCCAGAAAAACCACTTCCGACAACTACTATATCTTGCATATCAAATTTCTCCTTTATATCTTTAGCCCTCTTACCCATTCAGCCGTTCTTAATATAGCTTCCTTAAAACTAACCTTTTCTTTATAATTGGTGTCTTCATACAATGCACTTGTATCTATTTGAGTATAATCTGCATGAGTAGTATCATTAAAGCCACCAAATTCTAATTCCATATCTGGATTTAAGATTTGTCCAACATTAATTAATATCTCTTTTAATGTTGTAATTTCTTTATTTCCAATATAATAGCTCTTAAAATCTACCCCTTGCTTTTCAACAGCAAGCAATGCTTCTACTGCATTGTCAATATAAAACCAATCATATTTATACTCTCCTTCTACTAATACTGGCTTCTCATTATTAATTAATTTATTAATAATGACATTGGTAGACCTCATACTATAATCTCCAACTCCAAAAATATTAGTAAATAAAACATCATTGTATTTCATATTTAAATTATGACATATTGTTCTGCAAAACATATTTGCTGCATTTTTCGCAGTCCCATATAAACAAGTCTGTCTACAAGCATTTTCCTTATTATTTAGGTAATGTTTATGCATAAAATATGATATGGATCCCGCAAAAATAAATTTTTTACATTTCATTTCATGAGCTTGCATTACAGTATCACACGTATATTGGATCTGAGGAATTTGAATACCGTAATTCATTCTATTAGGCCCAGCTGAATCCTGCCAAGCAAAATGAAACATTGTATCAATCTCATCATTAACTTTACTTGATAGGTTGTTATAATCTTTCATCTCTAATTCAATAACGTTTAAGTTCTCAAATCTTGATAGATCTTTAAGTTTCTCTTTATTCCTAACAATTGCATACACATAATTTCCCTCTGAAAGTAATCTTTCACAGAGAGCTTTTCCAATAAATCCACTAGCACCAGTTACTACTATCTTTTTCATATTATTTATTCAACTCCATAGTAAAATTAACATCACTATCTTTTAAAAATGGTGCTTTCTCATCTGATGGAGATAGAATTGGATTCTCAATACCCCAATCAATCCCTATCTCTGGGTCATCCCATCTAATTGCTCTAACAAGGCTGCCATCATAATAGTCATCAAATTTATATAATACAACTGTGTTATCTTCTTTAGTAATAAAGGCATGTCCAAAACCATTAGGAATAAGGATTTGTTTTTGATTTTCAGCTGAAATTGTATGACCAATCCATTTTTTATAGGTTGGTGAATCTTTTCGTAAGTCTACAATAACATCATAGATTTCTCCACGTAAAACTCTAACCAATTTTGTTTGAGCATGAGGGTTATTTTGGAAGTGAATTCCTCTGATTGTATTCTTTTTTAAATTCATTGCTTCATAATCTAAAACAAAGTCAAAAGGAATACCATTCTCAATTAATGTTTTCTTTGAATGAGTTTCACAGCTATAGCCACGATTATCTGTGAATACTTTAGGTTCAATTATTTTTGCTCCTTCTAATGCTAATTCTGTAATTTTCATCTTCGTATCGTCTCCTTAATTATTTTTAATAATCTTATCCACATTAATAGACTGTATTTTTATTTCTTCCATGATTTGATTTCTATGTTCCTCATCCTTAATACATTTCGCAAAATCAGTAATTGCATTAAGGAATTGATCATCTTCAGCTAATTTAACGCTCTTACTATCTGTTGAAGTTTTTATGACTAATTCAGGCTCAAAACCTGCCCCTGCTGTGAAAATCCTTGATGCAATAATACTTGCCTTACTTCCCCAAACTTCAAGTTCACACTTGTAGGTATTATCCATTCCAAAACCAACTTGTGCTACTATGCCCTCTTCATTCTGCAATGTTGCTGAACCAAATAAATCCACATCAAATTGTGAATTATGGTTAAGCTTAGAATACATTACCTTTGCTGTTTCACCTAGTAACAGATTGGCTAATTTGATAGTATAACCACCACAATCCAGTAATGCTCCTCCACCTAATTGTTTGTTATATCTAAAATCATCTGCACTTCTCATAGGGAATCCAAATCCAATTCTAAACTCCCTAATTTCTCCTACTTCACCATCACTGATCATTTTTAATATAGTCTTTAACTGGCTATGATATTGAAACATATAGTTTTCAAATACCGCTAACCCTTTTTCTTTTGCTATTTTAATAAGTTCGAAAGTCTCTTCTTTACTTGTCGTAAAAGGCTTTTCCATTAAAATATGTTTACCATTTTCTAGAGCTTTCTTAGCCCACTCAAAATGTAAGCTTGGTGGTAATGGTAAGTAAACTACATCAATGTTTTGATCTTCTAAAAGCTTATCATAACTACTATAGCCTTTTCCACCATAAGTTTCTACAAATTTTTCCGTTTTTTCTATACTTCTTGATGCTACTCCTGCATACTCAAAATCCTCTGATTTACTTAATGCAGGTAAAAATCTTCTAAATGCAATATCGGAAGTTCCTAATATACCAAGTCTTAATTTGTTCATCTTCAATTAAACCTCCAGTAAAGATAATAAATTTCTAAGTTGAATATTTAAACAGTTATTGACTTGAACTAGTTGATTAAGCGTTCTATAATCTACCCAAAAATATCCTTCTGGCAATTCAAGGATTTCTGCTTGATCTATCTCAACTATCATATTATGGTTCTGTTCATGATAAAATCGTCCGCCCTCTTCGGACAAAATAACATTATATAAAACGCCTTTATTTTCAGCTAAATGCTTATCAAATACTTCTGTTACACAATCGATTACTTTTTCTTCATCTACCGCTTCTCGTTGCACAGAAGGTCCTAATTCCATTTGGTCAAAACAGCCTACTTCATGTCTGCATTTAACCAAAAATTTTCTTATATTATGCTCCACGGTTGTAAGTAGACCAAATGTTGCAAGGCCCTCTGCCTTGAATAAAGGTTGTGTCCATTTAGTTACTTCTCGTCCTTCTACTTCGATATCGCAATAAATAACACTAAAGCTATAAGAATATTTACACTTAATCCCTTCATCATTCATTTCCCATGTTTCTAATTCATCTAAGCGTACCAGCTCTACTTGATTATCGTTAAACATCTTATAGTCATTGATATATTTATAAATAGGTGTAAAGTTGTTTTTTCCTTTCGTTCTAAAAATAGAATTAAATAGGGCTTTATCATTAAATAATTCTTCTATTTCCTTTAAGTCATTTTCTGATAAATTATCATAAACAAAAGGGATACATGAAAGCACTGTTCTTGTATCCATATTAACAAGATTTTCATACTTCATTAATTGTTTAATTTGTCCTAATGTCATCCATTTATGACTTGGTAATACTTCTATATTCTCATCTACTTTTATGATCGTATTACGATTACGTTTTTTATAAAATCTTGATGACTGCTCTGACTGAATCTGGTCTACTATAATTGTGTGCTTATTTGCATTCAAAAAATAATCGAGATAAGCAGGTGATTTACCACCATGCTTTCTCGTAAAATTACTTTTTGTGGCTTGTATAGTCGGAGATATCTGGATTTTATTTACGTTGCCTGGCTCAATTTTAGCCTGCATTAAAAAATTCAAAACACCATCGATTTCTTTGCAAATAATTCCAAGATACCCAATTTCATTTTGCATAATAACTGGCTGTTCAATAACCTTTCTATCTTTACCTGTTATCTTTAACCCCTCTATTGTAAAAAAGCTATTATTTTTATTAGTTATACAGCCTTTATCTTCATCATAAAACCAAAAGTTACTTCCGCTTAATGTATTAGGAACAATATTAACCTTTAATGATTGATTAAGCTGTTCCACCCAGCTAAGAATTTCTTGAATTGTATTTACATTTCCTTCTTTCTTAGCCCATGAATGGATAATTTCTTTTACCTTATCTTTCATTTACTGTTTCCTCATCAAAATTCAATTTTTTTTCTATTACAACTAGTGGTCTCTTCATCATTCTAGTATTAATACTTAATATGTATTCACCTAATATTCCTATAAAGAACATTTGAATTGCCCCCATTAAGAATATACCAATTATCATAGTTGCAGTTCCCATAGGATAATCATTCCAATGAAAGACCTTACTGAGGAATATAAAGAATGCAAATAATATACTTGCAAATCCTAAGATTGCACCTATAAATGTAGCTATTCTCATTAATGTTTTTGTATAAGATGTGATTCCTAACATTGCTACATCATAGTTTTTGAAGAAGTTAGAACCAGACTTTCCTCTATTACTCTCTGCTTGATCGTATTGGATAATATATTGTTTCATTGCAAATTCTGCAACAATCCCTTTTAAATATGGTGAAGGATCATCCAATTGACTTATCACCTCGATAAAGGCTTTGTCATATAAACCATATCCATTAAAATGTTGAATTTGCTTTGTTGAAGATAATGTGCCAATTACTTTGTAATATAAACTTCTGCAGAAATATAATACTTTACTCTCATCACTTTTTGTTTTTTGACCTATAACTACTTTATAGCCTTCTTCCCACTTTTTAACAAACTCTGGAATTAATTCTGGTGGATCTTGTAGATCCCCAAATAGCATAAAAGTTGCATCCCCACTACCATATTTTAATGTAGCATATACATTTCTGATAAATCCAAAGTTCCTAGCATTGAGAACTCCTTTTACTCTCTTGTCAATATTACATACCTTTTGTATCTCTGTCCAAGTATTATCTGGAGAGCAGTCATCTACAAATATTATCTCATAATCATAATTAGCTAATTTTTCATCAAATACTTTTTTAATTCTTTGATACATTAATTCTATACTTTTTTCTTCACTCCAACACGGGATAACTATACTAATTTTTTTCACTATTATCACCCTACCTTTACTATTTCGATTGATTGTAATTGAATTGTTACACCTGGTTGAGTCCAAATTCTATATTCAACTGTATCCGTGTTATTTTCAAATGTAACATTATCTATTGTTATAGATGTATTTCCACTTTCAATATTCTTTACTGCCTTCTGTATACTTCCACCATTTAAAGCAACTTCAAAATAACCTACATCATCACCTATACTTTGAATTATTTTATAATTCAATTTAAAACTATATGTCCCAGTATGAGTATTAGTACCCGGTCCCCAAACTAAAAAGCCTCCAATTGAATCAGCCTCAATATATTTTTCTTCATAATTAACTTTTACTATTGCATCATCTCTTTGTGCATATCTCTTAGTAAAGTCATAAAATATGCACTCACCATTTTTTCTAGGTAACACTGCCTGTACTGCTGGATTATTTTCCGTATGATATATATTATATTCTTGTATTTTTGCAACTTTATCCATATGTTGCAATACTACACTATCATAGTTATCCAATGCTAATATAGCATTTTCTTCTTGATCTGTTAATACTATTGCAGTTTTTATAAACTCTTTCTGTTCACTATATAAACTTTTATTAGTTAACCATAAGTAAGGATTAAATCCCTCACCTGTAAAATGGCCTGTTTCCACTTGAGCATTAGTTAGCCCTTTTAGAATATCTGCATTCCAATATGTAGCATACGCCCTTTTATAATCATTCTCTATTAAATAGTTAGCAATTTGCTTTTGGATTTGATTTCCTTCTGTTTTATATAAAGGTATAAAATTGGCCTTCAAATTAACCATTACCATAATAAACAATATACTTGAAATTAGTACTTCAAATATCTTATTTGTCTTTTCTAATTTTTGCATACTAATAGCTATAATAGTAACGACCAAGAATAATATCATAAAATAATATCTTTCACTAAATACATCACTCGTTAAAAGAGTGTATATTCCAACAAGCATTAATGAACTTCCAAAAAACAACATAATTTTTTTTATAACTTCATCTGATTTTTTCGTGATATAAAAGCCAAGTAAAATAACTATAATTAATAATAATCCTTTAGCTATAAAGTCTATGCCTTTAAGTGAAAGTAAATCAACATTTCCATATATCCCTATAGCGTTAAGCATAGCTGCAAGTAAGTTAGGTATATTTGATATTATCTGCTTTATATCTAGAACTTGAAAGTTACTGATATCATTATGTTCTATTGCGTTCTTTATAAATATCTTATATGTTAAAAAACCAGTACAATTTATAACGAGCAGTCCTAATCCATTGTATATGGTATGCACTTCTACACTAATCTTTTTATTTTTCCATGTCCTTAACATCGATTCAAAAAACTCAATACCTACTATAGGTAAGTATAAAACTATAGCCATTCTTGGTCCACTAATCCCCATAATAAATGCTAATACATATATTAATATACTTTTAATCACAAAGCCTCTTATTTCTTCATGCTTAATATTGTTCTTAATATAATATCCAAACGTTATAAATATAGCAACTGGAAATAGTGCATAAGCATTCAAAAAAATAAATATTGTTCTTGTTATCTCATTACAAAACAATCCTAACAAACATATTATTGCTAATAATATATTCTTACGTCTTATGCCAACTTGTTTAAGGAAATATCCTAGAGTTATAATTATAAGAATTGTTGTTATCACAATAGTTATCTTATATGATAAAAATAAATTCTCAGTGATTAAATATAACGGTGCTGAAATGTATACTGGTCTATTAATAAATAGTTCTTGAGAGTTCACCCAATCAAAAGGTATTAAACTTTTTTGTTCACACACAGTTTTTACATAACTCATCTCAGCTACTATATCTGAATTTAAGAAATCATCCAATTTAAAAACATTAATACACATTACATTAAAGAACATTAAACACATTATAACAAACAATACTATTTCATATGTTTTCCACTCATTTTTAATATAATTTCTTACTTTTTGCATCGACTTACTCCTTTTTTTAGATTGATAATCGCTTCATTTTACTTACAAGTTATTTTATCAACTACATTCATTAAGCCATTTTTAATTATCTGATTATCAAAACTTTCTAGTCGTATTGTTTGTTCATTTATAATCTTTTTTGATATACTTTTATCTTGTACTACTCTTTCCATTCTCTTGGAAACCTCTTCATAATCTTTCTCTTCCACTAATACTCCACTGCCACCTAAAGTATCAGGAATAGCTGAACTGCTATAGGCTACAATTGGTACTTTAAAGTACATAGCCTCTACTAATGGCACACAGAATCCTTCATGTTCACTCATACACAAGAAGACATCTGCCACACTGTAATACCCTAAAATTTCATCAAAAGGAATATGTCCTGGGAAAATAACGTCTTTTACCCCAAGTTTTGCAATATGCTTCACTAACATCTGATAATATTTATCTTCTTCGTTAAAAGAACCAACTAAGAATAATCTCGCTGTTGGATCAAAATGTGTCTTGTAATAATCAAATGCTGATATGACATCCTCAACCTTTTTGTTAGGTGCCATCCTACCTACAAAAAGAACATTAGTAATACCATCTTTATACTTCTTGATAATCTTTTTGCTTGGCTTTTGAGCATAGTCTTCAAATTGAATAAGAATTGGTAAAACTTCCATCGGGCATTTATATCCCATTTCTTGTAAGTCGTGTTTGTTAAACTCTGACACTGGCAGGCAAAAATCAATATATGGTATTAACTCTTTTACTTGTTTTAAACCATTTTTAGTTGCCTTTTCAGCATTTGCATCATATCCTTTAAAGAAAGATGGTGGCGTAATATTATGATACCTAAGAATTTTTTTACAAGGTAATTTTTTTACAGTCTCAGCCATACCACATTCAGAAGCAAAATGATAAATCACAATGTCATTCTCTTTAAGTGGTGGTAAATCTCTAAAGAATCTAGCTGTACCAGGTGCGATTCGTTTATGAATATTATTGGTAAAGATTTCTGTTACAATGCCTTGTTCTTTAAGTGCATTCTTAAAAGCAATGACTTCGTTTCCTACAGCATCTCCAAAATTTAATGAGGATACTAATTGAATAACTCTTGGTTCATCTGTTTCTTCTAAAATAACTTCTGGCACACTCTCCCCTTGAGGTACTCCTACCAAACCAGATTCCATTCCTTCAACTAATCGGCACTGTATGCGATATAAATCTGATACGGCTCTCGCTGCTGCACTATTGAATGCAACTTGTTGGTCCCAATATGGTCTTATAAACCAATAGATACTCTTTCTTATAGCTCTTTTAATTAATACTTTTAAACTTCCTACTAAAGAATTACTTTTTAAATACGCATCCTCAATAGACCATATATGATTCATTGTTTCTACATTTTCGCGTAGATAATTAATATCCTGCATTAGTTCTTCCATATTTCTTTCTTGATCTGCCACTCATCTTCCTCCTCTTAATTACCCTCTTTTTCTTCTTTCTCAGCTTTTACTTCATCATTGAATTTTTCTATATAGCGCTTATCCACATAAATCGAATTGATGCCTGTGAATGCATATTCAACATAATCATTTTGATTCATTAAATTAAGTACCTTATCCTGTTTCATTTCAATCACAAGATATGGTCGATATGGAATATTCTCTAATATAATGATCAATGGTCTAGATTGTTCAAAATCAAGTTGTTCTAATATTTCACTTTCAATTCCTTCAAGGTCAATAGATAAAATAGTTGGTGCTTTATCAAAATATTGGCTCAATAGTTCATTAACTGTAATGGTTGGAATCGTATACTTCTGCTTAATATAAATATCTGGATTTACTTCACAAGCATGTTTAGCAGATTCATAGCTAATGGTACTTAGTCCATCTCCACTTAGTGCATAGAAATCTATTGATTGCCTTTCATCCAATGCTACAGCTCGATTTAAAATAGTATCTTCATTTCTATATGCCTGTAATTCTGGAATCAATTCTGGATTGGCTTCAACTAGTACCCCTCTTGCCCCTTTTTGATAAAAGAAATATGAATTACTCATCTCTTTGGCATGATTGGCTCCTAAATCTAAGTAAGTGACTTCATTTAGTGGAATTCTTAAGAAATTGATAATATACGCACTGATGGTATCTTCACCTGCTTGAGAATAGGTCCTTTTTTCATAAAAATTACTATCTTGATCTACAAGTTGCGTAATCATATTTTCCAGATGCTCAATCTTTTGAAGATGTTCCTCAAATTGATTTCTAGTCCATCCTTCTCGGCCTTCTATATCCTCTATTCTTTGAAGATGTTCTTTGAACTGTTCCCTAGTCCATTCTTCTCGGCCTTCTATATCTCCTATTCTTTGGAGATGCTCTTTAAACTGTTCTCTAGTCCACTCTTCTCTTGTTTCAATATCCCCGATTCTTTGTTGATATTCATTTAACATAGCAAGTGCTGATTCATGATTTCTTCTAACTTCATCTAATTCTGTTGTTATTCCAGATAACTCTGTCTTCTGCTGAGTATTTAACGCATTCTGCTCTTCTTTTAATTTGTTTATTTGTTCGCAAACAGCTCTTTGCTCAGCAATAATAGGTTCAACGTACCAGCCAACTAACTTTCTAACTACCTTTTTTACAAATTTAAAAGAGCCAGTTATTTCATTGTCTTCTAATCCATTTTCTTTCTCGTCCATTTTTCTCCCTCTTTTATTCTAACTATTTTAATATAACGGCATGTGCTAGTTTAATTTAAGTATAATATAGGATAAATATGGAAATTTATAAAGGCGCATTTTCTCTACAAAATTTAAACTAAGGTTTATTTATCCAAATATTAGATGTTTAATCTGTCCAGTTGCTCTATTACCAAGACATTTGTTCATAAAGTATGAAATATTGTGTCCTAAAATCTTACTTTGAATCCTAGCTTTTAGGCCACTTATTGAATTGGCTAACACTTCATTGATATGAAATTGTTCTGCAAGCTGTGAAAACGTTGTTTCTATACGTCTTCTATGTTTACTAATCCAATTTCTTAAGTCTTTAGGGTAAGGATTTTTGCTATTATTTCGTTTTAGAGCTAATAAGGTAATACCTTTTTCATCCTTAAGTTCTTTAGCAAAGGCATCACCAATATATCCTTTGTTTGCTAGAACAATGGGCTGATAAGCATCAGATAATAATTCCCATAAAATAGCACGATCATCCACGTTTGCAGCAGTTAATTCAAAATCTACAACATAGCCTTCTAAATTAACTGCAGCATGAAATTTTAAACCATAGTAAGTTTCTTTTTTAGATGCACAGTATCCATAAGATGAGATTTCTCTGAATCGTTTACTAAAATGAGCTCTTCCAAAGCCGCAGACTGGAATAGGCATACTATCTACAATATAAATATCAGACCTGTTATATCCTAGATAATTTCCAATTTCTTTTCTTATGGCATTTATAATAGACTCGAGATTTCGTCTTGTTCTATTAAATCGTGTGCGGTGTCCTAGATTAGGAAATAAGTCTTTAAAGTTCTTGAAAACGTAGTTAAACCAAGCTTTTTCAGATGAAATGCCATGAATTTCACCAACTATAGCAATAGTTATAATTTCGCTATCTGACAAGTTAGATTGTGAATAATTGCGTCTAAAGCGTATGTGATCAGAAATGATTTTATGGTAAATGTCATCAATAATAACATAAGAAACTAAAAAGAAATCTTTTAAATTTTGAATTTCTTGGACAGAATAATATTTGAGCTCTAACATGTGATGTCCCCCGTTTTATGATTATTTTAGTAAGGTAACGATATCACATGATTGAAGCTTATTCTACTTGTAAATTTAACTAGCACAACCCATTAATATAAGTAATTCTTCCACGCTTTTGTTAAAACCAGCTTATCGCATTTTGAACAAATGCATCATCTTTAAACTCATTTTTTAGTTCTTCTTTAACCTGTTTTAACAAATTTGCTATCTTTTCATTTTTGTAATACTGTGGAAAGTCTTTTAAACAATAACATACATACGCACCGTACTCTCTGTCGCTTTGAGCTAGACCATAGTGTTTAGCTTTATTCCACTCTTTTCTATCCTCGAGTGTCTTAATAACATATTCAACTACTTCTTGTTCCTCTTGAACAATTGGCTCTTTTACTTCTACATTGAATGCTGCTGGGTTCCCTTTGATAAAAATATAATCTGAGCAATATTCCATCGGGAAGTTCCGACTAGAATGCGGATATAATCTTCCATCCCTTAATTCATAAGCCATATACCCAAGCTTTTGTCCCTGCATTACTAATGAACTTGGTGTTTCCCCTTGTAATGCTAAAGCATAAGCATTTGCTTCAACTAATATAGGTGGATAACCGAATTTCTTAGTAAATTGCTCCATTCCTCTTAATGCACTAACCTCAGAGCCTTCAATATCCATTTTGATAAAGTCTACTTTTTGTACATCTCTTAATTCTGTCTCTTTATAATCATCTAGGCAAATAGCATCAAGCTTCTCATAATCCTCATCAAACACTTCATTTTTTACGAAGCCCCAAGGTCCATTCTGTACAAAATAAATTTCACCAGAATGATCATAAATTGCCTTATCAATAACTTTAACATCAAAATGATTCATATTGATTGTCTTTCTCAATGCTTTAACATTCATTGGTGCAGCTTCAATAGCATACCCATTCCATCCTTGTGAAGCAAACGTTAATGTAAATGCTCCAATATTAGCACCAATATCAATAAATGTTCCTGACTGTTTAAATAGATTCAATAATTCTGCACTGCCACAAATCAATTTACCCATCTTAGCACTACTACTGATATTATCTTTTGCATCTTTATTAACTGACCAATTAATATTTTTTCCCTTCAAACTAACAGTTGTAATTAGATTATCCTCATCTTCCTTTAGTGGATAACACATTATGCCTTGTTCCATTGAATAATCCACGGCTGTATTCAAACGATTTAGTTGGTCTAAATGCTCGTCAAAACGTTCTCTTGTCCATTCTTCTCGACCTTCAATATCTTCAATTCGCCTCTGTTGTTCCTCAAATCGATTTCTCGTCCAACTTTCTCGACCTTCAATATCTTCGATACGTTTTTGTTGCTCCTCAAATCGATTCCTAGTCCATTCTTCTCGTCCCTCGATATCTTCAATGCGCTTTAAACAAGAAGCTGTATCTTGCATGATGGTCATTCTATGTTCAGAAGTTATCTCCTGACACCCTAGAATCTTGTCTTCTAGCACTTGAATCTTACTTGCTAACGCTTGAATATCTGCTCTTTGACGTTCGTATTCTCCTAGTTTCTCTTGAAGTTCATGAATCTGATGATACTGCATCAAGAGTACTTCCTTCATTTCTTGATTCAATGCTTCTTGCTTCTTAAGCATTGGTACAATATACCATTGTATTAGTTTTCTAATTATCTTCTTTATCAGGTGATGTTTTTGTTTCTGATTTTCTAATGAATCAAACATTATTTTGGCATCAATAGCATCTACCTTTTTTAACCAATCCTTATCCATTTTTCTAAATCTCCCACTCATGATTCATTGATATAACTCCTATCGAACGATCGCTTGAAATCACATCAAAATGACTGTAATCTCTATAGAAATCCATAGGTGTTCCATTCATGTCAACAATAGCTACATGCAAAATATACTTTCCTGTAAGTAAATTTAAATCATGGATTTTGAACTTAACACAGCCTTCATTCTTCGTATGTGGTACACGCACCTGATCTAATGCCGTATTAATACCTGTCACACACTGCTTTTCTAAAGTATAAAAACCAACTCCAAAATTATATTCTGTCAAAGGTTTATTTACTTTATAATGTATCTCTACTGTAACGTCTTCACCTGCTCTAAATACGCCTGTCTCTTTATCTTTTTGGTTTTTCATTACCGCTTTTGTAATCTCAATGTATTTAAGCCCAAAACGATTTGCATCATAATCTATTTTTTCCTCTTCGCTAGAGTCCGCAACTTCTAATGTCTCTTCAACTTTATCTTGTTTTTCTTCTAGCTGAGTCTGTGAACCATTTACTTGTTCCTCTACTTTTTCTTCTTGATGATGGTGTTTTTCATTAAGTGCTGCGATACTTTCAATACGCTTCTCATTCATATAGCTTAAATAAGAGTCTACCACCATTAAACAATTGCCATAGGCCCTAACTTCACCCTCATTGATCCATACTGCTTTAGAGCAGAATCTTTCAATAGTCCCTGTGTCATGGGTGACGATAACAATCGTTACGCCTGATGCCTTTAACTCACGAAGCTTGTCAAAGCATTTGGCTTGGAAATTTGCATCACCCACTGCTAGAATTTCATCAATAAGCAAAACATCTGCATCTACATTAATTGCTACTGAAAAGGCTAACCTCATATACATTCCAGATGAATAAGTTCTTACTGGATTATCAATAAACTCCTCTAACTCAGAGAACTCTATAATCGACTCTAATCGTTCATCAATTTCCTTTTTAGTTAGTCCAAAAATAGCTGCATTAGTATAAATATTTTCACGTCCACTCATATCTGGATGAAAACCTGCTCCTAATTCAATCAAACTAGACACTCGACCATTGATTTCTATAGTTCCTTCATCAGGATACATAATTTTAGACATAAGCTTTAATAACGTACTTTTACCGCAACCATTTTCACCTATAAGTCCAATAGCTTCACCTTTGTCTACTTCAAAACTAATTCCTTTTAGAACCCATCTTTCTTCATATCTATTTCGATTTTTAAATAAAATCTTTTCTTTAAAACTCTGCCCTTTGTCATAATAAATTTTAAACTTTTTATGTATATTATCGACCTTAATAACTGACATTATAACTCCTCCGCAAAGTGCTTTTGTAATCTTTGAAATACAAGCCACCCAATAATTAAAACCACGATTCCTAATAATAAAGCATGTATTAAGGTTCCTAACTTTGGCACTTGCTTATAATAAAGTATTTCTCTATAAGCCTGAATAATTGGTGTCATAGGATTTGTCATAAATAAAGGCAGATACTGATCTGGTACATTATCTATAGAATACATAACAGGTGTTAAATATTGCCATGCCATTGCTACAATGCCCAAAATATGTTCTAAATCCCTAAAATAAACTGTAATAGCAGACGATAACATTGCTACACCTAATGCTAAAATAAATTGTACAAACATAACAATAGGCAAACATAAAAGCGCTTTAACATTTATTCCTATGCCTGCAAAACCAATTACAATAAATATAACGATAAAACATAATAACATATTCACAAAACAAGTAGAAACAAACGCTATAGGCATAACCTGTCTAGGAAAATATATTTTTTTTACCATGTCTTTCTGATTAATAATACAACTTGATCCACCTGTTAATGATGTAGAGAAAAAAATCCAAGGAATCAATGCTACAAATAAGAACAGGTAATATTTTTCAATATCTGATTTTAAAATAGTTGCAAATACAACCGTATATACCATTAATTGAAGTAAAGGATTAATAAATGTCCATAAAAACCCAAGAATAGACCCTTTATAACGCCCTCTTAGTTCTTTACGTACTAAGCTTCTTATCATTTCTCTATAACTATAAAGTTCACTTATGGTCTGCATAATCTCTCCTTTACTTTTATAAGTACTGTGTCCTATTACATACTTTTAGATTTTCAATAACTTTTTTTACATCTTGTGTACTTTCTTTGCTACATATTAGCAGTGCATCCTCTGTATCTACAATGATTAAGTCTTCCACTCCCACTGTTGCAATAAGTTTGTCTTTTCCCTGTATAATACTTTTACTAGTATCTATACTAATAACATTACCTTGGATTACATTGCCATTTTCATTTGTTTTATTGATTCTCTCCAACGCTAGCCAACTTCCTACATCATCCCATCCAAAATTTCCTGGTAATGTATAAATATCAGTTGCCTTCTCCATAATGCCATAATCAATAGATTCTCCTACAATCTCACTAAATACTTGCTCCGTTACAGTATCTAATAAATCTGTCCCTATTGATTCTTCTATTTTCGCCATACCCTTATACATATCTGGCAAAAACTCTTCAAACTCACTTAATATTGTTGATGCCTTCCATAAAAACATTCCACTGTTCCACAAATATTTGCCTGATGCTAAATATTCCTTTGCTAAATCAAGATTGGGTTTTTCAACGAAACGTTGAACACTATAAGCCACCACATTATTTTTATCTTCTTTTCGACTCCCGAAATTAATATATCCGTAACCAGTTTCAGGATATGTAGGTGTTATTCCAATAGTCACTAAATTTTTACCTTCCTCGGCTACTTGAATAGCATCCTTTAATGTATCAATATACATTTCATTATATTTAATCAGATGATCTGAAGGTAGTACTACCATAACTGCATCTTTATATTTTTTTCTAATATGTACTGCGGCAAGCCCAATACAAGGAGCTGTATTTCTAGCCATAGGTTCTAATAATATGTTTTCTTCTGGTATTTGACTTAACTGTTCTTTTACTAACTCCCTATAATCCTTATTAGTAACTATAAATACATCCTCTGCTGCAACAATATTCTTTAATCTATCAACAGTATGTTGTATCATTGTCTTTCCATCATCTGTTAAACTTAAAAATTGCTTTGGCATGTTTTTTCTACTTCTTGGCCAAAAACGTTCACCTTTACCACCCGCCATAATAACTGCTACTATTTTCATACTAACCTCCATTTTTATTATCTAATGCTTATTTACGCATAATCTTACTTAGCATTTTCATGCATAGGCATTTTCTTAGTGCTTTTTATAAGAACTATATTGCTAAGGATAAGCTTTTTAGTAAGATTGTCAATATTTTATCTCATAATTAGTATAACATTTTTCTTCTTGTACAGCCATAAAATAACATTTCTTTTTTATTACATTTCACTTACTCTATGATTCAAATATCTCCATACTCTATTTCTAAAAGAAGGCCTTATGAATAATTGCTTACACCAATCATTCATAAGGCCTTCTTCTTATACTTCTATTCTATTGCATTATACATTTCTATTTTCTTACAATATCTGCGCCTAATGCTGTTAATTTTTCTTCGATGGCTTCATAGCCTCTATCGATATATTTCACGTTTTTGATGATGGTTTCGCCTTCTGCTCTTAGGGCGGCTATTACTAGAGCGGCTCCGGCTCTTAGGTCGGTGGCGCTTACTTTGGCTCCTGTTAGTTTTGGGGTGCCTTCGATGACTGCCATGCGGCCCTCTACTTTGATTTTAGCGCCTATTTTCTTGAGCTGGTCCACATATTGGAAGCGGTTGTCCCATACGCCTTCAATCATGGTGCTGGTGCCTTCAGCCACGCTTAACAGGACTGCCATTTGAGGTTGAAGGTCTGTTGGAAAACCTGGGTGTGGAAGGGTTTTGACATTGGCGCACTTTAAGACTTGTGGACCTACTACACGGATGTAGTCATCGCCTTCTTCAATCCCAACACCCATTTCCATCATTTTTAAGGTCACAGAATACATATGTTCTGGAATAATATTTCTAACAATCACATCGCCTGCTGTAATCGCAGCGGCAATCATATAGGTTCCTGCTTCGATTTGGTCAGGTACTGTGGCATATTTACCACCTTTTAAATGCTCTACGCCTTTAATACGAATAACATCGGTTCCTGCACCTTTAATATTAGCACCCATCATATTTAAGTAGTTTGCCACATCGACTACATGGGGTTCTTTAGCTGCATTTTCAATAATGGTAGTACCTTCTGCAAGCACGGCAGCTAGCATCACATTGATAGTGGCACCCACACTCACCACGTCCATATAAATCTTTGTTCCTACTAGCTTTTCTGCATAAGCTTTAATAACACCATTTTCGACTTTAACAGTCGCACCAAGTGCTTCAAAGCCTTTAATATGCTGGTCAATCGGTCTGACACCAAAGTTACAGCCTCCTGGCATGGCTACTTCTGCTTTTTTAAAGCGTCCTAAAAGGGCACCTATTAAGTAGTAAGAAGCCCTAATATTTCCCACATAGTCATTGACTGCTTTATAGTCATAAATCGTAGAACCATCCACCTTAAGGGTATGTTTGTCCTTCATCTGAACCACAGCACCTAAGTCCTCCATGGCTCTTTTTAACTTTGCCACATCATCTATATCGGGTAAATTCTCAATCTCACTTATTCCATCTACTAAAAGAGCTGCAGGTAAAATGGCTACTGCTGCATTTTTTGCTCCATTAATCGTTACATCGCCTACCAGACGTCGTCCACCTCTTATATACAACTCACTCAACCTATAACACCTCTTATTTATATTTTAACAACCTCTTGTTTATTTCACTATTTACCACTGTATATTATAACATCACTCTTGGGAAATAAAAAGCATATTTCTATCCATTTAATCGTTTGTTAGTATAAGCATTAACAAATAGTGGTTCTTCTAAACCTTTAATTTCAACTTTATATGCGGGTATAATCTTCTGTCCCAAAACATTCTCTTCATTTTCTTCTTGTTTATAGCATAGGGTCACTTTTTCAATTTCCAAGTAGCCACTTTCTAGTATATCGTCCTCTATTCCGAATAATACCAAATCTACTGCATAAATATCCTTTTTTATTTCACTTTCCAGCTGAATATCTGCTAAGTACATTTGTGCCTTCATAACGCCTTCACTATTTACATAGAATTCTAGATAACTATCCATAACGGGCAGATCTTCTAATAATGGATAATAGGTTATTTTCCAATAATTCTCATAGGACTCTCCAAAAATAAAATATTCTTGTTTACTCCACTTATCCCCGATACGCTCAATGAGTTTATTGCACATCCCTTTTGCTTTTTCTAATGTGGGCTTCTTTCCAAGCAAACTGACTTTTTTATTAGAATAACTTAGCTCATTATAGTCAAAACTAAGCACCTCATCTCCTAGCATATAATAGTTTATCGTTCCTCCTATATTTTTCTCACTAGGCGTAGTGGAACGTTTGACATTTGCCCAGTTCTCCTTAAAAAAGTGCTTGCCTATCTCATCTCTAACGGCTATACCACTTCCAATAAAAGTTAAATTTCCAGAACTTTTAGGGGCAAACCCTCTCATTAACTCTGTTTTTATATGAATACCTTTTTCTCCCAATAATTTCGTTATGTTTTTTACCCGTTCTTGGCTCATGACATATTGGTTTCCTCTAAAGGCATAGTTAATTACAAAAAGGACGATATTAATTATAACGAATAACTTAATCAGTTCATTTAATATCTTTTTACCATTCATTCTTTTCCCCCCATGGTATTCTTCCTATAAATATAACAAAAAAAAAAGACAATGGGAAGTCATTCCCTATTGTCATTTTTTTCTATTGCTAAGATAGGCTGTCCCTCATAAATCCCTACCCAATTAAAATCTACCGCTTTGTTAATGTCTGAGACCACATAGGCACATTCTAAATCTTTTAGCAAAAATCCACTTTCTTCATTAACACCTGCTTTTTTATAGATTGCTTCGTAAGCTTCTAGACTGGTCATTGTGATTTCTTGTTCTTCTTCTATGTTTTCAGGTATTCGCATCAGCCATTTTCCACTTGTAATCTCACTATTTTTGATTTTTAATTCTAAGAAAGCCGCTATGCCTAATTGAGCTTTTACCCCTGCACTCAGCCAAATAATTTCTCCATTTTCATGTCTAAATCCAAAACGATAACAATATTCACCTGTTTCTTCATTATATAGGCTGTTTTCTAAGTAAAGTCCTTTTTTTAAATGCTCTGGAATAGCCCCTGACGTCTTTATAAAATAATTGATTTTATTAAGGCGCTCAGCACTATTTAACTTATCAACATCATCTAAAAGGGTTCTTTCAAACTCTAATACGCCTTGTTTCCTATAAATGACACTGATACTTAAGTTATCACTAAAAGCGATATCGCCATTTAAAAGTATGCTCTTTGTTTTATAATTTGGATTTTTAAAGAGCTCATTAACGTAATTTTCTAAACTTATTTCTTCTCCGTTCTCAATGACTGGCACAAATTTAAACAACTTTCCTGATACGGGTGTTTTTTCATCTACTACAGGATAAAAAACATTGCTTTCAAACAATCCCGATAAGTTATTCGTAGTCATGCTTGCTCGGTATTCTTTATAACTCCCGCCATTTTCTTTATATAAATCCACCACTTCTGTCCCATTTATTAATTGACTACTTATACTAAACTTACTTTTAATCTGATCTTTCTCATCAATAAAGTAAATATATGTTTTAGAAGCATCTGCAAGGCTTAAATCAATATAGATTTCTTTAATGTCTTTATCCGTGTATTTCTCACTATTGACGTTGACTATCTGTCCCATGATTTGTCCTATACCAAGGGCTTCGCCATATTCATAAATAATCCCCTGCGTTTCATATAAAAGCTTTGTATATTCCTCATTTGATAATTTTTCTAACTTTAAATGAGATTGCCTAAGCCCTCCCATTAGTTCTTCTAGTAAGTCCTCCTTCTCACTACTACTAGTAATCTTATAAATCTTGCTACTTATGTTACACCATATTTGTTTAGGTTCTGTATGGTTCATCTCATCATTTATGACCTGTGGTGCAAAAAAATTATGGCCTGACACATCGCCAAGCCATAACCTTATCGTTTGCCCTAAACATAGTCCGATGAGTACACCTAATATCACCAAACGTGCGATATTCTGTTTCAAATGACCCCCACCATTCTATAAACTTGGTACATCTACCCAAGCTTTTAACTGTTCCATTCTTGCTGCATCTTCTCTTCTAATAAAGAATGCCACATAATTATCTGTACCATCTTCGCTATTTTTATACGCTACAAATACTTTATTATTGCCTTCATCCACATCAACGGTTTGACTAAAAGTTCCTGTAAGTCCAACTAATGTGTTATAAGAGTTTCTACACTCTTCATCTTGATAGATATTAATTGTAAGTTCTGTCCCTTTGCATACTATACCACTAATTAAGATTTTGTCATCGAAGGTAGAAGTAGTCACTTTTACATTCTGACTATTTTGTCCAATTTGTGTAATTTTGAGGTATCCATTATCCTTGCTTTGTAATACTTCAGCTTCTTTGTCATTCGTAACCATTGTGGCCTGCTCTATGTTATAGCCTTCCCCAGATTCATTTGCATAAATAACGCCTGAGTAAAGTCCCATTATTAACATCATACTTAATACCATTATTATTTTCTTCATACTGATCTTCTTCACGACTACTCGCCTCCTTTCATACACCTCATTAACTACTATTATTATAGTACAAAACGGTTCAATAAATATTACAATTGCATTACATCCTAATGAAAATTAATAGAAATTTACAGAATTTTTTCTACTCAAAATCATCATCTGCATATTCTGCTTCATTAAATGTGAGTGTAACCGTTGTTCCTTCACCCACCTTACTTTGAATCGAAATATCGCCATTATGCAAAGCCATCAGCTCCTTCGCAATAGAAAGCCCCAGACCTGTCCCTCCTAGCTTTCTAGAACGTGCTTTATCTACGCGGTAAAATCTTTCGAAAATCCTCTGAATGTCCTCTTGTGGAATGCCCATACCAGTATCTGAAACATCAATCTGGATTTTACTATTTGATTTATGCATAGATATTGTAATCGTGCCTTCTTCTACCGTATACTTGATGGCATTGGATAATATGTTATGTAGTATTTGTCTAATTCTAAAGACATCCCCTCGAATAAAATACGAGGTGGTTTCATCGAAGTTCACCTTCAGTGTATGTCCTTTATTTGCAATATGTACTTGTTGTGCTTCCACCACTTCTTCTATGATATCTTTTAATTCAATGAGCACAAACTTCAGCTGAATCTGCTTGTTGTCTATGCGGGACAGTTCTAACAGATCTTGAACGAGCGCAGTCATACGGTCGGCTTCTTTTTCCATGACACTTAAAAAATGCATGGCGTTTTCCCGATCATCAATGGCGCCATCAATTAACGTTTCTGTATAAATTTTTACGGTGGTAAGTGGTGTTCTAAGTTCATGCGATACATTGGCTACAAATTCTTTTCGCATTTGGTCAAGCTTTTGCTGTTTGGTGACATCTTGAATCACCACGACTAAGCCATCGGCTTCCCCTTTAGCATTGAGATATTCGTCAAATTGCATCTTTAAATATTTATCGTCAATAATCACATATTCATCCGCACTTTGATAGCGTTCACCCGCTAAAAGTTTATCAAAATCTGCCGCGATACCTAGTTTTTCAAAAATCATCTCAAAATTAGGCCCCATCTTATCATTTCCTAGCATCTCATAACACGCTGAGTTCACATGGATTAGAATGCCTTGTCTATTAAATGCCATTACCCCATCTGCCATATGCTCAAAGATTTTCTCTAGCTTATTTTTCTCGCTCGTTACCACCTCCATGGTGGCACTCAATTGACTCGCCATATAGTTAAAGCTTTGTGTCAGTTCACCAATTTCATCGGCTGCCTCTACTGGAATACGGCTAATGGTGTTTCCTGCTGCCAGTTTCTTTGAATTGGCTGTTAGTGCTTTAATAGGGGCTGTAATCATATTGGAAAAGGTAATTCCGCAAAAGCCTGTAATCACCATCGCTAAAACGAGCCCCATCACAATGGTTCGAATAATATTAAGCATTTTATTATAAATTGTATGTGTATTGGTTCTTATGTAAATAATGGTGCCATCCAAGGTGGGTCTTGCATGCTCCACATACCCATCCTTATTAAGCATACTTGAAAAATGTCTTAACTCAGAGGTCACTTCTGACTTTGTGACGATTGCTTCTACAACTACTGCCGAAGTCACCTTTTCTCCTATTTTAAGCTCTGATGTGGTGCTATCAATGACTTTACCTTCTTGGTCTAACGTATATATTTCATAACTTTCACTAATGGTGCTTGCCGATTCTTTAATATCAAAATTCCCACTCGCAATATGAAGGCTCATGTTTTCCATGGTTTGCTGAATTTCTTTAAAGTCATTTTCTTCTGTTTGATAAACAATAAAGGTTCCACTTACCAGCATGATAATAATAATGGTGCATAAGTAAATCAAAACGATTTTCATCTGAATGCTCGTCCATACAGGCACCCCGTCAGCACTTCTTTTTTGCATATGTATCTTCATCACCTTAGCCTCTAAAATAATAGCCTACGCCTCTTTTAGTCAAAACAAAATTTGCCTTAGACGCATCATCTTCAATTTTTTCTCTAAGTCTTCTAATAGTTACATCCACGGTTCGAACATCTCCATAGTATTCATAGCCCCAAACTTTAGTGAGTAGGTCTTCCCTAGTAAACACATTGCCTTTATCCTGCCATAAGAATTTTAAAAGTTCAAATTCTCTTAGTGTGAGTTCAATCGGCTTACCATCTTTGGTCACCTCATATTTCTTTAAGTCCATCTTTAAGCTGCCTTCAACGAGCTTATCTTCTAAATCTTCTTCTTTGCCCGCATTATTTTCTTCGCTCGTCTTGCGTCTTAGCCTTGCTTTGACCCTTGCCATGACTTCCCTCATACTAAAAGGCTTGGTCACATAGTCATCTGCTCCAAGTTCAAGGGCAAGGACTTTGTCAAATTCATCTGCCTTAGCGGAAATAATCATAATCGGTGTATCCATTTTTTGACGCACCTTCTTACAAATATCCAGCCCATCCACATGTGGCAGCATAATGTCGAGTAATAACAAATCCAGTGTTTCTTTTTCCACTAGTTCAAGTCCTTCTTTTCCATCATAAGCTGTAAAGACTTCATAGCCTTCTTTTTCAAGATTGTACTTTATCATATCCGATATGTTTTTCTCATCTTCAATAATCCCTATCTTTGGCATTTTACTTCCTCCCACATTGATCTTTTTCTATTATTATATGAGAAGATAGATGCCTAATATGCAGCAGCTATCTTCTCCTCTTTACTGTTTTAAATCCTCTTGGCTGTCTTTTACTTCACCTGTTATCACCTTAAGTGGCAATTTAGGCTCGTTAATATTAAGTTTAATGTCTTGTCCTACTTGCAAGACAACACTTTTTTCAAAACCAGCATTGGCACTTATAATGCTATCCATTGTAATATTATATCGGTCAGCAATACTAGATAATGAATCCCCTGGCTGCACCGTATATTTAATGGACTTTGGCGTTGTTGCTGTACATTTTTGAACCAGTTTGTCCATCTTTACTAAATCCTCTTCTTTAGCAAATACATCTTTGACTTCAACCTTTTTATCAAAGTCTACTTTAACTGCTTTATCCCCATAATATTTTTGTTTAAGTTCCTCTTTAAGGGTTTCTACATCATCTTGAGAAGCTACAATCCCTAAAGACTCCCCCTCCACAAAAATTTCTTTAAATCCAATTAAGATGTCCATTTGATTTCTCATGCAAGCGATCAAATAGTTTTGATCAATATAGTCTTTCTTCTTCGCTCGATATCTTTCAATTTTTAATTCATCTTCAAACTTAACTTCTGCGTGATATATTCCTTGTAATTGAGTCATAACGGTTACTTTTGCGCCCTCAATCACCTTTTTATCTTTAATTGCCCCAATAAACTTTCCATCAATCGATATCTTATATGCATTTGGCATCATAGCCAGTAAGACGCCTATAATCGCCGCTATAATCACTGCTATGGTCATTGTCATCTTATCCATATTAATAAATCCAAATTTTCTTTTACTGCTTAGCTTAATGACTTTGTGATCTCTCTTTAATGCCATTTTCTACTCCTTTCTTTTAATTTCACATAGATAGCTCCATATTTATCATACTCATTTCACCATACTCTTAGCAATAAAAACTTTCTATTCCTTTAAGAAAGTTAAGAAAGGGGACATTTTTATATGCCCCCTTTGGTTATTTGTTTCTTATAAAAGTTATTTCTTCTTATAAAATGTGAATACTAACTGGTACACTATCGTCTAAATACTTAAAGTAAATGAGTACATCCATATCTTCTCTTAAATAACTTCTATTTTTGCGTTGTCCATTTTGCATAATCTCTAAATTGCTTGGTGTTTGAATGCGTTTATACACTCTGCTTTCACCTGTTACATAATCATAATCTACCAATACTTCTATATAATCGCCACCACGACTAACACTTGTAATGGTTCCCATATATTTGTAGTTGTCATTGTTCTTCTCAACATCTAAGGTAATGACTTCTTTGCTTTCTGCTGAAAGTGTTACTTCTTGTCCAATATGTAAATCCCTAATATTGATATAGTTATTGGTATTGTTATCATAGTACTCGGTATCACTTCCTAACACATAAGTTACGTCTTCTCCCTTTGTGGTAAGTGTGATCTTAGAAGTACCTCCTATGCTTAGTGCTTTAATCGTACCATCTACAACTTTCCTTTCACCTGTAGCCGCTACATTAGCTATCGTACCCGAACTGCTTGTTAATTTAACCGCATCACCAATTCGAATATCTGACATATTGACAGTCTTGCCATTTCTAGTGATTTTAGCACTTGTTGGAACGGTTACTTGGCCTTCTACATTGCCTTCTGTAAGGTTTAATACATAGCCATTGCCTGTGTATTTTTTAGACGTAATCTCACCACTCGTCATCGTATTAGCAGGTGCTGCTACGGTTGACGTCGTATTGCCACTGGTTGTATTGTTTGTTCCATTGGTATTATTAGTATTGCTAGTATTGTTATTATTTAATCCTTGTCCTGTTATAGCGGTGATTTTAGTCACTGCGTTGTTTTCTAACGTTACGGTCACAAGGTCTCCTGCTTTAAGCACGTCTGTTGAAGCTGCCGCTGCACCATCTAATGTCACAAGGCATCCTTCTTTAATCAGGTAAACTTTTGAAGACCCATCATTTAGTACCATACGAATGATCCCATTAGAGATTGGACTACTTAATGAACCACTTACATTAGTACCAAATGCATCTGTTGCATCCGTTGCAGTTGTTTGGTTATTGCCCGTTACTTCACTTGCTAATTTAATGCTGGTGATATAGTTTGTCTCCCCTTCAAGTTCGATCGTTAGATTGACCATTGTTCCTGATGTAAGTTTTGTAACCGGAATTTCTACGCCCGTAGCATCATAAATCTTAGTCGTATTCTTTAATGAATAGAACTTCTCTACACCTGCAGTATCTTTAACGCCTACATAATACTCTGTCGTATTTTTTGTAACCACTCTTTGAACGGTGTATAAGCCACTTGTATTTTCAGCCTGTCCTGAAGAAGCACCTGTAGTCGTGTTAGCTTGCCCATTCGTATCTGTGGTGGTATTTGCTTGCCCTGTAGTATTGGTAATTCTACCTACTTGAGTGGTGTCTTTAATTTTTAAGGTATCACTTACCATCTTTGCACATAATGCCTTGGTCATTTTCATAGTACCATTCACTTTGCCTTCATTATTGGCTGTAACAACCCCTATACTTGCTAAATAAGCAACATAAGGTTTATTCGCTGCTTGTAAGGTGCTATCATCTTTAAAATTCGTTGTTTTATAGGTGGATTTAGCGGTGTCTGCTTTTTGTAGCATCTTTACAAGGTAAACGCAAAGATCTTCTTTAGTCGCAATATTTTTCGTTTCACCCTTTGCAGTCTTTGTAATAAATTTATCTAAATCAGACTTACTCATATAACCTCTACCTAGTACATAAGCAATTTGTTGGTTATACGCGTTATTCCAAGATTTATATTTTGCTGCATAGTCATTAATGACTTCTTTCATTTTCTTTTCATAGTTTGCTTTAACTTGCTGTTTAAAGGTATCTGTTACATTTGTTGCAATATCCACATCCACATAACCTGTAGCCTTTGCAATAACATCTGCTAATTCAAAGTAGGTCATCGTTTGGTTTGGATAAAACTGCCCACTACTTGTTAGCACCATAATGCCTCTTTCTTCAAGGTCATTAACGGCTTCATATGCCCAGTGCTTGTTATTTACATCGGCAATCGTTGCGCCCATTACATTCATTGACATCGTTGCTGCTAAACTCATTATCCCTATATATTTACCAAATCTTCTAAAATTCATTTAAACAGTCCCCCTTTTAATGCTTTTTCTATATCATTAAGTATTGTTCACAAATTTAATAAACTTCAACTTTATTCTAAGTTAAAATGCTTCAAAATACAACAGCCTCCAAATTAAGTTTTCGTAACAAAATACATAACCTTTTTAATACACAAAATTCAAACGCCAAAAGAGCCGTACAGTTCTATTAACCATACGGCTCTTTTGGTCTACTCTATATAAACTAATCTATGTAATGAGATTTCATTAAGCTAATGTAATCTCTTCAACTTGTTGAACGACATATTTAGCGGCTACTTTATTTGCTACAAGACTGTCTTCACCTAACGCAGCTGAAGCAATGATTTCTTCCATCACACTAGCTACAACTTCCCCTTCAAGTCCTTCAGCTGGGTCGTTAATGGTTAAATTAACACTTTTACCTACTTCATTTGTAAAACTAAGAACGAGTGTCTTCTTTGTCTCTTTCATCCCTTACACCTCCCTTCCTTATGGCTTAAACTCCTAGTGCCTATTCATTAATAAGTGCACTTTCAACGACTTTAGTCATTGTTTTTACAGTTTTGGCTTCTAACTTGCCAACTGCACTGCCAAGTTTGTAAAGCTGGTCATTGGTTGCATCTGGTCTACAATCTGGGATTGTTTGACTACCTTCTGAAAGCTTTAAAACAACCTTTACACCTTTAAGCTCTTCTTTAACTGCCATTTTCATCACCTCCTTTGTTTGCTTTTACACTAATATATATGTGCCGAGAAAAGAAAAACCCTGCACTTTTCCCCTACTTTTTTTATTTTTTTGTGAAAACCCTTTTTTAGGTTGTCCCCTACACTAGGCGCACGTAAAAAACTGCGCTAAAGGTGTCCCCTTTTAACGCAGTTTTTGCTTTATTTATTGGTTATTTGGGTTATTCATTAGTGCTCTTATCTTACCAAGTGCTTTCTTCTTCCTACTTTCTACCCCCTTAACAGTCATGCCTAATCGCTCTGCAATATCTCCTATTCTTTTATACTGAAAATAATACGCTGTAATAATAAACTGATCTTTTTCATCCAGTTGTTTTAAAATTTTATAAACCTCCTGCATTAAGTCTTTAACTATTGTTTCTTCCTCAATCTGTACCCGTTCATCTATAAGGAAAAACAAACTTTCTTCTCCAAAGGCTAACTCCGTCCTAGCCTTTACCCTATTTTGATTCGCTCGCCATCCGTATAACCTTACTTTAAAATAGCTCTCAAAAGGCACTCCTAACTCTGGATTATACCTTCTTAAAGCACTTTCTAATTGTATATAACATTCCTGTTCTAAATCTTCCTTTTCCATCCCACTTATAATGGTTTCTCTCACAAACTTGCGTCTTAAAGGATAAAGCTTCTCCCACCAATAAGCCATTAATCCTTGCTCCTTATTCATATGTACTCTTTTCCGCTGCAGCTTTTGTATTTGCGCAACTTAAAAGTAGCACACTTTTTGTTTTTACAAAAATGAGTGATTTTAACAACTTCTGGTAGAGTTTATGTAATTATTTAACTATTTTACATTTTTTCACAAAACATCTTGCCAAACTCTCCTTATAGTAATATAATCTTCTTAAGTTACAAATCGAACGCTCGTTCGAGTTTCTTTCCTATTCCATTAAGATTTATTCACTATAAGGAGGTCTGTCTATGTATTTTTATGAAATTGCAGCAATTATTCCTTTTTACAGCAATGAAGGTGTGAATTCCACTTGTATTTTACTTCATGATGGCTCAAAGATTTATAAACCCTGCTCCGTCAAAAAATATCTCCACTACATGCTTTATGAGTTTCATCTCGACCCAAGAGCCGTTGCTCATTGGACTTATGAAGTCATCGGCTCCAAGCTTAATACGCCCCTTACCATTAGTAACGACATCATCTTTCTCCCTGTTAAAATGCGTCCGACTATTAGTAAACAGGACGGCTGTTTCGGCTATGTTAATAACGCTTTGATCACCTCCTATGACGATTATGTAATCCATCTATGTAATGGTGAAACGCTTTCCACCTTATCTCCCAAGACCTACCTTCAAAAAAAGCAATACGACGCCAAACTGTTAAGCTACGCCTATCTGGACCATAAGAAGCAATATGAGTTTATGAACCCTTCTGTGAATCCTATGCGTCCAGCAAATCCATCAAGTTCTTTAAATAACATACCTGTCTCAAATGCTATAAAGTAGTTTTCTATAAAAGCTTGACGCTTTTTTAAGGACCCGCCCTTTGGTGGGTTCTTATTTGATGGTGTAATATTAGCGGCTCCAGATGGACACGCTCTCCGTTTAGAGATTTTTCACCTCTTACCTCTTTAAAGAACATTTTTAAAGATAAGCCTCTAACTTCTTTTCTAATCTGTTTTCTAGCTTCTTTTGCAACTTTTTCCTCTTGCTCTTCCCACTCTCTATTTAAAGCTTTTAGAGCTTTTTTAATACCTGCTCCAACCATTCCTACTAAGGGCAACACAATAAAGACTACGCAAAATAACAATTCTTCCAATAACATATGATTCCCCCATTTCTTATGTAGCTTTGTTAATTTCAATACTTTGATTCTTTCGTATAAATTTCAAATTTTTACCATTTGCAAAGGGATAATATTGTTATACAGGAAAAAAATAAGGCACGCAAGATGAAGTGAAAAATTTTTTGAAACATTTTTTTAAATGCCTTGAAACTTATCTTTCACTTTAACTTGATGCCTCTTTTTGACTCATCACTCATTTATTACTTTCACCTGATGAGCTTATATCTGTTCTATGTAATTATTATCTGTTCTATGTAATTATTATTTGTTTCTCTACTATATAAATGCTTATAAACCGTTACTTATTATTATTGCTTTGGTAAATAGGTTCTTATTTTATGGGTCAATACTTGAATTTCCATTGGTAAACTAGGCCCCTTCTCGCCATCCACATCGGTTACAAAATGATTGCCTTCTTGATTGTGGCATTCAATCTTTATAGAACTTCCTGTTAGATAATCTACATTCACATCCTTTAAATGTTCTCCTTGAAGGACTTTAAACATTAAAGCAGGCATTTCAAAGAGCTTTAAGTCCTTAATGCACACAATGTCAAACACCCCATCGGTAATCTCCGCATTTCGAGCCAGTTGCAAAATACCGCCTGCGCCTTTTCCATTAAATACTAATATGAGTAAATACTTTCCTTCAAGTACTTCATCTTCTGTGGTTAATGTAATATCCATTGCTTGACAGTTTTGTATTTCTTCAAAGCCTTTAGCATAATACGCGAGCTTTCCAAACTTCTTCTTAAGCTCTGGGTCTATGTAATGAGAGATACCACTAAATAAGCCCATATTGCAGACATTAATAAAGTAGCCATCATTGACTTTACCCACATCCACATAGGTCGGTTCGCCCTCTTTAAGAAGTGCTAAACATTCCTCTATATTATTAGTAATCCCAGCTGATGTGGCAAAATCATTAGCCGTTCCCAGTGGCAAAATGAGTAGTGGAAGATCTAAATCCTTTTGGCACATGCCGCTAATACACTCATTTAATGTACCATCCCCTCCTGAAATTAACACTAAATCTGTATTATCCATCTCCACTGCTTCTAAAATATATTCCTTAATATTCCCTGGTGCCTGACTTCTATGAAGCCTTAGTTCATACCCTAGCTCTTGAAGCTTTTCTGTAATGTAGTCTAATTCATTGACAATCACTCTATGTCCCGCATAAGCATTATAAAGTAATAGCGCTTTCTTTAGCATTTCTCTCACCTCTATTTATATCCTCACCTATATATTTTACCTTAATTTTATTATACATTTCCTTTTAAATAAATTATAAAGCATATCCACGCTCCATTAAAATTCTATCAATGCGTTTCCTCTCTAATCGCTCAATTTCATCCCAGTCCCAATCATGAGAATCCATTTCAAGATTCATGTCTTTTACTTTTTCTTCCGTTTTCTTAAAGTTTCTATATTTGCCCATTAAAATATCTGCAAAATGATGAGGTTTTAAAATCCAGCCTAAATAAGCCTTCCATGACTTCTTACGTCCACATAAAAAATCACTGCTCTCTAACTGCTCAAAAGCAATCCTAAAAGTTTCTAAATCCTGCTCATACTTAGTCCATATAACCTCCAACTTCTGCTTTTGCCAGCTCGTCCATTCCACAATCCCCTCAAAAGACTTGCAAATTTGATTAAATAATTTCTTAATGGCATCATAAGGCACTTCACCATTCATTCTTGTCTGTACAAAACGATTGTCCTCATTTGCATGAAAACTTGCATCTGTATAACCGTTATCCTCATTTGCATCAAAACTTGTATCTATAAAACCATTGTCCTCACTTGCACTAAAACTTGAATCTATAAAACCATTGTCCTCATTTGTGCTAAGACTTGAATCTTTAAATTGATTTTCATGATTTACACTAAGACTTAAGTCTTTAGAATTGTTTTTATGATTTATACTAGAATTTAAGTCTTTAGAATTGTTTTTATGATCTACACTAAGACTTAAGTCTTTAGACTCATAGTCTTTATATTTTGTAGTATTATAATCATTTGTAGTATTATGATTGTCTAGACTTAATAAATTAGAGTGAGCAAATATAGGTTTATTATTTATAGCATTACCACTTTCCTCATTTACTGCATCTAAGCATTCTCCATTTGTAGTAGCTATTACCCCTTGTTCTCTAGCTTCGATAACTTGTTCAGCCTTATTGCTTTCTTCAACTTTAATAACTTCTTCAACACTATTCGCTTCTTTAGCTTCACTCACTCTATAAGTATTTCTGATTTTCTTCATTCTAGCGACTTGCTCAGCACTACATGCCTCTTCTGCCTCATCCATTTCTTTACGCACGCCATTCATCTTATCATCATTTCTCATATAGTAGGTTAACTTACTCATACGATCATAATAGGATAAATACATCTTACCTTGGAATTTATCTTTGCTTAACTCAAAAGCTTTCTTTGATTTGTAAACCACACCTATGTATTTAAAAGCGGTACGAAACTCTGCTGCCGTCATTCCAAGCTCTTCTACAAAGCTTTGCCCCTTAACATAATCCCTATGATTACATGGCTCCATAAATTTGTAGAAGACCTGTCCCCTCTCACTAAAGCAATTTTCTAAGTACCCCATAATAATGACTGCATTAATGCTGCCTACTTCTTCTCTAAGCTCTGGATAATAATAAATCGTTTTTAAGTTACTCATTTGAACACACTCCATTTCTTTTATCTTTTGATTAATTGACTCATAAGTTTTAACTCATAAATTTTAATTTCTTACTTATGTATATGTGTTCAAAAATCAAAAACCCTACGGTTTTTTGAAAAAAATTTAAACTTTTTATACCAAAAGAGTTTTATTAGAGAAAAAGGCTAGAAAAAATCTCAAAAAAAACAATCAGATCATCTCTTTATAAATGACCTGATTATCTTTTCTTTATGGTTATTTTTATTATTCCAAAAGTTCTAGCAAATCTTCCTTTGTGAAGCTGCCTGTATTCATGCCCTCTCCACTTAAAATCTGATCGGCTAATTCCTTCTTAAGCTCTTGTATATTTACAATCTTTTCTTCTATGGTGCCTTTGGCGATTAATTTATAAACTGTCACCACATTTTCTTGCCCTATACGGTGTGCACGGTCTGTGGCTTGATTTTGAACCGCCACATTCCACCAAGGGTCAAAATGAATCACAATATCTGCTGCGGTCAAGTTAAGACCTGTCCCGCCTGCTTTAAGGGAAATGCAAAAGACAGAGGTATCATCTGTATTAAACTTTTCTACCATTTCCATGCGCTTTTCTTTAGAGGTTGCACCTGTTAATAGGAAGTAACTAATGCCTTCTTTCTTAAATCTAGCTGCAATTTTGTCTAGCATACTTGTAAACTGAGAAAAGAGTAATATCTTGTGTCCACTGCTGATAGCATTTTCTACAAGCTCCATACACATCTCCATTTTGGAGGAACCACTTTTATAATCTTCATATACGAGAGAAGGTTCACAACAGATTTGTCTCAGTCTAGTGAGTTCAGATAAAACTTGGATTTTGGCCTTCTTAAAGGACTCTTCAGTTTCCTTTTCCAGCATCATCTTTAATTTCTTTACATGGGCATCGTATAATTTTTGCTGCTCCCCTTCTAGGGTTGCATATTTATTTTCCTCTAACTTATCTGGTAAATCCGTGAGGACTTCTTTCTTTAAACGTCTTAGTACGAAAGGCTGAACCATTTTCTGCAAGCGTAAGGTGGCTGCTTCATCTTTTTCTTGCGTAATCGGAATTTCTAACTGCTCTTTAAATCTTGTATAAGGATATAAAAAGCCTGGCATTAAGTAATCAAAAATGCTCCATAGTTCACTTAATCTATTTTCAATCGGGGTTCCAGTGAGTGCCAGTTTAAAGCCTGCCTCAATGTCTTTAACCGCTTTAGCTGCTTGCGTGGTATGATTTTTGATATATTGCCCTTCATCAATTACTTCATAGCCAAAAGTAATCTTCTCATAAAATGCTATATCTCTTTTTAATAAGTCATAAGAAGTTACTACAATGTCCCTGTTCTCTAGCTCATTAAGGATACCCTCTCTTTGCTTAGCTGTACCGACTGCCATTTTGACAGAAAGCTCTGGTGCAAATTTCTCAATCTCAGTTTTCCAGTTAAATACTAAAGAAGCAGGGCATACAATGAGCGTTTTTAAATTCACATCTTCCCCCGCTTCTTGCTGCTCGGAAAGTAAGAAACTGATCACTTGAAGCGTTTTTCCTAAGCCCATATCATCTGCCAAAATACCACCAAAGCCATTATGCTTTAGCGTCTTCATCCATAGGAAACCTCTTTTTTGATACTCTCTTAGTATGTTATCTAGGCTTTCAGGCACCTCAAAATCATTATCCTCTACCGTCTTCATATTACGAACCAGTTCTTTAAAGGCTTTGTTTTTAACCGCTCTTATGGAAGGATGTTCTTTAAGCTGACCATTAAGGTATAATGCTCTATATTTAGGCACTTCTACTATTCCATTTTTCAGTTCTTTATCCGATAGATTTAGACTTTGACTCATCTCAGCTAAGATTTCAATGTCCTCACCCTCAATATTGATAAAACTGCCATCCTTTAAGCGATAAAATTTTCTTTTTTGCTTATATTTACTAAGTAGCTCTACAAGTTCTTCATTGGTCATTCCATCAGAAAGCATTGAAAGCTGCAAGGTTGTACCTTCAATTGAAACGCCCACAGATACCTTTCCTGCTGGTTTAATTACCAGTCGCTTTAACTTATCTGAAACATAAACCTCTGCTTTCTCTCTTAATTTCTCTATGCCATTTGATAAAAACTCATAAATTTTTTCTTCATCTGAAATCACAGCTAAGTTTTCCTTATTATCATAACTGGTTGCATAAGCCATGACCAGCTGCTCGATAGCCGTTTCACTGACCCTATCCCTAAAGTTTTTATCTTTATCATGTTCAAAAACATTATAACGCTTGCCCTCATAAATGGCTTCAAGCTTGCAAGTCACCCAATCTGACTGAGGAGCATCTAAATAAACCTCAAATTCTACAGGAACTACCCCATAACTCGTTGGCACGAAATTTAACTTATTACACTGATAATTTGCTTCTAACATAGGCAGTAATTCTCTGCAAAAGGCAGGTACATCTTGCTTTTGGATGTAAGCCTTTCTATTATCTAACTGAGCCATACATTGTATAAAATCCTGCAACTGCCCTTGAACATTAATAGGTGATAAATACACCTTGTTATTATAAAAGTAAATATTTTGTGTTCTGCCAACAAACCCAAAGAAAGACTTTAGCTCCAGCCAAATGCCTTCTGCTTCACCTTTTATCGTCAGTTCACGTGGCAGTTTCTCATCTGTAAGCTGCCACCACTTCTCCTCCTCATAGTTGATTGAACCCAAAAAGGGGTTTTTACCCATTGCCAGAACAAATTCTTCTAATTGAGCAGTTGTTAAAAATAATTCTCGCTGAGGGCTGCCATAATAACCATAATAATTTAACAGCTGCCTTGACCCATCATTTTGACGCTGAGTGTCCATAACAAACTTAACCAAAGCACGGTCTTCTTCACTAAAGGATTCTAAGTAGTGGGTAAACTTTAGCTTTTGACCATAGGTATAAAATTTATGTTCCTGTAAATTTAAACAGAACTCTCGTATATTTTTTAAAACATACATTTGAGTGATTCCTATTTTAAAAGTTAAAGAAATTTGTGAGCTACTAATTTTTAAATGGGGTTCAAGTTTTACTTTACCATTAACGTCTTCCTCTAACATAGGCAAGGTACGCTTTTCCACCTGTTTAGTTAGCAGCTGTTTCATAAGTGGGGTGGTAGGCAAGGCTGGTTTCTTCTTTTGAACGGGTTTACTTGACACCTCTTTATTTTTCTTAGTATCATTTGCTTGGTGTTTTTCCAGTTGCTGCCCTAATTTGACAAAATCCTCAGGTACGCCCTTTCCTTGAATCATTCCCAATAATGTATCAACAAACTGGTCATACTCGTCATTGTTAAAGTTTTCATTACTGCTATAATGCTCATTTTGTAGTCCCGTCACATTACACCACTCTTCATAACTCATTCCTCGCCCATATTTTTCTGGATTTTTCCTGCATGCTTTTATATAATCCATATACTCTAATATAACAGCCACACAGTGCTTACACATACCTCCCCAACTCTCATATGCGGGACATTCACATCTAGCTTCTAACGTTTCATCCATAAAATCATGCTCAACTTCTACCTCATAACGATTTCTACCACTGCCCTTAACCACTGCGTTAATATAACACTTTTCATCATCTTCATCTACATCAAATTCTAAAACCTTCTGATCCTCATATATATTCTTTCCTTTATTATAAGCAGCACTTCCTGCCCACTCACGAAGTTCAGTCTTTGTTAGCACCTTTGCCACCTCATCATCCTTATTTATTGTTCTTATTTATCATTCTTTGTTCTTATTTATTATTCTTCTTGTTTATTATCCTTGTCTATTATTCTTGTTCATTATTATTCTTGTTCATTATTATTCTTGTTCATTATTATTCTTGTTTACTATTTTTATCTATGCATCACTCTTCTAGATTGTCTTTTCTTTATGCCTCTATCTTAAGTCTTTATTAATCATATCTTGAGTTTTTTGACTATAACCTCTGTCTTATGCCTTTTAGCTTCACTATTATGTAGTATATTTTAGTATTTCCATATAACAATGTATTTATTCAGCTTATTGATAATGCTATACAAATCTGCATTTCACACTCTATGTAAATTACCCATCAATATTTTGCTTATAGGGTGATGTTTGAACCCCCTTGGAAGCATGATTAGGCTTTAGTGCATTCTTCATTAATTCTAATAAGCATTTACCACTTATACCGAGTGCCACTATTGCTGTTACAAACACACTATATTCTTTCTTATAGTGCTTCTTATAGAAAATCCACATTGCTTCATGAAAATCAAAAATCACCTTATGACGACGCTTCTTAGAGCTGCCGCCTTTATAATGTATCATTTTTGCTTTAGGATAATATAAAATCTTATATCCGCCTTGTTTGATTCTAAAACACAAATCAATATCTTCCCCATACATAAAAAAATCCTCATCCAAAAGTCCTACTTGATCTAGAACCCTTCTAGGCATAAGCATAAAAGCACCCATTAGGGCATCGACTTCTCCCACTTCATCTTCACTTAAATGCAGTGCATCATATAAGCCATATTTCTTAGGATTTTTCTTGTCCCATTTCAAGAAGTAATATAAGGAAGCCTTTGGCGTTGGAAAGCCTCTTTTACAAGCATGATCTAATTTACCATCTGGCAGTACCACTTTACACCCTAGAGCACCAATGCTTTGATCGGCTTCCATTTGCTCCATACAGAGTTCTAAGCCATCTGCTATTATTTGCGTATCTGAGTTTAATAGTAGGATGTACTCCCCTTTGGATGCCTTCATTCCGATATTGTTTGCTTTTGCAAAGCCTAAGTTCGCCGAATTTTTTATGATATGTAAGATGCCTTTATCTATGGCTTCACAAAAAGTTTTTCCTAGAGCTTCTATACTACCATCTACGGAAGCATTATCCACCAGAATGATTTCATATGTAAATGAATACGTCTTATCTACAACAGATTCTATCGTCTGCTTTGTCAGCCCGTAAGTATTATAATTTACAATAATAATAGATAACTTCATGTAGCTTACCTTCCTTGTTTTCTATGGTTTACTTCTTATATTCCTAAATTACTACATTCCTACATTCGTATCTATTATATATGATTTCCTTTACTATATAAATCTTTTTGTAATCTTCCTTAAAAAAAAGGAAATCTATGTTATAATAAGGTGAATTTTTAAAGGAGGTAACATAGTGTTATGATTCGCGAGAACCAAAAATATCTTAATACACTCCAAATTTTCCTAGATATTTTTGTCATATATTTTTCTTTTATTTGTACTTTTTATATTCGTTTTTATCTGATTAAGGATGGCGGTTCTTCCTTTACACTCTCACAATCTCTTGTCATTATTACTTTGCTTCTGCCTGTCTATTTATTTTTGTATAACTGGTTTGATTTGTATTCCTCTAGGCGGATAAAGGCTTTTGCCAATGAAGTTTGGTGTATTATCGGAACGAATATCCTAGCGATTTTGTTACTCGTTTCTGTTTTATATTTAATTAAAGAAATGAATTTTGCGCGTTCTGTGCTTGGGTTATTCCCTACACTTTGTTCTTTATTTACGATTCTTTATAGAGGATTTATTAGGTACATCCTTCGTCATTATCGAAGACAAGGCTATAACCTAAGACATTGTCTTGTGATTGGCACTGCTCCCATTTCATCAGAGCTGATTTATAAAATTCGTGCTCACAAGTCTTGGGGCTATAATATTATAGGGTGTGTGCGTACAGATGACCGTAAAAGAGGAGCTTTTTGTGGCTATCGTATTCTTGGCAACTTAGAAGACTTAGAAGAAATTTTTAATGAATTTCATATTGATATTGCCATGATTGCAACGGATGAAAAAGAAGCTGCTAATCTAGGTTCTACTTTAAAGATTTGCGAAAAAGCAGGGGTTAAAGTTAACATTATTCCTTACTACTATAAATATGTTCCTGCTAGACCTTACATAGATGATTTAGATGGACTGCCCATCATTGATACCAGACATATTCCACTTGATAATTTCTTTAAAGCATTTCTTAAAAGAGCTTTTGACATTATTTTTTCATTATTAGTGATTATCGTCTTTAGTCCATTATTTATCTTTAGTGCAGTGATGGTTAAACTCTCTTCTCCTGGACCAATTTTATTTAAACAAGAACGTGTTGGGCTTAATCGAAAATCTTTTTATATGTATAAATTTCGCTCCATGCGTGTCCAAACTGAAGAAGATGAAAAAGGGCAGTGGACCACTGAAAATGACCCCCGCAAAACCAAGTGGGGCACCTTTATGAGAAAAACGAGCATTGATGAATTTCCTCAATTTTTCAATGTCTTAAAAGGGGACATGTCCGTCATAGGTCCTCGCCCTGAAAGACCTTTCTTCGTCGATAAATTTAGAGAAGAAATCCCCCGCTATATGATTAAACATCAAGTCCGTCCAGGCATCACAGGCTGGGCACAAGTCAACGGCTTTCGTGGGGACACTTCTATCGAAGGACGCATTGAGTATGACTTATATTACATAGAAAATTGGACGTTTTCACTAGATTTGAAGATTGTATTTTTAACAATTTTCAAAGGCTTTATTAATAAAAATGCTTATTAACAAAAAAACGGACTAAGTTGTCATCTTTTCGATGCACAACCTAGTCCGCTTTTAATTAACCGTACTAACCGCACTACGTATTACTATTTTACGTCTATTCTCTTTAACAAAGTTAAATCATAACAATTGCTAGCTGTCACTTGTTCTATACCATATACTTCTTTTTCAATACGATTTAAAGAAGTGGTTGTTGCTGTTGTAAACTCTGTTAAATGAGCTGTCTGCTCAAATATTACAGTTGTCTTACGATTAACTTCCTTTACATCCTTTTCAATATTCTCTACCCTTGATTCAATATTCTCTACTCTTGATTCAATATTCTCTACTCTTGATTCAATATTCTCTACTCTTGATTCAATATGTGTCATTTTTGTCTGCATATCGTTCATTTGACCCTGCATATTGTTCATTTGACCTTGCATATTGTTCATTTGACCTTGCATGTCATTCATCTGAACTTGCATACCATTTATTTGAGTCTGCATTGTCCCCATTTGCTCTTGAATTTTCTCTAATATATTTAATACTTTTTCTTCCATATTTGCCACCTCTTTTATGTCTAATGATTTATTATACCATACAATTCTTAGGTCACAAACCTTTTTTTGTGGTCTGCTTAAAGAGTCATATTTCAAACTGTAAGTTAAACCACATAGCTTATAAAAAGCCATAACTTTCCCTATAAAGTAGATAAGACAAATTCTCCTTCTCCGCATACCGTATACTTTCCACTGCCTGCTGGAATAAAGAAGCTTTCTCCTTTCTTTCCTTTTAAGGTTTCATTTCCACTTGCAATTTCTACTGCGCCTTCTGTAACTAAAAGGTGATGGAAGGAGTCTTTACCTGCTTCTAATTCTATTTCATGATGTAATACGATATGCTTCACATTAAAATACTCACAGCTTGCTAATGTTTCTATTTGTGCTTTATGGTTATCTACTTTATAAATGCTTGCTGTTTCATCTGTTTCTCTTACTTCAAAGCCTTCATGATTAGAGTTACTTTCATTATATGTACGATTACTACTTTGTTTATTTGCTCCTGCCTTGATGAGCTCAGGTGCTTTAGTTAAATTGGCTACTTCAATAGCCTTTTCAATATGTAACGCTCTTGGTTTGCCATCTGCGCCTACTCTGCCATAATCATATACACGATAGGTCACATTAGAGCTTTCTTGGATTTCTGCAATCACAATGCCTTTGCCTATAGCATGCATGGTTCCTGGTGTGATGAAGAATACATCTCCTTTATGCACATCCACATAGTTTAACTTCTCACTTAAAGTATTACTTTCAATAGCCTCTCTAAAAGCTTCTTTGGTTAAGTCTTCCTTGAACCCATAAACGAGCTGTGCACCTTCATCAGCTTCTAGAACATACCACATCTCTGTTTTGCCTAGGTCATTTTCATGGACTTTAGCGTAAGCATCATCAGGATGCACTTGAACAGAAAGATTATCTTTTGCATCAATGAGTTTAATTAAAATTGGAATATCATCTTCTAATCTAGCCTTTGTGCCAATTACCTTTTTGCCTTGAAGTTTAAGATAATCCTTTAAAAGCATTCCTGCGTACTTACCTGTGGCAATACTACATACGCCTGCTGGATGGGTAGAAAGCTCCCAACTTTCTGCTACCACTTCTAAATCACTTTGTTTATCGTATACTGTTTTAAGTTTATTACCTCCCCAAATATAATCTTTAAATATAGGCTTGATTTTAAACATACTTTTTTCTCCTCTCAAATGAATAATCTATAAAATTTATAATAAATTTTACATCAACAATTCTATCAGTTCTTCTTTAGTAAAGCTACCTTTATTCATGCCTTCTCCATTTAATACTTGCTCGGCTAATTCCTTCTTAAGCTCCTGAAGCTTTACAATATTTTCTTCAATAGTTCCCTTAGCAATCAGCTTATAGACATTAACTACATTTTCTTGCCCAATACGGTGGGCTCTATCGGTGGCTTGCTCTTGAACCGCCACATTCCACCAAGGGTCATAGTGAATCACAATATCTGCTGCTGTTAAGTTAAGACCTGTCCCCCCTGCCTTTAGCGAAATGCAAAATACAGAGGTATCATCCTTATTAAACTGCTCTACCATATTGATGCGTTTTTCTTTAGGAGTTGCACCATTTAGTAGATAATAGCTAATGTCTTCCTTCTTTAAGCGCTGCTCTATAATTTCAAGCATTGTGGTAAACTGAGAAAATAATAAAATCTTATGTCCACCACTAATGGCATTTTGAATCATTTCGATGCACATATCTAGTTTTGCTGAACCGCTCTTATAGTCCTCATAAATTAAAGACGGGTCACAGCAAATCTCTCTTAGCTTGGTTAGCTCAGCTAAAATCTGAATCTTAGACTGTTTGAAGTCCTTTTCAGATTGCCCACTAATCATCATCTTTAGCTTATGCACATTGGCATCATAGAGCTTCTGCTGCTCACCTGTTAATACAGCATATCGATTTTCCTCCAATTTATCTGGTAAATCAGTAAGCACTTCTTTTTTGAGGCGTCTTAGAACAAATGGACGAATCATTTTCTGCAATCTTAAAGTGGCATATTCATCTTTTTCTTGAGTAATCGGTTGTTCTAGTTCCTGTTTAAATCGTGCATAGTTATAGAGAAAGCCTGGCATCAAATAATCAAAAATACTCCATAATTCACTTAATCTATTTTCAATAGGCGTTCCTGTAAGGGCTATTTTAAAATCTGCATGAACCGCTTTAACTGCCTTAGTTACCTGAGTGCTAATGTTTTTGATATATTGAGCTTCATCAATTACTTCATAGCCAAAAGAAAGGTCTTCATAATACCTTATGTCACGCTTTAATAAATCATATAAAGTAATCACAATATCTCCATTTTCTAATGATGCGATTACCCTTTCACGCTCCCTTAAGGTTCCTGTGGCTAATTTAACACAAAGCGAAGGTGCAAAACGCTCTATTTCTGCTTTCCAGTTAAAAACTAAAGAAGCAGGACAAACAATCAGCGTTTTCATTTCTTTTTCCAAATCACTTGCTTCCATTTGCTCAGACTGCTCAGAAAGTAGAAAAGCAATGACCTGCAAGGTCTTTCCAAGCCCCATATCATCGGCTAGAATACCTCCAAAGCCATTATGCTTCAAGGTTTTAAGCCATAAAAAGCCTCTTTTTTGATATTCTCTTAAAATCTCTTCCAAAGTGGCTGGAATCTCAAAGTCATTATCCTCAACCGTTTTCATATTGCGAATAAGTTCTTTAAACGCCTTATTTTTTGCCACCTTAATGCTTGGATATTCTTTAAGCTGAGCATCTAGATAAAGGGCTCTATACTTTGGCACTTGCGTTTTGCCACTAGCAAACTGATTTTCTGGTAGATTCAGATTCTCCTTGATTTCTCCCAGCGCACTTATTTCTTTTCCCTCTAAACTAATAAAACTCCCATCCTTAAGCCTAAAAAACTTCTGTTTACGCTTATATTTACCAAGCATCTCCATAAGCTCTTCATGCCCCAGTTCATTAGAGGTAAGCGATAACTCTAATAAATCTCCCATAATGCTCACGCCCACTGCCACTTTAGGTGCAGGTTTAATCGTAAATCGCTTTAACTTTTCAGATATAAAAACCTCAGCCAAAGCCTTTATTTGTTGAATGCCCACTGTCAAAAGCTCATAAATATCGGACTCATCTGAGATAATCCCTATATTTTCCTTAGTATTAATGCCCGTGATATACCTAATCAGCAGCTTTGATACAGCCATTTCCTTCACACTGTCTCTTTTTAGCCCATCGATATCTGATTCAAAAACACTATAACGCTGCTTCCCATAAACAGCTTCTGCCTTACAAGTAAGTAAGTCCTTTTGAGGTGCATCCAAATAAACTTCAAATCGTACAGGTACTACGCCATACGCCTCTGGCTCAAATGCTTCCTTATGACATACATAAACCGATTCAAGTTTAGGCAATAAATCTCTACAAAAGGCTGGCACATCTTGCTGAGCAATACAAACAGAACGGTCAGGCTCCTTTTCCATACACCTTAAAAAGTTCTGAATCGTAACGTTTTGCTCCTTAGGACTAAGATAAATTTTCCCCTCTTCAAAATAAATGTCATGATGACTACAGCTCACCCTAAAGAAGTCTTTAACTTTTACTTTAATGCCTCCACGCTCTCCCTTAATGATTAACTCTCTTGTTAGCTTATCCTCCGTTCTCTGCCATAGCCTCTCGCCTTTTTCATTTATATCCCCCATAAATGGCCTTTCACCTATAAGTAAAATAAATCGCTCCAGCCAGCTAGGATTTAAGGTAATATGTCTTGTTGAATAATACGGTACATCATTACTATAATAATACCTTTGTCCGATAAACGGCTTGTACTCTTGCACCCAAATACAAATAAGCTTAACAAGCTGCCTATCTTCCTCTCTAAACCTATCTAAAGTATGCCTAAAGCCAAATTTCTTGCTATAACTATAATATCCTTCCTCTTCCACTGCCTTTTGAAACTCCAAAATATTTTTGAGAACATACATTTTGCCATTACTCAGTCCTACCTTAAAAGACAAAGCCATCTGTAAATCATGCTCAATCGTTAAGATAGGCTCTAATACCACTTGCTCCTTAACTGCCTGCTCCGTTAAAGCAAGAGTATTTCTTCTAAGCTCCTGACTTAAAAGCTCCTTCATGGCAAGAGTAGTCGACATAGGCACTCTTCCAGCCTCAATTTTAATTTTATTATCTCTTGTTTTTTCTTCTTCCAAATAATTGTCCTTCAAAAAATCACCAACCTATTTTCTCTTAATACAAACTATTTTATGCTTTTATTCTAAAATTAACTTCATTGTAACATATTAACGATTCCTCCTAAAGCACCTTTTGATAGTTCAAAACGATAGTAAACCTTTTGCCACCTTGCAACAATTTTAAAAATTTGCTTATTTATATCATAGAAAATAGCCCCTCTTACTTGAGGAGCTATTTGGATTTTTTATTTCATTATATCTTTAAGCTGCTTACTAAAGATAACCTCATTAATTTCTAGCAATCGTTGCTTCTTTAGTTGAAGAATTCCAATTAATGCTTACACCTGAGAATGCTTTAGCAATTTGTGAAATAGGAATGTATACTCTACCATTAATCATAGTAGCTGCAACTTCCATGGTTTGATCTACACCATTTACAGTAATTTTCTTTGAGTTAAGAGGTGCTTTGATGATATTGCTTCCATCATAAATGGTAACCGTCTTAGTAGCTTTATCCCAAATAATCTTATTTGGCTCAATATTTAAAGCATAAGCTACATAGCGAACAGGAAGCATTGTGCGACCATTCTTTAATGCTGGTGCACCATCCATGGTTTGAGTCACCCCATTTAATGTATAGCTACTTTGTTTAATTTTAAAGACTGCTTTTGAAGAACCTACTGCAACATTATTAGTTGTCTGTGTTGAAGCATTTGGTAAATTCACATAAACTACTTGAGTAATGGTATTTCCATTTACATCGGTCGCCACAACATTATAGCTTCCAGATGCAGTAACAGAATAACTGATTCTTCCTCCTGTTGCTGGCACAGCCACTGCTACCCCATTTACTGACACTTGAGATAATTTGTTATTTGCAATAGCCGTACTTGGATAAGCAGTAATATCTATATCCATCATACCAGATGATCCTACATCTTTTGCCACAGCACTAAGTGTTGGTTTTAATGAATCATTTGTAAGACTGCAATCTACATAAATACTCTGTGAATTTTGTTGATTAGAGTTATCTGTAACTATTACAGAATAATTTCCTGTACTAGGAACTGCATAATCCTTATCTTCACCTCCACTACTAAATGAAATACTGCTATTATTTACTGTAACTTTTGATATTTTTTGACCTGATGCTGGATAAGATTTAATTCTAATATACCATTTTCCATCCTTATATACCTTTTCCAAAGTTAATGATGGCTTATCTTCCTCCACATTAATATCTATCTTTTCTGTCGTTACATTTCCAGCTGCATCCTTTACTTCTACTGTGTACGTTCTTGATTGAGTCACTCGATAAGTCTCTGTTCCACCTGATGTACTAAAACTTATACTGCTATTATCTACCTTTACACTTGAAATTCCATTATTATCTTCTGCTTTTATCTGTAAATAGCAATAACCATTTTTATATATCTTAGATAGTGTAACAGTTGGCTTAATTGAATCTGAAATTGTCATATAATTTTCATAGCTACCTTCTTTTCCCGCACTATCTCTAACAACAGCTTTATATGTCTTTGTTCCATCTGCTTCAATATAATAATCCCCTGATAAGCTTCCACCATTTCTTCTTGTAGCAGATTTTCCATCTATATAAACACTAGTTATCGAATTGTATGCTTGCACATGTACCATAATACAAAGCTTTGAATCGATAGTTACTACCCTCATATTATCTACAACAGGTCTATAATCATAAACATCTGGTGTAGTAAGACCTGCTTTTACATTAAAACCTTTAACATCTGTAAATTCCTTTATGATTTGTCCCTTTTTTTGTGATACTACACGCTCATTAGCATAAATACAAGATAAACAGCTTGTAACTGTACTACATACTACGACAATATAAGCTACTTTTTTTAATAATTTCATTTTCCGTCCCCCTAACGTCTTCTTTTTTATTACTCCATTCATAATTTTAAAGTAACTACAAAATAAAAGCCCACCTTAGATAGGCCCTTATTATTCTTTTAAACTTTTACTTTAACATTCTAATTCTAATAGAAATTTACCCAAGGTTTTCTTACTGCATCTTTTGTCGCATTATATTGCACTTTATAATTAATTAAATTAAGCTGTGCTTCCTTTAATTCTAACTCAGCCTTTGAAATTTCAATTTCACTCATAAGGCCTTTTGAAAATTTCAAACGATTAGCTTCTAATGTCTTTTCTTTGTCTTGGATGCTTACTTCTAGTTCCTTAATATTCTGCTTTATCGTTGCAAGAGAGCTATATAAGCTATTTAAGGTTGAAATCCGTGATTCCTTTGTACTTTCAAGTCCTGCTTTAGCACTTGCTACACTTGATTTATTATTGTAATAAGTTAAAGCACTATTATCGCCTCGCTTAATACCATCACTTACAGTATAATCTGCTGAAACTTCAATAAGTTTCTTTTGATAATGCAACATATCATCTACACAAGAATCAAAAAAGTATTTAATGTTTCCCGTATAATCATAATACTCTACATCAAAATGTTCTTCTAAAGAATATTTAGTTGTATCATACTTTGCTACTAGCTTAAATTTTTCTCTACTTTCATCTAATTGAGCTTGTAGTTTTTCCTTAGCTGTACGTTGCTCCTTTATTGTGCTTTCAGCCGTCTCATAATCTAACTTACTTACTAACCCATTTCTATATTTTACTTCCATCTGACTAAATTGTTTCTCTTGAAAAGCAAGTTTTTCATCGCAAAAAGCTACTTGCTTCTCTAATACTGGAATTGCATTGTACAATTTAGTTGCTTCATAAGCAACAGCATCCTTATGATACTTTTCTGTCTGTTCACTCTCTAGTTTACTATAATAGTTACTTTGATAATTAACGGTTGCAACATCATCTGTGTCTTGCATCACTTGAGTAGATGCTGCTCTTTCTGCCCTGTAAACTTCTTGTTGAGCAGCATCAGCACTTAATGCAGAACTTATTGCTTGCTCCAATGTTAATACTGGTAAATCACTTGCAAATGTAGTTGATACAGACATTATTCCTATTGTTGCTATAACAATTGCTTTTGCTAATTTTCCCCTTAATTTCATTATAATCCTCCACAATTCCTTATTTTATCTAATAATTGTTAGTTCTTTACTTCTGTTATCCCAATTTAATTGAATACTCTTATTTGAGAAAGCCGATTTTATTTGAGAAACTGGTATCATAGCACGATCCCCAACCATTCTTGGTGCAACTTCTATACTCTGTCCTACGCCATTAATCTCCATTGTTTTTGAGCCTATTTTTAACTTTATCGTATCACTACCATTCTTGATAACAACTGATTTAGTTGAAGCATTCCAAGTAATACTTTCAGGACTTATACCCAGTGCATAGGCAACATATCTAATAGGTAAATAAGTCCTAGAATTGATTACTTTAGGTGCAACTGACATTTTTTCTTGAGCAATCCCATTTTGTGTCCATGATTTACTATTTAACTTAAACACAATTTTTGTATTTCCTTGAGTTACTAGACCATCTGCCGCTGCTATATCATAGGCACTACTTCCTGTATTCCCAGCTGCATAAGTTGTTTTGGTAGTACTATTTCCTTCATCATCAGTTACAACAACTGTATAGTTTCCATCTACTGGTACATAGTATAATGCATAGCCTTTTGAAGCATCATAATCTACATTTATATCATTTACCTTTACTGAAGCAATACGTCCATCATCACTTGCTTTGATAATTAAATACCACCCTTTTTGTTCATTAGTTTTATAATTCTGCTCAAGTTTTACCTCAGGTGCTGCATTTCCCTTAGCATTTGTATCTATGTATAGGCTATCTGTTTTTGTATAACCTGATTGATCTGTCACAACAACTTTATATGTTCCTGTGCTACGAATTTCATATTTTTCTGTTCCGCCATTGCTCTGAAAAGAAATCTTCTCTCCATTAACGGTTACTTTTGATATTTTATTATCTGCATTAGCATTAATAACTAAATACCATTTTCCATTCTCATACTTCTTAGATAATGTAAGTGTGGGTGGGTTATCATTTACATTAATGTACAAGCTTGCAGAGCGCCTATTATCATAATTATCAGTTACCGTTACTGTATAAGTTCCTGAATTGTAGACTCTATAAGTTTCCTTACCACCAGATGTGCTATAGGAAATAGTAACGTCATTAACTGCTACCTTTTTTATCCCATCACTATCTTTTATATCCATAGCCAAATAGCAATTACCATCCTTGTACTCTTTGGATAAATTAATGGTAGTGTCACTTTGCGCTAAGTTAATATGAATTGAATCTCTTTTTCGTATGCCATTTGCTCCCCATACTTCAACTTGATACCAATCTGATTTAGTCACTTTATATGCAAAATGATATATGTCATCTTGAATTATGCCATCTTGTGAACCGTTTACAGTAGCATGCATCCCTGTATCATTTACACTCATTATCAAATAAACAACTGAATTTCTAGTTTCTTGATAAAGTCTTAGTTCTGGCTGAAAATCAATATCACCAGCTGTTGTTGAATAATTTATGTAATTTGAAAATCCATATTCCATGATTGCTTCTTTTATGTCTATCTTATCGGTTGCATATAGATTAGACATCGGTATTACTGTTCCTAAACATATCGCAGAAAAAACTGCCATCTTTTTTATAAGATTCATCATCATTCCCCCTACACTCTGTTTACTTTATTATAATACATTAATTCAAATCATAATATTAATATTTAATTAATTATTTATTATTTTTACTTTGCCTAAAAAGGCAAACGTAGTATGGAATTATACGTTTGCCTTTTAATTAAGTTATTACTTTTTCTTCAACTTATTATTTCATTTTTATTACTCGATGTGGCGCCTGTTTATTTTGTTTTTCTATGCTACATTGTTTGATATAGTTTACTGCAAATCCAGTTCCTAACAGAATCCAAAATATTGGTGCTACAGAAACTACTGAGTCATTAAAGAAACCAGCTCCTAAATATCCAATTATAGCAAGCATGATACCAATTCCCATTCCATCTGTATAACTATATGAATCACCAAATGCATATAACTTAAAGCTTTGAATTAAATAGGTCACCATCATTATCAGAAAGGCTATTAGTGCAATGCAACCTTGTCCTATGCCAATCTGTAAATATAAATTATGTACCTTATCAACTGTCATATTGGTAAGCCCATAAGCCCACCATTTAGCTAACCGATCATTTTGTGGGAAAACAAATCCAAACGTATCTGGCCCACTTCCAATAAGTACATTCCTTTTTAACATAATAGGCAAACTTCTTGACCAAATATATCCTCTAGCTGAACCTAGCTTTTCTTTACCTTTAAATCCAATAGACTCTGCTTCAATTTCTTGTAGTGGTAACCCTGAAAATGAATCTATTTCAGTAATACCTTGCATATCATCTAACTTATATGTAAAATAACCCGTTCCATCAATCACAACTAACATACCACTTATTTCATTTTGCTCCGTAAAGACAGCTATTTCTTGCCTAACAATTGTAATATTACTAAATCTATCATCTTGAATGGTATACTGTTTTTGTGGCTGGGCATTAGCATCTGTTACGACATTTGTATCAACTGAAGTGGTATATTCTATTTGATTGCCATTTTCATCGTATAGTTGGATTTCTCCGTCCTTATAACAAATTTTTATTTGATTATTTTGCAATACAAATGTAACTTCACCATTCTCATTAATTACTTTTCTCACTGGAATATGATCCTTATAGTCAAAATCTGAAGCATCCTTTTTAGTTAACTGAATCACATCTTTCATTAACTCTGGTACTCTTTCAAATATGCGCCCATGGGTAATAGCATTTAATCCTACTAATGCACAAAGCAATAAAACTAGTACTACTATACTTTGTTTCCATCTTTTTAATATTTGCTTTCCAAATATAATTATCCCTACTATAGCTGCACATACCACTCCGACAACGCCTGACCTTGCTGTGCTTCCAAATAGAATAAACAATGATGCTAATGACATGATGCCTAAAACAATTTTCTTTACTTTCCCCTTCACGATTAAGGTTAATACGATAAATAGTGGTACAATCATTGCCCCTAACGAACCTACATAATCATAGTGATACATCGTCCCTAATACCTTATGAGATTCATAATCTGAGCTAATTGTTCCTGCCTGCTCTCTTAATTCCTTTGGAATAATTAAATTATATCCCCATTTTGTCTTAGTAAATAAATCAAATCCCACATATTGAAATGCACCTATTATTGTCGTCATTATCACTAAAAACATAAGTGGTGCAATAATCCATATGTAACTTTTTTCATTTCTAACAATATAAAATGTATACAGCATCATGATTAAGTAAGCTCCCCACATAACCAACCCTTCAGCTCGATCGTAGATGCCCCATACTGCAACACTTTTATGTTCAGAAAATATAGTAGATAGTATGCTCATTATCATTATTATGCCACTACAAATAAGATAAACTTTACTAACCTTATTTAGCTTAATCTCTTCTTTTTCTATAAAAAGATACGAAAAGATTAGCATGATTACCGTCAATATAATAATCCCAGTTGCTTTATATTGTGAATAATAATCATCTAAATCAATCTTCTGAAACAACATATTCACTGCTGGATCTTTAGGTAATACATAGTTAAGTTTAACGATTAACGGAATAACAGCAAGTAATAAAATGATTGGTATAAACATAATTTGATTAATTACTTTACGTTTTTTTTCTAGTTTTATTTTTTGTTCCGTTGAAATAACAGACATTCTCTTCTTCCTCCTTTTCTATCTCACTCGTTCTAAACTAGTATACCATTAAAGCATTCTTTATACCACAATCGTATTTCTATCCAAAAAGAAAAGAGGACACCGAAATGTCCTCTTTCTTTTCACAAACTATTATGTTTGAATGAATTATTTAGCAGCTTGATTTGTAAATGTAGCTGTTTTTGTTGATGCATCCCAAGATTTTTCTACACCAAGTGCAGCAGCAAGGTTAGCCATTGGTACACACATTCTACCTTCTTTAACTACTGCTTTAGCTGTCATTGGTACTGGAGTACCGTTAACAATCATAAGTGCTTTGTTAGCTGTGATAGAAATCACTTTGTTACCAGCTGTAATTGTAGCTGTGCTTGTAGCTTTATCATATTGAAGAGCATTTCCTACAATACCAAATGCTTGAGAAACATATTTAATTGGAACCATGATATTTCCATTATCAATATATGCAGCTGAATCCATATTTACAGTTTCACCATTTACTGTGAATTTCTTTTCATTAGCAACAAATGATGCTGTAGCAGCTTTAAGACCTGATTCACTGATATCTTGTGTATTCTTTGTTGTCATTGTGATGAAGTCTTTAACTACATATCTATCTGTATATTGATTTCTGTAGCTATTAGAATTTAATACGTTTGTACTTACTGTTGTAAGAACGTCTAATACGTTTTCATCTGTAAGACCTTCGCCCCAGATTTCTAAGTCATAGTTAGCTTCTGGTACTGTACGGTCAGCAGTAAATTTAATATTAGCAATTTCAATTGTACTAGCTTCTGTAGAAGTTCTTTCAATTTCAAATGCTACTGCTTTTTTGTCTCTAGTAATTTGTTGATTTTTAATCTTCATATTACCAGCTGTTACTTTGATTTCTGGAACTTCATCAAATGTAATACCTGATTGTAAGTTTTCAGCAGATAAGTATACCCAACCTGTTGAAAGCATACCTTTATCAGTTTCCTTAATTGTAATCTTACCAGCTTTTTGATCTTGAAGACCTACTTTAATAGCAGCATTTTCAACTTCAACTTTAACTGGTTCAACAATGTTAGCAATTACTGCTTCAACGTCTTTTTCATAAGAACGTGTGAATAAGTTACCAGCTTTAAGTTTAATATCACCTGTAGCCATTACTGGTGCAGCTACTGGAATAGTTACTTTAATTTTATCATCTGCATCTGATTTAAGGCCTTCGTAGCGAGCAGCAAAACCAATTACATATCCATTAGCATCAATGTCAAGAGATAATGAATTTACATCAAGACCTTGAGTTAATTTACCAGCATCATCCTTTTTGATTTCAGCTTTTTCTTCTAATTTGATTGTTTCATCATTGATGTAATCAATGAAACGTTGTTTAGCTGCTTGAGCATAAGAAGATGAACTATAGTTGCCAGCAACACTTGTTGCTGTTGAACTGAAAGCTACATCAGCTGGTCCGAAGAAATAACCATTTTCTAATGTAAATTCGATTTTTCTTGAATCTACTAATGAATCTTTTACAGCTTCTTTAAGTGTGAATGTTGCTTTTGTTCCATTAACAACACCACTTCTACCAGCTTTAACTTTAACTGGTGTGCTTTCGATTGTTACATCATAATCTGTAACTGTTGCAACTTTAAGTTCTGTAGATGCAACTAAGTTTGTAGATTTGTTTGTATTGTTGCTGATATTACCATCACCATGTGTAAGGTCTTCACTAAGTGTGATTTTAACATCGCCTGTAGCAGCTTTCTTATCTTTTGGTTCAACATAGATACCTTTAAGAACTAATTGACCATAAGCACTATTATTGCTATCTTTCATCTTTGGAAGTTGGATAAGAAGAACTCTCTCATTATCATCTGCTGAAATAGATGTATTATATCTTGTTCTTGTGTCTTTACCATATTTTACATCTGTTGAAGGAATAGTTGCTGTTTGATTTAAGAAACCTCTCTTACCTTCTGCTTTAATATTAGCTTGTGTTTTGCTAAGGTTGAATTGTAAATCCATGCTTGATGGAATTTCAAGTTTAATCCATCTATTATCTGCACCAGCTAAAGCACCAATTTGAGATTCATCTAATCTAATTTCACCGATTTCTTCGATGTTATCAACTGTAATAGTATTAGAATCAGATGTAGCAACTAATTTTTTATCTGTTAAAACACCTGTAAGTGAGAATGTTTTAGAAGATACGAAAGAGTCGTTACCATCTAAGTAAGCTAATACTTCTTTATCTCCACCTACTTTAGCTAAGAATGGGATTGGGTATGTAACACCTTTTTCAAATACACCTGTGTAATCCATTCTTAATGATTGTTTGTAATCTCTATCATTGTATTTTGTTTCTGTAATTTCTGTTGGTCTAAGTGTAACATATGTTGTTGCACCATCTGCTTTCACTGGATCCGCATATGTATTTCCAGTAACTTGATACCCGATTTTTAAATATTGTCTTTCAATAATTTCTGAAGCTTTTAATCCATCAACAGTTAATGTACTTCCATCTGTGTCTTTCCATGTTGTAGTAGTATGGAATTTACCTTCTTTATCAAAGTATGCTGATGATTTGTTATCAGCATTGTTAAGAGCATCTACATATAATACATATGCTTCTTTAATGTATTCACTATCTTTTGTTAAATGTAAGAAGTTAGATTGAATTTTATTCGTTAAATCATATCTGTATTCTGGTGTAATTTCTAATTTTGGTAAATTGCTATCATAAGCATCAAAGTCTACATCATTTGTAACATAAGTAGAGTGTGTTGTAATTCCTTGATCTGTAGTAGTGAATCCGATTGTGCTATCTTTAATTTTGTAATTGTATACGCTTAATGTGTTTGAAGAATCAGCCATTGTTACAACTGGAACTGATGTTACGACCATAGAAGCAGCTAAAACTGCAACTAATTTGTTACGAAGTTTCATTATATTGTATCCCCCTTAAAATTTTCATTAAATATAATATCTTTGATATATTACATTAATAATATATTTTATTTTTTTTCCTAAATCAATATCTTTTTTTGATTTGTAACATTTCTGTAATCTTCATTAAAACCAATTTCCCTAGCTTCTACTTAAAATATAGGTCTTTTCTTGTATTTTACACGATCTTCTATCTCCATATTATTTCTATTACATTACAACCTTTTTATCTTATAACATCAAAAAGAACTCATGTCTTTTTATTCATGAGTTCTTTTCATAATTATTGATTATTGAGCTTGGTTTGTGAATGTTGCTGTTTTTGTATCAGCATCCCAAGATTTCTCTACACCAAGTCCAGCTGCAATATATGCCATTGGTACACACATTCTTCCTTCTTTAACTTCAGCTTTAGTTGCCATTGGAATTTGTGTTCCATTAACAATAATGTATGCTTTACCAGATGTAATAGAAATTACTTTATTTCCAGCAATGATTGTCGCTGTACTTGTTGCTTTATCATATTGAATCGCATTTCCTTCAATACCAAATGCTTTAGCAACATATTTTACTGGTACCATTATATATCCGTCTTTAACATATGAAGCAACATCCATCGTTACTTTCTCACCATTTACTGTGAATTGTTTTTCGCCAATTTTAAATGATGCTGTAGCTGCTTTAAGACCTGATTCAGTAATGTCTTGTGTATTTTTAGTAGTCATTGTAATAAAATCTTTTACGATATACATATCTGTATATTGATTTCTATATGATGCTGAAGTAAGAGCATTTTGATTAGCATTTGTGATGACGTCTAATACGTTCTCATCTGTAAGTGCCCCTCCCCAGATTTGTAAATCATAGTTGGCTTCTGGAACAGTACGATCTGCTGTAAATTTGATATCTGTGATTTCAATGCTACTAGCTTGGGCAGATGTTCTTGTTACTTCAAATGCAACTACTTTTTTGTCTTTGCTTAATTGAACATTTTCAATCTTAAGTGTTGATTTGTTGTCATCACCTTTTACCTCAATGGATGGTGCTGCATCGAATGTAATACCGTTTTGGAAGTCTTCTGCTGATAAGAACATCCATCCACGTTCAATCATCCCTTTATCTGTTTCCTTAATTGTTATTTTACCAGCGGCTTGATCTTGAAGTCCTACTTTAATAGCAGCATTTTCTACTTCAACTGTGATTGGTTCAACAATTTTAGCAACTACACAAGTTACATCTTCTTTATATGTACGTGTAAATAAATTGCTTGCTGTTAATTTAACCTCACCTGTAGCTTGTAGTGATGTTGCTACTGGCATAGTAATTTTTAATTCGTTAGAATCTGAGCTGCTTAATCTATCAAAGTATCCTGTAAAACCTGTTACATAACCATCTGCATTTACTTCAATATCTGTTAATTCAAATCCTTTTTTACCGTCTTTAGCTTCTGCATCTTTTTCAAATTTAATAGTTTCATCATCAATTAACTTTTGGAAACGTGCTTTTGCAGCTGCTTTATATTTTGATGTAGTAGTTGAATTAGTAGTTTCTATATCTGCTGGTCCAAAAATATAACCATTTTCTAATGAAAATTCAATTTTTCTTGTAGAAACTAATGAATCCTTTACAGCTTCTTTAAGTGTAAATGTCGTTAACTTATCATTAATTACGCCGCTTCTACCTGCTTTAATGCTTACTGGTTCACAAGAAAGTGTTACATCATAGTTTGCCACTGTAGCTACTTTAAGTGTTGTAGAGTCAATTAAGTTTGTAGATGGTTTTGCATCTGTAACGCCATTTCCACCTTGTGTAAAATCTTCGCTAACTGTTACATTAACATCTCCAAGTGCTGCTGTTTTTTCTTTTGGTTCTACGAAAATACCTGTAAGAACCACTTGTCCTTTAGCTGATGGATCTGTGAATCTTGGAAGTTTAATCAGCATGACTTGTTCATCTAACTCTTTTGAGCTTCTTGATTTTTCAGCAAACTTCACTTCAATGTCGCCGCTTGCTACAGTTCCTGTTGTGTTAAAGAAACCTCTTTTACCTGTCGCTTTAATATTGGCAGTTGTTTTTGCTAAGTTAAATTGCAAATCTGTACTACTTGGTAATTTAACTTTAATCCAACGATGCTCAGCATTTGCTAATGCACCAATTGTATTTTCGTCTAATCTGATTTCACCAATTTCTTCAATATTGTCTACTGTAATCGTTTTGGTATCAGATGTTGCAACTAATTTCTTATCTGTTAATACTCCTGTAATAGTAAATGTTTTAGAAGATACAAAAGAGTCATTACCATCTAAGTACGCTAATACTTCTTTGTCTCCTCCTACTTTAGATAAGAATGGAATAGGATATGTAGTCCCTTTTTCATATACTCCTCTATAGTCTAATCTAAGAGCTTGTTTGTATTCTCTATCGTTGTATTTTGTTTCTGTAATTTCTGTTGGTCTAATAGCAATAGTCGCTGTTACACCTGATGTGTTTGGTGCTACTGGCTCTGCATATGAACCAGTTACTTTATAACCAATTTGAATATATCCATTATTGATGATTGCTTCTGCAGTTTTACCATTTACTGATAATGGATTGTTGTTTTCATCTAACCATGTTGTTGTTGTTACTAACTGCCCTAACTCATCAAAATAAGCAGTTGTAGCACCATTTGGACTGTATAAAGCATCCATGTATAAAACATATGCTTCTTTAATAAATGAGCTATCTGTTGTTAAATATAAGAAGTTCGTTTGTACTCCATTTACAGCATTTCTTAAATCATATCTGTATTCTGGTGAAATTTCTAATTTTGGTAAATTATTATCCTTTGCATTAAAGTTAATACCATTTGTATAATATGTAGAACCTGTTGTTAATTTGCCAGAAGCATTTATGTAATGATGTTTTGTTGTTGTAAATCCGATCGTTGTATCTTTAATATTGTAGTTGTATACACTAAGTGTATTTGATGATTCAGCCATTGTAACTACAGGAACCGATGTAATAACCATAGATGCAGCCATTACAGCCACTAATTTTTGACGTAATTTCATTTACTTTTCCCCCTGCTTTTAATTAGTTAATTGTTTAAAAGATTTACCTTTTACTCAACCGATTATACTTTCCGCCATTTTTTATGTCAACGTCTTAAAAACTATTGTAATATTATTGTAATGAGTATAATTAATTTCATATTTTCTAAATAATAAATGACTATTCCCCTAGCCTTAGATTATCAACGATAAAAAAAGCGTTAGAATCCATTTTGAGTTCTAACGCTTTTTTTACTATATTCTGTTCACACTAGCCCATGGTAGGGGACAGGTCTGACTTCTTAGTCCTATTTGTATACAGGGACAGGTCTGCCACTTATATATTAGTTTGTAAATGTAGCTGTTTTTGTTTCGTTATTCCAGTTTACGTTTACACCAAGGATTCTTCCTACTTCACCAACTGGGATGTATGTTCTTCCTTCTTTGATTGCTACTGCTTGTTCCATTGGGAATTTTACGCCGTTTACAAGTGCAATGTTGCTTCCGTTTGTAAGTTGAACGATTCTGTTTCCAGCGAATAATGTTACAACACCTTTTTCAAATGCAATGTTGTGTCCATCTATTCCGAATGCTTCTGATACATATCTTACTGGAATCATTGTACGTCCGTTTGCAAGGTATGGTGCACCGTCCATTGTTTTTTCTACACCGTTTACTGTGTATTTTGTACTTCCAATTGCAAATGATGCACTACCTTTTTTAAGTCCGTTTGAACCTGTAGCGATATCTTCTGTATTTTTTGTACCGATTGTAACGAATTTTTCAATTGTTAATGCTTCTAAACCTGCTTTGATATAAGTGTTTTTAGAAATAGCATCACCAGAAATTTCTAAGTCAAATGAACCTTCTGGAGCTGTACGGTCTACATTGAATTCGATGTTTTCGATTGTTACTTTTCCTGCTTCGTCTGATGTACGTTCTACTTGGAATGTGATTTCATCAGCTGTAACTTTTACATCTTTGATTTTTAAGTTTTCAGCTTTAACGCTTAAGTCTTGACCTTTTTTGAATGAAATACCTGCATATTGGTCCATAGCGATTTTTACTTGGCCTTTTTCAAGCATTGCTGGGGCTGTTTCAGTAATGGTTAATTTACCACCAGCTTGTCCGTTAAGACCTACTTTTAAGTCTACTGCTTCTGCAGTAATTTCATATGGTGCTTTAACTGTAGCGATTACGATTTCTTTAGCTGCGTTTAATGCGCGGCCTTCAACTTTAACTTTAACATCACCTGTTGTGTTAATGTCTGCTTGCACTGGAAGTTTGAATTCTAATTCGCTTGCTTTAGTTGAATCGATGTGATCGAATACTACTGTAAATCCTGTGATTTGTCCTTCTACGTTTGCTTCAACAGAAACGATATCTTCTTCTTTGATTTCTTTTGGTAACTCGATATCACCAGATTTGATAAGTGATTTGAAGGTTTCTAAAGCTGTAGCGTATGTATCATTTGTTTTAGTTCTTACTGAGATAAATCCATTTTCAATTGTGAAATCAGCTTTACGTCCTTTGTTGATGGTATCTTTAGTTGTTTCAGTTAATTTGAATGTTACTGAGGCATTTTCTTTACCACCGATAAGTTCTGCTGCTTTTTCACAGGTTAATGAAACTTCTTCATCAACAATTTTAGCTACTGTAAGTTTAGTGGCATCCATATTTGGATTTTTAACCGTTACAACGACTTCACCTTTAGCTGCTGTTTTACCTTCTGGTACAACTTGTACACCTGTGATCTCAATTTGACCTGTAGCTGATTGAGCAAATGAACAATCTTTTAAGTCAATTGTAAGTTTTTGTCCGTCTACTGAAACTTTGTATCCGTCAAATGCGTTTGCGTTGTAACCTCTAGCTGGTGTTACTTTTACGCTTGTAGTAGAAGCTGCAGCAAATTCAAGATCTGAGCTTGTTGGTAATGTTAATTCGATTGTTTTATCTGCAGCTGCTGCGCTGGCAAATGCACCTTTTGTTGCTTCAGAAACAACGATTTTACCTAATGTACCACCTTCAACAGATATTTTTGATGAATCTGCTGCTGTAGCTGTTAACATTTTATCTGAAGTTGTTCCTAATACGTGTGACCCACTTGTTACAAATGAATCTGTACCGTCTACTGTTAATTTAACTTCACCTGATTTAGCGATTGCAAATACTGGTACATTAAGTACATCCCCTGATTTCACATCTCCTGTTACAGTTACTTTAAGTTCTGAATCAGAAATAGCTGTTACTGTCATGTTTCCTGATTTATATGTAGGTTCAACTGGTTTTGTTTCTGATGGAGAAACAATTACATTTCCTTTAGTATCTACTTCAATGCTTCCACCATTTTGATGTGCATGATAAGCTTGTTTGGAGAATTTAGCATTTTCAATTTTAACAAAGAAAGTTTGACCGTCTTGTCCTAGGCTATAATCCCCCTTAGATTCTAAATCTAATGATAACATTGAGTTTGCTGTGCTATATGTTGTACTTGTTGTCACATTGTTTGTTTTGTTTTCTGTTAAAGCAAAGCCGATTGCACCGTCTTTTACCATTGATACCGAACTAATTGAGATTGAGTTTGTTGTTGTAGCTGTTGTAATGACTGGTACTGCTGTTACTACCATGGCTGCTGCCATAACAGCTGCTAATTTTTGACGTAATTTCATTATGTATGTCCTCCTGATGTTAGTTATATTTATCATTTTTATCTTTGACTTTACAAAAATATAATTCACAAATTGGACACTCAAATAACATGCGAAAATATGTTTTGATTTTATCTTTATTTAATTTTAATATGTAGTTTACTGTGATTTTTTTACATTTATGTAAAGTTTTATTACAAGAGTTATTATATCCATAAGTTTATTAAAAAGCAACCCTTTCTTGAAATATTTTCCTTATATTGCAATTTTATGTCGTTTATTCTAGATTACACCACTTTACAAGAAAACTATTGAACTAAATCTTTAAATTCATTGTCTTTTACAAGTTCTTCAAGGGTTATAG
>CAKVCL010000017.1 GCA_934725855.1 uncultured Cellulosilyticum sp. | reverse complement strand
GTATTTACAGGTACACTGGCTATGGAATAGCCAGTGTAAAAGTGTTGCGCTTAATTTTACCGCTGAATAGTAACAAATATTGTTCAAAAAATAAAAAAATGATTGATTATGAAATTTGATTATGCTATACTAATTAGCGAAAAACACACGTATGTAGATGTCCTTATGGGGTGCTAGAATAGTCCATAAGGATTTAATATGTACGGAGGAAAAACCAGGAGGTATTACAATGAGTGTAATTTCAATGAAACAATTATTAGAAGCTGGTGTACATTTTGGACACCAAACAAGAAGATGGAATCCAAAAATGAAAGAATACATCTTCACAGAAAGAAATGGTATTTATATTATCGACTTACAAAAAACAGCTAAAAAAGTTGATGAAGCTTATAATGTGATTCGTCAAGTGGCTGAAGAAGGCGGTAAAGTATTATTTGTTGGGACTAAAAAACAAGCTCAAGAATCTATTAAATCTGAAGCTGAAAGAAGTGGTATGTACTACGTAAATAACAGATGGTTAGGTGGTATGCTTACTAACTTTACAACAATTAAAAGCCGTATTGCTAGATTAAAACAATTAGAAACTATGGAACAAGATGGTACATTCGATGTACTTCCTAAAAAAGAAGTTATTGAACTTCGTAAAGAAATGGACAAGCTTGAAAAGAACTTAGGTGGTATCAAAGAAATGAAAGAGCTTCCAAGCTTAATGTTTGTAGTTGATCCACGTAAAGAAAAAATTGCAATTCAAGAAGCACACATTTTAGGAATTCCAGTAGTAGCTATCGTAGATACAAACTGTGATCCAGAAGAAGTAGATTATGTGATTCCAGGTAACGATGATGCGATTCGTGCCGTAAAATTAATCGTAGCTAAAATGGCAGATGCTATTATTGAAGCTAACCAAGGTGAAATCTTCGAAACATCTTCAGAAGAAGCTACTGAGGAAGTTGCAGAAGAAGTAACAGCAGAATAATAAATAGATATTTGGAGGGAATTCAAAATGGCAATTACAGCTGCTATGGTAAAAGAATTACGTGAAAGAACACAAGCAGGTATGATGGACTGCAAAAAAGCATTAAATGCAGTAGATGGTGATATGGACAAGGCCATCGAATATTTACGTGAAAATGGTTTAGCAAAAGCTGCTAAAAAAGCTGATCGCATTGCTGCAGAAGGACTTGTAAAAGAAGTGATTTCTGCTGATGGTAAAACAGCTGCTATCGTAGAAGTTAACTCAGAAACAGACTTTGTTGCTAAGAATGAACAATTTGTTACTTTTGTAAATGAAGTTGCCCAGTTAGTATTAAACAATGATGTTGCTGATTTAGATGCTTTAAAAGCACTTGCTTGGCCAGAAGATACTTCTAAAACAGTTGCTGATGTATTAACAGAAAAAATTGCTACAATCGGTGAAAACTTAACACTTCGTCGTTTTGCAAAAGTGACAACGGAAGGTACGCTTGCTGCTTATACTCACGGTGGTGGTAAAATTGTTGCGATTGTAGAAGTAGCTGCAGAAGGTGAAAAAGCTCATGAAGTAGGTAGAAACGTAGCAATGCAAGTCGCTGCTGTTAACCCAGAATTCGTTTCTACAGCTGACGTTTCTGAAGAAAAGAAAGCTCATGAAAAAGAAATCTTAATGCACCAAGCATTAAATGAAAATCCAGGTAAACCAGAAAACATCATTGAAAAAATGGTTATGGGTAGACTTAACAAACAACTTAAAGAAATCTGTCTTCTTGAACAAGAATATGTTAAAGATCCAGATTTAACAGTTGGTAAATATGTAGCTGCTGAACTTGGTAAAGCAGATATGGTTAAATCTTTCATTCGTTTTGAAACAGGTGAAGGTATCGAGAAAAAAGAAGAAAACTTTGCTGAAGAAGTTGCAAAACAAATGGGAATGTAATTTCCTATTTAGATAAGGAATCAAAGATGCTTAAATGCTAGTAATAGTGTTTAAGCATCTTTTTTGTTTGGTAACTTAATATTTCGTTTAAGTTGCCTTCTAAAGTTTAGATTTCATACCTTCATATCAACTTTCTAGGTAAGAATGCAATCTTATCCAATTCATTTTATGGAGGAGATCGAGGCACTTTGTGATGAGATTATTATTTTGAAGAAAGGTAAGACAATATTTAAAGGAACTGTATCACAAGCTATAAAGGAAAGTCCTTATGAACAGTTTGAAGAGGCTTATTTATGGTATACGGATGAAGAAAGAGAGGTAATATTAAATGAGAACCTTTAATAAGATGTTAAAAGTTGAAGGAAAACTTTCTATTAGGGATATGAATATGGTCATCTTTGCTTGGATTATGCCACTTATCATACTTATTATTTTAGGAATCATTTATGGAAATAAACCAGCTTATGAAGGTGAGCAATATACATTTTTAGAACAGTCATTTGGGGCTTTAAGTAGTGTGTCTATTTGCGCAGGTGGTCTTATGGGATTACTCCTTTTGGTTGCTGAATATCGTGAAAGAAAAATTCTTAAGCGATTTAAGGTACCCCTTATTAGCCAAACACTTATATTACTTGTTCATCGATGTGCACTTTACCTTATGAAATGATGCCAGCTAAAATGCAAAGCATAGTGAATTTTATGCCCATTTATAATAACTATACATTTGCTGGGGTCAACCTAAAATGCAAAGCATAGTGAATTTTATGCCTATGACACAAGGAATAAAAGTATTGAAAGCTGCGATGTTAGGAGAATCTCTAGAAAAAGTATGGCCTTCTATTATAGTTATGTTGATTATTGCAGGAATTTGTAGTATTGTTTCAATCAAATGTTTTAGATTCACTTAACTGCTTTTTTGGTTAATGATTTAGTCAAAATGCAGAGAGGTTTTGATTCATTTTAAAGGGAATTATGTTTTTGATTCGATAAAATATATCTAGAAAAATAATGATATTTATGATAGAGTATTGATAGGTCTTTTAAAGTGCATACTTATAGCATCAATGCAATATAGATTTTGATGATTATTGGATATTTATGATGAAGATAAAGAGCAAGTATGAACATATCAAGTGACAATTTAAAAAGTAGTTGGCATTTTGAATAGTTAAGAGTTTTAGTGGTTTATAGGAGGCAGTCCAAGTGAAATTTAAACGTGTATTAGTTAAATTAAGTGGAGAAGCATTAGCTGGTAAGGCACAAAGAGGATTTGATCATGAAGTGATTACAGGTGTTTCTAAACAATTAAAAAGTTTAGTTGAACAAGGAGCAGAAGTAGCAGTGGTTATCGGCGGTGGAAATTTCTGGAGAGGTCGTACTTCAGGTGATATGGACCGTACAAAAGCGGATCAAATTGGGATGTTAGCAACGGTTATGAATGCCATTTATGTTTCTGACGTATGTCGTAATTTAGGAGTGAAAACAAGTGTTCAAACACCGTTTGTTATAGGAAGTATGACAGAACTTTTTTCTAAAGATAAAGCAATTGCTGATTTAAAAGCAGGTAAAATAGTTTTCTTTGCTGGTGGAACGGGGCATCCTTTCTTTTCAACAGATACAGGTGCCGCACTTAGAGGAGCAGAAATAGAAGTAGATGCTTTATTATTTGCTAAAAATATTGATGGGGTTTATGACAGCGATCCAAAAACAAACCCTAATGCAGTAAAATTTGAGCGTCTTTCATGTCAAGAAATGTTAAGAAGAGATTTAAAAGCAATTGATACAACCGCAGCAGCACTTTGTATTGAACAAAAATTGCCAGTTGTAGTTTTTGATTTAGGCGAAGAAAATAGTATTATTCGTGTGGCAAATGGTGAAGAAATAGGAACAACTATCTATATTGAAGGGTAATTAATAGGAGGCTATTTATGAAAGAAACATTAGTAAAAGTTGAAGAAAAAATGAAAAAAAGTATTGATGCATTAGGAAATGATTTTGCATCTGTACGTGCAGGAAGAGCAAATCCACACGTTTTAGATCGTATTATGGTGGAATACTATGGTGTGCCAACCCCTCTTCAACAAGTGGGAAATATTACAGTGCCTGAAGCACGTATTCTTCAAATTCAACCTTGGGAAAAGACGCTTCTTAAAGCCATTGAAAAAGCAATCAATGAATCTGATTTAGGGATTAATCCAACAAATGATGGAAATGTCATCCGACTTGTATTTCCAGAACTTACAGAAGAACGTCGTAAAGATTTAACAAAAGAACTTAAGAAAAAAGGTGAAGCTTCTAAAGTGGCTATTAGAAATATCCGTCGTGATGCTTTAGATACATTCAAAAAAATGGAAAAAGCAAACGAAATCACAAAAGATGAAGTTGAAACAGCAGAAAAAGATGTACAAAAGATTACAGATAAATTTGTAGCAGAAATTGATTCCATGGTGGATAAAAAAAGTAAGGAAATCTTATCTGTATAGTATAAGTTTGGGCATAAAAGCTCCTCTTTAAAGAAGAGGAGCTTTTTAGTAAGAAAGAAGGATGTAGGAGGAAGCAACATGTCAGATAGAACAATACCTAAACATATAGCAATTATTATGGATGGTAACGGTCGATGGGCGAAGCAAAAAGGATTACCGAGAAATGAAGGACATAGAAGAGGAACAAAGGCTTTAGAAAAAATTATCAGTTATGCAGATAAGATAGGTGTAGAGCATCTAACGGTTTATGCTTTTTCAACTGAAAATTGGAAAAGACCAGAGGATGAAGTGAATGGATTGATGAAGTTGTTTGGGCAATATATTGATAAAGAGCTAAAAAAAGCAGATCAAGATAATCATCGTTTTCATGTGATTGGGGATTTGGCATCTGATATAATACCTGTAGAACTTAAAGAAAAGATTAAGCTATTACAAGATAAAACAAAAAATAAACCAGGTATGTGTTTCCATATGGCATTTAATTATGGTGGACGTGATGAAATTTTGCGCAGTTGCAAGAAAATAGTTTCAGCCGTTCAAGAGGGAAGTTTGTTAGTTGAAGAAATTGATGAAGCAGTATTTTCAAGTTATTTGGACACAAAAGACATTCCAGACCCTGACTTAATGATTCGTACAAGTGGGGAAGAGCGTACAAGTAACTTCTTACCTTGGCAGCTTACTTATTCAGAATTTTATTTTACACCTTGCTTATGGCCAGATTTTACAACAAAAGAATTGGATAAAGCGATTGAAGCATATGGACAGAGGCAAAGAAGATTTGGAAAAAGTGAATAGGAGGAGAAAAGGATGCTTACAAGAATTTTGACATCAGTTGTAGGAATTCCTTTAGTGATTGCAGTCGTAGCAATAGGAAATCCACTTCTTCGATATGTCATTATGGCGGTTAGCTTAATTGCACTTTATGAATTTTATCGTGTGGTTGGCAAGCAACATAAACCGATTGTGATAGTTGGCTATGTGGCAGTAGCTTTTCAATATATTGCTTTTAATGGGGTGATGAAGGAGTATTTTATCTTTATTACATTGGTGACAATGGTGAGTTTAGTCATTTTGGTACTATGCTATCCAAAATATTCAGTAGTTGACATTGGACTGACGCTATTACCTGTACTTTATGTAGGATTGATGTTTAGTTTTATGGTTCTAATGAGAGATGTAAAAGAAGGGGAATTTTGGATTTGGCTCATTGCGATTAGTGCGTGGGGAAGTGATACGTTTGCCTATTTTACAGGAAAGTCTATAGGAAAACATAAGTTAGCGCCTGTTTTAAGTCCTAAGAAAACCATAGAAGGAAGTATCGGTGGGGTGATTGGAGCGGCTGTTTTAGCTTATGTTTATACCATTATCTATACACAGTATGGGGCTTTTGGTGTAAGAGAGCAAGTGATGTGGGTAGTAATCGGCACAGCTTTAGGGGCAGCCATTTCACAATTTGGTGATTTAGCCGCTTCGGCTATTAAACGATTTTATAAAGAAAAAGATTATGGAAATATTTTGCCAGGACATGGTGGGATATTAGACCGTTTTGATAGTTTTATTTTTGTGGCACCTGTTATTTATGGAATGTATTGGGTGGCACAATACTTGCGATAAGATAGGAGCATGAAAAGAATGAAGAAAAAAGTAGTTATTTTGGGCTCAACTGGGTCAATAGGGACGCAAACTTTAGATGTCATTAGACATCAAGGGGACATAGAAGTCATTGGACTTAGTGCGAATAGTCAAATCGATAAAATTGAAGAACAAATCATGGCGTTTCATCCTCAAATAGTTTGTATGATGAGCGAAGATAAAGCTAAGGCTTTGCGAGAACGGTTAAAAAATAAGGGGATTCAAACAGAAGTTGTATCAGGTATAGAAGGACTTATTCAAGTAGCCACTTTATCCGAAGCAGATATGGTGGTAACTGCCGTTGTGGGAATGATAGGGCTTGTTCCAACAGTAGAAGCCATTAAAGCAGGGAAAACGATTGCACTTGCTAATAAAGAAACACTCGTTACAGCGGGTGACTTGGTGATGGGACTTGCCAAAGAAAAGAATGTGCCTATTTTACCAGTGGATAGTGAACATTCTGCTATTTTTCAGAGCTTACAAGGAAATACGCATGAAAGTATTGAGAAGCTTATCTTAACAGCTTCAGGCGGACCTTTTAGAACATTTTCAAAAGAGCAGCTTAATCGGGTAACGGTGGAACAAGCGTTAAAACATCCTAATTGGGTAATGGGAAGCAAAATTACGATTGATTCAGCCACTTTGATGAATAAAGGGCTTGAAGTGATTGAAGCAAAACACTTATTTAATGTAGCACCATCTGAAATTGATGTGGTGGTACATAAAGAGAGTATTGTACATTCTATGGTAGCTTATAAAGATGGGTCGGTTATTGCACAACTGGGTATGCCAGATATGCGTCATCCGATTGCTTATGCACTCAACTATCCTGAAAGAAGAGGGGCTGATTATATTGAGAAATTAGATTTAGTTAAGATCAGTCAGTTATCTTTTGAAGCGCCTCGTATAGAGGATTTTCCGTGTTTACAATTGGCTTATGATGCACTAGAAATAGGGGGAACAATGACCGCTGTTTTAAATGCAGCTAATGAAGAAGTCGTAGCTTCATTTTTAAATAAACACGTTTCATTTATGCAGATTCCAGAAATCATTCATAGAGTGATGGACCAGCACATAAGTATAAGTAAGCCAGATCTAGAACAAATATTAGAATGTGACAAGTGGGCTAGAAAATATTGTAGGGAGCAGGTGGCTAAATGTTATTAATGATTGTGATCATTTTATTAATGTTTACTGTCATTGTAGTGGCACATGAATGGGGGCATTTTATTACGGCTAAAAAGTGTGGTATTTTGGTCCATGAGTTTGCAGTTGGTATGGGCCCTATGTTATGGTCTAAGCAAGTGGGGGAAACACAGTATTCCATTCGTTTATTGCCGATTGGCGGTTACTGTCGTATGGAAGAGGAAGTTGGAGAAACGGTTAATCCTCGTGGAATGGCTTCTAAAAAACCTTGGCAAAAACTATTGGTGGTCAGTGCAGGCGCCATCATGAACTTTATTTTAGCTTGGGTGTTATTAGCTGGTATTGTTAGTTACATGGGGGTTAGTAGTAATGTCATTAAAGAAGTTGAAGTCAATACGCCTGCTATGGAAGTTGGCTTACAAAAAGGCGATCGCATTATTGAGATAGATGGGCATAAGGTGAGTCAATTAGGGGATATGCAGCCCTATTTAGAAAAAGAAGAAAAGCTTTATACACTAACTGTCCAGCGAAATGGTAAAAAAGTAGAAGTTCCTATTCAAACAAGAGTCTTAGAACAAGGCAAAAATCCACGCTTTGGGTTTAGTGTGAAATTGACACATTTTAATGTGCTATATAATATCAAGATGGGCTTTATTTTGATGGTACAAGTCATTAAAATGGTATGGGATTCACTAGTTGGACTTATTTCGGGGGCTATTGGGTTTGACAATGTAGCTGGAATCGTGGGAGTGGTTGACGCAGGCAGTCAGGTATGGAATAATAGTATGCAAACGGGTGGTGTACAACTGGCTGTTCTTAATATGGTTTATTTAGCAGCTTTGTTGTCTGCTAACTTAGGCGTGATGAATTTACTGCCTATTCCAGCTCTAGATGGTGGACGGATCTTTTTCGTTTTAGTTGAAATGATAAGAGGAAAAGCAATACCAGCTGAAAAAGAGGGAGCTGTTCACTTTATTGGAATGATTTTATTAATGCTTTTAACAGTAGTCGTATTATACAATGATATTATGAGGCTTAGAGGATAATGTATACAAGAGAGCAAACAAGAATTGTAAAAATAAAAGATGTTGCCATTGGTGGAGGAAATCCAATTACCATCCAATCGATGACCAATACCAAAACACAAGATGTGGAAGCAACGGTTAGACAAATCTTAGCTTTAGAAGAAGCAGGATGCCAAATTGTGCGTGTTGCTGTACCGCATGAAGAAGCAGCAAGAGCGATAGAGAAAATTGTGCCACAAATTCATATTCCATTGGTTGCAGATATTCATTTTGATTATCGTTTAGCGTTAATGGCGATTGAAAATGGCGTGAATAAATTGCGTATTAATCCAGGAAATATCGGGAGTGAAGAGCGTGTTCAAAAAGTAGTAGAAAAAGCAAAGGCGTATCAAATCCCCATTCGAATTGGTGTGAATTCTGGTTCTATTAGTAAAGAGAATCTTCAAAAGTATGGTGGGGTCAATGCCTCATCTATGGTAGAAAGTGCGAGTGAGCATATTCGTATTTTAGAAGCTTTGGATTTTAGAGATATTGTGGTTTCATTAAAAGCATCGAATGTGCCACTTGCCATTGAAACCTATACCACTTTTGCACAGCGTTATGACTATCCACTTCATGTAGGGATTACCGAAGCAGGGACTTTATATAAAGGCACCATTAAATCATCAGTTGGCCTAGGTGCTATTTTATCTAGAGGGATTGGAGACACTATTCGTGTCTCACTTTCAGACGACCCTGTTAAAGAAGTTGAATGTGCCAAAGAGGTACTTCAAGCTTTAAAACTGGGTGAATATGGGGTAGAGATTATCTCATGCCCAACTTGTGGACGTACAGAAGTGGGACTTATTGAGCTAGCACAAAAAGTAGAAGAGGCGACTAAGTCATTAAAGAAGAATATTAAAATAGCCGTTATGGGATGTGTGGTTAATGGCCCTGGTGAAGCAAGAGAAGCCGATATAGGGATTGCTGGGGGAAAAGGAGAAGGTTTAATCTTCAAAAAGGGTGAAATCATCAAGAAAGTAAAAGAAGAGGCATTATTTGATGCCTTTATGGAAGAATTAGGCAAGTTGTAGGAGGGGCCTTTTGGAGAAAAGCTTGCTTTTTAAAAGAAAGAATAGTATAATATGGTTATTATAATCATGAATGTGTCAGAAAGAGTGGGTTTTTACCCACTCTTTCGTATTGTTTAGGTGTATATTATTGAAGATTATGTCAAACTATAAGTTAAGAAAGGATGACACAATGAATAAAAAACAAATACTTGAAACCATCGAAGGTTATTTAGAACCTATTCTTGCTGAATTTAAGTTTGAACTGGTGGATGTAGAATATGTTAAAGAAGGCCCTAATTATTATTTAAGAATATATATTGATAAAGAGGGTGGTGTGACGATTGAGGATTGTCAAATAACCAGTCGTGCCATTGAAGAAGTACTAGACCGAGAAGACCCAATTAAAGAACCTTATATTTTAGAGGTCAGTTCACCAGGGCTTGATCGTGTTTTGAAAAAAGATAGAGAATTCGAACGCTTCAAAGGTAGATTAGTAGACGTTAAGCTTTATAAAGCAGTAGAAGGTGAGAAGAACTATACCGCTACATTAGTTGGCAAAACAGACGATACGCTCTATTTAGAAGATGAAGGTGTCAAGCTAGAATTTGATATGAAAAATGTAGCAGTCGTAAGATTGGCGATTGTTTTTTAGCTATTAGAGGAGGAAAAAAATGAGTAACGATTTTATTGCAGCAATTGATGAAATTGCAAAGTCTAAAGGAATTAATAAGGAAAAATTAATTGATGCCATTAAACAATCTATTGAAGTGGCTTGTAAAAAGCATTTTGGAATGAGTGCTAATGCTAAGCAAAATCTTAAAATTACAATCAATGAAAATACAGGTGAAGTGCAAGTTTACGCTTCTAAAACGGTTGTGCCTGATGATGAAGTCATGAATGAACTACTTGAAATTGGTTTAACGGATGCAAGAGCATTAAATTCCATTGTAGATTTAGAGGATGTTATTGATGTAGAAATTACGCCAAGAAACTTTGGGCGTATTGCTGCGCAAAATGCAAAACAAGTTGTCATTCAAAAAATCAAAGAAGCAGAAAGACAAATGGTTTATGAAGAATACAGTGTGAAATTAAATGACATTGTAAAAGGTAAAGTTTTAAGAAAAGAAAAAAATGGTTATATTGTACAGCTTGATTTTACAGAAGCTTCTCTTCCTGCTACAGAAGCCATGCCAAATGATAATTTTGATGTGCAAATGGAAGAAGGAGAAGGCATGACAGGTCTTAAAGCCTTTTACCTACTTAATGTAAGAGATTTCAATAAAAATGAAAACAAAATGGATGGTAAGAGCAAAAATATGGGCGCTCAGGTGATCGTATCTCGTACCCACCCAGAACTAGTTAAACGTTTATTTGAACAAGAAGTCGTTGAAATTAAAGAAGGAACCGTTGTCATTAAGAGTATTGCCAGAGAAGCAGGTTCAAGAAGTAAGATTGCTGTTTACTCAAATGATCCAAACGTTGATCCAGTAGGGGCTTGTGTAGGTGAAAAAAGCAAACGTATTAATACCATTGTAGAAGAGCTTAATGGTGAAAAAATTGATGTTGTTCATTGGCATGAGGATCCAAAAGAATTTATCAAAGAAGCATTAAGTCCTGCGAAAGTCCTTGAAGTAGAATTAGATGAAACAGCTGGAGAACGTAATGCAAAAGTTATTGTACCAGCTAATATTTTAACACTAGCTATTGGTAAAGGCGGTCAAAATGTACGTTTAGCAGCTAAACTTACAGGCTGGAAAATCGATATTAAGAGTGTCAATGTGACGGAAGAAGCAGGTGAATAATTGAATGAAACCAAGAAAGATTCCTTTACGTAAATGTACGGGCTGCAATGAAATGAAAAATAAAAAAGAAATGATTCGTGTGGTTAGAGATCAAGAAGGTAACTTTTCTTTAGATTTTCATGGTAAAAAACCAGGTAGAGGAGCCTATGTTTGTCCAAATGTTGAATGCCTTGCCAAAGCTGAAAAAAATAAAGGGTTAGAACGTTCTTTTAAAGCAGCTGTGGACCCAAGCATTTACGAACAATTAAAGAAAGAGCTAGAAAGTTATGATGGAAAATAGAATTTATCAAATGATTGCTTTGTGTCAAAAAGCAAGAGGGCTTGTGGCGGGCGAATTTGCCTGTAAACAAGCGGTTATAGAGAAAACAGCGCAGATTGTTATTGTTGCAACGGATGCATCCAATAATACAAAAAAACTATTTAATGATAAAGCAAGTTATCGCAACATCACTTGCGTTGAATGGGGAACGAAAGAAGCCATTGGAAGAATACTAGGAAAAGAACCTCGAGCAGTGATTGCTGTAGTGGATACTCATTTTGCAACAAAGATCGGTGAAATGATTCAGGAGCAAACGAATAAGTAACCTTTGGAGGTGGATCTATGTCAAAAGTCAGGGTATATGAAGTCGCTAAACAGTTAAATATTTCAACCAAAGAAATCATGGACCAATTGAAGGAATATGGTTTTGAGGTACATAGCCATATGAGCACATTAGAAGATGAAGAAGCTCAATTAATTATTGGTTATTATAAAGAATTAAAAAATACAGACCAAAAGAATGTCGTAGAAAAAAAGCAACCTGAAGAAGAAAAAATAAAAGAGGTCAGTCAAACAGAAGAAAAGCATGCATCAAGACCCCTTGACATAACAGAAGAAAAAGTAGATACCCAAAAGCTTACAGAAAATACTGATATAGTACCAAAAAAGAACAAAAATAAAAAGCAAAAAAAAGAGAAAGGTATAAAAGTAACCAAGCCTATGAATAATCAACCAACAAAAGATGAAGTAGTAGAAGATATTAAGGTAATTCAATTACCACCAACCGTTTCAATTAAAGATTTTGCGGGGCTATTAAATATAGCCCCTACAGAAATTATTAAAACATTAATGAAAAGAGGTACCATTGCTAATATTAACCAAGAGATTGATTATGAGCTTGCGAGTGAATTAGCTGAAGGGTATGATGTATTAGTTGAACCAGAAGAAGAAAAAGACGTTATGGAAGAAGTCTTTGGTGAAGTCATTGATGATGAAAAAGACTTAGAAAAACGTCCACCAGTTGTTGTGGTTATGGGACACGTTGACCATGGTAAAACGTCTCTTCTTGACGCCATTCGTTCAACACACGTCACATCAGGAGAAGCAGGAGGTATTACACAACACATTGGTGCATCTTCTGTTAGTTTAAATGGACAAAAAATTACATTCTTAGATACGCCAGGACACGAAGCATTTACAGCAATGCGTATGCGTGGCGCACAAGTAACGGATATTGCAATCTTAGTTGTTGCAGCAGATGATGGGGTTATGCCACAAACGATTGAGGCCATTAACCATGCTAAAGCAGCTAACGTACAAATTATTGTGGCGATGAACAAAATTGATAAACAAGGGGCTAACCCAGACCGTGTCAAACAAGAACTTGCTGATCAAGGTCTTATTGTAGAAGATTGGGGCGGGGATGTCATTTGTGTTCCTGTATCAGCACTTAAACATGAAGGAATTGATAATTTACTCGAAATGGTTCTTCTGGTAGCTGAAATGAGCGATTTAAAAGCCAATCCAAGGCGTAAAGCACGCGGAACGATCATTGAAGCACAATTAGATAAAGGTAGAGGACCAGTTGCGACTGTACTAGTTCAGTCTGGAACACTTCAAGTAGGTGATCCAATCGTAGCAGGTTCTGCTTATGGTCGTGTAAGAGCTATGATTGATAGCAAAGGAAAACAAGTAAAAAAAGCAACACCATCTACTCCAGTGGAAATTCTAGGCCTTTCAGAAGTTCCAACAGGCGGGGATATGTTCTATGTAGCCGATAGTGATAAACAAGCACGTCAAGTGGCTGAACGTATTAAAGCACAAGGACGTGTACAAATGATTGGGCAAACACCAAATAAAGTTTCATTAGATGACATCTTCTCTCAAATCCAAGAAGGTAAAATGAAGGAACTCAATATCATCATTAAAGCAGATGTTCAAGGTTCTGTAGAAGCTGTACGTCAAAGCTTAGAAAAATTAAGCAATGAAGAAGTTCGCATTCGAACTATTCATGGTGGTGTAGGTACCATTACAGAATCAGACGTTCAATTAGCTTCTGCATCTGGTGCTATCATTATTGGATTTAATGTACGTCCTGAAGCAGCTACTAAAGCCATGGCAGAAAGAGAACAAGTAGATATCCGTTTATATCGTGTTATTTATAACGCTATTGATGATATTAAAGCTGCTATGAAAGGAATGCTTGACCCTGAGTTTGTAGAAAAAGTAGTAGGTCATGCTGAAATTCGTCAAACCTTCAAAGTATCTGGATTAGGTACAATTGGTGGTGCCTATGTAACAGATGGTAAGATGGTAAGAAATGCAGGCGTACGTATTGTACGTGATGGTATTGTCGTTTATGAAGGAAACTTAGCTTCTCTTAAACGTTTTAAAGATGATGCAAAAGAGGTAGCCACAAACTATGAATGTGGTGTAATGTTTGAAAAATATAATGATATTAAAGAAGGCGATGTTATAGAAGCCTTTATTATGGAAGAAGTGCCTAGATAAGATAAAAAAGGAAGTGAAATCATGGCTAACCAAAGATTAACAAGAATTAATGAAGAAATGAAAAAAGAAATTTCTGAGATTATTCGTACAGAAATTAAAGATCCAGCGGTTCAAGATGTAATGATTAGTGTTGTAGCGGTTGATACGACGAATGATTTAAAAACAGCTAAAGTTTATGTAAGTGTGCTTCAAGACAATAAAAAACAAGAAGCGCTAGCTGGATTACAAAAAGCTCAAGGTTTTATTCGTAGAGAAATTGCAAGACGTATTAATCTTCGAAACACCCCTGAGTTAATCTTCAAATTAGATGAATCGATTGAACGTGGTATTGAAATGTCTAAGCTGATTGACGATGTGATGGCGAAAGATAGTGAACACTAATGAAAGAGACGATCCTAAGTCAAATCAAATCTGCTAAAGGAATTATGTTAGGTGCCCATACAAATCCAGATGGAGATGCCATGGGTGCTCTTGTAGGAATGGCCACTTTATGTGGCTTTCTGCATATTCCATATCAAATTTTATTAGAAAAAATACCACAAGATTTTGAAGATTTATTGGAAAATAGCTCATTTAGTTTAGAACCTACTTTAGACTATGATACATTTATTTGCGTGGACTGTGGTGATAAAGGACGGCTTGGAAAATTTGAAGGGTGTTTTGAAAAGGCGTCCGTCACGATTAATATTGACCACCATGGAACGAATACTTATTTTGCGCAATATAATGAAGTGCAGAAGAATGCTTCCGCAAGCTGTGAGATTGTGTATGATTTTATCACCTTAGCAAAATGTCCACTTACAGAAGGTTTAGCACGTAGCTTGTATACGGGGATTTTAACGGATACAGGTGGGTTTATGCATAGCAGTACCACTTCTCGTACACATGAGATTGTGGCTGAGCTCATGCGCGTTCCTTTTCCATTTACAAAGATTTATTATAAGCACTTGTATGAAAAGTCAAAAATAAGTGCCCTGATGGAAGCAATAGCAATGGGACATATGAAGCAGCTTTGGGACAAACCCTACTATATGACTTATGTGACATTAGAAGAGATGCAAGCACAGGGAGCAGGCAAGGAAGACCTAGGTGCTATTGTTAGCAGTGTTAAAAACATAAAAGGTTGTGATTTAGCGGTATTTATTTATCCAATAGATGACAATCACTTTAAAGTTAGTTTTCGTAGTAATCCACCTTATGATGTGGCAGCATTAGCAGCTCGTTTTGGAGGTGGCGGCCATATTAGAGCAGCAGGCGTGACGATTGAAGGTCACTTTGAAGAAGTGATGGGTATAATGGAACAGGCACTTAAACAAGTTCCATTAGATCAAACAATGAAAGGACCAATATGCTAAACGGGATTATCAGTATTTATAAAAAGAAAGGCTATACTTCTCATGATGTAGTGGCGAAATCAAGAGGCATCCTTAAAGAACGAAGGATTGGTCATACAGGAACGTTAGATCCAGAAGCTGAGGGGGTTTTGCCAATTTGCATTGGACAAGCAACAAAGGCAGTTAATTACCTTGCGGATGCTGATAAATGTTATGAGGCAGAAGTGATTCTAGGAACAACTACAACGACAGAAGATGCAACCGGTGAGATTCTAGGAACACATGAAGTAAAGGTGTCAAAGCTTCAGATAGAGGAAGTTGTAAAATCCTTTATAGGTGAGTATACACAAATCCCACCGATGTATTCTGCTATTAAGGTAAATGGTGTAAGATTATATGAACTAGCAAGGCAAGGAATTGAAGTAGAAAGACCGAGTCGCACAGTAAGTATCTATGCGTGTGATGTGATTGAATGGCTCGATGAAAAGCGTTTTAGAATCCGTGTGAGTTGCTCAAAAGGAACTTATATTCGGACTTTATGTACGGATATTGGAAAAGCTTTAGGGTGTGGGGCTCATATGGGGTATTTGCTTAGAACCCAAGTAGGAGCTTTTACATTGGATCAAAGTATAACGCTTGAAGAATTAGAAGCGCATAAAGATGAAATCACACCGTATATTCAAACTTTAGAAGTCCTTTTTTCACATTATCCAAAGGCTCAGATTAAGAAAAGCGGTAGAAAATATTTAGATAATGGAAATGCTTTTGAAGTCAAGCATTTAGAAAAATGGAATGGATTAACGGATGGTGAAATGATTCGAATTTATAGTGACGAAGGAAGCTTTAGAGCACTTTATAAGTGGAATGAAAAACGTCACCTTTTAGAAGCAGAAAAAATGTTTACCCTTACGGATGAATAGAAAAGGTTTGTTTGTGAGTCCAATAACATTCTGAAAAGTAAAAGTCTTAGAAAGAAGGATACTTTTTTCTAAGACTTTTTATGATGCATAACTTGTTTTATAATAGTATAATAGGTCATAAAAAAGAAAGACAAACATATATTAAAAGGGGATCTTTTTATGTAATGCCTTTATGAAAGAAAAAATGTATGCTATAGTAAAAAAGAAAAAAACAATTCATGTAGTGAGGTGTATGAATGCAATATATATATAACACCACTGAGATAATGAGAGATAAAGGATGTGTCGTTATACTGGGAAATTTTGATGGTATACATAAAGGACATCAAAAGCTATTTGAAATTGCCAGACAGGAAGCCAAAAAGAGAAGTCTTGAAACAGTCGTTTTTTCTTTTTATCCACATCCTACATGGGTTATTGGAAATCATCCTAAAGCACTGATTATGTCTCGGCGCGATAAAAAGAATATGATAGAATCATTTGGGATGGATGTCCTTTTAGAATATCCTTTTACAAAAGCATTTGCGAGTATTAGTCCGGATGAATTTTTTATAGATATTCTAGTGAAGCAATTAAAGGTGAGTGTTTTAGTAGTAGGCAGTAATTATTATTTTGGAAAAGACAAGGCAGGTAATCCAAGTTATTTAAAAGAATTAGGAAAGCGTTACAATGTAGAGGTTTATGTTGTAGATGCTGTTAAGAGGGAAAATCAAATGATATCTAGTTCACAAATTAGAAATTTAATTGTTGATGGAAAAATTGAAGCCGCCAACAAAATGCTGGGGCATCCTTATATGGTAGTAGGAAATGTCGTGCAAGGTAAAAAGCTAGGGCGTACGATAGGTTTTCCAACGATCAACTTAATTGCAGACCCCGATCGTGTTTATCCACCCAATGGGGTTTATGCCACTAAAGTTAAAGTTAATTCAAAAACTTATTTGGGTATGACGAATGTAGGCTACAATCCCACAGTAAATGGAGAAAGGAAAATGATTGAAACTCATTTATTTGAGTTTAGTGGCATGCTTTATGGTACAGAAGTTGAAGTAGATTTTTATCATTTTATAAGACCAGAGCAGAAATTTGGAGGGGTTGAGGCTCTTCAAACGCAACTTGCACATGACAAAAACGAAGTGTTAGATTTTTTTAAGGATTCGACAATGAGCATTGCAAAATAAAAAGACATATGCTATAATTTTAGATGTTATATACCTTCACTCAGATTTGGGACACTCCGACCCATTCTTAGTGAGAGGCAAAAATAAATTTTAGGAGGCTATACGCAATGACTAAAGAACGTAAACAAGAATTAATTGCAAAATATGGTAGAGGAGCAAACGATACTGGTTCTCCAGAAGTTCAAATTGCTTTATTAACAGAAAGAATCAACCACTTAACAGACCACTTAAGAACACACAAAAAAGATCACCATTCTCGTCGTGGGTTATTAATGATGGTAGGTAAAAGAAGAGGTCTTCTTGACTACTTAATTAAAACAGATATCGAAAGATATCGTGCAATCATTGCTGAACTTGGAATCAGAAAATAATATAAGAAGGGGCGGAGCATTCCGCCCTTTTTTACCATATTGAAGAGAAATGAATTTATTTGTGCAATGTTATAATGGACTTTAGTAAGGTCTACTATAAGATTGCGCAACATTGATTTCTCTTCAAGATTGTTTAAAGCATAGTTATAATAAGAATTGAGAGGAGTAATCATAATGGTAAAAAATTATTCAACCATGTTAGCTGGAAGAGAACTTTCAGTTGAAATCGGTAAAGTTGCAGGACTTGCAAATGGTTCAGCAATGGTTAGATATGGGGACACAGTGATTTTAGCAACCGTTGTTGCATCTGAAGAACCCAAAGAGGGCGTAGACTTTTTCCCACTTAGTGTCAACTACGAAGAAAAATTCTATTCTGTAGGACGTCTTCCAGGGGGATATATTAAACGTGAATCACGCCCATCTGAAAAAGCTATTTTAACGTCTAGGGTAATTGATAGACCAATGCGTCCACTTTTCCCTAAAGACTATCGTAATGATGTAGTGATTACAACAACGGTTATGTCTGTTGATCAAAACTGTAGTCCAGAAGTAACGGCCATGATCGCAGCATCATTAGTTGTTGATATTTCAGAAATTCCATTTGCAGGACCAGTAGGGTCTGTACAAGTTGGTTTAATTGATGGAGAGCTTATTTTTAACCCAACACAAGAACAACGTCAAATTTCAGATATGGCGCTTACCGTATCTTCTTCAAAGGATAAAGTCATGATGATTGAAGCAGGTGCCAATGAAGTACCAGAAGATGTGATGTATGATGCGATTATGAAAGCCCATGAATTTAATCAACAAGTGGTAAAATTCATTGAAGAGATTAAAGCAGATTGCGGTAAACCAAAAGATACAAACTATGTGAAGTTTGCCGTACCAGAGGATATTTATAAAGCGATTACTTGCCATATTGGTGATAAAGCCATGGAAGATGCCGTTTTCACAGATGACAAGCAAGTAAGAGAAGTACAACTTAAAGCATTAAAAGAAAAAGTTACTGAAATCTTAACTGAAAATGGTCAAGAAGCGTATTTAGATTACTTAGAAGATGCTTTCTACCAATTTGAAAAGAAAACTGTAAGACGTATGATTTTAAAAGATCATAAGCGTCCAGATGGTCGAAGGTTAGATCAAATTAGACCATTATCTGCAGAAGTGGATATCTTACCAAGAGTCCATGGAACAGGTTTATTTACAAGAGGACAAACTCAAGTGCTTACCGTAACGACTTTAGCGGCTTTATCTGAAATGCAAACCTTAGATGGTTTAGATGAATTAGAAGTTTCTAAACGTTATATGCACCACTATAACTTCCCACCTTATTCAGTTGGTGAAGCACGTGCCCCTCGTGCACCAGGCCGTCGTGAAATCGGACATGGTGCTTTAGCAGAAAGAGCGCTTGTACCAGTTCTTCCATCAGAAGAAGAATTCCCATATGCAATTCGTACAGTATCTGAAGTGCTTAGCTCAAATGGTTCCACTTCACAAGCAAGTATCTGTGGTTCAACTTTATCTTTAATGGCTGCAGGGGTACCAATTAAAACGCCAGTTGCAGGTATTTCAGTAGGACTTGTAACAGGTGAAACAGATGATGATTTTGTTTTATTAACGGATATCCAAGGCTTAGAGGACTTCTTTGGAGATATGGACTTTAAAGTAGGTGGTACGCATAAAGGAATTACAGCTATCCAAATGGATATGAAGATTCAAGGGTTAACACCAGAAATCATTAAAGGTGCTTTAGAAAATACACGCCAGGCAAGAATTTATATTATGGATGAAGTGATGTTAAAAGCCATTCCAGCTGTAAGAGATCACTTATCTCCATATGCACCAGTGATTACACAACTTAATATTGATCCAGAAAAAATCAGTGATGTTATTGGACCAAAAGGCAAAATGATTAATCGTATTATTGATGAAACAGGCGTTAAAATTGATATTGATGATAATGGTCGTGTACTTATCTGCGGTTCTGATAAAGAAAAAGCAGATCAAGCAGCAGCTATGATTCGCAGCATTGCAGAACCTGTTCAAGAAGGTCAAATCTTTAAAGGAAAAGTGGTTCGTTTAATGAACTTTGGTGCATTTGTTGAATTTGCACCAGGTAAAGAAGGGCTTGTTCATATTTCTCAACTTGCTCATGAACGTGTAGCAAAAGTAGAAGATGTTGTAGCAGTTGGAGATGAATTAGACGTTAAGGTCATTGAAATCGATAAACAAGGTCGTATTAATTTATCTCATAAAGCGTTACTTCCAAAACCTGAAAAAGCTGAGAAAACGGAACCAATTGAACAACAATAGAAGCAAAATGATTTTGCTTGAAAAAAGGAGGCTTGCCTCCTTTTTTTATTAGGTCTAAGCTAAATAGTGGAAAAAGGAGAAACAATGGTTAGTAAGCAATATGGTGCATTTGGAAAATCTGTTTTAATTATGATTTGGTTTTATGCGGTAAATCTCCTAGGGAGTTATTTGGTAGCTTTGTTAACTCAAGATCCAAATACTTTTTTAAAAATGCATGGACAACTTTATACGTTACTCATTTACGGCGTGTTATTTATAGGCGTTTATGGGATTAGTAAGGATCGAAAAGTTTTTCATAAGGCTTTAAAAGGTCAATCCTTAAAAACGGAATGTGGGGAAATTGGCTTATATATTATGATGGGAATTGGAATTTATGTGGCAAGTTTAGGTATTAATCATTTATTTTATCGTTATTTTGCTGACTATGATCAAATTCAAGAAGGGTTTGGGGCATACGAGCCCATTTTACGTTTTTTTGCTATGGTGTTAGCACCTGCATTTGTAGAAGAATATCTTTTTCGATTTAAAATACAACATTGGATGAAAGAGGGCTTTGGAGTAGAGATAGGCATTGTTGGACAAGCTTTATTATTTGGTATGGTGCATCCCTATAGGCTTCAGAAGATTTATGCGATTTTGTGCGGGATTTGTTTAGGTGTGGCGAAAGAAAAGAAGGGATTGAAAGCAAGCTTATGGATGCACTTTACGGTTAATGCGATTGGATGGGCAGTAGGAAGCTTTTGGATATAAAATAAAGTGTGTAAGATAGTCATTAAAGAAAGAAGGTGAAAGTTATGAATCTATACGATCAACTTCTAGCATTACAGGAAATTCCTAATGCGTATGCTTCATGGGAAGCTTATCGTCAATCATTAACAGATTATATCATTCGGCAGCTGGATAAGCCTGGAGAAGTTTTAATACTAGGGATAGGTAAAGGAAATGATCTTCAGTTAAATAGGATCATTCCGTATGTTAAAAGTCTTACCTTGTGGGATAAAGAGAAACAGGCGATTAATGCAGCACTTATACGATATGGTTTAGAGGAACATCCCAAAGTGAAGTGTATAGGAAAAGACTTACTAGGACTTAGTGCACAAGATTATAGACAGTATGCAGATGAACTTGTACAGTTTATAAGGCTTAGAGGGATGCAAACGGATATGGAAGCATTAAAGAATGTGGGGTTAAAGGCCGTGAAAAAGTTGACTGAAAAGATTAAAATCATGCCAATGGGTGAAAACCGTTATGATACGATTATTATGATTGGAATGCATAGTCAACTTCTTTCTATGGTGGACTGGATTTGGCAGATTATTTTACAGACGATTCAAAAACAAGAAATGGCGGTAAGCGCACATATCATGCAGATGAATGCTCAAATCATTCCTCAAATACATCAAATGCTCCTGCAGGCAACAAGAAAACAATTGATTACAGGATGTGAGGTGGAAAGACTAGAAAGAGTGGGCACGATACAAGGTGCCCTGCAAGGCTTAGAAGATTTACAACGATTAAGAATAGCAAGATGTTTGCAGAAAAAAAGTGAAGTACAATTGATATGGCCATTTCATGCCGCACAAAATGTTTCTTATAAAATGAGTATACAGTGTGATGAAAAGGTGGCAATAAATATTATCTAAAATGGAGGCAAACAAATGAAGACAATTCAATTACGCATGGCAACAAAGGACGATGCAAAAGCACTTTTAGCCATTTATAAACCTTATGTAGAACAGACAACCATTACTTTTGAATACGAGGTACCTAGCCAGGCAGAATTTGAAAGAAGAATAAAGCAAACTTTAGAAAAGTATCCCTATCTGGTTGCGAGCTGTGAGGAAAACATAGTAGGATATGCTTATGCTTCAGCTTTTAAATCCAGAGCAGCTTATGATTGGTCGGTGGAAACGTCTATTTATGTGGACCAACAAGCTACAGGATTAGGTGTAGGTCAAAAACTTTATGCGAAGCTAGAAGAACTCCTTAAAAAGCAACATATTATCAATATGAATGCATGTATTGCTTATCCTAATCCGAAGAGTATCGCATTTCATGAAAAACAAGGGTATCAAAAAGTGGCTCATTTTTCAAAGTGTGGTTATAAATTAGGGAAGTGGGTGGATATGATATGGATGGAAAAGTGTATGGGGGAGCATCCTAACCAGCCAGAGCCTATTTTGAAAATAGATCAAATTGAATGGGAATTTTAAGATTATTAGTTAATTTGGAGGAGAAATGAAATGAACGTATCACTTATGTCAAACCAATATCAGGTACGCCAATTATTAGAAGAAGATGTACCTGATATTTATCAATTATGTAGTGCCAACCATTTGTATTATGAGTATTGTCCACCTTTTGTAACAGAGGAGAGTATTAAGGAGGATATGGTAGCACTTCCGCCACATACTATTATGGAGGATAAATACTTTGTAGGATTTTATGAAGGAAATAAACTGATTGCTGTATTGGATCTGATTAATGGGTATCCTGAACCATCTATTGCTTTTATTGGCTTTTTTATGACAGATACCTTTGTTCAAGGAAAGGGCATAGGTTCCAAAATAATTGCTTACCTATGTGATTACTTAAAAACACAAGATTATCAGAAAGTTCAGTTAGCATGGGTAAAAGGTAATCCACAAGCAGAACATTTTTGGCTAAAAAACGGATTTGTTAAACTTAGAGAAAAATCAAGTAACGCAGCAGATTGCGTTATTTTGGCAGAAAGAGTTTTGAAATAGGGCTGTTTTTCTTTACATAACTTCTATATATAAGAAATATTGACTAAAGTATTATAAACTAAAAGGTAAACATTTTTAAATACTCCTTTAAAGTTAGCCTTCAATCTTAGTGTTTGGAGGCATTTTCTATATGGAAATATATGTTTTTTAATTTAGAACACCCTATGATATGATATAAAAGATTGGCCAATTAGAATTTAGGAGGAAAAGGAAATGAAATATAAAAAGAAAGTGATATTAAAAGATGGTACAGAATGTCTGATGAGAAATGTGGAAGGATTAGATGCAGAGACAGTTTATCATAATTTTATTTTGACGCATGAAGAAACAGACTTTCTGTTAAGTTATCCGGATGAAAATAGCCTTAGTATAGAACAAGAGAGAGATTTTTTGATTGAAAAAGAAAAGAGTATGAATGAGATTGAAATAGGTGCATTCGTGGATGGACATCTTACTGGAACAGCAGGGATTGAAGCTGTTGGGTCAAATGAGAAGGTAAAACATCGTGCAGAAGTGGGAGTTAATATTGAAAAGGCATATTGGAGAAAGGGAATAGGGAGAGCTCTAATTGAAGCATGCATTGAATGTGCCAGACAAGCAGGCTATACACAACTTGAATTAGATGTAGTCAGTACGAATTTAGGGGCAGTTGGTCTGTATAAGAGTGTTGGATTTGTGGAGTATGGAAGAAATCCTAAAGGATTTCAATCTCGTTACGAAGGATGGCAGGAATTGATTCTTATGAGATTGGAGCTTAATGAATAAATTCCAATTCATCATCTGAATATGTAGCAATGCTTACTAAAGTTAGATGCAAAATTATACCAAATAACACGTTTACTGATCATATTTTAACTATACATTCAATGTCACTAACTAAATGACATTGATCAAAAAGTTGCTCATTTTTCAGCGTCCTAACCAGCCAGAACCTGTTTTAAAAATAGATCAAATTGAGGATTTATAGGACCAATTTTACAGTTGGTTCTATTTTTTTGCCATTTTTTATTTGAAGCAATGAGGCACAAAATAGTAACCTTCCATTATTATCCTAAAAATAGTACAAAAAAAGTAAATATTGTTAAATACAAAAGACATATAACGTGCTATACTTTCGAAAGTAAATGAAAACCATTATCAAACATTAAGGCTTTTGTTTTAACTACGTTTCACTAGAGCTGATGATGAGCAAAATTTATTTTGAATTTGTAAGGAGTTTAACATGAAAAAGATTGCGATTTATGGAAAAGGCGGAATTGGTAAATCAACAACAACATCCAATCTTTCAGCGGCTTTATCACATTTAGGATATAAAGTGATGCAAATTGGATGTGACCCAAAATCAGATTCAACTAAAAATTTAATGGAAGGTAAATTTATCCCAACTGTGCTTAAAGTCATGGAGGAAAAGGGTGATGACCTTCAATTAGAGGATATTGTATTTGAAGGGTTTAATGGTGTGCTTTGCGTTGAAGCAGGTGGGCCAACGCCAGGTGTAGGCTGTGCAGGGCGTGGGATTATTGCGGCTTTTGAAAAATTACAAGAGCTAAATGCTTTTGAAATTTATAAGCCAGATATTGTCATTTATGATGTTTTAGGTGATGTGGTATGTGGTGGCTTCTCTATGCCAATTCGTAATGGGTTTGCTGAGGAAGTTTATATTGTCACATCAGGTGAAATGATGGCCATGTATGCAGCAACTAATATCTCCCAGGCTGTACGCCAGTTTAAAAACAAAGGGTATGCTTGTTTAAAGGGGCTTATTTTAAATGCGAAAAATGTAGCCGACGAGCAAGAATTAGTGGGTAAGTTAGCTGAGGAAATCAAAACAGAGGTATTCCACTATGTACCAAGAGATGGCATGATTCAGCTCGCTGAAAACAATGGACAAACCGTCATTGAATATGATTATACTCATGAGATGGGAAATGTATATATTGAACTTGCAAAAAAGATTATGGAGGAAGACTAAGATGAAATTAAAGAAGGCATTAGCATTATCAGCAGTAGGAATGATGGCATTTATAGGATGTGGAAGTCATAAAGTAGATTCAACTCCGTCAACTTCACAGGGCGAAGTAACAAATCAAGAAGAGGCAGCAGGTGTTGATGAAGAAGTACGCATTGTGTCGGCAACGGTAGCAGCAACACATGTACTTGATAAATTAGATGCAGAGCTTGTAGGAATTCCAAAAACAGCTAATACTTTACCAGAACGTTATTTAGGTATTGAAGAGGTAGGAATGGCAACGGATCCAGACCTAGAAAAAATTGTTTCATTAGATCCAGACATTGTTGTAATCGATCAACACTTTAAAGAAAAGGTGGATACAGCAGCAACCGAGTTAGGGCTTAATGTATTCTACTTTGATACAACATCAGTGGATAACTTTGTTTTAACCATTGAAAAATTAGGTGAAGAAGTGAACAAAACAGAACAAGCAGCCGCTTTCATCAATGAAATCAAAGAAGCAGAAGCATCAGCACAAGATAAAGTAAAAGAAGGAGACACGCCAACTGTAGCCGTGTTATTTGGATCAAGCTCAAGTTTTATGTTAGCAACAGAAACATCCTATATTGGTGATTTAGTATCTAGAGTAGGTGCAAAAAATATTACAACCGAATTAGCCAAAGACCAGACAGCTGGTTATATCCAATTTAGCTTAGAACAAATTATTCAGCAAAATCCTAACTATATTTTAAGATTTGCGCATGGTAATATCGAAGAAACTAAAAAATCGTTTGATGCGTTCTTTAATGAAAACCCAGCTTGGGATACATTAGATGCTGTAAAAGAAGGTAGAGTTGTTGACCTTGATTCATCTGTGTTCAACACATCGGCTAATGTTTTTATTACAGAAGCGATTTCACAATTAGGCGAAATTTTCTACGGTGAATAAAATGAAAAAACAAAGTGATATTCAAAAGAGGATCATCATCATCTTAAGTGCTATGTCTCTTATAGCACTTTTGTTTATATTATCAACTATAGGAAGTGTAAGGATTAGTTTAAGTGATATTATTCATGAGATGATTTATGGTGGTAATCAAATGGCTCATACGATTGTATTTCAAATGAGATTGCCTAGAAATATATTAGCAGCACTTGTAGGAGCTGGTCTTGCAGTATCTGGTTTATTATTACAAGCAGTTATGAAAAATCCATTAGCGGACCCAGGAATTACTGGGGTATCTAGTGGGGCAACGGTTGTAGCCATTATGATTATGCTAGTACTTCCAAGGTTTATGCCACTGATGCCGCTATTATCATTTATAGGTGGAGCCATTGCTTGTGCTTTAGTTTATCTGATGGCATGGAAAAATGGTCTTCAGCCAGGGCGTATTGTACTGGCAGGAGTGGCAGTCAATTCCATTTTAGGTGGGGTGATTTCATTCTTTTCAGTGATGTATAGTGACCGTATTCAAAGTGCATTGTTGTGGCTTAACGGAAGTCTATCGGCTAGAACATGGCAAGATGTAAAAACACTTAGTGTATATGTGACTGTAGGATTGGTAGCGAGCTGTTTCTTAATTCGTAGTGCGAATATGCTTCAATTAGGGGATGAAGCAGCGATCAACTTAGGGGTGAATTTAAATCTTACAAGATTGCTCATTTCTATTGTAGCCGTCTTTTTAGCAGCCTCTATCACATCGATTGTAGGGATTATTAGCTTTGTTGGACTGATTGTACCTCATATGGCACGTATGCTTTTAGGAAGTGACCATAGGTATACCTTACCATTTAGTATGGTACTTGGAGGCATTGTTTTATTATTAGCAGATACACTGGCACGAACGATTGGAGGTTCTATTGAAATTCCAGTAGGGGTGATGATGTCTATTGTAGGTGGACCGTTCTTCTTATATTTACTAAGAAAGAGAGGCATTACATCATGATTTCAGTTAAAAATCTTAGGGTAGGCTATGAAGATAAAATAATCATTGAAGATCTTAGCTTGGAGCTTCCAAAAGGGGAAATTATCTCCATTATTGGCCCTAATGGCTGTGGAAAATCCACTTTACTTAAGACTTTATGCCGTATGCTTAAACCGAAGCAAGGCGAGATTTTATTACAAGGGACAGAGCTTGCAAAGCTGAATACAAAAACAGTGGCAAGACGTATTGCCCTACTTTCACAACATAATATGGCACCAGGTGATATGACAGTGAAGCAACTGGTTTACTATGGACGTTATCCACATAAAGGATTGTTTGATAGAAAAACAAAAGAGGATGAAGAAATCGTGGCTTGGGCAATGGAAAGTACAGGGGTATTAGATTATAAAGATAGAATGGTAGCTGCTTTATCAGGAGGAGAAAGACAAAGAGTATGGCTTGCCATGGTACTTGCTCAAAAGCCAGAAGTTTTATTCTTAGATGAGCCAACGACTTATTTAGATATTTCTCATCAACTAGAACTCATGGAATTGATACGTGAGATTAACCAAAAATTAGGGATGACCATTGTTATGGTCCTTCATGAATTAAACCAAGCAAGTCGTTATAGTGATCGTTTAGTGGTGATGAAAAAAGGAAAGATTATGGCTTACGGTACGCCTAAAGAAGTCGTCAGTCAAGAGATTTTAAAAGACGTATATCATATTCAATCGGAGATTGATGAAGACCCATTATCTAATAATCCACGTATTCATCCGATGACAATTTATAAGGAGAAGGAAGTCATATGAGTTACTCATTAGAGCATTTAAATCGATTAAATCAAATCCATACAGACAAAGATATTAAAGCATTATCTTATGCTATTTTCCCAGGGACACACTGTCCATTATTTGGAGTGGCACTTACCGCATCCTATATTCAAAAACTAGGCATGATTGTAGTAGGGACAGGAGAATGCACATACTATACAAAACACTTTGCTTACCACAGACAAGAAGGTCATGATCAAGTATACAGCTTGGTTTTAAAAGACCAAGATGTGGTATTTGGTGCAAGTGAAAAAGTAAAAAAAGCAGTTAAAGAAATTGCTGAAATGGAAGAATTAGAAGCCGTAATGATTGTTTCAACCTGTGTCCCCGAGCTAATTGGTGAAGATTATAGTGCCATAAAAGAAGAGTTAGAAGAAGCTTTAAAAATTCCAGTATTAACCGTTCAAACAGAACACTTCAAATGTAATACGCATATCCCAGGTATGGTAAGAACACTTGGGGCACTATCTGAGCTTATGGAAGATTGGCAAGATGAAAAAGAAGGGGTAAACATTCTTGGACATAGACAAGGAAATATTGCAGAAACGGAGTTAATGACGCTATTAGCAAAACACAATATTGGGATTAACTGTGCGATTCCTTCCTCTGCCACCATTGAAAATCTTAAGACAGCCTCAAAAGTTAAGCTTAACATTGTAACAGACCAAATGGCTATTACCCTAGCAGAAGAAATGAAAAAAAGATTTGGTATTCCCTTCATTTATTTTGGAAAAGCAATGGATAAAGCACAGCTTCAAAGCTTATACAAAACAATCCAAGAAACGTTAGAAATTGATTTAACAGAAGATTTAGCGCCACTTGAAAGAGAATATAATGCACTTGTCATGCAGTGTAAAGAAAGATTGGAGGGCAAAAAACTCATCTACGGAAATACACCAATGATGGCCTTTGAAACCGTAGATTTTCTTACAGATTTAGGGTTAGAGCCAATCTTTATTCAAGTAAGAGAACTTTATGATGTAGATGTACCTTTTAAAGAAAGATTAATCCAAAAGGGCTTTAATCCCTATGTAAGTCGTATTGCAAATATCGCACCACTTCGTACATTATATGGTGCAATGGGGGGCGACATTTATGTAGGACATGAAAGTCCAGTACTTTTAAAACAACATGGACTTACTCAAATGACCTTTGATAATGAAGCCCAAAACATTGGGTACTCACTGCCCATTGCAGTGATGAAACATATTTTATTTTTAGTTGAAGGAGGACATGCACATGGAAATGTATAAATATATGCCACTTCCATCAGATAGAATGGGGCTTTTATGGACACTTGCCAGTATTGAGGATGCTTGTATCTTAGAATTTGGTCCAGCAGGAACAACTCACTATGCAGTAGAAGGCATTGGGAGCTTAAATGCCACAGAAGGAGCAAAAGTTTATTCTACGCATATGGAAGAAAAAGACGTGACTTTTGGCAAAATGGATAAATTAGAAAAAGCCATTATTGAGCTAGATGAAAATGTAGCACCTAAATACATTTTTGTCATTTCCTCATCTATCGCATCCATTATTGGTGCAGATGTTAAAGCAACTTGTGATGTCCTTCAATCAGAAGTAAGGGCTAAATTGATTCCACTAGAGATAGGTGGGTTTAAGGGAGACTATGCAAAAGGAGTAGAAGAAGCCCTTTTACTAATTGCAAAAACTTTTGTAAAACCAGTAGCCCAGAAAAGAGAAACTTATAACCTTTTAGGTTGCAATGTGGATCAGTTCCAATTTGCATCCGATTTGAATGAAGTAAAGCGGATGATGAAAGCCTACTTTGACAAAGAGATAGAAGCAGTCTTTACAGCACCTTCCACTATCGAAAGTTTAGAAAAAGCAGCAGCAGCTCGCTTAAACATTGTACTTAGAAGAGAAGCCCTTCCAGCAGCAAGATGGATGGAAGAAAAGTATGGCATCCCATATGTTTATAAGAAGCCATATGGCATAGCAGGCACAACAGAATTTGTAAATGCTATTGCCAAAGTAAGCTCTTGGACCTTAAACCAAGCGGTATTTAATGCTGAAATAGCACAACTTAGAAGCTACTGCATGCAGATTAAACGCAAATTCTTTGGTTATACAGGAACAAAAGACTGCGCCATTTATGCGGATTTTGATACAACAATAGGATTAAAAGCCATGTTAGAAGAGTTTGGACTATCAGTAGATAAGTTGCAAGTAATTCATCAAGTCAAGGGAGAAACGATTGAAACCGGCTATAGTGAAAAAGAACGTATGCTTTACTTAAAAGAAAGGCCACTCTACTTATTGCTAGCAGATGAACCCACACTAAAAATGAAAAATCAAGCTAAGAAAGCTGTGCAAGTTTCTAATCCCAACTTAAGCACAGTGCTTACATTCCCATATACGCCATTTGTAGGTGTAAGAGGGGTGCTATGGATGGTACAACAAATCTATAACGCATAAATATAATGCTTGTTTTTTTTAACCATAACTGTTATAGTAAGAAATATTGACTAATGTGTTTGAAGGGATTGACTATCAAGGTATGAGTAAAAATAAATTACAAAAAACAAAGTGGAAAGCAGGAAATATGATTTATCCTTTGCCTGCTGTGATGGTGAGCTGTGGAGATGAAGCGGTTGCTAATATTGTCACGGTAGCTTGGACAGGCACCATTTGTACGAATCCACCTATGACGTATATCTCTTTAAGGCCTACTAGACATTCTTATGATATCATTAAAAGAACAGGCGTTTTTGTCATTAACCTAACGACAAAAGATTTGGTGTTTGCTACCGATTTTTGCGGGGTTAAAAGTGGGCGTGACCTAGATAAATTTGCCCAAATGGGATTAACGATAGAACGTGATGAAGACTATCATTGTCCGATGATTGCAGAAAGTCCAGTGAGCATTGTTTGTGAAACGGTAGAAATTAAGGAGCTTGGTTCCCACCATATGTTTATTGCGAGTGTTAAGGCAGTTTACGTGGATGAACAATATATGAATGAAAAGGGCAAATTTGAACTGAATGAAACAGGGTTAATTGCCTATTCTCATGGGAGTTATTTAGAAACAGGCAAGGAACTTGGGACGTTTGGCTATTCCATTAGTAAGAAGAAAAAAGCAAAAGAAGTTTCAAAGCATTTAAAATCTCAAAAGAAAAGAGAAACAAAGGAGACTTTTTTGAATCCAAAAGGAAATAAAAACAAATATAAAAAGAAAAAATAAGGTTTCAATCCCATAAGGCTAGACAGTAGAGGAAGACTACTGCCTAGCCTTGTTTTAAATTTAGAAACTGGAAGATTTAATCTTTTGGAAACTGCAAAAAAGAATTTGCATCAATGGTTTGAATACATTTAAGTGGATATTGAGGTGTTCCACCAATGAGGTAGAGTGTATAGTAGCGTGTGACTTTAAAGAGAAGTGGGGGTGAGGTGAGAAAGGGGTCTTGGAGATTAGGTGAAAACCATTCAATGCAGCAGGTTGTAGGCTCAAAAGCAAGATAATGACCACACTGTCTTAGGGGGACTTTTTTGAAGTAAGGCTTAATGTCTATCAGTTGAAGTGAAGAAGGTTCAAAAAGTTGGCTGAAGTTAGCAACTCGGAGTAAGAAATGATTTTCAGGGATGGCTTTAGGCGGTTCATTGACTAAATAGGCATTAGGGGTTTGGGTGCCAGGGAGAGGCGCAAGAATGAGGGTGTAAATTTTATGTTTGACAATCCAAAAATCCCGTTTATAAAACGGTTCTTCTTGCCCGTGATAGCATAAGGTCATTTGGTGATTGCCAGGAGTGAGGGGAAGATACTCACTAAAGTCTTCATATAAAAAATCTTTGACCCATTTTTGCTCGTCAATATAAATATCCAGACTTTCAGAAATTGGTAGGGCATGAAAACAGCGTAGGTAAGATTCAGCTTGGAAAGTAACTTGATTAAAAAAGAACATAAGGACTTCCTTTACAAACAAAAGGTTCTAATGGAGTATATGTTGTTAAAAAGTAAAAAATATCAAATGATTTTTGTGTAAATCATCTATCAAAATATACAAAATATACTATATAAAATAAACAGGAAATAGATTACAATAGAGTTAGACAAAAGGGATACCCAAAATGATGCTAGGGGGGAGAAAGACCTATGAATTTACATAAATTACGTCAGTTATTGAAAAATGATGAAGGCTTTAAATTAGACTTTAAATTAGAACTCCATTTGGAATTAGAATCTGAGAAAAAGGAATTTGTGAAAGATGTGATTGCAATTGCCAATACAGCAGGGGGACGTGGCTATATTATTTTTGGTGTAGAAGATCAAACAAGGCGCATTGTAGGGCTTAAAGATATTCCAGAGCATGTGGAAGAGCGCATTCAACAGATGATTGCTAATCGTGCTACGCCTCCTGTTCCGGTGCGCTTTGACTTATTAGAGGTGGATCATAAAAAGATTGGGGTAGTCACCATTTTTAAAAGTATGCAGGTGCCCCATCAACTCATTCAAACCGGTGCGTTTTATATTCGAAGAGGGTCGACGACGGATAAAGCCAATCGTCATGAGGTGGCTAATATGCTCCAACAATTTGGGATGCTGAGTTTTGAAAATGTACCTTGTAGAGGGAGTAGCTTGGCTGATTTTGATGTAGAAATGGTCAAGCAGTACACGGGCGTATTGAATTTAAATTCGGCTCAAAAACAAATGTTACTTTGTAGTATGGGGATGATTGCTTGTGACTTGGAAAAAGAGGAGTATGCCCCAACCTATGGAGGGCTATTGCTTCTAGGAAAACGCCCACAAGATTTTATCCCACAGGCCATATTAGAAGTAGGGTATGAAGGGGAAACGATGGGCATTGAAGGAAATATTCAAACGATGCTTCAACGTTTTAAAGAGCATATGCTTCAAGTTTTACCTAAAAGTTATCCTTTAGAGGGACTCATTGAGGTAGTGACCAATGCGATGATTCATAGAAGCTATTGGAATAATGGTCAATACATTCAGGTGCTTATTAGTAAGGAAAAAATTGTGGTGTCTAATCCGATGAGTCATGAGATTTATGGGCAAAAGGTATCTAGATGGCGTGTCAATCCATGGCTTTATTCAAGAATGCTGATGATGCAGCAACCTGATGGTTTTCATCTAGGAATCGGACTAGAAAAAACAAAAATATTATTTGAAGATAGAGGAGGCATACAAGTGGAAACGGATGCACTTGAAGGGATTTATCAAGTCACCTTACCAGGAACCAAGGAGTATTTATAAAAGATGCCAAGTAAGATAAGAGCTTATACAATAGAGGGTAACTCTAAAGCTTAGTCAATTAAAGTGGATTAAAATAGAATGTATAGTTATAAATAGAGTGCTAAAAAGCAGTGATAGATAGATGAGATGAAAAATAATCTACTGTGCCAGCTTATTAGCACCTTTTTTATGCCCAATTTTAAAAACTAAAGCAGTCATCTTGTCACATAAATTATGAAGTCATGTCATATAGTATAAAGATACACGGCGTATGAAATGCAGAAAGGGGAATAAAGATGGGATGTGAAGGATGTTGTAATCAAGTTGTGGAAAAAATGTATGAAGAGTTGAATCAGTTTATTGAAACGCTGCCTGATAAAAAAGGGGCGCTGATTACAGTACTCCATAAAGCACAAAGTATTTTTGGCTATTTGCCCAAGGACGTGCAAATATTTGTAGGAGAGAAATTGGACGTGCCAGCATCCAAGGTATATGGGGTGGTAAGTTTTTATTCTTTTTTTAGTATGGAGCCTAAAGGAAAGTATCCAATTTCTGTTTGCTTAGGAACCGCTTGTTATGTAAGAGGAGCCAATAAAGTCATTGAGGCATTTAAAAAAGAATTAGGCATTGATATCGGTCAAACAACACCTGACGGTAAATTCTCACTAGATGCCCTAAGATGTGTAGGGGCATGTGGTCTAGCACCTGTAGCGCTTATTGGGGATAAGGTTTATGGGCGTATCGGTTCAGAAGAGGAAGTTAAAAAAATCCTAAGTGAGTATGAATAAAGGGGGAAAGTGATATGCCAAAAATAATGTCCTTAGAAGCCTTACAAGCTTTAAGAAACCACGTTAAAGGGGGGATTGCATTAAGGGAAAAGAAAAGTGATGCATCGGAGGGCATGATGCATATTTTGGTGTGTGGGGGCACAGGGTGCATTTCATCCAGGTCAGAAGAAATTGCGGCAAATCTTAATGGGATCATTGAAGAAGTGGGTTTAAAGGAACACGTTCAAGTGGTTAAAACAGGATGCTTTGGATTTTGTGAGAAGGGACCGATTGTTAAAGTTTTACCTGATTGTACCTTTTATGTGCAGGTCAAACCTGAAGACGCTAGAGAAATTGTTGAGGAGCATATTGTTCAAGGGAAAAAAGTCGAGCGCTTGTTGTATCAAGATCCTAAAACGAAACAACATGTTTCAGATTCTAAGCATATGGATTTTTATAAAAAGCAAATGCGTGTGGCTTTAAGGAACTGTGGCGCCATTGATCCAGAAAACATTGAGGAATATATCGCTCAAGATGGCTACGAGGCACTAAGCAAAGTACTTGGCTTATCGCCACAAGAAGTCATTAATGAGGTAAAAGCCTCAGGACTTAGGGGGCGTGGCGGTGGTGGATTCCCTACAGGTATTAAGTGGGAGTTTGCCTCTAAAAATGCAGCTGATCAAAAATATGTGGTGTGCAATGCAGATGAAGGAGACCCTGGTGCATTTATGGACCGTTCCATTTTGGAAGGGGATCCTCATTCAATTGTGGAAGCCATGGCAATCTGTGGTTATGCCATTGGGGCAACCAAGGGGTTAGTTTACATACGTGCAGAATATCCGCTAGCTGTCAAACGATTAGAAGGTGCGATTGAGTCTGCAAGAGCTTATGGCTTATTAGGTCAAAATATATTAGGCACAGCGTTTTCATTTGATATTGAAATCCGCTTTGGTGCAGGGGCGTTTGTATGTGGTGAAGAAACTGCACTTATTCATTCCATGGAGGGCAAACGTGGAGAGCCAACCACTAAGCCACCTTTTCCAGCAGCAAGTGGTTATTGGGGCAAACCAACTAATGTCAATAATGTCGAAACCTTTGCCAATGTACCTGTCATTTTCTTAAAGGGGGCTAATTGGTTTAGTCAGATTGGAACAGAGAAATCTAAAGGCACCAAGGTTTTTGCACTAGCAGGGAAGATTAACAATGTCGGCCTGATTGAAGTGCCTATGGGAACCACATTAAGAGAAGTTATTTTTGATATTGGTGGTGGCATTAAAGGGGAAAAACGATTTAAGGCCGTTCAAACGGGTGGACCTTCTGGAGGGTGCCTGACCGAAAAGGATTTGGACACGCCGATTGATTTTGATAACCTTTTGGCAAAAGGGTCTATGATGGGCTCTGGTGGGATGATTGTAATGGATGAGGACGATTGTATGCCAGCGGTTGCTAAATTCTATTTGGAATTTACAGCAGAAGAGTCTTGTGGAAAATGCACCCCTTGCCGTGTCGGCACCAAACGTCTTTTAGAGCTTTTAGATAAAATTGTGATGGGTAAAGGCTGCATGGAGGATTTAGAAACCTTAGAAACGCTTAGTGAGACAATTAAAGACACCGCATTATGTGGGCTAGGGCAAACGGCACCTAATCCTGTTCTTTCGACACTTAAAATTTTTAAAGACGAGTATATTGCGCATGTGCGTGATAAAAAATGTCCAGCAGGTCAGTGTAGTGCCTTGTTACAATATCGTATTACGGAGCAGTGTAAAGGGTGTACAGCATGTCGTAGAGTTTGCCCTGTAGGCGCTATTTCAGGAACGGTAAAGAGTCAACATCATATTGACACAAGTCAATGTATAAAATGTGGGGCCTGCATGAGTAAATGCCATTTTGGTGCGATTATTAGAGAATAGGGGGAAGGCATATGTCACAAGTGAAATTAACGATTGATGGAAAAGTGGGTGAAGTAGAAATGGGGTGTACCATTTTACAAGCAGCCCAAAGCATTGGAATTGAAATCCCAACTTTGTGTTACTTAAATTTACATGATACCCAAATGGAAAATAAAACAGCCTCCTGCCGCATTTGTGTCGTTGAGGTAGAAGGCAGAAGAAATCTTGCACCAGCATGTGCCACACCCGTTACGGAAGGCATGGTGGTAAAGACGCATACGCTTCGTGTGATAGAATCTAGAAAAACCATTTTAGAGCTTATTTTATCCAATCATCCAAAAGATTGTTTGAGTTGTAGTAAGTTAGGAGATTGTGAATTATTAAAGATGGCTGAGCGTTTAGGTATTCGCGAAGTCAAAATAGGAAAAGAGGGCGCAAAGTCCACTTATAAAAAGGACAGAGGCTATGCCATTATAAGAGATATGGATAAGTGCATCATGTGCAGACGATGTGAAACCATGTGTCATGAGGTACAAAGTGTGGGGGCACTCTCAGCAGTAAATAGAGGCTTTGAAGCGGTGGTCGCACCAGCATTTGATCTTCAATTAGAAGAAACAAAATGTGTTCAGTGTGGGCAGTGTATGGCCGTTTGTCCAACAGGGGCTATTACAGAGCATGAATCACTTGATGAAGTGAAAAAAGCTTTAATGAATCCGAATCAAACGGTGATTGTACAAGTGGCGCCGGCTGTGCGAGCCGCATTAGGTGAAGCCTTTGACTTACCACCAGGGACTTTGGTAACAGGGAAAATGGTAAGTGCTCTAAAACAAATAGGGTTTGATTATGTATTTGATACAGATTTTGCAGCAGATGTAACGGTTATGGAAGAGGGATATGAGCTTTTAGATAGATTAACAAAAGTGGCTAATGGGTCAGCAGAGGTGAAATTACCTATCTTAACAAGCTGTTGCCCAGCTTGGGTGAATTTCTTTGAAACAAACTATGCAGACTTACTGGATTTGCCTTCTACTGCCCGCTCACCCCAACAAATTTTTGGGGCGATTGCCAAAACTTATTTTGCACAGAAAATGAATATCGAGCCTAAATCACTAGTCGTTGTATCAGTGATGCCTTGTGTGGCTAAAAAGTATGAGGCAAAGCGGGCTGAATTTGGGGATGATGTGGACTTAGTGCTTACCACAAGAGAACTGGCAAGGCTTATTAAAGCTTGCAATATTGATTTTAATTCATTAGAAGAGGCAGCATTTGATGCGCCACTAGGAGAATCTACGGGGGCTGGTGTGATTTTTGGCACAACAGGAGGCGTGATGGAAGCTGCGCTGCGTACGGCTTATGAAAAAGTAACCGGAAAAACATTAGAACAGCTAGAATTTGAAGCCGTTAGAGGATGGGATGGCATCAAGACGGCAGAGGTTCAAATGGGTGAAACCACCCTCAATGTGGCGATTGTTCATGGACTAAGTCATGCAAGAGCAATCATGGAGGAAATTAAAGTAGGTAATCCAAGAAACTTCCATGCAGTCGAGGTGATGGCTTGCCCTGGAGGTTGTATTGGTGGAGCTGGTCAACCTTATCACCATGGCAATAGTGACCTTCTAAAGAAAAGACAACAGGCTTTATATGAAGAAGATCAAAATAAGGTGATTCGTAAAGCGCATGAAAATGCATCCGTTAAACAGCTTTATGAAAGCTATTTAAAAGAACCACTGAGTCATAAGGCGCATGAGCTTTTACATACGCACTACGAGGAGAAAAAAAGAATCTAGGAAAAAAGATGAGATGGCAAAATTTTTTCCGTGAGTAAAGAGAATGCAAAAGAAATTTTTACAAACGAGATAATGCCTTATTTGTAAATAGGAGATGAACCCATGTGGATTATTGATTTTTTAAAAGCTAACTGCAAAAACTGTTATGCCTGCGTGCGGGCTTGTCCGGTAGGTGCCATTAAGGTACAGGGAGAACAAGCTAATATTATGAAAGAACGATGCATAGGATGTGGCAAATGCTTAAAGGTTTGCCCTAAAAATGCCAAACACGTTCAATCCGAACTTTATAAGGTCAAAGCGTATCTTGAAAAAGAAGAGAAAGTGGTTGCTTCAGTCGCCCCAAGTTTTGCAGCGATATGGGGAAAAGCAGCAGGGCATTTACCAGGTTTATTGAAGCATTTAGGCTTTACAGCTGTTGAAGAAACGGTAGTAGGGGCCAAGCTTGTGACAAAAGTTTATGAAACTTATGCCAATATGCCAGGGGATCAGTGTTATATAACCAGCTGTTGTCCAACGGTGAATGCTTTAATTGAAAAACACTACCCAGAGGTCATCCCTTTTTTAATTCCCGTTGTTTCACCGGCTTCTTGTCATAGCAAATTAATGAAGCAAAAATATGGGAAAGAGACTAAAGTGGTTTTTATAGGACCTTGCTTATCCAAAAAGATAGAAGGCATCGAGGAGGATGCCCTAGATGCGGTGTTGACATTTGAGGAATTTAATGAATGGATAAAAGCGTTAGGCATGAATCTAGAGGCAGAACCGATTATACCTTTTGATGCCATGGAAGCGTCACAAAGACGTTATCCGATGGTGGGCGGGGTAACCGCCACGCTTTTAGAACAAAGGTTACCCCGTCAAATGATTTATATAGATGGCGTAGAGGAATGTAAAGAAATGATGCCACATATTATGAAAGGGGACTTTAAAAATTGTCTCATTGAGATGCACGGTTGTCGGCATAGCTGTATTGCAGGAGCAGGTATGCCTCAAGATGGGGTGAATATTTATAAAAGAAAAGAACGTATTTTAGAGTATGCTTTAGGTGTCCAAGAATTAGAAGGGAACCTAACCACTCCAAAGCAAGCAGACTTACAGCCAGTGACGATTAATTTGCATCAGTCTTTTAGTAACCATAAGCAAGTTTTAAAAATGCCAAGTGAAAAAGAAATTACGACTATTTTAAATAGCATTGGGAAGGAAACCCCATTAGATGAACTCAATTGTGGAAGTTGTGGTTATAAAACCTGTCGTGAAAAAGCGATTGCGGTCTATAATGGGCTCGCTGAACCTTATATGTGTTTGCCTTATATGCGTCAGAAAGCAGAAACCCTTACCAATGTGCTCTTTGAAGCCACCCCCAATATGATCATTATGATTAATGAGTCACTGGAGATGATCGAAATCAATCCTGCTGCAAGAGCATTTTTTAAACTAGGCAAGAATGATTACTTAAATTTTCCAATTGATACCCTGATGGATGAGGCGCCATTTAGAGCCGTTAAGGAAACCAAACAAAAGCTTCTAAGTCAAAAGGTGACCATTAAAAATAGTGAAAAAACGGTCATTCAAAGTATTATTTGGAGTGAATACCATCAGATTATGCTATGGATTGGGAGCGATATCACCTATGATGAGGTGCAAGCCAAAAAGCTTCAACACATGAAAATGGAAGCCATTGATATGGCGCAGCAAGTCATTAATAAGCAAATGATGGTTGCCCAAGAAATTGCCAGCTTACTGGGTGAAACAACGGCAGAAACAAAGGTGACATTAACCAAGCTTAAGCAATTAATACAAGAGGAAGAGGCTATTAAACAATGAAATTTTTTATGGAATTTGGAGCAGCTAGCTTAAATAAATATGGTGAAGAACTATGTGGGGACAAAGTGGAATTTTTCAGTGAAGCAGACAGTTTTATTGCCGTTCTTTCTGATGGATTAGGGAGTGGAGTGAAAGCCAACATCTTATCGACATTAACCTCTAAAATTGCCATGACGATGCTTAAGGAAGGATTACCAATTGAAGAAGTCGTGGATACACTCATTCATACGTTACCGATGTGTGCGGTAAGGAAGCTAGCCTACTCTACTTTTACCATGATTCAGGTCAACGAAGAGGGTATCGCTTACATTGTCGAATTTGATAATCCGAGTGTTTTTTTCTTAAGACAAGGTCAGATTTTTTCCCTTCAAAAACAAGAGAAGCTCATTAATAGCAGATATATTTTTGAAACACATGTGAAGTTAGAAGAACAAGATACTCTTGTTTTTGTAAGTGATGGTGTGATTCATGCAGGAGCCGGTCAAGTATTGAATCTAGGATGGAGCTGGCAGGAAGTCGCACATTATTTGCAGCAGTTACCCATTGAAACTTTATCTGCTAAGAAAATTACCAGTGCCTTATTAGGGGTATGTGAAGATTTGTATATGGCGCATCCAGGGGATGATACAACGGTTGCCACGATTAAAGTCATTTTACCTAAAGTGGCGATGCTTTTTTCAGGACCACCTAGTGATCCTAAAAAGGATGAAGAAGTCGTGGCAAAGCTTATGCATACGAGAGGGAAGAAAATCGTTTGTGGGGGAACAGCCGCGAATATCGTTAGCCGGCTCACCAAGCATCCCGTTACAACGAGCTTTGAAATGAGTGACCCCAATATCCCGCCTATTGGCTATATTGAGGGCATAGACCTAGTGACCGAGGGGGTACTGACCTTACAGGGAGCCGTTGAGATTTTAAAAAAAGTAAGAGACAGTACCGATGTTTCCTTTTTAGAAGCGCAAGATGGGGCTTCGAGGTTAGCGCGTCTATTATTTGAAGAATGTACCCACATTTATATGCTAGTGGGAAGAGCGATTAATCCAGCTCATCAAAATCCTGATTTTCCACAAGCTTTAAGTATTAAACTTAATATTCTTTATCGGCTTAGGGAAATTTTGATTGAGCTTGGTAAAATTGTTGAGATAGAAATGATATAATAAACAAGTAATCCATAAGCTCTAAGCGCCTATGAATAATTAGGTGCTACTTTATTTATAATATTAAGCGTTATTTAGTATTGGGGGAAGCGTCTTTTTTGTGGTATAATAAAGCAGTTTGCAAAGGAGGAATAATATGCTAAATAAAAAAGAAATTAAAAAAGAGTATAAAAATGTATGGGAAAGCTACAATGAACAGGATAAAAAGGCGTTATTTGCTTATGGTGAACGTTATCGTCAATTTATTTCTAAGCATAAAACAGAGCGTGAATGCGTTCGTGGGATGGTCAAAGAAGCTGAAAAAGCAGGCTATAGAAATATTGAAGCCTGTATAAGAGAGGGGGCTTCTCTTAAAGCAGGAGATAAAGTATATGCAAACTATCAAGATAAAACATTAGTCATGTTTTGTATTGGACAAGAGCCTATGACAGAGGGGATGAATTTATTAGGCGCCCATTTAGATTCTCCAAGACTAGACCTTAAGCCTAATCCACTTTACGAAGATACAGACTTAGCTCTATTTAAAACCCATTATTATGGGGGGGTTAAAAAATACCAATGGGTGACGATGCCACTTGCGATTCATGGTGTAGTAGCTAAAAAAGATGGCTCAGTGGTCAACCTTTGTATTGGAGAAGACCCAATGGATCCCGTTGTAGGCATTTCAGATTTACTCATTCACTTAGCAGGTGAACAAATGCAAAAGAAAGTATCTGAAGCCATTAAAGGGGAAGATTTGAACATTTGTTTAGGCAGTATACCACTTGAAGGGGAAGAAAAAGATAAGGTTAAAGCAAATATTTTACAACTGTTACATGAAAAATATGGTATTGTAGAAGAAGATTTCGTATCTGCTGAAATTGAAATTGTACCAGCAGGGGCAGCAAGGGATTATGGACTCGATCGCAGTATGATTATCGGTTATGGTCAAGATGACCGTGTATGTGCCTATGCTTCATTTGAAGCACAACTGGAAGTAGAAAATCCAGAACGTACTACAGCGACTATTTTAGTCGATAAAGAAGAAATCGGTAGTGTGGGGGCATCTGGTATGCACTCAAGATTTTTTGAAAATATGGTAGCTGAAATCATGGATTTATGTGGCTGTTATTCTAGCTTAAACTTAAAACGTACATTCGCACGTTCTAAAATGCTTTCATCTGATGTAACGGCAGGTTATGATCCAAATTACAGTAGCGTTTTAGAAAAAAATAATGCGGCTTACTTTGGAAAAGGCGTTGTATTTATGAAATACACAGGCTCACGTGGTAAATCAGGCTCCAATGAAGCAAATGCAGAGTATGTGGCAGAGCTGAGAAAAATTATGGCAGAAAATGATGTGACCTGGCAAACAGCCGAACTCGGACGTATTGACTTAGGGGGCGGTGGCACAATCGCCTATATCCTAGCACAATATGGCATGGATGTCATTGATTGCGGCGTACCGGTTCACAGTATGCATGCACCATGGGAAATCACAAGCAAAGCAGATTTATATGAAATGAGAAAAGCCTATGTTGCATTTTTAAAAAATGCTTAATACAAAAGAAAGCAATGAGAAGAATCATCAAAGTTATGACTTTATGAATGACAATATGACAACCAAAAAAGGAGAGTTAATATGCAAAACCCAATCGTTACAATTACAATGGATGATGAGAGTCAAATCATTCTTGAACTTTATCCAGAAATCGCACCAGAATCTGTTAAAAACTTTGTCTCACTTGTAAGCAAAGGATTTTATGATGGATTAACTTTCCACCGTATTATTCCAGGGTTTATGATTCAAGGTGGCGACCCAGAAGGAACAGGTATGGGTGGTCCTGGCTATTCCATTAAAGGTGAATTTGCACAAAATGGTTTTAAAAACACCTTAAAACATTCACGTGGTGTGCTTTCTATGGCAAGAAGCATGATGCCAGATTCAGCTGGTTCTCAATTTTTTATCATGCATGAAGATGCCCCACACTTAGATGGAAGCTACGCTGCTTTTGGTAAAGTACTTGAAGGCATGGAAGTCGTTGACTATATTGCAAGAGTAGCTACCGATTTTAGTGATCGTCCACTCACACCAGTTGTGATGAAGAAAGTGACAGTAGATACTAAAGGTGAAAACTTTGAAGAACCCACTAAACTTTAATGTTACCCCACAGGTATGAGAAAAAGTAAAGTAGGGCATACTTTAAGTAGTAAGCAATAAGTGCTAAAATTTGGATGGTAATCACTTGACAATCATGTTATAATGGAGCAAGCAATTGATGCCAAGGAGGAAATGAACATGGAAGAAAACAAAAACTGTGGATGTGGCTGTGGCTGCGATGAAGAAGAAAATGTAAATGGTTGCAGCTGTGGCTGTGGGGACGAAGAAGAATCTATCATCTATGTCACATTTGATGATGAAGATGATACAGAAGTTCCTTGCAGTGTGCTCGATATTTTCGAATGCAATGGAACAGAATACATTGCCATTGCACCAAAATCAGATGTAGATAATGAAGATGAAGCAGAAGTTTATTTCTATCGTTATTCAGAAGATGGCGAAGAAGTTAAATTAGACGACATTGAAACGGATGAAGAATGGAACGATGTTGCTGAGTTATTTGATCAAAACTTCTTTGGTGGTTTTGAAGATGAAGAATAAGAAATAGGGCCTAGGCCCTATTTTTTTGCTTAGATTTATAAATGGCTAGAAGGAGTGAATATAAAAAGCTTATGTTGGAGATGTTCTAATAACATAAAGAGAAAATATTATAAAGATAAATCAAAAGAAAATACTTTACAATTACGAACAAATGTTTGATAATGGGTAATGAAAATGAACCATGCTTTAAAATGAGTGATCATGTCAAGTTGCGGTACCTATAAAATAGGAAAACATTGAATAAATAGATAAGTGTTAACATCTTGACAATGGAGCATGTTTTATTTACAGTAAAAAGATAAGAATAAAAATAGGTGATAAGCATGAAAGAGAAAACATATGATAACCAAAGTATCTCTTCATTAAAAGGGGCTGACCGTGTTAGGTTAAGACCAGGGGTTATTTTTGGTTCAGATGGTCTAGAAGGGTGTGAACACTCCGTATTTGAGATACTTGCCAATGCCATTGACGAGTTCAAAGAAGGCTATGGCAGTACGATTCGTGTCACATTACATGAGGACCATTCCATTACAGTAGAAGATTACGGGCGTGGCATTCCCGTTGATTATAATGAAAGTGAGAAAAGGTATAACTGGGAACTTGTTTTTTGCGAATTATATGCTGGCGGAAAATACAATAACAATGAAGGGGATAACTACGAATTTAGTTTAGGCTTAAATGGTCTAGGGAGCTGCGCCACACAATATAGTTCTGAATTTATGGATGTAGAAGTCAAGCGAGATGGCTTTATTTATACGTTGCACTTTGAAAAAGGTGAAAATATAGGAGGGCTTCAAAAGGTAAAAGCACCTTACAAGCAAACAGGCAGCAAAATTCACTGGAAACCCGATCATGATGTTTTTACCGAGGTCAACATTCCATCAGACTATTTTCATGATGTGCTTAAAAGACAAGCGGTAGTTAATAAAAACTTACAATTTATTTTTGAAGATCACATTAAAGATGAAAAACATATTTACTTATATGAGGAAGGCATATTAGGCTATGCGAAGGAAATAGCCGAAGAAAAACAGTTTACAGATATTGTTTTTACAGAGTATGAAACGAAAGGACGTGACAGAGAAGACCGTCCAGAATATAAATTAAAATTTCAAATTGCTTTTGGCTTTTGTAATGAACATAACCTACTCGAATACTATCATAATTCCAGTTATCTAGAGTATGGGGGTTCACCAGATAAGGCGATTAAAAATGCTTTTGTTTATGGGATTGATCAATATCTTAAAAATGAAGGCTTATATAACAAAGATGAGAAAAAAGTGACCTTTGTGGATATACAAGATAGTTTGATTTTAATTTCTAACTCTTTTTCAACGATAACGAGTTATGAAAATCAAACGAAAAAAGCGATTACCAATAAGTTTATTCAAGAAGCGATGCAAGACTATCTTAAAGAGTATCTTTTTATCTACTTCACAGAGAATAAAGACGAAGCTATTAAAATTGCTAAGCAAGTGCTCGTTAATAAACGCAGTCGTGAAAAAGCAGAACGTACAAGGATTAATGTACGTAAGCAATTAAGCGGCAGTATTGATATTGGCAATCGCATTAAGAAGTTTGTAGATTGTCGGACAAAAGATGTTTCCAAACGTGAACTTTATATTGTAGAAGGGGATTCGGCATTAGGCTCTTGTAAATTAGGACGTAATGCAGAGTTTCAAGGGATTATGCCTGTTAGGGGTAAAATCTTAAACTGCTTAAAAGCAGATTATGATAAAGTGTTTAAAAGTGACGTCATTGTGGATCTTTTAAAAGTATTAGGGTGTGGGGTAGAAATTTCATCTAAACATAATAAAGACCTTAATACATTTGATTTAAATCATTTAAGATGGAATAAAATTATTATCTGTACCGATGCGGATGTAGATGGCTATCAAATTCGTACGCTGATTTTAACGATGTTATATCGTTTGGCACCGACGCTGATTAAAGAAGGGCGTGTGTTTATTGCAGAAACCCCACTTTATGAGATTACCACCAAAAACAAGACGTATTTTGCATTTTCCGATGCAGAAAAAACAGCGTTATTAAAGAAGATGACTTCTAAATATACGATTCAGCGTTCAAAAGGTCTAGGTGAAAATGATCCGGATATGATGTGGCAAACCACGATGAATCCAGAAACAAGAAGACTCATTCAAGTTGTGCCCCAAAACATTCAAGAAGCAGAAGAAATGTTTGATCGTCTTTTAGGAGACAACCTGTCAGGAAGAAAAGAAATGATAGCTAGTGAAGGTCACCGCTATTTAGATTTAGCAGATATGAGTTAGGAGGGGACAAAAAGAAATGGAAAAAGAAAATGTAATGAGGCAAAATATTACCGAAACGCTAGAAAGCAATTACATGCCTTATGCAATGAGCGTCATTGTTTCTAGAGCACTTCCTGAAATAGATGGGTTTAAGCCTTCCCATCGTAAACTGCTTTACACAATGTATAAAATGAATTTAATTAAAGGGGCACGTACGAAGTCAGCTAATATTGTGGGACAAACTATGAAACTCAATCCCCACGGAGACCAAACGATTTATGAAACGATGGTCAGACTGACTAAAGGTTATGGGGCACTTAATACGCCTTTTGTCGATTCAAAAGGAAACTTTGGTAAGGTGTATTCAAGAGATATGGCTTATGCAGCTGCACGTTATACGGAAGCAAAGCTTAGTGATATTTGTAATGAGTTGTTTAATGACATTGAAGAAGATGCCATTGATTTTGTGGATAACTATGACGGCACATTAAAAGAGCCTGTGCTACTGCCTACCCGTTTCCCTAATATTTTAGTGAATCCAAACCAAGGGATTGCTGTAGGGATGGCAAGTAATATTTGTCCTTTTAATTTAAATGAAGTGTGTCAGGCGACTATTGCCTATTTAAAAAATGAAGACTCAGATGTACTGGATGCGATTATGGCACCTGATTTTCCAACGGGTGGGACACTGATTTATGATGAAAAAGAAATGCGTCAGATGGCAGATACAGGAAGAGGCAGCTTTAAAGTACGTGCAAACTATACGTATAGTAAGAGGGAAAATTGTATTGAAATTACTCAAATCCCTTATACCACAACCGTTGAAGCGATTATTGATAAAATTGAAGAACTTGTTAAAGCAGGGAAAATTAAAGAAATTTCGGATGTTCGTGATGAAACAGATCTATCAGGACTTAAATTAACAATTGATTTAAAACGTGGAGCCGATCCAGACTTAATCATGCAAAAGCTTTATAAATCCACCTCATTAGAGGATAGTTTTAGTTGTAACTTTAATATTTTAATTAACGGGATGCCAAGAGTGATGGGCATTAAAGAAATCCTTCATGAGTGGAGCGCCTTTAGACAAGCATCGATTGTACGTAAGTACGGTTTCCTGATTCAAAAAATGGAGAAACGTTATCATCTGTTATTAGGGCTTAAAGAGATTTTATTAGATATTGATGCAGCCATTGACATTGTTCGTCATACCGAAAAGGAAAAAGAAGTGGTTCCGAGGTTAATGGAACACTTTAACATTAGTGAAATGCAAGCAGAATATGTGGCAGAAATTAAACTCCGTCACTTAAACCGTCAATATATTTTAGAAACCCTAAAAGAGGTAGAAGAACTTGAAAAAGAAATCCAGCGATTAAAGGATTTAATTGAGGACCCTAAAAAAGTAAAAAAAGTGATTATGGATGAATTAAAACAGGTTCAAAAGAAATATTCAATGCCAAGAAGAACGGAGATTTTAAGGCATACCGAAGTGGTTCAAGTGGATCACACGGAGCTCATTGAAGATTATAATGTGAAACTGTTTTTTACAGCACATCAATACTTGAAAAAAATCACATTGGTTTCACTTAGAAGCAGTGGGGAACAAAAGCTTAAAGATGAAGACATAATCATTCAAGAAGTGGATGCAACCAATCGTCAAGAATTATTGATGTTTACCAATCAGTGTAATGTTTATAAATTAAAACTTCATGAGGTGGAAGATTGCAAAGCCAGTCAATATGGGGTTTATTTGCCAAATTTGCTTAAATTAGAAGATGGAGAGCAAATTATTGCAATTTGTACGACAAGCGATTATAGTGGATATATGGCTTTTGGTTTTGAAACAGGAAAAATTACGAAAGTTGCTTTAAAAGGTTACGAAACGAAGACCAATCGTAAAAAGCTGATTAAAGCATTTTATAGCAAGTCTAAATGTGTAGGAATAAGCTTTGTCACGGATGAAGATATTTTATGTCTTGAACGAGAAGATGATAAAGTGGCTTATATTCCTGCCTATTTATTAGAAGAAAAACAAAAACGTGATGCCAATGGGATGCAAGCCCTAGCAATTACTAAGAAAATAGGTATGAAATCCATGAAAAAAGTGACGTTAGTGACTGATGAAATCAGGGCATTAGTGGCACAGGAATTACCAGCAATTAGCAAAACACGTTAATCCGTTCAGGGGGGAAAGCAGCAATATGAGAACAGCAGTTAAAGCAGCAAAAAGAATTGTAGTAAAAATCGGAACATCTTCACTCACGCATGAAAATGGACGTGTGGATTTAAATAAAATGGAGAAGCTCGCTAGAGTACTAACGGATTTAAACAACTCTGGCAAAGAGGTCATTTTAGTATCATCAGGGGCCATTAATGCAGGGATGCAACGTATTGGCAGAAATAAGCGCCCAGAGGAATTACCACTTAAGCAAGCTTCTGCTGCCATTGGGCAGGCGATTTTAATGAAAATTTATCAAAAGTTTTTTGATGAATACAATCAAGTCATTGCACAAGTATTACTCACCAAAGATGTCGTAGAAGATCCCATCAAAAATCAAAATGCTAAAAATACATTTGAAACATTAATGGAGCTTGGGGTGATTCCAATTATTAATGAAAATGATTGCATTTCCACCGCACAAATTGAGGGCTATCGTTTTGGTGATAATGATACATTATCTGCTACGGTTGCCCAGCTCGTTGGCGCAGATTTATTAGTGCTTTTAACAGACATTGATGGGCTTTATACCAGTAATCCAAAAGAAGACCCTGATGCAGAACTGATAAAGGAAGTGCATGAAATTACAGAAGATATTAAGTCCCTTGCAGGGGGAGCAGGTTCTACTTTAGGAACAGGGGGTATGATTACTAAAATTTTAGCTGCTGAGATTGCTAAAGCGTGTCATACAGAAACGATAGTTGCTTCTGGTGAGGATATTGAAATATTAAGAAAAATCGTAGAAGGTGAGCCAGTAGGCACATGGTTTGTAGCCTAAGGAAAGGAATTAAAAATGGATAAAAATAATAATAGAGATGTGAATATGGATCAGCTTATTAGTGAGATCAATGAGCTGGCAAATAAGAAAAAGACCGTGGGATTAACACCAGATGAGCAAGTTAAACAAGATGCACTGCGTAAGAAGTATCTTGAGATTTTTAGAGGCAATCTCAAACAGCAACTCGCACATACTAAAATTAAAACACCAGACGGCAAACTGCATCCGTTAAAATATATGCCACAAAATCCTAAAAACATGCATTAATCAAAAAGAGTTAAGTTCTTGCATATGACAAGCTTAACTCTTTTTTGAAGTTTACCGAATGTTTGTTTGCCTTTTAGAGTAGACTACGGTAAAATGAATAAGAAGATTAAGAAGCGCAAAAAGGAGTAGATTATGATTACCTATTTAAAAGGCATCATTACAGAAGTTGGCGAAAATACGGTTATTTTAGAAGCTTATGGAATAGGGTATGAAGTTTTTTGCAGCACCCGCACAATAGGCGAGCTTACCACATTAAAAGATACCGTTAAACTATATATTCATGAACAAATTAAAGAAGATGGCCACGATTTATATGGCTTTTATCATCATGAAGAACGAGAGATCTTTAGAAAACTCATTAGTGTAAGTGGCATTGGTCCTAAAGGGGGAATGCAAGTGCTTAATATGTATAGTGTACAAGAGATTGTCGAAATCATTATGGAGCAAGATAGTCAAGCGATGAGTAAAGTCAGTGGCATAGGACCTAAAACGGCACAACGCATTATCTTAGAACTTAAAGATAGTATCAGTAAGCTCTATGTACCAGACCTAAGTTTACTTCAAACAGGACTTAAGGATAAAGAATCGGGGAAAGAAGCGATAGAGGCTTTAGAGGCATTAGGTTATAGTCATCAAGAAGCTAAAAAAGCGGTTGAAGCAGTGGATGATTATCATTCAAATAGTGAAACCCTCATTCGCAAGGCACTTAGCATACTAGGCATGTAGATTTTAGAAAATCAGAAAGAAAGGAAACGGTATGGAAAGACGTATTATTTCAAGTGACTTACAGTTAGAAGATAATGAAATAGAAAGTAGTATTCGACCCCTTAGCTTAGATGAGTATATTGGTCAAAGTGCCATCAAAGAAAATATCAAAATTTTTATTGAAGCGGCGAAAGTAAGAGGTGAAGCATTAGATCATGTCCTTTTATATGGGCCTCCAGGACTTGGTAAAACCACTATGGCTGAGGTCATTGCAGCAGAGATGGGCGTTAAGATTAAAATTACTTCAGGACCAGCCATTGAAAGGCCAGGAGATATTGCCGCTATTTTAAATAATCTACAACCAGGGGATATTTTGTTTATCGATGAGATTCATCGTATGAGTCGCCAAGTAGAGGAAGTACTTTATTCCGCAATGGAAGATTATTGTATAGATATTGTGGTGGGAAAAGGTTCAGCAGCTAAATCCATTCGCCTGACCCTCCCAAGGTTTACACTAATTGGGGCAACCACAAGAGCGGGGATGCTAAGTGCACCACTTAGAGACCGTTTTGGCATCATTCAACGCTTAGAATATTATACGGAGCAGGAATTAGGGCAGATTATCACTCGAACAGCGGGAATTTTAGATACACAAATTGAAAGGGAAGCAGCATTAGAGCTTGCTAAATGCAGTAGAGGTACGCCTCGTGTTGCCAATAGGCTTTTAAAGCGTGTACGCGACATTGCTCTCATTAAATATGATCACGGCATTAGTCATGAGGTTTGCTTAAAAGCACTTGAGCTTTTAAATATTGATAAAAATGGACTAGATGACATTGATAGACGTATTATTGAAGCGATTGCCCTGCATTTTAAAGGGGGGCCAGTTGGGTTAGAAACTTTGGCAGCTGCTATTGGAGAAGAACGGGATACATTAGAGGATGTGTACGAACCCTATCTGATTCAGCAAGGCTACTTGCAGCGTACGCCAAGAGGGCGAATGTTGTCACCTAAAGCGTATGAAGTGTTTGACCTTAAAAGTTTATAGTAATTTATAGTGGGATGTGCTATAATTGGAAAAAAGAAAATGTGCCCAGCGCATGTAATGGGGTGTTTTAGGCATGACAAAAAATAAGGTGGAAGTTGTCATTGGCGGAAATATTCTAGCGTTGCAAGGGGATGAATCCGAAGAACATATGCAGCGTGTGGCGAAGGTGATTAATGAAAAGCTTATAGAAATACAAGATGCGTATGATAAAAGTCATATGGGACAAAGTAAGATTAATACACTACTTACTTTAAATTTGGCAGATGAATGTGTAAAAAAACAAGAGATGTTGGATAACTATAAAGCTTCTTTAGTCACACTTCAAGAAGAAAACAAAAAGCTTTTTGAGCAAGCTCAAAAGCTTAATGGAGAGCTATTACAAGCAAAAGAACAACTTGCCATGGCAACACATCAAGGAAAAAGAGAACATGGAAACAGGGGGAGGTAACTTCCCCTGTTAGTTTATTAAGGAAAAGGAGAAATATTTTGAAGAAAGCAGAACTTCTGGCACCAGTCGGCAAAATGGAAAATGCCATTGCAGCCATAGAAAATGGAGCAGATGCTCTATTTGTAGGGGGCAAAGGATTTAATGCAAGACAGGCGGCAGATAATTTTACAGAGAATGAATTAGAAGAGATTGTGTCTTATGCGACTTTACGAGGGGTAAAGGTGTATGTGACCGTTAATATATTAATTAAAGAAGCAGAATTAACTAATTTGTATGAGTATTTAAAGTATTTAGTGGAAATCGGTGTTCATGCGATCATTATTCAAGATTTAGGCATTGCCCATATGGTAAAAAAATATTTTCCATATTTACGAATGCATGCGAGTACCCAGCTTTCTGCGCATAGTATAGAGGATGTTTTGTTTTTAAAAGAATTAGGCTTTAAGCGGGTGGTTCTTGCAAGAGAAATGCAGCTTAAAGAAATCAAAGGAATCATTGAAACCTGTGATATTGAAGTGGAAACTTTTGTTCATGGCGCTTTATGTTACAGTTACTCTGGGCAATGTTTAATGAGTAGTTTAATTGGTGGGCGTAGTGGGAATCGTGGGCGCTGCGCACAGACTTGTCGTATGCGCTATACTTTAAAAGAAGATGGCAAGATTTTAAATAAAGAGGACTACTTATTAAGTCTTAAAGATATTTGCTCCATTGAGTTTATTCCAGATTTATTAGACATTGGGATTCACTCTTTTAAAGTTGAAGGCCGTATGAAATCACCAGAATATGTGGCGTCCGTTATTAAAACCTATCGCAAATATATGGATTTAGCCCAATTAGGTAAAGCCTATCGAGTAGATGAAACAGATTTAAAGATTTTAAAAGGTATTTTTAACCGTGGGGGATTTTCAAAAGGGTATTATTTTGAAAAAGGCAGCAGAAAAATGCTAACCCCTATTAGTCCACGCCATATCGGATTAAAAGTAGGAGAGGTTGTGCGTTTTTCGGCTAAAACAGGTCAAGCAACGATTTTACTAAGCCAGACTTTAAATCCTGGTGATGGGCTTGAAATTATCCGTAAAGGGAAAGAAAGTGTTGGAACAGGCATTACAAAAGTATGTGAAGCGGGCACACGAATTACTTGTCAGTTTGACAAATATGTGGAGGTGGGCAGTGAGGTTTATTTAACAAAGAATCATCAGCTCCTTAAACAAATGCGTCAAACGTATATAAAACCTATGCGTAAAATGCCAATTGATGTAGCGATTAAAGGAACACTGAAAGGTCCAGTGGAAATAAACTTATTGACTCAAGATAATGGGGTGACTTATACAGGGGGCGTCTTAGAAGTTGCCAAGCAAAATCCGATAACGAAAGAGCAGGCAGTAAGGCAGTTAACAAAATTAGGAAGCACTTCCTTTAAAGCAGAGCATGTGGCAATCGAATGGCCGGAGAATGCTTATATTGGCATTAGTCAGTTAAATGAAATGAGACGAGAAGCTGTGTCTTGTTTAGAAGAAAAACTCCTTCATAGAGAAAAGGTACAAGTGCCATCTTATGAAGAAGTACAGACCATACAAGAAATAGGCAAACAAAAATGGGCGGTACAAGTCAGTAGCTTTGAACAATTAGAAGTGGCACTTAAATACCCAGAAATTGAAATCGTTTATTGGGAATGGAACTATCAAAATGATAAAGCCAAACGGGCTTATAAGCTTTGTCAAAAAGTAGGCAAAGCCTTTTATCTAGCACTTCCAAGTATTATGAAAGAAAAAACCTATCTATGCTATAAACAAGAACTATTAGACTGGCAACAAACGTCTATTGATGGATTCTTAGTTCGCAATATAGGGGAATACAGAATGCTGCGTGAATTAGGAAAAAAAATGGTCATAGATTATAACATGAATGTCACAAATCATGAAACGCTTGCATTATGGGAAGAACAAGGGGCAACCCGTACTACCATTTCGGTAGAGCTTATGCCAAGTGAGATCATTAGATTAGGCGATCGTATTGAAAAAATTGTTTATGGACATATTCCAGTCATGACTTCTTCTCAATGCGTGCTTAGAGGCACACCAGCTTGCCAAAAAGGAGTTCAAGATAAACATTATTTTGAATTAGAGGATCGTAAGCAGACCTCTTGGCGCATTCAAACGAATTGCCAAGTTTGTATGATGCAAATTATGAGTTATGAACCACTTGTTTTAAAATCTAATGAGTGGCTACAAAGTGGCGTATTACGTATTGTGCTGACGAATGAATCTCAATCACAAACGCAGGAGATTCTAAAAAGCTATCTACAGGAACGTCAACAGACTAAGGTAAAGGGGATTACCTTTAAGCCGGTGCTTTAGGAGGAAGATTTATGGGATACTTTAATATTATGATTTTACTCAGTCGGTATATTTTTGCAGGCTTTGGCATCTTATTTGTATTAGTCGCTTTTAGTTTTATGAAGCCGTTTATTCAATATAATTTAGGCGGACGTAAAGAAAAAAATCGATTATTATCTGTTTGTTTATATTTCTTTCACTTAGCAGGGTTGAGCATTATCATGGGAAAACAAACGGATGAAGCACTTAGATTAGCGATTGGTCTAGATGGGGTAATTGTCCTTTTTATCTTCATAGGCTCCTTAACCATTTTAAAGATAATGAAGCGTCATCAAGAATTAGTGTTGTGGCAGATTATGTTCTTTATTATGGACATTGGATTTATGATGTTAGAAAGATTAGATCATGCTATTGCGACTAAGCAAATCGTGGCTTATCTATTAGGTGCAGTGATTGCACTTATTTTCCCATCTATTTTTGGGGTACTCATAAAACCTCAGAACAAGTATTTTTATTTAGTGTCACTCCTTGTCATGATGGGATTGCCATTTGTATTTGGTGATACGATTTATGGTGCGACGAACTGGGTGAGTATTGGTCCGATTTCTTTTCAACCTTCTGAAATTGGTAAAGTTGCCCTCGTTCTATTTTTAGCAGCCACACTAAGTGATGGGGAGCGGTTAAAACAGGGATATAAAGGATTAGTATTTCCAGGAATCGTTCTCGTATGTACTTTAGGATGCTTGGTTTTACAACGCGATTTAGGAGCCGTTTTATTATATTATTTAACCACCTTGTTGATGCTTTTAGTTGCAACACAGAGCTTAGTTATTCCAGGTCTTGGTTTTTTGGCAGCTTGTGGAGGAAGTGTTTTAGGGTATTTTCTCTTTGGTCATGTACGTGTCCGTGTGGAAGCTTGGCTCAATCCATGGGCAGATATTAATGGGAAAGGGTATCAAGTGGTTCAAGGTTTATTTGCAATAGGAACTTGGGGATGGCTTGGAAGCGGACTGACAAGGGGAACCCCAAACAAAATTCCTATGAATGTATCAGACTATATATTTGCTGCTGTATGTGAAGAGTTTGGTAATCTTATGGGGGTAGTCATTTTACTTTGTTATCTAGGGATTATTTTGTTATGCTTGCAAGTAGCATTTCGTTATAGTCATGCCTTTTATCGTTTGGTCATTGTAGGTATTGCCAGTTTATTTGGACTTCAAGTATTCATTATTATTGGAGGCGTATTAAAACTCATTCCATTAACAGGGATTACTACGCCTTTTATGAGTGCAGGTGGCACTTCAATTATAGTAAGTATGGGAATGATTGGTCTGATTACTTATTTTTCTTATCAAGCACGTAAGAATGAGGAGAAGGAGGAAAAGACACGTGAAGCAAGATAAAAAGATGATTTATACAATAGCAGCTATTTTTATGCTTATTTTTGCAGTACTAGTTGGCTATTTAATTTATTTTACAATTTTTAAGCAGAAAGAAATTTCAACCCATGGCCAAAATACACGAATGAATACACTGGAGTCAGAGGTGATTCGTGGCAAAATTTATGACACCCATGCAGATGATAACATTCTATTAGCTTATACGGATGAACAAGGAAATCGTGTTTATCCGTATGGAAAACAAGATGCGCATGTGGTAGGATATAGTCAATATGGAAAAACTGGTATTGAAGCATTAGCTAATAGTACATTGCTCTATCCAAACTATAATTTATTATCCATATTAAAAATGGCTTTTTTAAATGAAAAATTTGAAGGACGAGACATCGTAACAACATTAAATCAGACCTATCAAAGTAAGGTTGCTGAAGCAATGAGCGGTAAAAGGGGAGCTGTAGTTGTATTAGAAGCCTCAACTGGCAAAATATTAGCCCTATATTCAGGGCCTACATTTGATCCTAATGAAATAGGAGAAAATTGGAATATACTGAGCACAGATGAAGAGAATTCACCTTTGTTAAATCGTGCAACTAAAGGACTATATCCACCCGGCTCTATTTTTAAGGTAGTAACCTCTTTAGCGTATATGCGCCAAAATGAGCAAGCAGGCTTACCATTAGATTTTACTTATGATTGTACAGGAAGTATTAGCGGAAATGAGTATACCATTCAGTGTTTTAACGGAACAGCCCATGGAAAGGTCGATTTATATCATGCTTTTGCTAAATCTTGCAATAGCTACTTTGTGGCACTTGGTCGTCAGCTTAAAGGCGATCAATTGAAAGAAACGGCTGAGTCATTAGGATTTAATCAATCATTAAATGTTGATTTGGGTTATTCAGCTAGTCGATTTAACTTGCAAATGAATGATTCAGAGTTTGAAAAAGCAGCGACGGCTATTGGCCAAGGACGTACACTTACGACACCTCTTCATATGGCAATGTTAGCTTCTGCCATTATAAATAATGGAGTTAGTATGAAGCCTTATTTGGTGGATCATGCCATGAAGCATGGTAGACAGATTGTTAATAAGCAAAAGCCCGTTGAACTGGGTGATCTTTTAAAAAAAGAGGAAGCCTATGAATTGCAATCTTTGATGGAGGGGGTTGTAGATCATGGAACGGCAGTCACTTTACCAGAAAAGGGTCTAGTTGTTGGGGGCAAAACAGGGACAGCAGAAAACGAAACAGAAGCGGATCATTCATGGTTTATGGGATATGCTTATGATCCGAATGAAACGCCTAGAAATGCGATTGCTTTTGCAGTAGTGGTAGAAGGCGGCGGAAAGGGAGCACAAGCTCTTACCGTTTCGGATAGCATTTTAGAAGCCTACAGAAGTGAAGCAAAATAAAACCTGAAATAACTAAAAAATAAAATTAAAAGTGTGGGGGAGTACAAATGATTATTTATAATGTGATGGAAGGTATTGTAAAAAAAGAAGTTAACCACTTAATTGAGTCTAGGCACTATACAGGATGTATATGCGAGAAATGTAGGGCCGACATAATAGCGATAACACTTAATTTGTTACCATCGAAATATGTTGTAACCAAAGAGGGTGAGCTTATTAGTCAAGTTGAAGCTACTATGCCACAAAATCAAGCAGATCTTTTGGCAGCAGTTGTTACAGCAAGTAAATTAGTTCAAGCGTCACCAAGGCATTAAAAAAGGGATGAATCCAATTATTGGATTCATCCCTTTTTTAACATAACTTACTAAATGCATATAAAAAGCACTAGTTACCTAGTGCTCTAAAAGATGCCGGCAGTGGGACTTGAACCCACACGTGGTTACCCACAACAGATTTTGAGTCTGCATCGTCTGCCATTCCGACATGCCGGCTAATTCTTAACATAATGTTTTGACAAGGAATATACTATCATATTTTGCCAAAGAAGGCAAGAAAATTTTTTTAGGCAGGGATAAAAAACAAGTGAGTTGAATTTGTAGGATGATTTGTATAGAATAAGAAAATGATAAGGAATTGAGTTAGGATGTGGAGTAACATATGCCAATAGAAAGTTCACAAGAAGAAAAATGGATGGCAGAAGCAAAAGCAGGGAATCTATTGGCTTTTGAAAAATTAATCAGTCACTATGAACATAAGATTTATCAAATTTGTTTTCATCTATTAGGAGATCATCATGAAGCCTATGATGCATCACAAGAAGTTTGGATTAAGATTTGGAGGCAACTCGATCAATTTAGAGGAGAAGCTAAAATAGGCACATGGATTTATAGAATTGCTACCAATACTTGTTTAGATTGGCTAAGAAAGCAAAATAAAAGGCAAAAGGTCAATGTTTATAAAGGAGTAAATAGTGATACAGAGGAAAAGAAAGTAGAAAAAGAACACTGTACATATTGGGAAGATATAAGTGCCCAGCTTTTGGAAAAAGAAAAACAGCAGGTTTTGTGGCAAGGCATTTATGAACTCAAAAAAAATCATAGGGAAATCATTATTTTAAAAGATATAGAAAATTATTCTTATGAAGAAATTGCTGCTATTTTAGACCTATCCGTAGGAACAGTTAAATCCAGATTATCGCGTGCACGTATCCAATTAAAGAAAATACTTGAACAAGATAAGGAACCCTATCAATCCTTTTTTGCGTCAAGCAAAATCCATTTAACGATTCAACAGGTGTTGTAAAATAGAAATATAAAGAAGAGGCTTGACAGTTTATCTTGTTTTTGATAAATTTATCAGTAAATAATGAAGTGATATTACAATGAAAAAGAGGAGTAGTAAGTAAGGCATGGTTTAGCGAAGCTGGGAGGGTGGAAGCCAGTTACATGACTTTTTATGAAGGGCGCTTTGGAGTAATTTTTGAAAGAGGAATGCTTTGGCATTCAATAAGGGTGGAACCGCGGAAGGAAATCTTTCGTCCCTTACTAGGGATGATTAGGGTTTCCTTTTTTTAATGAAAAAAGGAAGACTAATCAAATGAATAAAAATTAAGGAGGCAATCAAATGGCAGAAAAAAGTATGCAACAAATTGTAGCTGTATCAAAATCAAGAGGATTTGTTTATCCAGGATCTGAAATTTATGGAGGACTGGCAAACTCTTGGGATTACGGTCCATTAGGTGTAGAATTCAAAAACAATGTTAAAAAGGCTTGGTGGAGAAAATTCGTTCAAGAAAGTCCTTATAATGTGGGGGTAGATTGTGCCATCTTAATGAATCCACAAGTTTGGGTAGCATCAGGGCATGTAGGTGGATTTAATGATCCATTAATGGATTGCAAAGCTTGTAAAGAACGTTTTAGAGCAGATAAAATTATTGAAGATTATTTACAAGAAAAAGGAACCCCTGAAGTTGTAGATGGTTGGTCAAATGAAAAAATGCAAGATTTTATTAAAGACAATCAAATTGCATGCCCAAGTTGTGGTGCACATGACTTTACAGACATTCGTCAATTCAATTTAATGTTTAAAACATTCCAAGGTGTAACAGAAGATTCAAAAAATACGATTTATTTAAGACCAGAAACCGCACAAGGTATTTTTGTAAACTTTAAAAATGTTCAACGTACAAGTCGTAAAAAAGTGCCATTTGGAATTGGTCAAATCGGTAAATCTTTTAGAAATGAAATCACACCAGGAAACTTTATTTTTAGAATCAGAGAATTTGAACAAATGGAGCTTGAATTCTTCTGCAAACCGGGTACAGAGCTTGAATGGTTTGATTACTGGAGAAGTTATTGTAAAAACTTCCTTCTTAGTCTTGGTATTAACGAAGAACATATGAGACTTCGTGATCACTCACCTGAAGAATTATCTCATTACAGTAATGCAACCACAGATATTGAATTTATGTTCCCATTTGGTTGGGGTGAACTTTGGGGCATTGCAAGTCGTACAGACTTTGACCTTACCAGACACCAAGAAGAATCTAAACAAGATATGAGTTATTTTGATCCAACAACGAATGAGAAATATATTCCATATGTTATCGAACCATCATTAGGGGCAGACCGTGTCACACTTGCTTTCTTATGTGAAGCCTATGATGAAGAAACATTAGAAGATGGTGAAACAAGAACACTCTTTAGATTCCATCCAGCGCTTGCTCCAGTTAAAGCCGCTATTTTACCACTTTCTAAAAAGTTATCTGACGAAGCAATGAAGGTTTATACTGAACTTGCAAAACACTTTAATGTTGAGTTTGATGAAGCCGGTTCAATCGGTAAACGTTATAGAAGACAAGATGAAATTGGTACACCATTCTGTATTACATTTGACTTTGACTCACTAGAAGATCATAAAGTCACTGTACGTGACCGTGATACAATGGCACAAGAGCGTATTGCTATAGAGGATTTAGTTAAATATATTGAAAATAAGATGTCATTTTAAGCTTTCATTGTAACGATTGATGGTAGCTTCAAAAAAGGCACAATCTCATTGCACTAGAGGCATTTGAGGATTGTGTCTTTTTTTAGTAGAAATTGACTGATTTATTAGAACATAATAATAAGTGATATGTTAAAAAATTAAGATTTATTTTGTTGAAAACTTATAAAAAAATCTTTGAGAGTGTTCGAATAATAGGTTAATTTAATAAAAGATTATATATAATTCCAAAATATGATATCCAATAAAAAAAATTATGTTATAATGACAGTAGATAAAGCAGACAAGCATAGTTCGCCGCCAAAAAACTTATGCGTTTGCTTTACGATGTACATAATTAGGAGGGAATTTTGAATATGGCTAATAAATGGGTCTACTTATTTAAAGAAGGTAACGCAGATATGAGAAACCTTCTTGGTGGTAAAGGTGCTAACTTAGCAGAAATGACAAATCTTGGTCTTCCAGTACCACAAGGTTTTACAATCACAACAGAAGCTTGTACTCAATATTATGAAGATGGTAAAAAAATTAACGATGAAATCCAAGGTCAAATCATGGAATACATCGCTAAAATTGAAGAAATCAATGGTAAAAAATTTGGTGATAAAGAAAATCCACTTTTAGTATCTGTACGTTCAGGTGCTAGAGCATCTATGCCAGGTATGATGGATACTATCCTTAATCTTGGTTTAAATGAAGATGTTGTTGAAGTACTTGCTAAAAAATCTGGTAATCCAAGATGGGCATGGGACTGCTACAGAAGATTTATTCAAATGTTCTCAGATGTTGTTATGGAAGTTGGTAAAAAATACTTCGAACAACTTATTGATGAAATGAAAGAGAAAAAAGGTGTCACTCAAGACGTTGAGTTAGATGCTGATGACTTAAAAGAACTTGCAAATCAATTCAAAGCTGAATACAAAGCTAAAATTGGTGAAGACTTCCCAGATGATCCAAAAGTTCAATTAATGGAAGCCATTAAAGCAGTATTCCGTTCATGGGATAACCCAAGAGCAAACGTTTACCGTCGTGACAATGATATCCCATATTCTTGGGGAACAGCTGTTAACGTACAACCTATGGCATTTGGTAACATGGGTGAAACATCTGGTACAGGTGTTGCCTTCACACGTGACCCAGCTACTGGTGAAAAGAAATTAATGGGTGAATTCTTAATGAACGCTCAAGGTGAAGACGTTGTTGCTGGTGTTCGTACACCACAAAAAATCGAACAATTAGCAGAAGTTATGCCAGAAGTATTTGAACAATTCAAAGGCGTATGTGCAACACTTGAAAATCATTACAGAGACATGCAAGATATGGAATTCACAATTGAAGACCGTCATCTTTATATGTTACAAACACGTAATGGTAAAAGAACAGCTCAAGCTGCACTTAAAATTGCTTGTGACCTTGTAGATGAAGGTATGAGAACACCAGAAGAAGCAGTTGCAATGATTGATCCTAGAAACCTTGATACACTTCTTCACCCACAATTTGATGCAAAAGCATTAAAAGCTGCTACACCAATGGGTAAAGGTCTTGGTGCATCTCCAGGTGCTGCTTGTGGTAAAGTTGTCTTTACTGCTGATGATGCAAAAGTACAAGGCGCTGCAGGTGAAAAAGTTGTCCTTGTTCGTCTTGAAACTTCTCCAGAAGATATCGAAGGTATGAAAGCTGCTCAAGGTATCTTAACTGTACGTGGTGGTATGACATCACATGCTGCTGTAGTTGCTCGTGGTATGGGTACATGCTGTGTATCTGGTTGTGGTGACATTAAAATGGATGAAGCAAACAAGAAATTTGAATTAGGTGGAAAAACATTCCATGAAGGAGATTATATCTCTATTGATGGTTCAACAGGAAATATCTATGATGGTGTGATTCCTACAGTTGATGCAACTATCGCTGGTGAATTTGGAAGAATCATGGCTTGGGCTGATGAATTTAGAAAATTAAAAGTTCGTACAAATGCTGATACTCCAGCAGATGCTAAAAAAGCTCGTGAATTAGGTGCAGAAGGTATTGGTCTTTGCCGTACAGAGCACATGTTCTTTGAAGCAGATAGAATTGCTGCATTCCGTGAAATGATTTGTGCGGATACAGTGGAAGAAAGAGAAGCTGCTCTTGATAAAATTCTTCCATATCAACAAGGTGACTTTGAAAAATTATATGAAGCACTTGAAGGTTGCCCAGTAACCATTCGTTTCTTAGATCCACCACTTCATGAATTCGTTCCAACTGAAGAAGAAGATATTGAGAAACTTGCAAAAGCTCAAAATAAATCAGTGGCTGATATCAAAGCAATCATTGATTCATTACATGAATTCAACCCAATGATGGGTCACAGAGGATGCCGTTTGGCTGTAACTTACCCAGAAATTGCTAAAATGCAAACCAAAGCTGTTATTCGTGCAGCAATCAACGTTCAAAAAGCACATCCTGATTGGAACGTAAAACCAGAAATCATGATTCCACTTATTTGTGATATTAAAGAACTTAAATTTGTTAAGAAAGTGGTTGTTGAAACAGCAGATGCTGAAATCGCTGCAGCTGGTGCAAACTTAGAATATGAAGTAGGTACAATGATTGAAATCCCAAGAGCTGCTCTTACAGCTGATGAGATTGCTAAAGAAGCTGATTTCTTCTGCTTCGGTACAAATGACTTAACACAAATGACATTTGGTTTCTCTCGTGATGATGCTGGTAAGTTCTTAGATGCTTACTATGATACTAAGATTTTCGAAAATGATCCATTTGCTAAATTAGACCAATCTGGTGTTGGTAAATTAATGGATATGGCTCTTAAATTAGGTCGTCCAGTGAATCCAAAACTTCATGTAGGTATTTGTGGAGAACATGGTGGCGATCCATCATCTGTAGAATTCTGCCACAAGATTGGACTTGACTATGTATCTTGTTCACCATTTAGAGTACCAATCGCTCGTTTAGCTGCTGCTCAAGCTGCGATTGCTGAAAAATAATCTAATCACATAAAGTTTATCATCTGTTAAATCGTCTTCTACTATTATGTAGAAGACGATTTTTACTTCCAGCTAAAATCAGTACTAGTAACAAATGAGGGCAGATAATTTTTTGCCGGGATTTGATATGAATAAACAGAAAACAATCGATAAAAAGGTTGATGAGCATATAGAAAAAATTCGTGAAGATATTGAAAACAACCGAAAGTATATAACACCTATGACAGACACTGACAGGGCAGCGCATCGGGAATATCTTAAACGAATGGCAACAATGCCAGAGAATACATCTTCAAATTTTTATCGGATTACGGATGAGTGTATTGGATGCGAAATTTGTACAAAAGTATGTCCGAAGAAATGCTTTAGTATGGATGGGCAAAAGAGTGTCTGGTATTCCAAAGGAGGGATTCGGAATATTTCAGATTCCAGATGCCATAGAGTGTGAGAAGGTCGTTTATGATGCAATCAAAACAGGATACCGTTTGATTGATACTGCAACCGCTTATGGAAATGAGAAAGCAGTCGGAAAAGCAGTTGCAAGAGCAATCGATGATGGAATTACGACAAGAGATGAATTATTTATCACAACAAAAGTGTGGGTAAGTGATATGGGAACTGATGAAGAGGCATATCAGGCAGTGAAAGCATCTCTTAAGCGATTAGATATGGATTACGCAGCACAGGTAGATCTCAGATGGAATACACAGCGCGGAGTTTCTATCATTCCAAAATCTGTCCATGTAGAAAGAATGGAGCAGAATATTGATATTTGGGATTTTACACTTACCGAAGAAGAGATGAAGGTTATTGCATCAAAGGATTTGGGACACAGTGAAATCGTAAATCATGATGATCCTGCCTTTGTAAAGTTTGTTTATAATCTGCATTAATTAAAAAGGGTGATTAGAAATGGAGAAACAAACCCAAAGGACGCAGATAGATATGCTGCATGGTCCTTTATGGAATAAAATTATCAAATATGCACTTCCAGTTGCTGCAACAGGTATTTTGGAACAGCTCTTCAACGCATCAGATCTTGCAATCGTTGGAAATTTTACAGGAAACGCAAAAACAATCGCAGTTGCTGCAGTTGGTGCAAACAGTCCTATTATTGGACTGATATTGAATTTCTTCATAGGAATTGCATTAGGAGCAAATGTAGTAATTGCAAATGCGATAGGAAGAAAAGATGAACCCACAATCCATAAGGCAGTACATACTTCTGTGATTATGGCGATTGTGGGAGGTATATTAACGACGATAATCGGAGAAATATTTATAGGTTATCTGTTACAAATGCTTCATGTGCCGGGAGAGGTGCTCCCTTATGCACTTATGTATATTCGTATCTATTTACTTGGAATGCCGGTAATATTGTTGTATAACTTTGAAGCGGCTATTTATCGAAGTATAGGAGAAACACGAATTCCATTAAAGGCACTTGCTGTTTCAGGTGTGTTAAATGTTTTGTTAAATTTGTTTTTTGTAATCGTACTGAAAATGACTGTAAATGGTGTGGCGATTGCAACAGTAATGGCGAATGTTGTAAGTTCAGTGATTCTTCTGATAAAACTTATGAAAATGGACAGTATTGTTCGGATAGACAGGAAAGATTTGCGATTTGATAGGAATATTTTTATTAAAATCATGAAGATTGGACTTCCAGCAGGAATCCAGACAGCAGTATTTGCAGTAGCTAATATTGTTATTCAGTCAGCCATTAATAGTCTCGGAACAATAGTAATTGCAGCTTCAAGTGCGGCATTGAATATAGAAATCTGCGTTTATGACATTATGAATTCGTTTAGTCAAGCATGTACAACATTTGTCGGACAGAATTTTGGAGCAGGCCAATTGAAGAGATGTCGAAAAGCCTTTATCTTATGTATTCTAGAAGATGCGATTGCGACAGCGGTCATGATTGTTATAGTACTTTTTTTCGGAAAGAGTCTTTTAGCAATTTTTAATAGTGACCCACAGGTAGTTAAAATTGGTTATACAAGACTTCTGATTGTTTTTGCAGCATATACATTTAGCATGTTATACGAGAATATGTCCGGATATTTAAGAGGCTTTGGAATCTCACTTGTACCGGCAGTTCTGACCATAATCGGTGTATGTGGCGTCAGGATTATCTGGATTTGCACAGTGTTCCCGACAAATAGAACATTTAAAACAATTATGATGGCGTATCCATTAAGCTTGGCAGTTACAGCAGCGTTAATTTTTATAGCTTTACTTGGATATCGACCTTCAAAAACAAAGAATAAAGAATAGAGAAATCAATAATAATGAGTATATAGTTTACGATTAACAGATGTAAAAATATCACTGTTTTCAATTGGAAATATCCTAACTTACTATTTTGCTGTGGTGGAAAATGGCGAAATAGATGCAGTTTCTTCCACAAGTGTGGCTTAAAATAAATGGAGAAGCAAAACGTCTGTCGATTATCCGGAAGATGTTGGGAAAATACTTAATTATTTAGAAAATTTCTAATGTTACGTTTGCCATTGTAGAATAAAATAAATGAATATTATTGATTTACGAAATTATACTTGAGGTGTATGCTCATTTTATCAAGAGGAATAAACAGAATCGAGAAACAGTAACCTGTTAAATATTTTTTAAATGCCACAAAAGTCTGAATCTATATCCCTGGGGGAAATCAGTTTTTATGTCTTTTGCTGTATCTAAGCTTAAGAGTACCTTTTTCAATAATTCCTTCCATCTATTAGTAGGTGAAATATAGTATACTACTTTATGATATTTTAAATTTTACATAATAAGATATATTAAAAATTATAAAATAATTTTTAATATATCTTATTTTTATTATTGAATTAATTTTCGTATTGTGGTACAACATGACTAATGAGTGGTAGCTTAAACAGGGAAGGTGGCAAACAAAAACAATATAGACGGATACAATGACTATTCATGCAATTATATGGTATTTGTGCAGGAATTGCACTGGGAATGGTGATAGTATGTGCGATTCATACATTGAATTTATGAGTGCAACTAAACTTAATACGACTCAGAAGAACATAACAAGTTTGTAGGGTGTAAAGGTTTGTAAGGCGAAAGAAAATAAAAATTTTTATGAAAGGTAGAATTTGGGTAATGAGTCGAGTGGTTGTATTAGTTGGCAGTATGCGAAAAAATGGAAATACAGATTTGCTGGCACAGGCATTTATAAAAGGAGCAAGTAAAAATAATGATGTTGAAGTAGTGTCAGTTTCTGATTATAAAGTTAATCCATGTATTGGATGTAATTCTTGTTTTACAAGGGAAGGCAATGAATGTTTTCAAAAGGATGATATGCATAAAGTATATGAAAAGTTAAAAAGGGCAGATATTGTTGTAGTAGCTTCGCCCGTGTATTTTTATGGCATTAGTGCACAGCTGAAAGCCATCGTTGACAGACTTCATACACCTATGAGAAATGAATTCAATATAAAAAAACTTGGATTGATATTAGTAGGAGCAGCTACATTACCAGAGTTATTCGATTCCATTAAAATGCAATATCAACTGGTATTAAATTTCTTTCATTTAGAAGATGCAGGAATGGTAATGGTAAGAGGAGCGAAAGATAAAGGGGATGTAAAAAGTAGCAATGGATTAAGGGAAGCTTATGAATTAGGATTATCCATTCTGTAGATTGTATTTTAAGGAGGAAATGAAATATGGCAAATTCTTATAAGGTGATAGATGAGAAAACATGGGAGCGAGCCATGCACTGTATGATTTTCAGAAACAGTGTTGAACCAGCTTTTTGTGTGACTTTTGAAGCTGATATTACAAAGTTTAAGCAGATTGTAAAAAAACAGGGATTGTCGTTTACGATGGCTATGGTATATGCAGTATGTAAATGTGCAAATAAAATAGAGGCATTTCGTTATCGTTTTGTAGATGGACAGATTGTACTTTATGACAGAATAGATACTGCATTTACTTATTTAAATAAAGAAACAGAATTATTCAAAGTCGTAAATGTTCCTTTTGTAGATGATCTAAGAGAATATTGCCAGTTGGCATCCAAAATGGCAAATGAGCAACAGGTTTATTTTACAGGCCCCTTAGGAAATGATATATTTCAATGTTCTCCTATGCCATGGGTTACATATACGCATATTTCACATACAAACTCTGGAAAGAAAGATAATGCAACGCCACTTTTTGATTGGGGTAAATATTATGAAAAAGATGGAAAGGTCATAATACCAATTTCTGTTCAGGCACATCATTCTTTTGTGGATGGACTACATATCGGTCAATTCGTCGGGATGTTGCAAAAATATTTTGACGAATGTGAAGGTGGGATGAAGATAAATAGGATTGAGTGATGGAATGTGTAAGAAATGAGGCAAAGATAGTTAAAATGAAAATTGATATAGGGAAACATGAATTTACAGAATTGTGGGATGGTGTTTTGTATAAAGCTCTATCTGATTATCCAAGGGTAAGTGACAATGAGATGAAAGATATCATTGATTTTGCTACTTACGAAAGAGTAAATGGTCGTGAGCTTGAGATAACATCTGATAGGTCGGACATTCTGGCTTATGTTCAAAAGGAGATCAAAAAAACAGAAAAATACCAAAATGTTCCAAGACCGGAGATTATCAGAGAGTGTACGGCCTGTCAGATCAGAGGTGGCTGTATGACAGACTTTGTCTGTCATACAGCACCATTGGAAAATGCAATTAAGATATTGGAATGTGGCTCCTTGCTTTCAGCAGTCAAGGCAAGAAAGCTACCGGATGTGGTATTAATGAAAGAAAAACGAAATGCAGCAAATGATCCTGCAGATTTTTTTCATTATGTTATGTTCTCATGGGGAAATTGCCAAGCTGGAGATCGATTGGTCATGGAAAGAAAGTTAAGCAGAAGTCCAACAGTCGAAGACATGGGAATGGGGTTTACTCCAGGAGTAAGATTTTATTTTAAGTATGATGAACTGGAAAAGCATCCACAGGCAGTGCATGATGGATTCTTACCCATAAAAGTAAAAGATGAAGTGGTTTTATCTGATTATGTATATGCTATCATTATTCCAGAAGCATACAAAAATCAGCTTGAAGCAATGATTCAAAAAAACATAGAGGGTAGAACTTATTATTTAAGTCATAAAAATATGGATGTATGGCAATGGTCAGAAGAAGTTTATTCTTTTGTTCATCATATCAAAAATGTGAATTGAAGGAGTATCAGATTGATGAAAGAAAAAATATATCCAAGGTCAAATGATAAGCAAACTGTATATTTAAAAAATGTAACTTCAGATTCGAGTATTGAAGTTGGAGATTATACGATATATAACGATTTTGTACATGATCCATGTGATTTTCAAAAGAACAATGTGTTATATCATTATCCAATCAACCATGATAAATTAATAATTGGAAAATTCTGTTCTATTGCCTGTGGCGTAAAGTTCTTATTTACAAGTGGAAATCATACCATGCATTCACTTTCAAATTACACATTCCCTATTTTTTTTGAAGAATGGAATTTAGATGTAAAGGACATTACATCAGCTTGGGACAATAAAGGAGATATTGTGATTGGAAATGATGTATGGATTGGATATGAAGCGGTAATTATGTCTGGAGTAACAATTGGTGATGGTGCTGTAATAGGGACAAGAGCTGTTGTAACAAAGGATGTACCACCATATACCATTGTAGGTGGTGTACCAGCAAAGCCTATACGCAAACGTTTTGATGAGGATACCATTGCTAGGTTGGAAGAGACCTGCTGGTGGGATTGGGACAAGGAAAAGATTGCACGTCATATTGTAGCAATACAATCAGGAAATATAGATGGTTTAAGTTTTTGAGGATAGACAATGGGAATCTGTAAGCGATTGCACTTGAAGCTTACAGGTTCCTTTTTTTTACCTTAAAAATAAAGTTGTGTTTAGAAAACATGACTAAAAAATAAAAAAAACATTGTAAATGTTTATCGACAATCACAAAAGTGTCATTAAAAAAAGGAAATGGGAGATTGATGTAGTATAAATAATATAGGTGGAGGTGATGTGAATGGTGGGGCGTTGTTTGCAAGAGCAATTCGAGCTAGAAAAACTAAGTCCTTTTGCGACGCCTAGTGTGAAAACTAAAGGAAGGGTTCAAAAGGAAGAATCTTGCAGTTTACGAACTGAGTTTCAAAGAGACCGTGATCGCATTTTGCATTGTAAAGCATTTAGACGATTAGCACATAAAACTCAGGTTTTCATTTCACCAGAAGGGGATCATTATAGGACGCGTTTAACCCATACCTTAGAAGTGTCTCAAATTGCAAGAACTTTAGCAAGAGCCTTACGTTTAAATGAAGATTTGGTTGAAGCCATTGCACTAGGGCATGACATAGGACACACACCTTTTGGTCATACGGGGGAACATGTATTAAAACAATTGACAGATGGAGCATTTTCACACAATAAGCATAGTTTACGCGTCGTGGAAGTATTGGAGAATAATGGTCAAGGATTAAACTTGACATTTGAGGTAAGAGATGGTATTTTAAATCATCCAACAAGTGGAGCGCCTCATACTTTAGAAGGTAAGGTGGTGCAATTATCGGATAAAATTGCGTATATTAATCATGATATAGATGATGCCATTCGTGGAAAAGTTTTATCACAAGAAGCCTTGCCTAAGGCATGCTTAGATATTTTGGGCTATACATCGGGTGAACGCTTAAATGGCATTATTTATGATATTGTTCACGCAAGTGATGGGAAGAATACGATTCAAATGAGTCCTAAAGTAAAAGAGGCTTTTTATGCCATGCGAGAATTTTTATTTAAGCATGTTTATGTTGGCTCTGTTGCAAAAGAGCAAGAAGGAAAAGCAGAGCGTGTTGTGAGTGAACTTTATCATTATTATATGGAAGATTTGACAAGATTACCGGAGAGTTATACAAGAAGATTACAAATGAACGATTCAAAAATGCAAGTCGTTTGTGACTATATTGCAGGGATGACAGACCGTTATGCCATTAATGCATACCGAGATTTATTTTTTCCAAAATCTTGGCATATTTATTAAGATAAAGAGGAATAAAGAGGAAAGGAAGGAGTATAGGTGAGATATCCAGAGCATGTTATTGAAGAGATCAGAGAACAGAGTGATATAATATCTATTATCTCCGAATATACATCACTGAATAAAAAGGGAAGTTCTTATGTGGGTTTGTGTCCGTTTCATAATGAGAAAACCCCTTCTTTTTCTGTGAGTGAAGAGAAACAACTTTACTATTGCTTCGGGTGTGGAGCCGGTGGCAATGTCATTACGTTTTTAATGCAAAAAGAAAATATGACTTTTATCGAAGCCATTAAGTATTTGGCTGAAAGAGCAAACATTAAATTAGATCAAACTTATTTATCTGAGGAAGAAATGCAAAATAACAAAAAGCGTGGTGAACTTTTAGAGATTTTAAAAGAAAGTGCCATTTATTTTCACTATAGTTTACGCGCACCTGAAAATCAAGAAGCTCTAGAGTACTTTTTAGGACGTGGCTTATCCATGGAAACGATTAAACATTTTGGTCTTGGATATGCCTCTCATCAATTTAATGGATTATATGAGTATTTAAAAGCCAAAGGGTATTCAGATGAACTTCTATTAGAATCAGGCTTATTTTTACAAAGTAAACAAAATAGTCAAATGATTTATGATCGTTTTGCAGGAAGAGTCATTTATCCTATTTTTGATTTGAGTAAAAAAGTGATTGCTTTTGGGGGACGTGTATTAGATAATAGTTTACCTAAGTATTTAAATTCCCATGAAAACATTTTATTTAATAAAAGCAGAAATTTGTATGGTATGCATATTGCCAAGCAAACGAAAGCGTCGTACTTTATTTTAGTCGAAGGGTATATGGATGTGATTGCTATGCATCAAGCAGGCTTTGATCAGACCGTGGCTTCGTTAGGAACAGCTTTTACGCCAGGGCATGCAAAGCTTTTAAAGCGGTATACCAATGAAGTGATTATTTTATATGACAGTGATGGCGCAGGGCAAAAGGCAGCCTTACGTGCGATTCCTATTTTAAGGAATGAAGGGTTAAAGGTAAAAGTTCTTTTACTTCAGGAAGGAAAGGATCCAGATGAGTATCTGAAAACACATGGCTATGATGCAATGAGAACCCTTTTAGAAGAAGCACCTTCTGATCTATGGTTTCAAATTCGAACAGCAGAGAAAAAATTTGATCTGGTGCTTCCTGAAGAAAAAGTAAAATTTTTACAAGAAATTGCAGGGATATTGGCTCAAACAAGTAGTAGTATTGAACAAGCCATCTACTTGAAAGAAATTAGTAAAACCTATGAAATTGATGAAGAAGCCTTTAAAGCAGAAATGAATCGCTATTATCAAAATGGCGTGCAAAAGAAACGCATCAAACAAGAGGCTACGCCTCAGTTTAAAAAGCAAGTTTTTAATAATGAAGTGGTGTTTCTAGCCAACTTGTATCATTATCCGAATTTGAGCAGGCATGTGGCACCCTATTTAAAGGCTGATTTTTTTGATGAAGGGTTATTATATGATTTGGCTGCAGCCATATTAGATTACTTGAAAACAGGGAAAGAAGTGGATATGACTTATTTTACCACGCACTACCTAGAAGTCGAAAAACAGAACATCATTTCTCATGTGCTCATCTATAAAGATCAACGTTATGAAGATCTAACGTTGCTTCAAAAGATGATGACAGAGAATGTAAAAAGACTTAATAAACTTTATATTGAAAAAAGATTAAAAGCAACAACCGATGTAAAAGAAGTACAGGATCTACTATTTCGAAAAAAGGAACTTGACAAATTGAATATTGATTATATAAATGGTTAGAATAGTGGACAGGAGAAAGGATTGATAACCGTGAAAGATGTGGCAGAACAAAAGCTAGCATTTAAGGCAAAGCTTGACCAGTTAATGGCAATTGCAAAAGAGAAAAAGGGAATACTTGAACAAGAAGATATTAATGAAGTTTTCTCAGATATGGATTTAGAACCTAATAAAATTGAGCAAATTTATGAATATTTAGAAGCTCAGAATATCGACATTTTAGGAAATTTAAATGATGTTGAAATGGATGAGGCAGATATTGATTTAAGTAACTTACCAGATGGGATTAGTATTGATGACCCTGTTCGTATGTATTTAAAAGAAATTGGTAAAGTGCCTTTATTATCTGCTGATCAAGAAATTGAGCTCGCAAAACGTATGGAGCAAGGGGATCAGGAAGCTAAGAAAAAATTAGCTGAAGCCAATTTACGTTTGGTGGTTAGTATTGCAAAACGTTATGTGGGGCGTGGGATGCTTTTCCTTGATTTAATTCAAGAAGGAAATTTAGGACTTATTAAAGCCGTAGAAAAATTTGACTATACAAAAGGCTATAAGTTTAGTACGTATGCGACTTGGTGGATTCGTCAAGCGATTACGCGTGCTATAGCGGATCAAGCAAGAACGATTCGTATTCCTGTGCATATGGTTGAAACGATTAATAAACTAATGCGTGTATCCAGACAGCTTCTTCAAGAATTAGGACGCGATCCACAACCAGAAGAAATTGCAAAACGCATGGAAATGCCAGTTTCTAAAGTTCGTGAGATTATGAAAATTTCTCAAGAACCTGTTTCACTAGAAACACCAATTGGGGAAGAAGAAGATAGCCATTTAGGGGATTTCATTCCAGATGAAGATATTCCAGTTCCTGCAGAAGCAGCTGCATTTACTTTATTAAAAGAACAACTGATTGAAGTTTTAGATACGTTGACTGAAAGAGAACAAAAAGTACTTCGTTTAAGATTTGGTCTAGATGATGGTCGTGCAAGAACGCTTGAAGAAGTTGGTAAAGAATTTAGTGTAACAAGAGAAAGAATCAGACAAATTGAAGCAAAAGCATTAAGAAAGTTACGTCATCCAAGTCGCAGTAAGAAATTAAAAGATTATCTTGAATAAAGGTAAAAGCCTATTGAGTCAAGAACTGATAAAAATGTGGACGTATGTCCACTTTTTTAGTTTGCGCGCCATGGGCGCGCTCTAACGGGTGCAAGTCCCGAACATGCCCAGGTAGTGGGAAATGTATAG
>CAKVCL010000016.1 GCA_934725855.1 uncultured Cellulosilyticum sp. | reverse complement strand
TTAATACGCCACAAGACTAGTAATAGTATACTAGCGGTGGCGTATTTTTTATAGGTGTGCTTGAATTGACGCTTACGTTTAATTCAGTGATTTCCATCACTTGTTCGATAGACATACCACTAGCAAGAAGTTTTTTGGCTATTTCAAGTTTGGCTTCAGTTCTGCCTTCAGTTCTGCCTTCAGTTCTGCCTTCAATTCTGCCTTCAATTCTACCTTCAATTCTGCCCTCGGTTCTACCCTCAGCCAGCCCCTGGGCCTTGCCTTCGGTTATTGCACGTTCTTTTTCTTCCATAAGTGTTATCGTAATATTAGCAGTCATTTTATTCACATCCTTTTATGGATTTTTTATCAAGTCGATTGCAGTTTGTCTGGTAGGATCATTCATTATATGGTCTAACCAGTCTGTTAATTTTAGTTTATGCGCATTTGAAATTAAATTGAATTCATTTCCAATGATACCTGCTCTATTAAGGAATTCATTAGAATCTATCTTTTGATCAAGTAAAAAGATAGCAGAAATTGTAAGAAAATTTCTTTGTTCTCAAAGAAACTTCTGTAAGTTTTGTCATGAATATGATGAATGTCTTTTTTCATTTGGTACCTTTCTTATGTTGCTTAGTCACTTATTATTATAACCGAATATGAGACATAATAATAGTAGTTGATACATGTAGGAGCTTTTATTGAATTGAATAAATAATTGCATAATGATATGATGAACTTGAACAAATTAATTTTTAATCAATAGATTTGAGGGGAAAAGCGATGGGAAATTTTTTTAGGAACAAAAAATGCTATATAAGAGTTGTAATTGGAGCGATTTTGCTAAACAGTTTAAGTATAAATGTATTAGCTAATGAGAATAAAGACTACTATTTAGGCCAATTGATTAATGTGGCTTTAACAAAAGAAGCTATAGATGTTAATACAAAAAAAGCATTAGTTAGTATACCGACTACAATAGGGAATCAGTATCAATTGGAGGAAGCTATGTTAATAGCAAGTGATAGATTAGCTAACGAGTTTTCTGTTTATGCAGAGGGAATGAGTAATGATGATCTGCGTAACTATTCAATTATTGATAATCAGGTGCTGAGTGAGAGGATTAATGGCTATAAAATGGTAAGGCCAAGAAGCTCATCGAGTGAAATTGTGGTCACATTATATTATAAGACGATGTATGAAGCAAGTAAGGCTTATAAGGAGCCAGAAATATATGAAAGAAAGATTTCATCTACAGCTAAGGAGGCGTTAAATGTAGCGAAGAATGTAATTCATACCAAAATTAAGCCAGATATGACAGATTTCGAAAAAGAAAAAATCATTCATGATTACATTATTGAGAACACAACCTATGCTTTAGAAAATATGGAAGGTAGAAAGTCAACAGAAGATATCTTTGGTGTGCAAGGTGTATTATGTAATAAATCAGCTGTATGCCAGGGCTATGCTGAAACCATGAAGTTATTTATGGATATGCTGGATATAGAGTGTTATGTGGTGAGCGGAAAGGGTTATACGAATCATGAAGCTGTAGAACATGCTTGGAATTTGGTTAAACTAGAGGATGAATGGTATCATGTGGATGTGACATGGGATGATCCAGATAAAGAAAATCAAAAAAGTTACCAGTATTTTAATCTAAGCGATAAAGTAATGGCAAAAGATCATGTGGCAGATAGTAATAGATGCTATCCACAAGCTAATGGTCAAAAGTATGCTTATGCTTCTATGAATCTAGTTAATTCACAAGAGGAATTTAGTGCAAAAATGAATGAGTTATTACAAAGAGGATTAAATGAGGCAAGCTGCTATTGTGATTTTAATGCGGATTTGGAGATGCTAAATGTACTATTTAATAAAGAATTTGAAAAGAATAATTTAGGTGGAATAGTACAAACTGAAATGAATGGAAAAGCGTTTTCTTATAAAATAGTTATAAGTTAAGGATACAAGTACATGAAGATTACACAAAATCTAGTCAAAATTTCTGTAAGAGAATTAGTGGAGTTTGTTTTAAGGCAAGGGAGTATTGTGGCATCTAGTGCGATGAGTGCGGCTGGTAATAACCGTGCGGTGCTTGGGACTTTGGCACATAAGAAAATTCAAGACAGTATGGAGCCAAACTATGAGGCTGAAGTGAAGCTGGTGCATGAATGTCAGATAGAGGAGGTTGTTTTTGTCATTGAGGGGCGGGCAGATGGGATTATTAAGGATTTGACGTCGGTTACGATTGATGAAATTAAAACAACTGCCACGCCGCTAGAGTATGTGGATGAAAACTTTAATCATCTTCACTGGGCACAGGCGAAATGTTATGCTTATTTTTATGCCAAAGAACATGAGCTTGATGAGATGCAAGTGAGGCTGACTTATTATAATATTGATACCAAAGAGATTAAGCATCTTCAAAGAGGGTTCTTTTTTGAGGAATTGGAGCAGTTTTTTAAGCATGTTATAGAGAAGTATTATAAGTGGATACATTTTTATTTAGAGTGGAGCAAAAAGAGGGACAGGTCTCTTAGGTCGCTCAGTTTTCCATTTCCAAGCTATCGTAAGGGGCAAAGGGAAGTAGCGGTCAGTGTGTATAAGACGATTAAGCAAGAAGAGAAGCTTTTTGTGAATGCGCCTACTGGAATTGGAAAGACGATTTCCACGTTGTTTCCTTCATTAAAGGCAATGGGGGAAGGGATGGGAAGCAAGATTTTTTATCTGACGGCTAAAACCATTACGCGAACAGTGGCTGAGGAAGGTGTGATTCGTCTGCAAAAAGAGGGGGCACAAATTAAGTCGATTACGATTACGGCTAAGGATAAGATTTGCTTTTGTGAGAAGCGTCAGTGTCACCCTGATTTTTGCGAGTGGGCAAATGGGCATTATGACCGTGTAGATGATGCCGTCTATGAGATGATTACTCATGAAAACTTATTAACCCGTGAGAAAATTGAAGCTTATGCAAGACGGTATGGGGTATGCCCTTTTGAAATGTCACTAGACCTTGCCATTTGGGCAGATGTAGTCATTTGTGATTACAATTATGTCTTTGACCCTAATGTGAGTTTAAAGAGGTTTGTGGACAATAGTGAATTTATTTTACTTATAGATGAAGCACATAATCTGGTAGACCGTGCAAGAGAAATGTATTCAGCTGGATTTTCTAAAAAGCAGGTACTTGAGGTGAAGAAGACATTAATTGGAAAAGAATATGCTTCTATAAGGAAAGAACTCACTAAGATTAACGAATATCTTTTAGAACTAAGAAGAAATTATATAGAAGAAGTGGGTGTGTATATTAGCAAAGAACCTCCTAAAACTTTATATACGTTGCTTCGTAAGTTTTTGGCTACTTGCGAGAAAAAGCTGAGTGAAAAGGGGAGCCAAATGCCTAATGAGCTACTGGAGCTTTATTTTGAAGCCTATAATTTCAATAGGTGCTATGAAGGCTTTGACGCGCATTATATTTGTTATGCAGAGCAAAAAGGGAGCGAAGTGTATGTCAAAGAGTTTTGCATTGATCCTTCGGAGGCTATTTCGGGGATTACTAAAACAGCTAAAAGTGCCATTTTCTTTTCAGCCACTTTACTACCCATTGATTATTTTAAGGATATGCTAGGGGGAAGAGAAGCGATTGCCATTAATTTTGATTCACCTTTTGAAGAAAAGCATGCTTTACGCCTTATTGCAACCGATGTTTCCACGCGCTATAGAGATAGAGAGGCGAGCCTAGAGTACATTTGCCGCTATATTAAAAAGCTGGTCAGTGGCAAGAAGGGACATTACATGGTATTTTTTCCTTCCTATAAATATATGATGGATACTTATGAACATTTAAAGCAGATTTATGTGGATAATCCTTTAGCTGTTATGGATAAAGCTTTAGATATGCAAGGAAAAATAGAAAAGAATGGGGATAAGCTGACTTTAGAGGCAGATGAGGGCATCTTACTAGATGGCTTAGCACCCTATATGCTGACCTTATATAAACAAAACGGGGAAATGACAGAAGAGCAAAGAGAAAGCTTTTTAAATCACTTTGCAGATAAGGAAAATGCGACCTTGAATTTTTGCGTACTAGGAGGCATTTTTTCAGAAGGAATTGACCTAACAGGAGAACAGCTTATTGGCGTAGCGGTAGTAGGGGTAGGGATTCCTCAAATTGGGTTGGAAAGAGACTTGATAAAGGGTTATTTTGATGAAAATGATAAAGCAGGGTATCACTATGCGTATACTTATCCAGGCATGAATAAGGTGCTCCAAGCCATAGGACGATTAATCCGAACAGAGGAGGATAAGGGCGTTATTTTACTGATTGATGATCGCTATAAAACCATTTTATATCAAGAAATGTTACCTCATATGTACCAATATGTACAGCAAAATGAAAGCACCTCTAAGCAAATAGAGCATTTTTGGAGAATAAATGAAAGTAGTTGAAATGATTAAGGAAGATAAGGAAGAAGCATTTGATGAGCAGATTGTGGAAGTGTTTTTAGCTAGAAGACCAGCATGGCTTCTGAGGGGGGCATGCTGGTCTTTATTTAGGGGAAATTGCCTTAGAAATTTAGAAATCAATCTAAGGCAATTAATGGCAAGCTATAAGGCTCTAACGCCTTCTTCACCTGTACGAACTTTAATCACATTTTGAACAGGGTAAACGAAGATTTTACCATCTCCGATTTTGCCTGTGCGAAGGATTTTAACGGCTGTATCCACAACCAGTTGAACAGGCACTTCGCAAACACAAATTTCAATTTTTACTTTAGGAAGTAAATCCATAGTGAGCTCATTACCACGATAGAGTTCGGTTTTACCTTTTTGATTACCACAACCAAGGACTTGATAGACAGTCATTCCAGTGATGCCAATGTCATTGAGTGCATTTTTTAACTCATCAAATTTACTTTGTCTTGTGATAATATCAATTTTTGTAATAGTATCCATTTGAGAACCTCCTATGTATTGGTTTTAATAAATTATATATTTACTTTTGGTGCTTTGATTTGGAAGTCAGCATATGAGCTAGGAAGACCATGTTCATATAAGTCAAGACCACCAATTTCTTCTTCTTCACTGACACGAAGACCAACGGTATGTTTAATGATTGTAAATAAAGCTGTAATACAAACGAGTGTCCAAGCTGCTACACAGATGATACCAATGAGTTGTACACCTAAGAAGTGGAAGCCACCACCATAGAGAAGACCACCGTCTACTGCAAATAAACCTGTGCAGATTGTACCAGTTACACCACAAGCACAGTGAACACCGACTGCACCAACTGGGTCATCAATTTTGAATTTAGAATCTAAAACTTCAACGACAACGACCACTACAATACCACAAATAATACCAATGGCTACAGAACCCCATACAGAAACCATATCACATCCAGCTGTAATACCTACAAGACCAGCAAGTGCACCATTAAGTGTCATAGAAACATCAGGTTTACCATATTTAACCCAAGTAACTGTCATAGTCGTGATTGCAGCAACTGCAGCAGCCATATTCGTTGTAACGAAGACACGACCATTTAAAAGAACGGCTGTACCATCAGCAGATGAAGCAGGGTTGAAGCCGAACCAGCCCATCCAAAGGATAAATACACCAAGCGCACCAAGTGTTAAACTGTGACCAGGAATGGCATTGACTTTACCATCTTTTGTATACTTACCAATACGTGGCCCAAGCATTTTAGCACCTACAAGCGCACACCAACCACCCACAGAGTGAACGACTGTAGAACCTGCATAATCGTGGAAGCCCATTTGACTAAGGAAGCCGCCGCCCCAAATCCAGTGACCAACAACAGGATAAATGAAAGCTGAGATACAAGCACTATAGATCAGATAAGCTGAGAATTTAGTTCTTTCAGCCATCGCACCTGAAACAATAGTAGCTGATGTAGCACAGAAAACCGTTTGGAAGATGAACCAAACAAAATCTAAATTCCCTGACCAACCATCAAGTGCCATCGGTTTACCAATAAATCCACCTATGCTGTCACCAAACATTAAACCATAACCTAAAATCCAGAAGATTACAGAACCAACTGCAAAGTCCATTAAGTTTTTCATAATGATATTTCCTGCATTCTTGGCTCTAGTAAAACCTGTTTCCACCATTGCAAAACCTGCTTGCATCCAAAAAACTAAACATGCACCGAGTAGAAGCCATATGGCATCTAATGCTGTTTTTACTTCTTCATTCATATTAAAACCCCCTCAATTGTTTAAATTTTAATTCGTAAGCTTACAGTCAAATCAGGTAAAATAAGAAAGGGGTCTATACATACGCAACATAGCATATATATAGACCCCTTTGTCTAAGTTATCCGATTTATTTATGAAATAATAATAAGCAAGTCTTTTATTTTTGTCAATACAAAAGTAATAAAATGATTAAAAAGATAATAATATTATTAATAATAATGATTATTAAGACAATTAATTGCGAATAGTACTAGACTAAAAAACAATAAATATGATACCCTAATGTAAGAAACAATAAGGCTTGGAGGACAATCATGAATGAACTAAATATTGACAAGATCATCATTCCTGTTACAGAATGTACTCCGGGAATGACTTTGATGCAGTCTATTGTAGATGAAAATACAGGTGCAATTATTGCAAATAAGGGACAAAAGTTAACTGCAGAAAACATTGAACGATTAAGGAATTTTGAACATACACAAATATGGATTTCATTAAATAATCAGATTGAAATAGAAAGTAGGCAAGCTAGCGGATTTAGCCAAAGTGATGATAAGCCGTCAATATGGCAAATCAGTGAAGAAAAATTAGAAGCTTATAAGGACTATGCCCAAGTATTAAAGATTGTTTTATCAGAATTAAAAGAAAATAAAAAGTTATCCATAAAAAAACTAATGGATTTAGCAGACCAGATGTTTAAAGATTTTAAAGACTACTATAGTGCGCTAGGCTGTATGAGTTTGCTTTTACAGATGGAATATGATGATAGCATACATAGTATCAATATAGCATGCTGTGCGTTTATTCTAGGTAAGTGGCTAGAATACGATGAAATAACATTAAAGAACATTATTGTAGCAGGACTATTGCATGATGTGGGAAAAATTGATTTTACGGATGAGGTGGCTTATAAAAGCATCAAAAAAATGGACACCTTGCAAAAACTAGAATATAGAAGGCATCCCATCTTAGGGTACGAAAAACTCGTGCCTTATAATGAACTAAATATTGAGATTCTTAAAGGAGTGCTTACACATCATGAAAGGTGTGATGGAAGTGGTTACCCACTTGCCCTTAAAGCAAACAAAATTGAAAATATAGCTAGAGTCATAGGGATTGTAGATACGTTTTGTAGGTTAAAGCAAACCCACCATATATTTGACACGATCAAAATATTACAAACAGAAATGGCAAGTCAGTTTGAAACATCCATGCTTAATCTATTTTGTAATAATATCATTAACTATTATGTGGGGGCAAAAGTGATACTAAATACAGGTGAATTTGGGGAAGTAGCCTTTATTCAGTCTCAAGCCATGTATAGCCCAATTATTAAAGTCTGTAATGAGTATATTAACTTACAAGAAACAAGAGATGTTGAAATTGTTAGAGTGATTGAGTGGTAGAATCCGAAAGGAATTCTACTATTTTTTTTGGTGAAATAGTAGAATGTGCCTCCTTAGAATAAGTTAATGAAATATGATCAGTAAAAGAAGAAGGTTTGTCGCAAGTATATTTGTAATCAAAATAAGCAGATTCGCTAGGTGCCAGATTACCAAGGGGAAGCTCACTAATTTCGGGCTCAAAAGCAAGAGAGCCACGGCTTCTTGTGACCAATTTCTCAACTAGTTTATGCTCCTGATCATCTATCAGTAAAGTAAGGTTATGGATATAGTCAGAAGACACATTGGTAATTTGAATTTGTTCATGAATGAGCCTAGTGGCAGAATCATCCGTTTGAGAAACAAGCTTAGTTACTTTAAGAATACTCATAAAAACACCTCTTATAGAGTTAAGATAGGATATAATATAATATATGAAATTATGATAAGATTAGGCGAATAAAGTAAGAGAATTAAGGCTAAAATTTAAATGATTGGTTTGGAATATAGCAGTTATAGAGTGTACGAATTTTAGATTTTATTAGTTAAAGAAATTATATTATAATAGTGCATAGCCAAAGTATAAGTGAAGGAGAGAGAATATGGATTTATCGAGAATCTCCATAAATAATACAGCATATAAAGAGGTTTATTTAGGGGCATCAAGCAAAGGAAATCAAGCCAAATATACAAATGGTGAGATATGGATAAAGACAAATTACTTAGGTTATGAAGATTATTCAGAATATTTTGCGAGCAAGCTGTTAGAGTATTCTAATATACAAGGTTTTGTTAAATATGATTTATGTACCTTTAATGGGAAGAATGGCTGCTATTCCAAGGATATGCTCTCAGATGAAGAAGTCTTAATAACACTTTATAAAATATTAGATATATATAATATTACTCAAAAGTCTTTAGATGATATGAACTCTATACAACAAAGATTTAATTTAGTAAGGGATGCTGTTAAAGATTACACGGGCTTAGATATAACTACTTATCTTAGCAATCTTTTAGCTTTTGATGCCGTTATTCTTAATGAGGATAGACATTTCAATAACATAGCATTAATTTACAATGAGACAACAAACAGCTACCAGGAGGCACCAATTTTTGATAATGGATTAGGTTTTTTAGCGGATACAAATGAATACAGGCTAGAAACATCTAATCTAATAAATATGAGAAATGTTAAAGCAAGACCATTTAGCTCATCTTTTAAGAAACAGTTTAGGATACTAACTCCAACAATAAGATTTGATAGAGACAAGGTAATGGCATTAATAGAAGAACTAAACTGTTCTGATGATACAAAACTCAAAAGAATAGGTTATGTATTAAATCAGGCAGTTAATAATTATAAAGACCTATTTGAAGATAAAGCAACGACATTTACTATATAATAAATTTTTCTATTGGGATAGGAAAGGAGGAAAAATAAAAGTGGGATTTAAAATAGGTGAGATGTTAAAATTTGATATAATGCACAAAAATGAAGTGATTTATAAAATACAAATGACCAAGCAAGAACCTATAGTAGAGAGATTAACGGATAAAAAGCCGTACAAGCAATTCTATTCAGATCATCCAACTACAGATGAAGTACTTAATTGGTTAGAAAGTAGATGTTTTCCTAGAGCCAGAGCTAACAAAGATGAAATTTTAAAATTACTTGGTTTATCTGAGTATAATGTTTTAGATATCATTAAGTGTACACATGGTTTACTTTGGGATGATTTTTTATGGGTGAGATTTCCGAATCAAAATATTGATTATAATGATATCAAATTAAGAGGTTAACCTTTTTTAATAAATGTTGGAAATATAAAAAAGGGGAGAAGGTAAACTCCCTTCTCCCAGCAAGTGTTAAACTATCTTCCCCAGTAGTTGTTGCATTCACAGCTACAGCAGCATCCACCACGGCGACCTCTTTCGTCGTTATCAAATCGGCCATCACGATCAAATCTGTCATCACGGTCATCTCTGTCATTTCTTTCATCTCTGTCGTTGTTACGATTACCGCGTCTACCATGGTTGCATCTGTCATCAAAGAAATCATCAAGAAAATCATCAGCTAAATCTTGAATATCAATAAGTGTATCAACTGCTTCTCTAAGTTCACGACGGCAGCGACGATTTCTATTGGAATCATTGTTGTTTCCGTTACCATGATTCCAACCATTGTTATTTCCACAACCACAAGAATTATTTTGTCTACCACATGCCATAATAAAATCCCCCTTATTTAATATTGTTTATTTGTTTGAAGTGCGCCCCTCACTCATATAATATGTTGCACGACAAGAAATGACATTGATTTTACACTTTTTTTAAAATAAATTCTCATAATACACATAGATAAGAATATAAATAGAATAGGATAAGCTTTTGGAGGGGGAAATGAAGGGGATCAAGCTTAGCATTCAAATTGCTATGATTTTTATAGGGAGCATTGTAGGGGCAGGTGTATGTTCAGGACGGGAACTTAATCAGTTTTTTGCAACTTATGGGATAGCAGGCTTTGTAGGACTTATTTTATGCGGGGTATTGTATGTATTTTTTAGTAAGATGATTATTGAAATAACAGCAGAATATAAGGTGTCTTCTTATGATGAGTTTGTGGACTTGGTTTGCCCTAAATGGGTGGCAAGGTTTACAAATTTTGTACTGACGCTATTTTTACTAAGTAGTACCTCCATTATACTAGCAGGGAGTGGGGCAATTCTTTATCAATATTTTGGAATTTCCAAATGGATTGGTATGCTGGTGATGTTTTTAATCAGTAGTTTCTTCTTGCTTAGAAATACGGAGGGCCTATTTGAGGTGAATAGTTTTGTGGTGCCTACACTTGTTTTGGTGATGTCGGCGATATTTATAGGTTATATCAATAGAAACCCTAATGCCATTCATCTGGAATATATGAAGCTTATTCCAAGGCAGAAGACAAATTTACTCACTTCCACTTTAATTTATGTGAGCTTTAATATTTTAACCATCATTGGCGTCATTGTACCGTTAACAAGCGATATTAGAAGACCTAATGAGATTATTAAGGGAGTCACGTTAGGTAGTATCGTATTAACCATACTGGGAATGTATATAACTTTTTTGATGCTGGTTAATCCATTTCATCCTAATCTGTATGAGATTCCCCTTTTAGGAGTTGCTATGGAATTACATCCCATTTTACAAGTAGGGATGCTTGGGATTATGTGGCTTGAAATGTTTTCTTCGCAGGTATCTAATGTCTATAGTTTATCTTACTATTTACGCAATCGATTTAAAATTTCTTATAACAAGGGCATCTTCATTGTAGTGGCTGTAGCAGCTCCTTTTTCAGGGGTAGGTTTTTCTAAGCTAGTTGAAATTTTGTATCCGATGTATGGCGTACTTAGCCTAGTTTTTCTAGGATATTGCGTGATCTTTATGATTCAAGCTAAGAAAAAGAGGGAGTGCTTAGAAAGCAGAAACACAACCTCTACAAAAAGTATGAACCTCAAAAAAGCTGAAGTAGACTAAATTAGCCTATTTCAGCTTTTTGTATTCAAAATTTTTAATGCGGTTTTTTCATTTAAATTTTTGATTCAAGTTTTGAAGTTAGCTTTTATAAGTTAGCGTTTGGCAGAAACTAATTGGTCATCAGCAAATTCGCAATCAAATTGATTACCATTTGCTTCTTGATAAACCCCATTTCCATGCTTATACCCATTTTTAAATTCACCAATATATTTTTCTCCATTTTCATAGGTAATGGTTCCCTTGCCAGTCATTTGACCTTCTACAAAGTCACCGTAATAGGAAGAACCATTATTCCAAATAAAATGGCCTTTGCCATGAGGCAAGCCATTTTCGATCTGCCCTTCATATACGCCAGATTCAATCGTTAATTTTCCCTTTCCGTTTTCTACGGTATCTATAAACTCACCCACATAAATATCACCATTTGGATAAGTGACTTTATTGGGAGCAGTAGGCGCACCGATTCCCTGTAAATGATTTTTTAGGAAGTTTCCTTCATAGATGGTGCCATCTGATTTAATAAGTTTACCTTTGCCTTCCATGGCACCGTTTACGAAATGCCCTTCATAAACATCACCATTAGGGAAATGTTTCACACCCATACCTGTGCGCTCACCTTTATGAAATTCACCTTCATAGATGCTGCCATCCTCAAGATAACATTTACCTTGTCCATGTGGCACACCATCACAGAAGTTGCCTTCATATTGAAGTTTTCCTTCCTCTGTATATAGTTTACCAAGACCATGGAAATTCGTTCCTTTTACAGCACCCTGATACATAATATTTCCATTTTTATGATACATTATTTCATTTTCATAGACATCCGAAGATTTTGAGAATAGAGATTTAATTTTTTCGAACATATTCATTACTCCTTAAAAATCTCATTTGTAAAACAAACCCTATGTATAAATGTATTATAGCATTTCTAGATTAAAAAAAGTATCATCCAAAGCAATTAATTACCAAAAAATTTAAGGGTGAGGTAGTAAGCTGCTATAACCCCTGTTAAAGTAGCAATTAATGATCCTGCTAAGGTGTATCGGCTCTTCTTGACTTTGATCGTCATAAAGTAAACGGACAAGGTATAAAAAATCGTTTCAGTACATCCAAAGGTAATAGATACCAAACGTCCAATAAAGGAATCTGGTCCATAAGTTTTAAATAAGTCAATCATAAGACCAGTTGCAGCAGAAGAGGAAAAAGTATGTAAAAATAGGGTTGGGATAATCTCACAAGGATACTTAGTAAAACTTAAAAGCGATGAAAAACTAGCAGCCAGTGCGTTAAGTGCACCAGAAGAGCGAAGCATGCCAACAGCAACTAGAAGGCCAATAAGAGTAGGAAGAATATCAACGACGACTTGAAGTCCGTCTTTAGCCCCTTCAATAAAAGCTTCAAATACATTAACCTCCTTTAGAAGTCCGTAAACAATAATTCCCATCATAATAATTGGGATAAACCAATCAGATGCGGCTACTAAAATAGACATATTAATTCTCCCCCTTTCGATACATCAACTTAGCAAAAAGTACAGGGATTAAAGTAGAAATGGCAGTAGCAATAATTGTGGGCAAAATAATTTCAGTAGCATTTGTAGAACCATAAATTATTCTGTAAGAAATAGTATTAATGGGAATTAACTGGATGGACGATATATTAATGATGAGAAACATGCACATCGCATGGGTCGCAGAGTCTTTGTCCTTATTTAATTTTTGTAATTCAACCATTGCTTTAAGTCCAGGAGGGGTAGCAGCCCAGCCTAGACCTAAGAAGTTAGCAATTAAGTTTGTTGCGATATATTTTCTTGCAGGATGATCTTGTGGAACAGAAGGAAAAAGGAAATTAAGAAGGGGTGTCATTTTAAGTGCGAGAAGATCAATGAGTTTGGCTTTTTCAGCAATACGCATAATGCCCATCCACATAGCGACAGAGCCACACATTTGAATACAAAGGGTTACGGCTTCTACCGCCCCATTTAATGCCGCATTTGTGACATTTCCCATTCCACCTTTAAAGCCTGAGAGCAATATAGCAAGTATAATCATAAAACTCCAAATATAATTCAGCATATAAACCACCTTTCATACAACTTGTCTTTATAAATATATATGCAGGAATTGGAAGTCAATGATAGAGAAAAAATGTATTTATGATAATGCATTTATATATGGAAATATCAAAAAACGACATTTGAAAAATGAAAAACAAACAAAAAGAGTTGGAACAATACTACGATTCGACAAATAATATGAAGTAGGGAATTTGCATTTTGTTTTAAAAAGTCTAAAAAAACACAAAAATTAATTGACTTTAATGGTTAATTATGGTACTTTAATTGTAGGGCATGGAAAAATATGAGAAAATGTGTTTAAGGGAGTGGAGTACAGTGAAATCAACAGGTGTAGTTAGAAAAGTAGATGAATTAGGAAGAGTTGTTTTACCAATTGAATTAAGAAGAAACTTTGACATCAATGAAAAAGATGCTTTAGAAATCTTTGTGGATGATAACATGATTATCCTTAAAAAGTACGAACCAGCTGACATTTTCAATGGAAGCATGGATGATTTAATTGACTATAAAGGAAAGAAAGTGTCTAAAAATACAATTATTGAACTTGCAAAACTTGCTGGTTTAAAAGTGACAGAATAGTATAGTGAGATGAGAGTGGCTAGGAAATTTGATTCTTAGCCACTTTTATATTGCCTAAAAAAGGTTAATAAAGATAGACAGATACATAAAAAAACAATAAATTATGAGGTTTTTATACAGAATATAGTATACTATACTTATAAAGATGACATTGGACAGGAGGGGAGAACAGGGAAATGGAGCTTAAATTATTTGGATTTATTGAGGAAGTATTACAAGACTTAGAAGAGAAAAGACCTTATCTTAATGAAATTTCAGAAGAAATAGAGGTATTTTTTGAAAGCCTGCTTATTAAATCTGAAGAAGGTTATTTAAATATAAATTCTAGAGTAAAGTCAGCTAAGAGTTTAAAAGAAAAAATTATTCGCAACCAATATTATCAAAAGTATAATACAAAGGAAATGTTATTTAGGCATTTACCTGATGTAATAGGCATGCGTATTGAATGCCGATTTATTCAAGATGAAGCTGATTTATATAAATATATTAAAAAAGCTTTCAATGAGAAAAGTGAATACTATGAGGATTATTACTGCACCCCGCAAAAGAAGAACTTACTTTTAAATTTATCTGGAAAGCAGCCGCAAGAACAAAAAAATGGGATGAAAATTTATCGTATTGATGGAAAATATATAACTGATGAGATGGAGGTTAATTTTGAACTTCAAATCAAATCATTAGTTAATGTTTTCTGGGGAGAAATTGAGCATAAGGTTATTTACAAGAACTTTAATTATGTGATTGCAGATCAGTTTTACAAGGATATTATGAAATCTATTAAAACCAGCTTATCCACCATTGACCAGCAGCTCTTACTCATTTCTAATCAATTTGCTAAATCTGAAGGGACAGATGTGGAATATCAAGAAAAACAAATGGAAAAGATGCTGGCTAAAGTCGTCTATGACATCTTTGCAAAGCGTATGGAAGAAAGCATTGGGGTCCTTGTGGATTTTAGAAAATCTTGTGAAGCTATTGTCCGCTATGTCTTTAGAGATACATTAGATAAAGATACAGCAACTGTAAGTGAGAATTTTACCATTGGATTTGAAAAAATGCGTAGCATTGAAGAAGACCTAATTGATTTCACACAAAGTCTGGAGTTTGACAAAGAGCCAGAGTATAGAGATGCGTATACAAAAGTGATTGGCGAGCATATTAAATCAAGAATAAATGAAGAATTTCAGTGGAATTTATTTTTCCGTATTTTGTTTGCCATAGAGCCTGAAAACAATAGAGGCGACTTTGAAAACTATCTGCATTATTATACACAGAGACTTTACTCTAAGATTAACTATAGTAAGTTAAATGGGAATTTTACAGATGAGGAAACCAAAGATATTTTGGACAAGGTTTTACTAAAGTTTGCTGAGTGTTTTGTAAAGATCAACTCTGTAGAGTTACTTTATGACAATATGATGGAGCAAGTGATTAAGCACATTAATAATATCGTAGAGTCTATTTACAAAAACGTGCTCATTTACGAAGAATGGGAAAGCGTACAAGACATCTATCTTAATTTATTAGAAGTGAAGATTTATATGACGTTTAACATTGATATTGAATCTAAAAAGGCACTAGCCATATTAGATGCCATTAGAGCAACCAAATCTAATGTAGAAGTACCAAAAGGTATGATTAAATACATTTGTAAGCTAGGCTAGTGGGCAAAGATATGCTCTAGATATAGGAGAAAAGAAGCTATTGTGTTATAATTTAGAATAAATATACTAGTTAAATATAAATATTTTGAATTGGAGGAAATGAAGTGATTAAATTATATGAAGGCGGTGCTTACTTAGTAAATGGTAAAGAACTAGTAAGTGATCATGCAAATGTAGCAGAAGAACTTAAACAAAAATATGGTGTAGAGGGTGCAGACAAAGAAGCACTTGCCCAAAATACAATGGCTTATGGTATCTTAAAAGCACATAATACATCAGACAATATGAACAAACTTAAAATTAAGTTTGATGCAATGGCATCCCATGATATTACATACGTAGGAATTATTCAAACAGCAAGAGCAAGTGGGCTTAAAGCCTTTCCACTTCCATATGTGCTTACAAACTGTCATAACAGTCTTTGTGCTGTAGGTGGAACAATCAATGAAGATGACCATATGTTTGGACTTTCAGCAGCTAAAAAATATGGTGGGATCTATGTGCCAGCTCACCAAGCGGTTATTCATCAATATATGCGTGAAATGATGAGTGGCTGTGGCAAAATGATTTTAGGTTCTGACAGTCATACAAGATATGGTGCTCTTGGTACGATGGCAATTGGTGAAGGTGGCGGGGAGCTTGCTAAACAACTCCTTAATAAAACGTATGATATCAATCGTCCAGGCGTTGTAGCTGTTTATTTAACAGGTAAACCAAATTCAGGGGTAGGCCCACAAGACGTTGCTTTAACGATTATTGGTGAAGTCTTTAAAAATGGCTATGTTAAAAATAAAGTCATGGAATTCGTTGGGGATGGCATCGCTAACCTTAACGTAGAATATCGTAATGGTATAGATGTTATGACCACAGAAACCACTTGTCTTTCATCTATCTGGATAACGGATGAAAAAGTTGAAGAATACTTTGAAATGCACGGTAGAAAAGAAGCTTACAAGAAGCTTGAACCAGGCAAAGTAGCTTACTATGATGGTGCAATCGTGATAGATCTTTCAAAAATAAAACCTACCATTGCATTGCCATTCCACCCAAGCAATACTTATACGATTGAAGAATTAAATGGTAACCTTGATGAAATCTTAGGTCAAGTAGAAGCAGAAGCAGAAGCTAAATTTGGCAGCAAAGTAAAATTCACTTTAAGAGATAAAATTAAAAATGGCAGTCTTATGGTGCAACAAGGGGTGATCGCAGGTTGCGCAGGTGGGACTTATGATAATATCTGCGATGCAGCTGATATTTTAAGAGGACATGATATTGGAGCAGATGAATTTGCACTTAGTGTGTACCCATCTAGTCAACCAACCTTTATGCAGCTTGTTAAAAATGGTTCTATTGCTGACCTTATGGCAGCAGGTGCAACCGTTCGTACAGCCTTCTGTGGTCCATGCTTCGGTGCTGGAGATGTGCCTCCAAATAATGGACTTAGCATCCGTCACTCTACACGTAACTTCCCTAACCGTGAAGGTTCTAAACCAGGTGAAGGTCAACTTTCAGGCGTTGCATTAATGGATGCACGTAGTATTGCAACCACAGCATTAAATGGTGGTAAACTCACAGCAGCTACAGACCTTGATGTCAACTTCACAAAACCAAAATATTTCTTTGACAAATCCATCTATGAAAAACGTTGCTACTTCGGAGCAGGTAAGCCAGCCCCAAGTGCTGAGCTTAAATTTGGACCAAACATCACAGACTGGCCAGAAATGTCTCATCTTACAGAAGACTTATTATTAAAGGTTGTCGCAGAAATTCATGATGACGTAACCACAACAGATGAACTCATTCCATCAGGAGAAACCTCAAGCTTCCGTTCAAATCCACTTCGTTTGGCTGAATTTACTCTTTCAAGACGTGTACCAGAATATGTAGGACGTGCAAAAGAAGTGCAAAAAGCAGAAAAAGCAAGACTTGCAGGGGAAAGTCCATCAGACGCTTTAGAGGAAGTTAAAGTAGCCTTCGAGCAAATTAAGAAAATTTCAGGTTTTGAAGCCATTGATGAAAAAGCAACAGGTGTAGGAAGCACCATTTATGCAAATAAACCGGGAGACGGTTCAGCTCGTGAGCAAGCAGCATCTTGCCAAAAAGTACTTGGTGGATGGGCAAATATTGCAAAAGAATATGCAACTAAGAGATATCGTTCAAACCTTATTAACTGGGGTATGGTACCTTTCACATTAGAGCAAGACTTAAATTTCAAAGAGGGTGACTTTATTTTTGTCCCAGGTATTAGAGCAGCAGTTAAAAATAAAACAACCCAAATCAAAGCTTACATATTAGGAGATACAGTTAAGACCACTCAATTAACGCTTAAAGATCTAACAGATGATGAAAGAGACATTATTTTAGCAGGCTGCTTAATCAACTACTATAGAGATTAAACGAGTAGTAGAATCCGGTTTAATGTGAGGGAGACAGGGATGTATGAATTAGTTCCAGAACACTTAGTAAGTCAAGTATTTAAGCTAGGATTAGAGACAAGATTAATAGCAGACAATAAATATATGATTCCAATCATTATCAAAGGGAAAATAGGGAGAGAAAAATATAAGATTCTTGCTGAAACAGGTGAGCGTAATGGATTTTCTTCTTTTAAAAAAATAGTTATAGAACTAAAAGGTAATGTTGATATTGAATTTTTAAAGTATTCAGGAGAAGTTGTAGTGACTCCTATTACAAACGAGCCAGGATATTATACGATGAGAATATCTAAACTTTATAAGGTCAATGAAAGACAGTTTAAAAGAGTACCTTATAGAAGGCCAATTGTCGTTAAAACAGACTTTGAGCAAGAAGGTATACTCATTAATATTTCAGGTTCAGGTGCAAAATTCCAATGTAAAGATAAAATTGGGACCGATGAATTTGGAATAGAATTTGTTCTTTTAAAGAAAAATTTAGCTTTAACAGCTAGACTGATTGAGCAAAGGTATGATGAAGAAAAAGATGTTTATATCATAAGGTGTCAGTTTAAAAATATTGACAAGAAAAGTCAAAATACAATTGTTCTAGCAGTCAAAGAAATTACGCTTCAAGCGAAGAAGAGATTGCAGCAAACACCTGGTAAGTCATAGAAATAAAGGCAAAAACAAAAAAGACTAAAGGAACGGTTTACTTTAGTCTTTTTTGTTTTATATCGTTAAAGTTTTACTTTAAGGATTGAGTAAGGGAGCTTCATTATAAAAGTGTATACTCATTACTTATATATTTCATAGGTCTGGTATCTTCGGCTAGTAACCCTGTCAAATAAGAAATATTAGGGAGCAGCTTTCTAATATCTTCAGCAGAAATTTGAGAGTAAACGAAGTCATAAGTGGCTTGAAGAATAAATGTACTCTTTTTAGCTGCATTTCTAAGTAAATCATAAAAGCTAAAAGTATAGACATTACCTGTTACAGGATGAAGCCATACATGCTTAGAGCGATTCATATAATCAAAGGCTGGGTTTAAGCAATTAAAGTAAGAGAAAGACTGCAAAAAAGGAGCTATAGACTTTGGTAAGGCAGGTGAAATCAAGGAAGAGATCGCCTTTTTTGTACCCAGATGGTCGTAAGTGAGCTTAAAGTAAGTTTTAAAATCGTGATAAGACTCCTCGTAAAGTTTTCCGCCTCCATTAATGCCATAACTTAAAAATAAAACATCATCAAACATCGTTAGAATGCTGTCTGGAATTTTAGTAGGTTTTAAGATGGTTTTATGCACTTTAAACTGAGAACTTTTTATAGAAAAACGTTCTTCACATAAAATACTATCAATAGCCAGTTCAATTTTTCGATGTAGTCCCATATATTTATGGGTTTCAGGAACTCCCTCTAAGTAACGCCCTCCTAAATAGAAGATATAAGGATGGGTCATAGAATCTAGAATATAATGACAGATAAATCCACATAAAAAGCTTAAGCATGTTCCAAATTCTTTACTCGTTGGTTCATATTTTTTGAGATGACATAAAGCGGAGATTAAAAAGTCGCCTGTTTTTTCAGTATGCATTTTAGAACCAATAGAGAATTTACTATCTTTTTGTCTGAAACGATGATAGTAGATGGGGTCAGGACCTTGCAAGCCAATGAAAAATAAATCTGCATTTTCTTTAAGGATAGGGTAAAGTGACGTATTTTTTAGATAATGTGCGGTATCTAAACCAAAAACATAATGGGTGATAATATCTGGCATTAGTAAAGAGCTCCTTTATTCATTCATATAAAGTTAGTATATCACCAGAAAATTTTTTTATAAAGAGTGAGATTTCAATAAAAAAAACTCCTTAGAAAAGGAGTTTTTTATTCGGATTCTTTGTCCTTAGGATGAGAGGACATTGTTTTGGCTGTGTAGTAGAGTAATATGCCCATAAAAATAAAGATTAAAACAGCAAATTTTAAGTCCCCATTAAAAAAGGCAATGGCTAATAGACCGAGAACACCGCTAATACCATATAAGGTAACAACGGCTTGTTTTTGTGAGTAGCCATGGTCTACCAAACGATGATGTAAATGACCACGGTCAGGTGACATAATGGGTCTACCTGCGAGGAATCTTCGAATGATGGCAAAGCTTGTGTCGAAGATTGGAAGCCCAAGCACTAATACAGCAACAAAGATGGTTGCAATGGTATAGCCTTTAAGAAGCCCCATAACGGAAGTAATACCTAGGGTAAAACCAAGGAAGGTAGAACCAGTATCTCCCATAAAAATAGAAGCAGGATTGAAGTTATAAGGTAAGAAACCAATACAAGCGCCTGCAAGAGTAGCAGTAAGCAGTGCCCCAGGTGGAAAGCCTGCGTAAATGGATAAAACCATTAAACACAAAGAAGCAATAGAAGAAACACCAGCGGCTAAGCCATCTAAGCCATCAATTAAGTTAACGGCATTAGTAATCCCAACAATCCAAATGACAGTAGCAGGAATCGCAAACATATGAATAGACTGCTCACTTGTTCCGATAAATGGAATCGTAAAGAAATCAATACGAATGCCACAAAGCGCTACAATCGTTGCCGCTAAAATCTGAATTAAAAACTTAGGCTTAGCTGGAAGCTCATAAATATCATCAAAAAATCCTAATAAGAAAATAATACTGCATCCTACAAAGATACCGACAACTTGTTTCAGATTAATGATTGGTAAATACCAAATAACGCATAAGAAAGTTATCATAAACCCACTGAATATTGCAATACCACCCATTCGAGGAATTGGTTTGGTGTGCATATCTCGTTTTCTAGGTTTCGCAATTGCCCCAACTTTAAAAGCAATCTTTTTCGCCAGAGGTGTTACGAAAAATGCAATTAAAAACGCTAAGACAAAGGCAATAGCATATAAAATCGTATAATTTATATTGCCCATGGTAGTTTTTCATCTCCTTCAATATGTAAATAACATATGAGTAGTATTAGTGTTTACTCACCTTGTAACATGTATTCACAAATTTATTTATCAGTATGAGATTTGCTTATTAATCTACACACTCATATACAGTTTTATAACAAAAGCACCGAATTGTCAACCGAGGACAACCGGTGCTCATTTTGCATAAACTATTTAGTTCCAAATAATCTATCACCCGCATCACCAAGACCTGGAATGATGTAAGCGTGATCGTTTAATTTTTCATCAAGAGAGGCAGCATAGATTTTAATATCTGGATGAGCTTCTCTAAGGGCTTTTAAACCTTCTGGAGCAGCAATGAGGCAAAGGAAGCTGATGTTACTTGCACCTCTGTCTTTGATGAATTGAATGGCTGCGATAGCAGACCCACCTGTTGCAAGCATTGGATCGAGTACAAAGAAATCTCTTTCTGCTACATCTTTAGGAAGTTTACAGTAGTACTCAACAGGTTTGAAGGTTTCAGGATCTCTGTAAAGACCGATGTGACCTACTTTAGCGGTAGGAATAAGGTCAAGAATACCATCTACCATACCAAGACCAGCACGTAAGATAGGAACAATACTTAAGTTTTTACCAGCGATACGTTTAGAGGTTGTAGTAGTAATAGGGGTTTCAACTTCATAGTCTTCAAGTGGTAAGTTTCTAGTTGCTTCATAGCACATGAGCTGAGCGATTTCACGAACTAATTCACGAAATTCTTTTGAACCTGTGTCTTTGCTTCTTAAGCGTCCTACTTTATGTTGAATAAGTGGGTGATCCATAATAAATACGTTTTCCATTTTAAAGCCTCCTATGATTTTAACTATTTTTGATTGGATGTTGGTACATAATTTTCAATTTTTGAAATGCGTCTAATGTGTCTTTCATCATTAGAAAATGGTGTTGACAGGAAAGTATCAACTATTTTTAGAGCATGAGAAGGACCAATCACACGACCTCCCATAGCAAGTACATTAGCATCATTGTGTAATCTGGTAGCTTCAGCTGAAAACACATCATGACAAAGGGCACAGCGAATCCCAGAAATCTTATTGGCAGCAATAGAGATTCCAATACCTGTACCACAAATAAGTACGCCTTTTTCACATTCACCGTTAAGTACAGCTTCACAGACTACATGAGCATAATCAGGGTAATCCACAGAATCAGAGTTATAGCACCCAAAATCCTTAAATTCGATGTTATTTGCTTTAAAGTGGTCAAGAATTTCTTGTTTTAAAGCAAAACCACCATGGTCACAACCAATTGCTATCATAATACGCCTCCAAAAATTATAAAATTTATTAAAATAAATTTGTCCATTTACCACTATAATATAATTTACTAATTTATAAATAGACAAAAAAATTTATGCTTCAATAAAATGATATCCAGCAGATTTTTCTAGCCTATTCATAATGGCCTGTCCAATACCTTCTGTACTGAAGGCTAAAGTATAAACTAAGTCTACCTTGGCATCATCATATTCACGCAGAACCTCAAAAAGATTAGCAGCAATAGTAGAAGGGTCTTTCTCAGTCCCCACACTAATGACGGTTTCAGCTTTGAATAAAGGTAAAGTCTCATCAGTTGCCATAACCCCTACTTTTTTACCTTTATCACTTGCCTCTTTAACCAGTGCATTAATTTTTTCAACGACCTTATCTTGAGTGCCTCTTACAATAATGACTTCTGCATTAGGAGAGTAGTGAGTATATTTCATCCCAGGGGCTCTAGGCACTTCACCCGCTTTAAGTTTATGACCCAGTGCAGGGTCCATCATCACCTTACCAAGAACTGCTTCTAACATTTCAAAGGTAATACCACCTGGTCTTAAAATAGTAGCCATCTCACCTGTTGTATCAATAACTGTGGATTCCACGCCAAATTTAGAACTGCCGCCTTTAATCATGCAGTCAATCTTACCATTTAAGTCCTCATAAACCCGTGCAAAGTTAGTCGGACTTGGTTTGCCAGAAGTGTTGGCACTAGGTGCAGCTAATGGTAAACCAGAAGTCTTAATCAGTTTTGTAATCGTTGGGTCTGAAGGAAATCTTATAGCCACCGTATCTAGTCCACCGGTTACAACTTTAGGAATAAGAGGACTTGCCTTAAAAATTAAAGTCATAGGCCCAGGCCAGAACGCACGCATTAAAGTTTTAGCGATAGGTGATATTTCCTTAACAAGCGGTTGTAACATACTTAAGTCAGCAATATGTACAATAAGAGGATTATCACTTGGTCTGCCTTTGGCAACGTAGATTTTCTTCACAGCTTCTTCATTTAGAGCATTGGCACATAAACCATAAACCGTTTCTGTAGGAGATGCAACTAAACCGCCTGCTTTTAAGAGATCAGCCGCTTTTTGTAAATCATTTGTATTTGAAATAATGAGTGTTTCCATTATTAAGCTCCTATCATTTAAGCAACATATTTAATCTATTTTATAGTATATCACAATCGACACATAAAGATAACAAAATACCTAAATATTTGACGCTTATTTAAAGCTTATGCCATCTAAAAGTTAAATTAAGGGGTATCTCTTGGTAAAACAATTAGCTCCACATCTGGTAAATCTTTAGAAATTAAATCAGAGATAGAAGGTGAAGAGGCTAATACCTCAGTTGGTGTTTCGCCAATTAGCAGGTGCGTGATATGATTTTCCTTTATAAAATGAATCAGCACATCCGAAATGCAGTCACCACAGATAAAATGGACTTCACCACCTAGATAACCCCCATAGGCAAATAAATCTTCTAATAACTTACTGCTTTCGGGACGGTCAAAAATGGTATTTCCTTGTCTAATATGAAGCATATGAAATGAACCACCTAAAGATTTAGAGAGCCTAGAACCCTCATCAATTAAGCGACGGCTGTTTTCTTGAATAGTAATACCAACTAAAATTTTTGGATTCATATAACACGCTCCCTTTTCGTTTTTAATATATGTTCATTATAACATAGTCAAATAAAGACGTTATAGAGAAAAAATAAATGTAGTTTTGGCAATAATTAAGGGGAAAAGAGACTATAAAAAGGTGGGATGGCATATTTAATGCCATCCCACCTTTTTATAGTTTAAATACAAATTATTTTTTTTGAGTGTAAAGTGGTGTAAGTCCCCAAATCTCAGTAGCATATTCTTTAATGGTTCTATCAGAACTGAATTTACCCGCGCAAGCTGTATTGATAATTGCTTTTTCGTTCCATGATTTTTGATCAAGGTAAGCTTTTTCAACTTCTTTTTGAATATTATAGTAGCTTCTAAGGTCTTTTAAGATAAAGTATGGATCAGCTAAGTTACCGGCACGGTTAAGAAGTGATTCATAAATCTCTGTGAACATATTGTAGTCTTTTGGATAGATACGACCATTGATAAGGTCTTTAAGAACGGTGCGAATTTCTTCGTCTTGGTTGTAAATATCCCATGGATTGTAGTTACCTGAAGCATAAAGTGAAAGCACTTCTTCACAAGTAAGACCGAAGATAAAGATATTATCTTTGCCAACTTCTTCGAAGATTTCAATATTAGCGCCATCAAGTGTACCTACAGTAAGGGCACCGTTAAGCATGAATTTCATATTACTTGTACCAGAAGCTTCCTTACTAGCTGTAGAAATTTGTTCACTAACGTTAGCAGCTGGAATAATGATTTCTGCATTAGATACACAGTAGTTTTCAATAAAGACAACTGTAAGTAGGTTCTTCGTATCTGGATCATTATTAACAAGGTTAGCGACTTCGTTAATCAGCTTGATAATGAGTTTTGCTCTTGTATAACCAGGAGCTGCCTTAGCACCAAAGATGAAAGTACGAGGTACATAGTTTCCTTTTGGATTGGCTTTGATTTCATTATAAAGCATCATAATATGAAGGACATTCATGAGTTGGCGTTTGTATTCATGTAAACGTTTAACTTGAACATCAAAGATAGAATCTGTATTTAAAATGATACCATTATGCTCTTTAACGTAATGAGCAAGTCTTTCCTTATTATGTTTTTTGATATCTGCGTATTTTTCAACGAATGCTTTATCCTTAGCATAAGGAATCAGTTGTTTAAGTTCAGATAGGTCAGTATACCAACCTTCACCAATGGTTTCATTAATTAAGCTAGCAAGGCCTCTATTGGCATGACCTAACCAACGTCTTTGAGTAATACCGTTTGTTTTGTTGTTGAATTTATAAGGATAAACTTGATAGAAGTTTTTAAGTACGTTTGTTTTTAAGATTTCTGTATGAATAGCAGCTACACCATTTACAGAGAAGCTACCTACGATTGCAAGGTAAGCCATTTTGATATGACCATCACAAATAATGCTCATATCGTGAATGGTGTGTTCTGGCATATGATGAACTTCTCTAAGTTCAATGCAGAAACGTCTATTAATTTCTTCAATGATTTGATAAATACGTGGAAGTAATCTTTGGAATAAATCAATTGGCCAGCTTTCAAGTGCTTCAATCATAATGGTATGGTTGGTGTAAGCACAAGTACGGCAAGTGATATCAAAAGCATCTTCCCAAGTTAAGCCTTCTTCATCAAGTAAAATACGCATGAGTTCAGGTACAGCAATAGATGGATGGGTATCATTCATCTGGAACACAACTTTTTCAGGAAGTGAATAAATGCTATCATTAGATTTTTTGAATTTAGCTACAGCTTGTTGAACCGTTGCAGATACAAAGAAATATTGTTGTTTTAAACGAAGCTCCTTGCCTTTATAGTGATTATCATTAGGATAAAGGACTTCAACTAAAGTTTTAGCTAATGTTTGTTGTTCGACAGCTTTTTCATAAGCTCCTTGGTCAAAGAATTGAAGTACAAATTTTTGAGGTGCTTCAGCATCCCATAATCTAAGGGCATTAACATAACCATTTTTGTAACCAACAATTGGCATATCGTATGGAATCGCTAAAACAGAGTCAAAATCTTTTTGAAGGAAACGTAAACGGCCTGTATCATCTAGGTAAGTTTCAACGGTTCCGCCAAATTTAACTTCTTGAGCATTGTCATTACGTTTAACTTCCCATGGATTACCGTTAGCAAGCCAATCATCAGGATATTCAACTTGACGACCATCCTCGATTCTTTGTTTAAAAATACCATAGTTATAACGAATACCACAACCATAAGCAGGATAAGAAAGGGTAGATAAAGAATCTAAGAAGCACGCTGCAAGTCTACCAAGTCCTCCATTACCAAGTCCAGCATCTGGTTCTTGATCTTCAATAACATCTAAATCAATATCAATCTTTAATTCTTTTAAAGCTTCTTCTACATCTTCAATAATTCCCATGTTTACAAGGTTATTGCCAAGTGCGCGCCCTACTAAGAATTCCATTGAAAGATAGTAAAGAATCTTTGGGGAATTGGCAGTGTAAGCTCTTTGTGTTTCAATCCATTCATCAGTGATGACATCACGAACCGCAAAGGCAACTGCCTGGTAAATTTCTTGTGGAGTAGCATCTTCTAGTGTTTTTCTTGAGAAGTTTCTAATGTGGTCTAATATTTCGCCTTTAAATTTTTCTTTATTAAAACCATATGGCATAATTATACCTCCTCGAATATTATTGATTTCTATGATACCTGAATAATCATTATATATTATACAATAAAAAATCAAGATAAATACAATGTAATAGATAGATTTTTTACAATTAGTCAGGCATGTGTTTGTTAAAGATAGCTAATCTTAACAGAAATGAACTAAATATTCGTTAAATTAAACAAGAAAATGAGCACGAAAAAAACATAAATAGATAAAAAAATGAAGAATGATTCATTTTTAAATTAATTGTTGCTATAGGCTAAAGAAAGCTTTCATAGCTTCAGTTGTATAAACGAAATCCTCCACTGCCATAAGTTCTCTTGCGGAGTGCATAGAGAGCATAGGCGTACCAATATCTACTGAGCGAATGCCAAGGTGACTTGCTGATACAGGGCCGATTGTTGATCCACCACGTTCATCCGAACGATTCACAAATACTTGGAATGGAATATCGTGTGCTTTGCAGATTCCTGCAAATACAGCATAAGAATCACTATCTGTTGTGTAACTAAAGTTGGCATTGACTTTGATAGCTGGGCCTTTGCCAGGAAGAACTGGATTGGTTGGGTCACTTTTTTCCATATAATTTGGATGAGCAAGGTGTGCCACATCACCTGATAACATGAAAGATTGTTCAAGTGCCATAAATAATTCTTCACGGTTTTTGTTAAGTGCTAAGGCGATACGTTCCATTGTACGGATTAAGTAAGGGGAATCTGCACCTTGCTTTGTATGGCTGCCGATTTCTTCATTATCATAGCAAATAAACATAGAAATACCTTTTTGAGAGGTATTGTGAATAATGGCTTCCAAACCGCTATAGGTCATGGATAAATCATCCAATCTTGGCGCAGAGATAAATTCTTCTTTTATCCCGACACACATACTTTTTTCATATGGATATAAGTATAAATCAGCATCTAAAATCTCAGCAGAATCTACCTTTAAAGTTTCAGCTAATAAATCAATGAGTATTTGTGGACTAACTGGTTCATTGGAGTAACTAAGAACAGGAAGTGTATCTTTTTGTTTATTGAGTTTAACCCCATTATTGACTTCGCGGTTCATATGAATGGCTAAACTAGGAATAATAAGAATAGGTTTATTAAGATCTACAAGCCTAGTTGTAGGGTGTAATAAGTCCTCTGATTTAAGGGCAACACGTCCTGCTACAGAAAGGGGTCTATCAAACCAAGTGTTTAAAATAGCACCCCCATAACCTTCTGTATTGAGTTTAATGTAGTTTTCAGTTTGCATTTGACTATTAGGCTTAATTCTAAAACCAGGAACATCACCATGTGTACCGATGATTTTAAAGCCTTCTTTTTCAATGGCTTCTGAGTTAATACAAAAAGCCACGACGGCAGAGTCATTGATGGTGGTGTAATATTTACCGCCTTTTTTTATTTTCCAAGGTGAAGTGGGACAAAGGTACATAAAGTCCGCCTCTTCCAAACGTTTGATACAAGATGCGCTAGCGTGAAACATCGTAGGACTAGCATCAATAAAATCTAATAATTTATGAGTTAATTCAGTGTGCATAAATAAGCCTCCTCTTGTTTTGCTTTACTATAAAAGTATAGGCAAATTATACAGCAACTTATATCAATTGGAAAGGCGTGGGTCAAAACTGAAAATTTTTAATGTTTTTTAAATCAACTAGCAAAAAAGTTTATGAAACAGTTGACAAATCACATTAACCGTCATACTATAAAGATAGATAAAACGTATGAGCAATTATTCATATGTTAAAGAATTAGAAAAAGAGAGAGGTGGTCCTATGAAGTATACATTTATAGTTGAAGATATTGATTGTGGAAACTGTGCGAATAAAATAGAGTCAGCCTTAAATAAAGAAGAGTATATAAATGAAGCAAGTTTAAACTTTATTCTTAAGAAATTAGTTGTAGATAGTAATGAAGAGGATGAAGAAAGGCTTAGGGAAAAAATCGAAAAGCTTGCAAACCGTATTGAAAAGGGCGTTAGAATTGTTAGTGAAGAAGATGAAGAGGATGATGTGTTAGAAGAGGAACATGAACACCATCACCATCATGACCATGAACATACACACGAAGGATGTTGCTGTGGGGGAGAGCATGATCATGAAGAACATCACCATCATCATGAGCACGAGCATGAACATACACATGAAGGATGCTGCTGTGGGGAAGAGCATGCCCAAGAAGAACATCATCATGACCACGGACATGAACATACACATGAAGAATGCTGCTGTGAAGAAGAACATCATCATGACCACGGACATGAACATACACATGAAGAATGTTGCTGTGGGGAAGAGCATCATCATGAAAAACATGAACATCACCACCATGAACATAAAGAAGGCACTACAACCTATGTCTTTATGGTAGAAGATTTAGATTGTGGAAACTGTGCGAATAAAATTGAAGCAGCCCTTAATAAAGAAGATTATATTGAAGAGGCTACGCTAAACTTTATGCTCAAAAAATTAACCGTAGAAACTAGAGAGCAAGATGAAGAGAAGCTTAGAGAAAAAATCGAAAAACTTGCAAACCGTATTGAAAAAGGCGTTAGAATTGTTAGCGAGGTAACGGATGAAGAGGAGCAAGAACATCATGGAAAAACTCATAACGATGCGCAAAGTAAAACTCAAAAAGTAAAAGAGCATAAGGGTCACGATCATGAAGGTCATAGCCATGCAGAAGGCAAGGTAGGACAAAAAGATAAATGGCTGATATTAGTAGGGGTCATTTTACTTTTAGCTGGTGTTGTAACTAAAATAAATGTATTACTCTTTGCTTCTTATATTTGCTTAGGCTATGACATTGTATGGTTAGCTGTTAAAAATCTATTCAGAGGTCAAATGTTAGATGAAAACTTTTTAATGACCATAGCAACTGTTGCAGCCTTTATCATTGGGGATTATCCTGAAGCAGTAGCTGTTATGTTGTTTTATAAAATTGGTGAATATATGCAAGGCAAGGCTGTTGGCTATTCCAGAAAAGAAATTGCCAAAGCTATGGATATTAGACCTGAATTTGCTAGAGTCATTCGTAATGGTAAAACAGAAGTCGTAGAACCACAAAAGGTTAAAGTGAAAGAAATCATTGAAGTAAGAGCAGGTGAAAAACTACCACTTGATGGCGTTGTTGTGGAAGGCAGTAGTTTACTCGATACATCTATGTTAACAGGTGAAGCCATTCCGACCGTTGTAAAAGAAGGCAGTCAGGTTTTAAGTGGCTCAATTAATAAAGAAGGTATGCTAAAAGTTAAAGTGACTAAGAGCTTTAAAAACAGTACCGTTTCTAAGATTTTAGAACTTATTGAAAATGCAACGAGCAAAAAATCAGAATCAGAAAAATTCATTACAAAGTTTTCAAAGTGGTATACGCCTATTGTTGTAGGGCTTGCAGTGTTTACAGCTATTGTACCATCAATTGTTACAGGTAACTGGCATGACTGGCTTTACACAAGTATTATTTTCCTTGTCATCTCTTGTCCATGTGCGATTGTGGTCTCTGTCCCACTTGGTTTCTTTGCAGGGCTTGGGGCATCAGCACATAAAGGCGTACTTGTTAAAGGAAGCAATTACCTTGAGCAGCTTAATAGCATTGATACAGTGGTATTAGATAAGACAGGAACGATTACAAAAGGTCAATTTGGCATTACACATATTGAAACCTTTAAGGGTAGTGAAAAAGACGTTTTAAGATATGCAGCAAGCTTGGAACAAAATTCAAATCACCCAATCGCTCGCTCTATTGTTCAAGGTTATGACGGTGAAAGATACAGCGTCAACAACTTAAAAGAAGTAAGCGGCGAAGGGATGGTTGCTGAAATTGGTGGAAGTCGTATACTAGCAGGTAATAAAAAATTAATGGATCGCTATAATATCAGTGTACCAGAAGTGAATAAACTTGGTTCATATGTTTATGTAGCAAAAGATGAAACGGCATTAGGCTGTGTGATTGTAGCAGACCAAATTAAAGAAGATAGTAAAGAAGCAATACGTAAACTGAAGGCAAATGGCATCAAGAAAGTCGTGATGCTGACTGGCGATAAAGAAGAAATTGCAAGAGAAGTGGGTAAAACAGTTGGTGTGGATGAAGTTCATGCAGAGTTATTACCACAAGATAAAGTCGCTAAGCTAGAAGCTTTACTTAAAGAAGGAAAAGTAGCATTCGTAGGCGATGGGATTAATGATGCGCCAGTACTTGCAAGAGCCGATATTGGCATCGCAATGGGTGGTGTAGGAAGTGATGCCGCTATTGAAGCAGCTGATGTTGTGCTCATGACAGACCAGTTATCTTCTATAGGTGATGTACTTAAAGTGGCACGTTATACAAGAAAAATTGTAAAACAAAACATTGTATTTGCTTTAGGGGTCAAAATCGTAGTCATGCTTTTAAGTTTATTTGGAATAGCCAATATGTGGCTTGCAATCTTCGCAGATGTAGGGGTTTCACTTATTGCGGTTATGAATTCTATCCGAGTATTAGGTGGAAACTTAGAGTATATTAAAAAGATGATTACAAGTAAGTAAATGATTGATAGCTCAATAAGCTTAACAGAATATTTTAAAGCACATGACTTTGAACTGATAGAAGAAGTGTATTGTGATTACAGCTGTGTCTATCGAATGAAAAAAGGATAGAGTTAAATTGGGGATGAGTACTAGAGAATAACAAAGTAGGTAATATAAAAAAGTTGGTACGACTATGGTAGCATAATCGTATCAACTTTTTTATGTGTGTGAAAGTAGAGCTGTTATCATCTACTTTAGTTTTCATAATCATGAATGATAGAACGATAGTAAATTTTAAGTTTCATGGCAATATCAAGTTTATCAGTAGGAATAGGAATCGCTAAATGGCAACGTGCCTCGTCATCTATATCATTAAGCCCATATTCGAAAATGAGCAAGTTTTCTTTTCCAATATAAATGTTAACGTTTTGTAAGAGGTAAATAGAGTAATTTAAACCATAAAGGTCGTCAATAAAGTAAATACAATCTTCTCCAAAGACAACCGTATTTTCAGTTTTTGCAAGAAGTTCATAATAAGCATTTATAAAGCGAAGGGCAATGATGAAAATAAAAACACAAACTAAAGTCAATGTATACCCGAGGAAAAGGATATGTGATTTGCCACTGTAAGCAAAAATTAAAAAGAAGATGATGGAAAAAGTAAGGAAAAGAAAAGCGGTTGCAATGGCATTTAACTTTTGTTCTTTACAGTATTGAGTAAGGATAGGTGAACTGTCGGGTGCATAAGTCCATTTAGCAATAATAGGTGTATTATAATGAAGTAAATTTTGAATACAAGTATATTTTTTATAATGAACAGCAAAAAGTGCACCGCCAATACAAATAAAGGAACAGGAGAAAATTAAAAGGGCACTTTTACTGGGATAGAGAAGTGTTTTAATGATGATAGATGAGATGAGAAAAATAGAACCAACGATCACCATCATAATAGATAAAAAGCAATAAACAGTATGTTTTTTCATAAGCATGCCCCCTGCCACTAAAAAAGTGTGTCTATGGTTAGTATATGAAAAAAGATAAGATGGCGTTACAGAAATGAAAAGCGTTTACAAAAAATGTATAGATTGTTATAATGAAAACGAACATATATTCGATTTATTATAAGGAGAGATGCATGTGGCTAATTCTATTATTTTTCATGTAGATGTGAATTCAGCCTTTTTAAGTTGGGAAGCTTGTTATAGAAAAGAAGTATTAAAAGAAGAAATTGATTTACGAGATATTCCTTCAGCAGTAGGGGGAGATAGGCAAAAGCGTAAAGGGGTTATTTTGGCCAAATCTACTCCAGCCAAAGCTTATCATATTCAAACAGGTGAACCGATTGTGGCTGCTCTTAGGAAATGCCCTGACCTTGTCATTGTTAAGCCGAACTTTGAGCTTTATGTCAGATGTTCTAAGGCTTTTATGGCTATCTTAAAAGAATATACGCCTAAGGTTGAACAGTATTCCATAGATGAAGCTTTTATGGATATGACAGGGACCCAAGGATTATATGGGGACCCTATAGGAATTGCTCATATTATTAAAGATAGAATCTATCATGAACTGGGATTTACAGTGAACATAGGCATTTCGCACAATAAGTTACTCGCTAAAATGGCAGGGGATTTTAAGAAGCCGAATCTGGTGCATACTCTTTTTGAACATGAGATTGCTACTAAGATGTGGCCATTACCCGTAAGAGATTTACTTTTCGTGGGACGAAGCACGGAGAAAACTCTAAAGTTATTAGGCATTCGAACGATAGGAGATTTAGCACATGCCGATTTAAAACTACTGCAGCTTCACTTAAAAAAGCAAGGAGAAACGATTTATCGTTTTGCCAATGGCATTGATGATTCAAGTGTAGAAGAAGATACAACAGCTCATAAAGGCTATAGTAATTCCATGACCATTCCTTTTGATGTGGACTCCATCCAAAATGCACATAGAGTGCTATTGTCATTATGTGAGACAGTAGGGGCAAGGCTGAGAGCAGACCATATGGAAGCCAGTTGTATAGCTGTGAGCCTAGTAGACTTTGAGTTTAATCATTCCTCCAAGCAGATGACACTACTTAAGACGACTTGCTATACACAAGAAATCTATGAGCATGCCTGCGAAGTATTTGAAAAGCTGTGGGACCATCATACACCGATTAGGCAGTTAGGGGTGCATACTACCAAGTTAGCAGATAGCCGTATTCATCAGGTTAGCTTATTTGAACAGACTCAGTCCTCATTAGAGAAACAGAAAAAGCTAGCAAAACTAGATGTGGCAATAGATGCGATACGAAGCAAATATGGAGATAATGCCATCAAAAGAGCTACCTTCTTAAATGGAAACTTAGAGCATATGGTAGGTGGAATTTCAAAAGAAAAGAAAAATGGGATTGCGAAGAAAGTGTGATCAAGAAAGAAGATGTAGAATTAACAAAAACGAACAGCTCATGAAATTCCTGTTGCATAGCTGTTTATGGATAGAGAGATAGAGTATGATATAGTTAAGGGAATAGTAAAAGTATAGACAAATAATAAATTGATGTGTAAAAGTGAATAGAAAGTATATTTTAATAAACTTTGGAAGATAATTAATATAAAGGTATGAAATTGCTTAATGAGGAAGGCGTGTATAGATGCCTATAAAAAGAGCTAAACTGAAAGATTTTACTGTATTTAAACAATTAGATATTGAATTGTGTAGTGGAATTAATGTATTTATTGGCAAAAATGGTATGCACAAGTAAAGAATGAAGAGAGATGGGAGAACACGCTTAATGAGTTAAAAGGAAAAAGCGTGTTTATTCCTGCAAAAGAGATATTATCAAATTCATATAATTTGATATCTGCCGTTGAGAAAAATAATGTAGAATTTGATGATACATATCTTGATATTATACATTCAGCCAAAGTAGATATATCAGCAGGTAGAGATTTAGGAATTAAAAAATCTCAGCTTAGTAGACTAGAAAGTATCATTGAAGGAAAAGTTTACTTTGATAGTGTTAAGGATAAATTTTATTTAAAACATGGGCATCAAAAGTAGAATTTAACTTAGTTGCAGAAGAAATTCGAAAGATTGCTTTATTATGGCAACTCATGAAAAATGGGACATTGGTAGAGGGTTCAGTTTTATTTTGGGATGAGCCAGAGGCTAATATTAATCCCGAGCATTTGCCACTAATTGTGGATATGTTACTAGAATTACAACAGAATGGTGTACAAATATTTATCTCTACACATGATTATATTTTGGCTAAGTATTTTGATGTAAAAGCTAAAGATAATCAGCCAATAATGTTTTATTCGCATTTGTCTGGAGTACTTAAGAAAAATACAACAGAGGATATTTCAGAGGAACTTAAGATTTATGATTACTCCAGTATTAAACTTAAGTTTATACTGATTATTAAGGGGCATGAATTACAGTGGTTACAGCCTATAAAAGATGCACTAGATAAAAAGCTGATAGACTATAATAAGATCTGGAAAAGTGAAGTAGTCTTAATGAATGAAGAGTCAGCAATTCAATATAAGTTAGTGAAAGCTAAATCGTAAAAACGATTACATATAATAACGGCATGTGCTAGTTTAATTTAAGTGTAATATAGGATAAATATGGAAATTCATAAAGGCGCATTTCCTCTATAAAATTTAAACTAAGGTTTATTTATCCAAATATTAGATGTTTAATCTGTCCAGTTGCTCTATTACCAAGACATTTGTTCATAAAGTATGAAATATTGTGTCCTAAAATCTTACTTTGAATCCTAGCTTTTAGGCCACTTATTGAATTGGCTAACACTTCATTGATATGAAATTGTTCTGCAAGCTGTGAAAACGTTGTTTCTATACGTCTTCTATGTTTACTAATCCAATTTCTTAAGTCTTTAGGGTAAGGATTTTTGCTATTATTTCGTTTTAGAGCTAATAAGGTAATACCTTTTTCATCCTTAAGTTCTTTAGCAAAGGCATCACCAATATATCCTTTGTTTGCTAGAACAATGGGCTGATAAGCATCAGATAATAATTCCCATAAAATAGCACGATCATCCACGTTTGCAGCAGTTAATTCAAAATCTACAACATAGCCTTCTAAATTAACTGCAGCATGAAATTTTAAACCATAGTAAGTTTCTTTTTTAGATGCACAGTATCCATAAGATGAGATTTCTCTGAATCGTTTACTAAAATGAGCTCTTCCAAAGCCGCAGACTGGAATAGGCATACTATCTACAATATAAATATCAGACCTGTTATATCCTAGATAATTTCCAATTTCTTTTCTTATGGCATTTATAATAGACTCGAGATTTCGTCTTGTTCTATTAAATCGTGTGCGGTGTCCTAGATTAGGAAATAAGTCTTTAAAGTTCTTGAAAACGTAGTTAAACCAAGCTTTTTCAGATGAAATGCCATGAATTTCACCAACTATAGCAATAGTTATAATTTCGCTATCTGACAAGTTAGATTGTGAATAATTGCGTCTAAAGCGTATGTGATCAGAAATGATTTTATGGTAAATGTCATCAATAATAACATAAGAAACTAAAAAGAAATCTTTTAAATTTTGAATTTCTTGGACAGAATAATATTTGAGCTCTAACATGTGATGTCCCCCGTTTTATGATTATTTTAGTAAGGTAACGATATCACATGATTGGAGCTTATTCTACTTGTAAATTTAACTAGCACAACCCGTTATAATACTTATAGGTTAATTAAAACTCAAAAAAAGGCAGCCAGTAGTTGATAAACAAAAACTGGTTGCCTTTTTTATACCTTTTGTGAATCATAGCGTTAAAGCTGGAAGTAACTAGAAATGGGAAAAAGTATAAATTTCCTTGACACTCAAGGATTTATAAAATACTATTATTAAGGGTTAGTATGAAATTTTATAATCTGAGAAAGACTAAAAAGGAGTGTGAGTATACGGTGGACGTCGGACCGAGTTATAGGCGTTGCAAATTAAAATTGAATAAAAATACTCACTTTGATTTAATGCAAAGGTAGCCTTTTTATGCTGTCAGAATTTGTATATAAAAACAAGTTTTAGATTTGCCTCCAAAGCACACTTGCCTTAAATGAGGGTGAGGGGTGGAGGATGTGAAGAAATGAAACAGATATTTAAAACATTTGATACAGGCTTAGAACAGATTGACACATTTGAAGAAGGTGCATGGATTAACCTTATTAATCCAACTCCACAAGAAATCAACGAGATATCGGCAAGGTTCGAGATTGAAACGAATCATATTTTGTCAGCGCTGGATGAAGAAGAACGTGCTCGTATCGAAGTAGATGATAATTGCACAGTGATTATCGTAGATGTACCTATTAAAGAGGTAGAAAGTGGTATGGGTGATTATGTCACCATCCCAATGACCATTATTTTAGGGGATAAATTTATTATTACAACTTGTCTTAAAAATATTAAGCTTCTTGAAGACTTTTCAACAGGTAAAGTAAAAGGCTTCTTTACCTTTAAAAAGACAAGATTTATCTTACAGATTTTGTATAAGAATGCGTCTTATTATCTGCAATACTTAAGACAAATTGATAGATTAAGTCATAAAAATGAGCAAGAGCTTCAAAAGTCAATGAAAAACAAAGAGCTTATTGAGCTCCTTGAATTAGAGAAGAGTTTGGTGTATTTTACAACCTCTCTTCGTGCGAATGAAATTGTCCTTGAAAAGATGATGCGAATGGAAAATATTAAGCAATATCCAGAAGATCAAGATTTACTTGAGGACGTTATCATTGAAAATAAACAGGCTATCGAAATGGCAAATATTTATAGTAACATTTTAAGTGGCACAATGGATGCCTTTGCTTCTGTGATTTCCAATAACCTAAATATCGTTATGAAAACCCTAACATCTATTACGATTGTTATGTCTATACCAACGATTATTGGTAGCTTCTACGGAATGAACGTAGCAGATATTCCACTTGCTAATATGCCACATGCTTTTTCAGTCATTGTGGTTTTATCTATAGCCATAGCAGCTTTACTAGCAGTTGTTATGTTTAAGAAGAAACTATTCTAACCGAAATGATTTGAAAGTAGATGAATTCATTTATAAATTCACATATTCACACAAAAAAGTATGAAAGTATGGATAATTAATCAAAAATATGCAAACAAATGTGGATAAAAATTAATAAAACAAAAAAGGGAGTGCCACGAAATTTTATTCAATTTCGCGACACCCCTTTTTTGCATCCAACTTTAAAGAGGGGCATCTGTTATGTTGTATAGTTAGTTTATTAAAAAAGACTTCATAAGAAATAAATGGGTAAAAATAGAAATTTAGTTAATTGATATAGTAGTTTACTATAATAATGTAATGTACTAAAATGATAATGACAAAGAAATAATACAATAAGTAAAGACTGGGGCATAGTGTAAGGATAGGGGAATAAAGAAAAGGAGAAATGGTGAGCCATGAGTTTTGCAGTCATTGGTGTAAGTCATAAAAACTGCCCTGTTGAAATAAGAGAAAAAGTAACATTTACTCAATCTAAGAAGTTACAAGGTTTGGCGTATTTAAAGGCGCAAGGGATCAAGGAGATCGTCATTCTTTCTACTTGCAATAGGAGTGAAATCTATATACAAGATAATGAAATCGAAGAAGCAAAAGAGAAAGTGATTGCTTTTTATAAAGCTTATTTTAAGCAAAATGGTGGAAAGGGTGATTTATCAGGCTACTTATTTGATAAGGAAAATGAAGCTGCCATTAAACATCTTTTTCGCGTAGCAGTAGGATTAGATTCGATTGTTTTAGGCGAAGATCAAATTTTAGGACAAGTCAAAGCGGCTTATGAGGAGGCAAACATTCAGAAAACAAGTGGTAAAATCACGCATAAAATCTTCCAAGAGGCAATTTACTTAGCCAAGAAGGTAAAAAGTGAAATGAAAATTTCTGAGTATCCCCTATCGATTAGTCATATAGCAATTCAATTTTTAAAGGAAAAGCAAGGCACGCTAGAAGGTAAAAAGGCACTGATTATTGGGCTTGGCCAAATGAATAGGCTGACCATTCGTTATTTGCTTGAGGAGAAATTGGAAAAGATTTATATTACCAATCGGACGCATAAAAGAGCCTTAGAATTAAAGCAAACGATAAAGAATGTACAAGTGATAGAGTATAAACAACGTTATGAGTATCTAAAGGAGGTTGATTTTGTGATTTGTGCAACGGCCTCACCTCATACCATCTTAATATGTGAGAAAATGCCTCAGCTTAAAAAGCCTTTAGACATCATGGACATTGCTATGCCAAGAGATGTTGATGAAAACATTAACAAAATACAGGGCGTACAAGTGTATCATATTGACCATTTAAAGCAAATCTCTAAAAGCAATGAAACGATAAGGCAGGCACTTAGTCAGAAAGCTGAGCTTGCCATAGAAGAACACACGATAAAGCTTTTAAAGTGGCTAGAGCAGTTAAATGTTGAAAAGGTGGTTAAAGGTTTAGATGAGTACTGTCAAACAGTGAAAGCGCATACAGCTAAATTTTTATCTAAAAAAATGAAGCCTGATGTGGATGAAGAATTCCTAGAAATCGTTATGGCTGAGGTGCTAAAAAGGTGTATTAGGCGTCCTATTGCTGAACTTATGAAAATTGAAGAAGCAGATAAACGTAGCCACTATGCCCAGGTACTTAGTGAACTATTTGAGCTTAAGCAGGAAAAGGAAGAATAGATGCGTTAGACAAAGAAAGTCTGATAGCAAAGAAAATGAAAAGATTAGGGAAAGGAATTAGAGGGATATGGTAGGGAAAGTATATTTAGTAGGTGCAGGACCAGGGGATTATAAGTTATTGACATTAAAAGCCAAGGAGTGCTTAGAAAAAGCAGATGTTATTATTTATGATCGATTAGCTAGTAAAGAGTGCTTAAGACTAGCTAAAGCCAGCTGTGAGTATATTAATGTAGGAAAAGCTTCTAGTGAGCATACTTTACCACAACATAAAATCAATGACCTACTAGTTAGTAAGGCGGAAGAGGGAAAAGAAGTCGTTAGACTAAAAGGTGGCGATCCTTATGTTTTTGGCAGAGGGGGAGAAGAAGGGGCATATCTTAAAGAGAGAAACATTCCGTTTGAAGTTGTGCCGGGAATTACTTCAGCTATTGGGGGACTTTGTTATGCAGGCATTCCCATTACACATAGAGAGGCAGCCTCTTCATTTCATGTAATGACGGGGCATTTTAAGGAGGGCTCAGAGGAGGAGCAAGATTTTGAAAGTCTAGCCAAGATGAAAGGAACACTCGTTTTCTTAATGGGCATGGCAAATTTAGAGAAGATTACAAGTGAGTTGATACGCTATGGAAAAAACAAGAAGACCCCTACTGCCATCATTAGCTGGGCAACCCGTTATAACCAAAGAGTAGTAGAAGGCAACCTTGAAAACATTGTAGAGCAAGTTAAAAAGTATGGGATTAAGTCACCTGCACTTATTGTAGTAGGTGAAGTGGTAAGTCTGAGACAAACGTTAGGCTTCTTTGAGCACAAACCCCTCTTTGGAAAGAAAATTGTTGTGACACGCACCAGAAGTCAAAGCAGCAGCTTGATTCATAAAATTCATGATTTAGGCGGAAAAGCTTTAGAATTTCCAACCATAGAAATGCAGAAGCTAGAGGATAATGCTAAGTTACGTGTAGCCATTAAATATCTTAAAGACTATACCTGCGTAGTTTTTACAAGTCCTAATGCAGTAGAAGTCTTTTTTGAAGCATTAGAGGATGCAGGGTTAGATTCAAGAAGCTTGGTGCATCTTAAAATAGCTGCCATCGGCAATAGTACGAATAAAGCATTAAAAGCACATGGCATTTGTGCAGATATTATGCCACCTAAAGCGGTTTCAGAGTCACTAGCGGATACCTTAATAGAAGAACTTACAACAAGTGATTATGTACTCCTACCTAATTCCATGCTTGCAAGAGATCATTTAGCTAAAGTGTTACATGAATTTTGCAAAGTAGATGAAATTCATATTTACAATACGGTAGAAGCCAGCGAAGAAGAGAAGGCATTAGAACCTAAAATAAGATTTGAACTAAATACGAATGAGTTACTAGAAGGTTTGGAGCATGGAAAAATCGACTATATTACCTTTACCAGTTCATCTATAGTTCATCATTTTGTGAATCGAATCGGCAGAGAAAATATTAATAAACTTGCAAGAACCAAGCTGATTTCAATTGGTGACATAACAACTAAAACACTAGAAGAGTATGGCATGAAAGTCTATAAAGAAGCCAAAAAAGCCAATATGGATGAGCTGGTACGATGTATGTGTGAAAATCAATAAAAGGACACTAATGAACAAAGTCATCAAGCAAGACAAGGCATGAGGTTATAATAGGACTATTAGTCATAATATAACCATTAAGTCATAATAGAACGATTAAATCATAATAAGAAGGAAGGACTTTATATGTTAGAAAGACCAAGAAGATTACGTGTTAATGAGCAAATGAGAAGCTTAGTACGTGAAACAAAACTCCATGTGGAAGAGCTTATTTATCCACTTTTTGTAGTTGAAGGTGAAAACATAAAAAATGAAATTCCTTCCATGCCAGAGGTCTATCATTTTTCTTTAGACAAATTAAAAGAGGAGATAGAAGAACTTAGAGCGTTAGGGATTGGCAGTGTGCTATTATTTGGAATTCCTAATCATAAGGACAACTGTGGTAGTGAAGCTTATAGCGAAAAAGGCATTGTTCAAAAAGCCATAAAAGTCATCAAAGGTGTAACACCCGAGATGCTTGTTATAACAGATGTTTGTATGTGTGAATATACCAGTCATGGTCATTGTGGCATTTTAACAGAAAGTGGTTATGTTGATAATGATAAGACGCTAGAATACCTTTCTAAGATAGCAGTCAGCCATGCAGTAGCAGGGGCAGATATGGTGGCTCCTTCTGATATGATGGATGGCAGAGTAGCTGCTATGCGAAGCGCTTTAGATAAAGCAGGTTATCAAAATGTTAGTATTATGGCATACAGCGCGAAATATGCCTCCAGCTTCTACGGACCTTTTAGAGAAGCGGCACATTCTGCCCCAAGCTTTGGAGATCGAAAAAGTTATCAAATGGATCCAGCTAATGCAAGGGAAGCTTTAAGAGAAGGTGCACTTGATTGCAGAGAGGGTGCAGATATGATTATGGTGAAGCCAGCACTTTCCTATTTAGATATTATCTATTGCTTCAAGGAAAACTTTAATAAGCCAATTGTTGCTTATAACGTAAGTGGGGAATATTCAATGCTTAAGCTAGCGGTTAAAAATAGACTTTTAAGTGAGAATGCCATTTATGAAAGTGTTTTATCTATCAAGAGGGCTGGTGCTGATATCATTATTACGTACTTTGCCAAAGAATTAGTGAAGAAGTTTTTGTAAGAATATTTGGTTTTAAAGGAGAAGTCTAAATGAATCATAATAAATCTAGAGCACTTTATGAAGAAGCACTAAAGGTGATTCCAGGTGGTGTCAATAGTCCTGTTAGAGCTTTTAAAGCAGTAGGGCTTGAACCTATTTTTGCGCAGCAGGCGAACGGTAGTCATTTAACGGATGTAGATGGTAATGAGTATATTGACTATATTTGTTCTTGGGGACCACTACTTCTAGGGCATAGTCCTAAAGTAATTGTTGAAGGCATTGAAGAGGTGATTGCAAAAGGCACAAGCTATGGTGTACCAACAGCAATTGAGGTGGAGATGGCAAAGCTATTAATCGAGGCTTATCCAGCTATTGATAAAGTAAGAATGGTTAACTCAGGAACAGAAGCCACCATGAGTGCTTTAAGAGTGGCAAGAGGTTATACAGGGAGAAATAAGATTTTGAAGTTTGAAGGCTGTTACCATGGACATAGCGATGCATTGCTTGTTCAATCAGGTTCTGGCACCTTAACCTATGGCATCCCCACTAGTCCTGGGGTACCAGAGGATGTGGTAAAACATACTTTAGTAGCAAGATATAATGATATAGAAAGTGTTAAGGCTATCTTTGAAGCAAACAAGGGTGAGATTGCTGCTGTCATTGTAGAACCGATTGCAGGAAATATGGGTGTCATAGAAGGTAAAAAGGAATTTTTGCAGGGCTTAAGAGATATTTGTACAGAGGAAGGAACCGTTCTCATTTTTGATGAAGTGATTACTGGCTTTCGTATTGCTTACGGCAGTGCTCCTGAGTATTTTGGCATTGCCCCAGATATGGTGTGCTTTGGAAAAATTATTGGAGCAGGGCTTCCCGTTGGGGCATATGGTGGCAAAGATGAGATTATGAGTATGGTTTCTCCATTAGGTCCTGTGTATCAAGCAGGAACTCTTTCAGGTAATCCATTAGCCATGTATATGGGCAAGAAAAATATAGAAACGCTTAAGGCACATCGAGAACTTTACCCCATTTTAATAGAGAAAGCCAAAAGGTTAGAAGCAGGCTTTAAAGCAAATTTAGAAAAACTAAAACTCCCTTTTACAGTAAATCGTGGAGGCTCTTTAGTTTGCCTTTTCTTTGCTGAAGGACCTATTGAGAATTTTGACCAAGTTAAAAAATGTGATACTGCATTATTTACCGTTTACTATAAAGAGATGATTAAAAAAGGAATTTTACTACCACCTGCTCAATTTGAAGGATTGTTTTTATCAGCAGCTCATTCAGATGAAGAGATTGATTATACAATTAAGGCAAACTTTGAAGCTTTGGAAGTAGTGAAAAGATACTGGCAAAGCCACTAGGGAGGTCCTTTCAGATTTTATGCTTCCCAAAACTGGAAGAGCACTTGATGGTGAGAATACAAAATTGTGGTGTAATGATCTCTCCATACACTGTCGTTATGTATAAGGAAGAAATGGAAAAAAGATAGTATTAAGCCAAAAAAAAGTGATTAAATTTTAATTGTAATTAGAATATAGATATAACGAATTTGAAAAGATGAGATTGCCACTTAATGTCGTAACCTCATCTTTTATTATGCTAAAAGTAAATGGACAGAGACCCTTAAGCGGTAATAAAATCATGCTTTTAGAAATTGAGGTCATTAATTATTAAGACGAATATAGAAAAAATGGTTAAAATATAGTATTGTTTATAAAGAATACTATATTTGAATAATTTAATTAATTATAAGAAGAAGGTGAAGAAAATGCTTGAATTACCAGAGGTTTTAAATATATCTAGTCAACTTAATGAAGCAGTTATTGGAAAGCAAGTAAAGCGTGCTATACCGCCAAGCAAGATGCACAAATTTTGCTGGTATAATGGTGAGCCTGAGAAGTACGGCGAAAAGCTTGAAAATAAAAAGATTTTAAAAGCTGAAGGGTTTGGAATTTTTGTTGAAATTGAGTTTGAAGAGGGCTATAAGTTAGCATTTAATGATGGGGTCAATGTAAAACTTATACAAAAAGAAAAGGCACCTAAAAATTATCAGTTAATGATCGTATTTGAGAATGAAATGGCATTGATTTTCACAGTGACTATTTATGGGGGCATTTTCACCTTTTTCAAAAGAATATAGGGCATATTATGATAAGAAATTAGACCAAAGCAAGCCTACTTTAAGTGTAAAAGGTTTTTTGACAACTGAGTAGCATTTTCCTGGGATAGGTAATGGAACGATTCAAGACATTTTATTTGAGGCAAAAATTCATCCTAAGAGAAAGCTAGGGGAGCTAAGTGAAATAGAGAAAGATTGTTTATTTAGTGCAATGGTTAACACTTTAAAAAATATGGTGGATCAAGGAGGACGTAATACAGAAAAGAATCTTTATGAAGATAGTGGCATGTATGTGACTAAGCTGTCTAAGCTTTCACAAGCTGGAGGATGTAGAGTAGGTGGTGGCAATGTTACAAAGGAGAATTTTTTAGGGGGCTCTATCTACTATTGCATGGCGTGTCAGCCTAGAAATTAATTATTTTTATCAATAAAACCATCTTTATAAATGCAGTTATTTCTAAGTGAATACTTAAAAGTAGAATATTTAGAGGGAGAAAATAGCGTGATATGGCGCAGCTAGAAAACAAGGGGTTTATAGGATATAAGTTAGTCGATAAAGTGATAAGGTATCTTAATGATTTAAAGGTTGAGAAGAAACTTCGCTTGATTTATATATATTGTGTGCTGATTCCACTAATCATTACAGATAGTATCATTTTATATACTGCATTTGAAGTTAATAAAAATAATATAAATCATGAGAATGTTAGTATATGTAATATTGTAAAGAATAATTTACAAAGAGACTTTGATACGGCGATCACTATTGCTAATCGAATTTATGGAAGTAGTCAGATTAATAGTTTTTTAAATCAATATTATGATACTCCTATTGAGTATTATAATGCTAATATGAAACAAATTGGAAATAATTGGTTTGCTAGTGGAACGTCTGCACTTGAAACAAAAGTAACATTATATGCCAGTAATCCCACTTTAGTAAATGGAGGAAGTGTTCAACGGTTAGATGACAACATAAGAAGCAGTGAATGGTATCAGTTTTATAAAAATTCAGAGCCAGATAGGGTTCTTTATATTTATATAGATACTAGTAATGCGAAGTATTTTGGGCCTAGACGAAGAATATCATTAATTACCAATCTTAATTTTTATCAATATAAAAACTGTGAAAAGCTGGTGAAAATTGATATGGATTATAGTTATATGGCCAAATCATTTATAAAAATGAATTATGATGCACCAGTTTATGTTTGTAATAATAATCGAGTCATTCTATCGAATGAAAAGCCTTCCGACATTAATACAAGGTTTGCCCCATTTACTGAATGGAAGAGAATAGCTTATAATGAAGTGTTTTCTGTAGCGGGACAAGAAATACAGATCTATGTATTAAAGAAAAATAAAACTATAGTAAGTTATATTTGGGTAAATATGCCGCTTATTATACTTTTACTTATGGTTAATATTATTTTACCTTATGCATTTATGCGTATAATAGACTGCTCCTTTACGGAGCGAATTATAAAACTAACGGAAGTGTTTCAAAAGGTAGAAAATGAACCACTACAACTGATTGATTATGATGTGAGTAAGGATGAAATAGGAATTTTAATTAAACATTATAATCAGATGGCTAGTAGGATGACAGATTTAATTCAAGTGGTTTATAAAGATAAATTAAGAGAGCAAGAAGTCAATATTGCAAGACAAAATGCAGAGCTATTGGCACTTCGAAGCCAGATTAATCCACATTTTCTATTTAACACACTAGAAAGTATTAGAATGAGGAGCTTACTAAAAGAAGAAAAAGAAACTGCACATATGGTTCAGCAGCTAGCCATTATGGAAAGGCGGTATGTAGATTGGAGTAAAGATTATATTCCAATAGCTGAAGAAATAGAGATTGTTAAAGCTTACTTAGAGCTTCAAAAGTATCGCTTTGATAAAAGGCTTTCTTATGAATTAGAGATAGAAGAGGAATGTAAGGCTTACGTGGTGCCACAACTAACAATGGTTACCTTTGTAGAAAATGCTTGTGTTCACGGGGTTGAAAGCAAGTCAACAACGTGTTGGGTATTTGTAAGAGTATTTATAAAAGACAATTACCTAGAATTGGAAATTGAGGATACTGGAAATGGGCTTGAAGAAGAGGAAGTCTTTGCTTTAAAAGATATTATGGTTAATGCAGATATTTCATTATTGAAAAAGAAAAAACATGTGGGCATGGTTAATGCTTGTTTGAGGTTAAAGATCATGACAAAGGACAAAGTTACTTTTGATATTGAAAGTGAAAAAGGTGTAGGAACTATGGTTTCGATAAAACTTCCAATAGAAACATTACAATAGATAAAAGTGAGGGATAATATATGCTGCGTGTTTTGTTAGTCGATGATGAACCATTTATTACTAAAGGATTATCTATACTAATTGATTGGGAAAAAGAAGGCTATCAAATTATTGGAATATGCGAAAATGGACAAGAAGCGTTAGAGTTTTTACAAAAGCAAACCGTAGATTTAATTATTGCAGATATAAAAATGCCTATTATGACAGGCATTGAACTAATAGAAAACATACGTAAAACAAAAGTTTCAGATGCTTATTTTATTATCCTTAGCGGATATAATGATTTTTCTTATATGCAAAAAGCGATAAGATATGAATGCATGGATTACATATTAAAACCGATTAAAGAAGAAGAACTGATAGCCGTTCTAAGAAAAGTAGCGAGTCAGTATCAATCTCAGCAAAAAGAAAAAGAAGAGAAACGATTAAGAGATGAAGCCTATTTATCGCGCAATGTTGTGGCAATATTAATGGGAAAATACGATGAAAACAATTTGAAGTATGTGAAGGGACAAGTGGCTCAAAGTGAGGCCTATTGCTATCTGTATGTAGATGTAGCAAAACAACAAATTCAAAAAGAAATTTATAAAAGATGTCTAACTTACTTAGGAGATAACTACAGTAGCCATTGTATTTGGAATATTAATAATGTTGATCGAGGTTATGAGATTGGTATTTTATATTGCAGTGAAATGGCAGAAGAAAAAGGTTTAGATGAACAAAGTTATCTAAATGGGCTGATAGAATGTTTACAAAAAGATATGCAGGTAGAGATTTGTGTATTTGTTGGAGATAAAGTAAAACATTTAGAAGAGATTGGTGAATCTTATAGAAATGCTAGTACTATGAAGGTTTACAGAGGTTTTAGTAAAAGAAAGAAGCTTTATTATTATGATAAAGAAAATCAAAGAGGCACATTAAACAAGACCTTATGTAAAGATATATTAGATCAATTAATAGATGAAATCGTTAAAGATCATCATGAAGGCATTAAGGAAAAAGTAGAGTGCTTATATGAGAAAATGAATGAAATGAGCATGAATACAAAGATACTAGAATTAAATATTAACTATTTACTTTTTCAACTCATTCATGTAGCTTCCAAGCAGGATTCTAGTGTGAATCAAGAAGAAATCATGCACAGAATTAGTGAAGGAATTTTTAGTGAAGTAAAAGAAGGAATCGATATAGAGCATTTTACCAAATTTACAATTGAGTATGCAGAATATTTGGTTCAGCTTAGAAAGAATTTATCAAGTGGTGTGCTTTTAGAGATTGAGCGAGAGATTAGAACGCATTTCAGTGAAAACTTAACTTTAAAAGATTTAAGCAAAAAGTATTTTGTGAATAGTGCGTATCTTGGTCAAATTTTTATAAAGAAATATGGGATGCCATTTAAGGACTATCTAAATAGTTGTAGAATTGACCAAGCCGCCGAACTTCTATTACGAACACAAAAACATGTCTATGAAATTTCAGAGGAAGTGGGGTATAAAAATTTAGATTATTTTATCGAGCGCTTTATTACAGTTAAAGGATGTACCCCTACAAAGTATAGAAAGAGTATGGCAAAATAAATTTTACCCCTACAAAGTATAGAAAGAGTATGGCAAAATAAACTTTATCCCTACAAAATATAGAAAACAAGTGTTTAAAAAGGCTTAATTATTGGATAAAATACATAATGATATCCATGGATACACAAAAATATAAGTTTATCCATGGGTATTTTTATATATAATTTACCATGATTAAATCTATTTTTTATCTGGTTTGAATGGAAAGGATTAGTTGATAGAATGTATTTAAGAAATGCAAATAACAAAATTAAAAAGTGATGGGTTTATTTTAATGAAGAGAAAGGAAGATAGGTATGAAATTAAAAAGAGTAGCATCAACAGTAATGGCTTCTGCTATGGCAATTACTATGATTACTGGCTGTGGAAGTAGTAATGCTGGTGGCAATACCACAGCTGCAAACAACTCTGGCTCAAATGGCAGTGCAGCAAGTGACGAAACAGCAGATTCTTCTAGTGAAGTAAGAGAGTACACAGCGTTTTTTGCAGTTCCTGGAGATGAACTTAATGATGACAATGAAATCCAGCAAAAGATTACAGAAATCACAGGCGCAAAAGTAAAAGAAACTTGGTTAACGGGTCAAACAGCTTCTGAAGCAGTTGGTACATTAATTGCTGGTGGTGAATATCCAGACTTAATCGATGGTAGTGATGGTACAGGATTATTATACCAAGCAGGTGCATTAATTCCACTTGATGACTATTTACCTAAATATCCAAACCTTCAAAACTTCTGGTCAGAAGAAGAATGGGATAAATGTCGTCAAGATGATGGACATATTTACTGGATTCCTCAATTCGGTAACCCATATGAAAAAGATATGACACCAACTCCAGGTGAAGCATTCTGGATTCAATCTCGTGTTCTTAAATGGGCAAACTATCCAGAACTTAAAACCTTAGATGATTACTTCAAATTAATTGAAGATTACAACGCTGCAAATCCAACTATGGAAGATGGAACAGCCAATATTCCTTATACCATTCTTTGTGATGACTGGCGTTACTTCTGCTTAGAGAATCCACCACAATTCTTAGCAGGACATCCAAATGATGGTTCAGTAATCGTTGATAAAGATACACAAAAAATTGTAGACTACAATACAATAGATGAAGCTAAACAATACTTCCAAAAATTAAATGAAGAATTTGCTAAAGGAATTGTAGATCCAGAAGCCTTTACACAAAGCTATGATGAATACATTGCTAAATTATCAAGTGGTCGTGTACTTGGTATGGTTGACCAAACATGGCAATTCCAAAATGCTAGAGATAGTATTAAACAACAAGGTTTAGACGCTCAAGGTTGCAACTATATTCCATTTGCATTAGTAGCTCATGATGGTATTACACCAGACTACAATACAGAAAGTGCAATCAACCCAGCAAACGGTATTGGTATTAGTGTAAGCTGTAAAGATCCAGAAGGTGTATTACAATTCTTAAATGATCTTCTTTCACCAGAAGTAAGAATCCTTCGTGGATGGGGTATTGAAGGTGTAGACTATTCAGTTGGTGAAGGTGGTTTATTCGAAAGAAATGAAGAACAATGGGCACAAGTATCTGATTCTGCTTACAAAGCTTCTCATCTTTGTACATATTCTTACTTACTAAACTACACAGGTTTATTAGATGATAAATTAAATGCAGCAGATCCATCACAACAACCATCAGAATTCATGAAGAGTCTTCCAAAAGATGTTCAAGAAGCTTTAACAGCTTATGGTGCTGAAACTTACCTTGAAATGATGGACCCTGCTGATGAAGTTCCAGGTCCTTGGTTCCCAATGTATTCTTACTCAAATACAATGACAACAGCTACTGAAGGTGGTACTGCTTGGCTTAAGATGGGTGAATTAAAACATGCTTACCTTCCAAAAGTTATCATGGCTGCTGACTTTGAAAAAGGTTGGAATGAATATATGGAAGCATACAATGGTGCTAACCCACAAGCATTCTTAGATGAAATGCAAACTGAGCTAGATCAAAGAATTGAAAATGCTAAAAAATATCAAAACTAAGTAGATTTTGGGGAGGCAGCTATAGGTTAACTATAGTTGCCACTTCTATGTAAAGGAGAGAACAACATGGCAGCGAAAGCAGAAAAAGTAAAAGCACCCAGATCTAAATTTGACTGGAAAGAGTTCAAGAAACAGAAAGTTTTAATGTTTTGGGCAGCAATCTTTGTGGTATATGGTATTATCTTTTATTATGTTCCATTAGTTGGATGGCTCATGGGCTTCCAAAATTATAAACCACAATTAGGTATCTTTAAGTCTGAGTTTATTGGACTGACTAAATTTAAAATGTTATTTTCTGATCATACCTTCCTATTAACGCTTCGTAATACGCTAGCAATGGGTGTGATTAACTTAGTCCTTTCTTTTGTGACAGCCATTGTATTTGCTATTTTGTTAAATGAAGTGCATTCAAGAGGTGGCAAGAAAGTGGTACAAACTATTTCTTACTTACCTCACTTCCTTTCTTGGATTATTGTAACAGGTATTTTACATGATTTACTTTCAGGAACAGGGATTATCAATGAAGGGCTTATGGCATTAGGTGTGATTGATCAACCCCTTAACTTCTTTGCTTATCCTAAATATTTCTGGTGGATTGTTGGTTTTTCTAACGTATGGAAAGAAACTGGTTGGAATGCCATTATTTATTTAGCAACGATTACTTCTATTGACCCAACTTTATATGAAGCAGCTGCAATTGATGGTGCTGGAAGATGGGCAAAAATCGTTCACATTATTTTACCAGGTATTAAATCAACCATTATGATTTTATTACTCATTAATGTAGGTAATGTACTTAATGCAGGTTTCGAGATTCAATATCTTTTAGGAAATGGTTTAGTACAAGACGTATCACAAACAATCGACATCTATGTTCTTAAATGGGGTATTAGTCAACTTGACTACTCTCTTGGTACTGCAGCAGGTATCTTTAGAAGCTTAGTAAGTATTATTTTAATTGTTATAGCTAATAAGATATCAAAACGCTTCGGTGAAGAACGCCTATTCTAAGGAGGAGAAGAGAATGAAGCTTAAAAAGAAAACAGACGAGTTTGTTTCAGAACCTGTAAAATACAGAAAATCAGCTGCAGATATTACTTTTACAGTACTCAATACACTTTTCATGATTTTATTTGTCATTATGACATTGTATCCTGTACTGAATACATTAGCTATTTCTTTTAATGATGGAACAGATGCCCTTAGAGGTGGCATCCATCTTATACCAAGAAAGTTTACATTCCAAAATTACAAAACGGTTCTTAGCAAAAATAACTTATTAGTTGGTGCTTGGATTTCTGTAGCACGTACAGTAATTGGAACACTTTTAGCATTAGCTGCCAATGCAGTACTTGCCTTTATTGTAAGCCGTAAACGCTTTATGTTTAAAAATCAATTATCATTATTCTGGGTTATTACTATGTATGTGAATGGTGGATTAATTCCAACCTTCATCCTTTATCAAAAATTACATTTAACCAATACTTTTTGGGTATATGTTATCCCAGGTATGGTAAGTGCTTTCAATATGTTAGTATTAAGAACCTATATGCAAGGCATACCAGAGAGCTTGGAAGAATCTGCACAACTTGATGGGGCAGGTTATACCACAATCTTTACAAAGATTATCTCTCCGCTTTGCAAACCAGTATACGCAACTGTTGCCTTATTCGTAGCAGTAGGACAATGGAATTCATGGTTTGATGCCATGTTATACAACCGTATGAAGAGTGAATTTACCACCCTTCAATATGAGTTAATGAAATTATTAGCCACTGTAAGTAATCAAGGGGCTAGTGTGGAAACGATGAAAAACGCATTAAGCGCTAATGCAGTTACACCAACTTCAATTCGTGCAGCTGCAACGATTGCAACCATGCTTCCAATTGTTTGCTTATATCCATTCTTACAAAGATACTTTGTAACTGGATTAACAATAGGTGGTGTAAAAGAATAATTCTTTATTTATAAAGAATAATCTTTTGTTTAATAAGGAATAATTAAAGTATAAGACTCCTATAGACTTAGTAGGGAACGGGAAAGACTGCTAAGTTTATAGGAGTTTTTTTTAAAACAAGATGGGTTATTCGTTATCATGGCATGTGTGGTATGGATTGCAGTTTATTATTTAACAGGCAAAGTCAGTAATCAATAACAACATTACAAAGGAATGGTCTAATATCGAATTATAGTGCAAAAGTGTAATTCAATATTAGACCAATTTTTTATTGAACAGATTATATTTACAATAATTTAGGTGATTATTAGAATGTCTTATAAGGAGGCTTGGGAATGCAGGTAAAAAGTCCTATATTAAAGTCGAAGATAGTAGAAGCTGCAAGAATATGTTTTTTTAAGTATGGGTATAAAAAAACATTTTTAGATAGAATTGCAAAAGAAGCATTTACCACAGTTGGTAATTTATATAATTATTTTAACGGAAAAAATGAAATTTTTGATGAAGTTATTGGAGATATTCCTCTTCAGCTGGATGCTTATATTTCAACGTATTATTATAAAGCCGTAAAAAATATAGATAATATCTGTCTTAATATGGATTTAAAGCCACTATTTCCAGAAGTATTAATTTTTAATTCAAAAGTAAGTATGACTTTATGGATTTTGCTAGAGGGAGCCGAAGGAACACAGTATGCACAATATAAAGAGGGATTATACAGCATTATAGAGGATTGCACTCAAAATTCAAATCCCAATATAAATCCTATGCTAGTAAAAATTCTTAGAGAAACTTTTATTAATAAAATTCTTTCAATTACCCGAGGGGGAGATGAGAAGAATAGTGAAATAATGATTGATGAAGGTCAACTTTATTCGTTTCAATTAGATGTAGAGTTAAAGATATTTCATATTGACATTATAAATTGGATGCCTTCAAATGAGAAACGATTAGAGAATTTTTTGACGAAATATAAAGAATTAGTAAAAAAGATTAATGCACATGAGTATGAGTTAGTTATTGATTGTAGAGCTATGCCAAATATGGCGGGAACTAAAGAACTAAAGATACTAGCAGAATATTATAATGATAGTCACTTTTTGAAGGTGAAATATCTTTTTAATTCTGCACAGATTGCTTTAGCTGTGGTATTTAAGAGGATTTTTTTTGATATTAGAGTTAGCAATTTTGAAGTATGTATAGTATAGCGAATTAACATATTGAACTAAAGTAACAAGATAAAAATGTTAATAGCAGAGGAGGAGATTGATATGAAAACAACAATCGAGGTAAAAAATCAGACTCAAAAAACAGTAATTGGTGAATACCAACAAAAGAGCATAAAAATTAGTACACTTTTCTTTGCGGTTGTATGTTTTATGTCAGGCTCAGCAGGCGTTTTAGATATGCTTGCGTATGCACAAACTCAAAGGGGTATTCTAGGGCTACTTGTTGCTATTTTTGCATATGGACAAACAGGGATATTTATTTTATGCAAAGTCAGGAGTCAAAAAAGGACAGCTAGAGGAAAAATACTATAGATATTCGGAAAATCTTGCGATTGTAGTGACTGGGATAAACTATCCACTTTTTTATTTTAAAGATCCAAGTTCAGATTTTATATATGCGATTTTAATATGTGTATGTTTGAATATGGTATTTATTAACAGAAGAAAGTTAGCAATTCAATATATTATTATTGCTATTGAAACAGTACTTATGGCAATTGTTTCACCTCAATTACTAAAAAACCCTAATTTATTTAGTGCGTTTTTATTGCTAGCAATTATTTATTTGTTTATTAAATATTGTACAAACATATTAATCAATGCCAAGCAAGATCAGGTGGAAGAAAATGCTAAGCGAACAGAAGCCTTACTAGCTAAAGTCATGCTACTGTCCAAAAAGTTAAGTCAAACAAGTAGTTCCATTTTACAAATTGCAGAGGAAGAAAGTAAGTCCATAGAAGAAATAGCAGGCATGAGTGCCAATATGAGTGAGAGTAATCAAGTAATCTTACAAAGAACTCAAAAGAGTGCAGATAATATTAGGTATCTTGGGACAAGCAGCGAAAATGTTATGGCAAAAATAAAAACCACACAAGATATTTCAAATCAGCTCATGGTAAGTTCAGAGATAAAAGAGGAAGCACTAAATAAGGTACTTGAGATTAGTAATAATATTAGTGCTTCTATGAAGCATACTTTAGATAAAGCTAGCCAACTGCAAGAAAAAACAAGACAGATTGATGACTTATTGCGTCTCATAGAAGGGGTAGCTGAGGAAACTAACTTGCTTTCACTTAATGCGAATATTGAAGCCTCTAGGGCGGGGGAAGCAGGAAGAGGATTTGCTGTGGTTGCTCAGGAAGTCCGAAAACTTTCAGAAAGTACAAAAGTTTCCTTAACGAATGTTAATCAAGTAGTGAGTGAGTTTATGATAGGCGTACAAAGTGTACAAGATTTAACGCAAGATAATACCAAACAAATTATTAAACAAAATGAGATGCTGCTGGAGACAGCTCAAGGGATTAAAGAGATGATTAAACAGTTAAAGCAATCTGCTACAACAGTAGAAGAAGTTAATCAGTTAGCTTATCAGCAAAATGATTATACGAAAGAAACAATGGCATTCAATAATGATGTAGTAGGAAGCATCAAAAATGAAAATAGCCGATACATTAGTGCAGAGTAATAAATCACGTATACAGGATTTGGCAACCAGTATTAATGAACTAAACGATATGGTAGGTCAAGTGAATGCACTGCTAGAATAATTTGTAGGATAAGATGTGAAAAAATTAAAAGATAGAAAGCAGAAAATCTAAGATAAATTTATGTAAATATAGTTGCTGTTTGTGTAATAAAATGTGCGGCTTGTGTATAAAGAATTGAAAAACAGAGATATGAAGTCTATGATTAAAATAAGTATCTAGATGGTTGACATGAGTGATATTAAGAGGAATAGTTCATTAATCACGCATTTGTCAAAATATATATAGAAATAAGGGGCGAATAGATGTCTAAAGTACTTATTATTGGGGCAGGACCAGCAGGACTTACAGCAGCTTACGAATTACTGAGTAAGCATCAAGGATATGAAGTGATTATTTTAGAAGAAAGCAATGATTTAGGAGGGATCGCGAGGACTGTTAATTATAAAGGAAATCGTATGGATATGGGAGGGCATCGTTTCTTTTCAAAGGTGCCCTGTGTTAATGAATGGTGGAATAAAATGCTACCTATGCAAGGCAAGTTATCTAAAGATGATCGGTTATTAAAAAGAGATACAATACTTAAAGAAGGTGGGCCAGACCCAGAAACACAAGATAAGGTTATGCTATTTAGAAAGCGTGTATCAAGAATTTATTTTTCAGGTAAATTTTTTGATTATCCCATTTCAATGAAATGGGATACCTTTAAGAACATGGGATGGATGCAGACGATAGAAGTGGCATGTTCTTATGGCAAGGCAGTATTTCATAAAAAGCCAGAAACGAATCTGGAAAACTTCTATATCAATCGTTTTGGAAAAAAGTTATATACTATGTTTTTTGAATATTATACAGAAAATTTATGGGGAAGACATCCAAGAGAAATTGATGCTTCTTGGGGAAGCCAAAGGGTAAAAGGGCTATCTATTTTTGCAGTACTTAAAGATGTTTTTAGAAGAAGGTTAAATAAGAAAAGCCAAAAGGTGGAAACCTCACTTATTGAGTCGTTTAGTTATCCTAAATTAGGACCAGGACAATTATGGGAAGTAACAGGTGAGAAGATTACTAATTTAGGTGGTAAAATCATAAAAAATGCTAAAGTCACTGAAATTCACAAAGATGTAAATAATATGATTAAGGCATTAACTTATGAGCAAGATGGAAAGTGCTTTACAGTGGAGGGTGACCTAGTGATCTCTTCAATGCCATTAAAGGATCTTATAAGTGGCATGAATGATGTACCTAGAGAGGTGGAAAAAATTGCAAAGGGACTTCCTTATAGAGACTATATGACAGTAGGGGTATTGGTACCAAAATTAAAAATAAAAAATAACACATCTATTAAGACAGTAGGCGATATCGTGCCTGATTGTTGGGTATATGTTCAAGACAGAGGGGTAAAAATGGGGCGATTTCAGATTTATAATAACTGGTCGCCTTACATGGTAAGTGATTTAGAACATACCGTTTGGCTTGGCCTAGAGTATTTTGTCAATGAGAAGGATGCCTATTGGCTAATGGAAGATACTGCGTTTTCAGCATTTGCAGTAGAAGAGATGATAAAAATAGGGCTCATTGATTCAGCTGATGAGGTAATAGACACTCATGTGGAACGTGTCAAAAAAGCTTATCCTGCTTATTTTGATACATACAATGAAATAGATACATTAATTAACTATTTAAATACCATTGATAATTTGTATTGTGTAGGAAGAAATGGTCAACATCGTTACAATAATATAGATCATTCTATGTGTACGTCATTTGAGGCAGTAAAAAATATATGCTCTGGAAGAAAAAATAAAGATAACATCTGGAACGTTAATACAGAAAAAGAATATCATGAAACTTAAAAAGCACCCTATGGGTGCTTTTTAAGTGTGTTATTCATTAAGCAGACAGTAAGTTATAATGGAGCAGATAGAAAAAAGATACACACTTACGGTCACAAAATTTATGTAGTATTTTTTTTGAAGAGTCATTACCATTTTCCCTATAAATAATGCGAATAATACGTGGAGCACCATGATATATCGAACGTCCATAGTACAACCAAATGGATATTGAAGATTAAAGATAATATAAGATATAAAGACGGATGTCAATATGCCTAGTAAATAAAACCATTTTTTATTTTTAGTTTGGATGACTTTTTGTAGGGTATAAATGAGTGCGATTGTACCAAGAAGACAGATGATAAACCACAGAACTAAAAGCATTATTAGTAAACCTTTATAAGTAGAAAGTGTAAATTCTCCGAATAAAGAACCCTTAAATAAATAAGCCCAAATATTATAGTCATCAAAAGGGTGATTAAAAGGTGTTTGGATGCTTTCTACTATTGGAATAGATAAGAAACGCTCCAGTATACTGTGATTGCCACAGTATATGTCATCTCCTGGAACTGGCACATAGGAAAGTGGCATATCAAATAAGATAAGACTTCTTATAGGATACCATAAGCCTAAAGGAAAGCTAACCATGGCAAAGATAAAATATTTTTTGAGATTTTCTATGCTTTTAGCTTCTTTAAAAAAGATACAAAGCATAACAATGCCCGTTGGTAATGCCATGATCCACATAGAAAGTTTAGTCATCATACCTAATCCAAAAATTAGTGCAAGATAGAGGGTATTTTTTAGACTATGCTCATGCCACCATTTGAGTGTGTATAATATGCTAGCGGTCATGAAAAAAATGACTAAAGCATCATTATTAACTCTACCCGCCAATAAATAATAGTTGGGTAAAAAAGCTGAGAGTAAAAGAACGATTTGCGTTGCTTTTTGGTCTAAATGCATTTCTTTGCAGATTTCTTTAATGACTAAAAGCATAGCACACATTGAAAAGCAGGATACAATTTTGGCACCTTCAAGAAGTTCGAAAGAATCCTGAGAAGAGATAAAAAGGCGAGTTAATTTAATAGTAATGGCAGAGAGGGCATGGTAAAGTGGTGGGTGATAAAATTGTCCCCATAATCCTAAATCAGAATTAGGAAGATGTCCCTCCAGTAGTTGAAAAATATAAGCAGCATGACCATAAGAGCCTCCTAAGTCATGACTTCTTAGCGTGCAGCTTGTATAAAGCATGTAACCAATACGCATGACAAAACCTATAAGTATAATGAGCTCTAGTCTTTTTTGAGGGATATAAAGCAATTCAACTAATAAAATAACTATTATAATCATCATGGCTGATTGTATAAGCCGAATATGTTGATCTAAATCAAAGCTATGAAATAAAACAAATAGAGTAAAAATCGTTGCAAAAAGTAAGCCGTATAATTGCCATGTAGAATAGATATATTTTTCCTTATTATCAGTGGTATTCATTTTATCCTCCTTGAAATAATTAACACTTGAAATATAATAAAGAATCAGATGACTTATTATTCATTTTAATTGTAATAGTTGTTAAAATCAATGATTTCAGGTAAGCATTACAATGCTTGTTTTAGAAAATATTGAACATTCTATGGAAGCTTACGAAAGTGAAAAAAATATTTTAGAGAAGCAGATATATGTGGAAGAATGGGTAGACGTTTAGGAAAATCTGTGCTATGATAATTTAAGATAAATAATCGATGTGTATCTTAAATTGGAAGACACAGTTATAGAAGTGACAGGTTCGAATCCTGACATATCGAATCCTTGGCAGGGGCACTACAAATTAATTTGTAAGGCTAAAAATAAGAGGTATTGCATAAATTGCAATGCCTTTTATTTTTATGTTTTTCTAGCATAGAACTAGAATAAGGAGATCTAAGATAAAGAAAGTGGGAAGAAAAGTGTGGATTACAAATTGCCAGATGATCTTAAAGGATAGGATAGAAAAAGGTGCGATAAGAGTAAGTGAGGGGAAGATTACAAGGATTATTCTAGAAAATAAAGTGGCAAATAGTTATAAAGAGAATTTAGCAATGAGTATAAAGGAAACAACATATAAGGAACGTGATAACACATTTATAAAGGAAGAAATAGTAGATGCCAAAGGGATGTACCTGTCCCCAGGATTTATAGATATACACCTTCATGGAGCCGGTGGTTATGATACGATGGATGGAAAGACTGAGGCACTAGAAGGGATTGCAAAGACCATTGTAAAACATGGAACAACAGCCTTTTTGCCGACCACTATGACAGTTTCTATTCCTGAAATTAATCAAACATTACATGCAATTAAAGCATTTATGAGGGATAGAGCACAAGAAGACAAGATGCAGCTTGCAAGAAAAAACTCTAAGATAGATGGCGCACAGGTTTTAGGGGCTCATTTAGAAGGGCCTTTTGTTAATCCCAAGGCAATAGGCGCACAAAATCCTAAATATTTATTATTACCCTCTATAAGAGCTTATGATGAAATTGTAAAAGGATGTGAAGAAATAGTGGTATCCATGACTTTAGCACCAGAACTTAATGGGGCTAAAGAGCTAATTGAATACGCCACAGGTAAGGGGATTGTTTGCTGCGTGGGTCATACTCAGGCAACTTATGGGGAGATGATGAAAGCTACCCAGTGGGGAATATCACATGTCACCCACCTTTATAATGCGATGACCCCCTTTAATCATAGGGAGCCTGGGGTAGTAGGAGCAGCTTTTGATACGCATTTAACAGCTGAAACCATTTCAGATGGCATTCATGTGAGTTATCCAGCGCTAAGAATTGCTTATAAACAAAAATCTACAGATGAGATGCTTTTAATAACAGATGCTATGATGGCTTGTTGTATGCCTGATGGCAAATATGAGCTAGGCGGGCAAGACGTTTATGTTAAAGAGGGGGCAGCAAGGCTTGAAAATGGCGCACTAGCTGGTTCAGTTTTAACTTTGGATCAAGCTATTTATAATGTGCATGATCATTGCAAACTACCACTACATGAAGTTGTTAAAATGGCAACCTATAATCCTGCAAAGTTTTGCAAGGTAGAGGATAGAAAAGGCTTAATTGAAGAAGGATATGATGCGGATCTAGTATTATTTGATGAAAATGTGCAAGTTAATAGGGTATGGATTAAAGGGCAGGAACAAAGTTTATAATTTGTACCTATGCTTTCTTTAGCTTGCTGCATAACAAGAGAGAGGTATTTCCCTTAAAGTTAAAATTGAATTTAAGTTTAAAAGAGTGTATAATTAGTTAAAATGAAACAATACAGAAAATAATCAAATGTGTTAAAAATTCACAGAAAAATCTGAGAAGAAGGTCGTCTTATATAATTGTATTAGGGGGAAAAGCTTATGAAAACAGAGAATAGTAAAGAGATATCTATTTTAGATTTATACATTGCATGCATTTATAAGGTGGTGCTTATTGGGGTAAGCGGAGCAGTCTTATGTGCAGATATATTTTTTCTACTTTTTAAAGTATTAGGATTCTATCCAAGCCTTTCATTTGGAGTATTAGGCATTTTTATAGTATTAGGTATTATTTATGTAGTTATTGCAACTTATTTAATTAAGAATGCCTATGAAGACGGAGTTATTAAACCAAATATGTTGAAGTATGGCAAGTATTTTGTTATTCTCGTTATTTGTTTACAGTATATATTTATTGTGAATTTAGTGCCTTCTAGAGAGTTTTGGGCATTTAGCTTTTTCTTTGTATTTTTCTGTTCCTTTTTTCTTGACATTAAGTTAAGTGCAATAGCACTATCGTTTGTTACGGTTATTTATTTAGCGACTACTTTTTTGAGGGGTGGTTACACATTACCTACTAAGGATGCGCTCTTTATAACGGATTTATCACTTCGAGTCGTATGCTATATTTTAACTATGGTTCAGCATTTTGCTATGTTGATTTTTATAAGAAAATATTTGATTAATATGAAAAAGGAGGAAATTACAAGTAACAATGCCTTAGTAAGAAGAGTGCTTAAAAATGTTTCAGAGATTACTCAGCAAATATCAGAATCTAGTGAGAGTATTTTAGCAGCCTCTCAAAATCAAAGCGCAGCTACAGAGGAACTTTCTTCTATTGCTGAAATTTTATTAACGAGTAACAAAGAGATGCTTGAAAAATCTAATAATAATGAAGTGCATTTAAAAGGACTTACGGAAAGTAGTAGTGAAGTAGATAGCAAGATGCAGGAAGTTGACAAGCATTCTAAAAAGTTAATGGAACTTTCTAATAGTAATGAGGTAGCGCTTAAGAATTTGGTAGCTGTTAGTGAGAAAACAAAAGGAGATACGATTGAAACAGTAGAAGTAATGAATCATCTATTAGCAAGAACTGATGAAATAGATGTGACCTTAGCTTTGGTAAATGATATTGCAGAATCTATTAATTTATTAGCACTTAATGCATCCATTGAAGCTGCTCGTGCTGGAGAAGCAGGAAAGGGCTTCTCTGTTGTAGCACAAGAAGTAGGAAAACTAGCAAGTAACACGAAAAATTCTTTGGAGAATGTCAAAGACATTGTGAATAAGATAAAGGATGGTGTAAATCAAGTATCAGTTAGATTAAATGATACGACAGAGCAATTTGTAAACCAAAATAAGGTTTTGGGAAATACTGTAGAAGGTATTGAAACGATGATTCATTTATTAGACCAATCCATACAATCCATTATAGATGTAGATGCACTACAAAATAAACAATCTCAAAATGTAAATTTAGTTGCATCCAATAATGATACAATTGTAAAGATGATTAGTAATGAAAATAATGAAGTTATTAATATTAGTCATATGATTGACAGTAATAGAAGAGATATTAGTGATTTAAGTGGTCAGATTGATATTTTAAATAATACCGTCATTAGATTAAAAGAAATTTTAAAAGAAAAAGTGATTTAGGAAGTGGAAAATGGAGCTAAAGCTAATGATGCTTATAGCTCTATTTTTGTATCCTTATAAAATCCTTATAAATGCTTTTTAAACTTCTTTATATAAAGCATAAAAGTGAGTCAAGAAGAGTTTATATTAATTGGAGGGAAAATAAAATGGAGCATTCATATATCATTGAAACACAAGGATTATGTAAGCAAATTAAGGGGCAAAAGATTAATGAGGACATTAATATTCATATAGAAAGAGAAAGTATTTATGGCTTATTAGGACCGAATGGCGCGGGCAAATCGACTTTGATGAAGATGCTTACAGGCATGCAAGTCCCATCAAGTGGTCAGATCCTCTTTGAAGGAAAGCCATGGCAAAGAAAAGATTTATGGCAAATGGGGGCTCTAATTGAAGGGGCACCTATCTATGAAAAACTAACGGCTAGAGAAAATTTAAAGGTACGCACCCTAATGTATAACTTACCAGAAAATCGAATAGATGAAGTCTTAGAAATGGTTAACCTTACAGATACAGGAAAGAAAAAGGCTGGACAGTTTTCTTTAGGAATGAAACAACGTTTAGGTATTGCAATTGCTTTACTTAATAGACCAAAGCTTCTGATTTTAGATGAGCCAACCAATGGACTTGATCCTATTGGTATCAGTGAGCTAAGAGAACTGATTCGTTCTTTCCCAAGTAAGAAAATGACGGTGATGATTTCTAGCCATGCGCTAACAGAAATACAGCAAATAGCTGACCATATTGGGATCATTGTAGCAGGCAAGCTTTGGTATGAAAATCCCATAAAGAAAAATCAAGATTTAGAGAGTTTATTTATGGAGATTGTTAGAAAGGCAGGTATGTACAATGTTTAATCTAGTAAGGGCGGAAATTTTAAAACAAAAAAGAAGTTTTATGAATAAGATGATATGGATCATACCTAGTGCATTAGCTATTTTATCCATTTTCATTTTACCATATGGTGTGTTTGAAGGCATGATGAATTGGTGGTATATGCTGTTTCTACCTTTTATTTTTACTTATGTAGCTTCAAGCCTTGTGCGAAAGGATGAGAAAAAGAACAACCATGGGTTATTGGCACTTGTAGAGGATAAGAAAAAATTATGGTATGCAAAGGTTATGGTTGCTATAGGATATGTAGTATTAGCTAATATGATACTTGGAGTCATCATCTTACTGAGCAGTAGGATATTTGGTTTTAGTGTGCCTATTGGAAAAATGATGATTGGCATGGCGACACTTTGTATAACCTTTGCCCCACAGATTGTAGGGTGGATGTTCTTGGCTCAAAAGATGGGAGAGGGCATTTGTGTACTATTAAGTGTGATTTGTAATCTAGTGATCGCAGCATTATGTGCTGTAGAAAGCTATTGGTGGATTCCAGTAGCTATCCCAGCTAGGTTAATGTGTCCAATACTAGGGATTATGCCAAATGGATTATTAGTGGAAGAGGCAGGGGCAGCTTTAGCAGATAAAAGTGTGATTGCTTTAGGGTTAGTCATTTCCAGCTTATTATTTATACTGGTTTTATGGTTAAGTGCAAAGGCTTATGAGAAGAAAGAGGTGTAGGTATGAGAGAACTTTATCATGCAGTAAAGTCAGAAGGCTATCTTTTTCTACATTCCAAGCTTTTAGGGTTACATATAGGGGTACCATTATTAGGAATCTTACTATTTTGCAGCTATTATACTTACGCCCCATGGGCTGATACAGACAAGATATTGATGTATTTACAGGCTGTAGTGCTTGCTTTTCCGTTACTCATTGCGATTATTATAGGAATGAGTTATGATGATGAAAAAGAAGCAGCCCAGTTTTCTAGAATGCTTACAGCACCTTATAGCAGGAGGATAGTTCATTTCGGTAAGTTAGCTATGCTAACTATTATGGGGATGTTAGCAGCTTTTGTGGCAATAGTAGGTTTTGGCATGATTTCTAAGAGGATGGGAAATCATGCTTTAAGTATGGTTAGGTACTTAGAGATGTTTGGTGTAGTATTGGCATGCCATTTGTGTTTATATGTATTTCAGTATGTGGTGAGTTTTGAGTTTGGGAAAGGGAGCGGACTAGCTCTAGGAATTTTCAATACGTTAATGAGTGCACTGATGTATACAGGATTAGGAGATCGTATATGGTATTTCTTGCCTTGTGCATGGGGTATAAGAATGGTCAATTACCTTACACAGTATAGTGTTTATCATAGAGTAAATGCTTTGATAAAAACTGAAATGATAAAAGGATGTGGCATGATTGGATTAATCACCATAATGAGTTTAGTAGGCTTTAATTTATGGGCAAGCAAATGGCAAGGAATTAGAGCACAAGATTAGAAATCATGATTTATTGTTATAAAGTTGCTTTTTAGTATGAGGAGGGCATCATATGAAAAAAATACTGGTTATTGATGATGATTTAGAAATCTGCAAATTAGTCCAGAAGGCACTTTCCAAGGAAGGGTATGAAGTGACAGTAAGAAATAATGTAGTAGGGCTTATAGAGAGTGAACTTAATCAATATCATCTTATTTTATTAGATGTGATGATGCCTGAAATAGATGGCTTTGCTTTTTGTAAGAAAGCAAGGGAAAAGATTGACTGTCCAATTATCTTTATAACAGCCAAGGTCATGGAAGATGATATGGTGGAAGGCTTTAGAGTAGGTGGAGATGATTATATACGAAAACCATTTAGCTTAACAGAGCTTCGTGCAAGAGTAGCTGCACATATGCGAAGAGATGACAGAGTGTATCATCAAAGAATCTTAAGAGGAAATTTTTGTTTTGACCTAGCTGAGAAGCAGCTTTATGTGAAGGATGAAAAGGTTATTTTAACGAAAAGCGAATATGAAATATGTGAGTTTCTTGTTCGAAATAGAGGGCAAGTTTTTTCGATTGAACAGATTTTAGAAAAGGTACTAGGAATGGACTGTGAAAGTAACAGCAGTGCCATTCGTGAGCATATTAAGAACATACGTTTTAAATTAGCAAAGTATGATGAAAAGCCTATTGAAACAGTTTGGGGGATTGGGTACAAATGGCAGGAATAAGCAGGCATAGAATTGGCTTAAGTGGTATGTTTCTTAAGTATTTATTAAGTTTAGTATTAGGGATGATTGTACTTGTCATAGTATATCTTCTGAGCATTAATATTGGATTTAAGCTAGGCATCTTTCTGCCAGCTAATTATGCAGAACATCAAATCGCACAAAATAAAGAAGCCATAAAAAGTAGTACCCCTTTTAATGAAGCACTGATTCCGAAGACTTGTCAGTATGGTTTATTTGATGAGAAGAAGCAATATATACAAGGTAGTTTTGATGAAGAAACGCTTGAAGATGCAAAGATTTTTCTTTTTCATTTAGGAACTTATCAAAAGCGCTATATACTCATTGAAAGGACAAATGAAAGCTGTGTCATTGAGTATGATGTGCAGATGCATTTTACATCTTTACGGTGGCATCATTGGTTTCCAAATGTGGAACTTTTTTTATTAGTCGTTTTAGGGCTACTCAATTTAAGCTGGGTTATTGCAATTGCTACGCTATTTGCAAAGAGGCTTAAGAAGGAACTAGCACCTGTGATGGGGGCTACTAGAAAGATTCAAGAAAAGGACCTCTACTTTAAATTACAACCCTCTAAGATTAAAGAATTTAATGAGATTGTAGAATCATTAGATACTATGAAGGAGGCTTTAGCAAATTCACTAAAAAATGAGTGGGAAACAGAAAGAAGAAGGAAAGAGCATATTTCTATTTTGGCACACGATATTAAAACACCATTAACCATCATTAAGGGCAATGCCGAGTTATTAAAAGAAGAGAGCGAAAACTCAGAGCTTCTAGAGTATGCAGAAAGTATTGATAAAAGCAGTTATCAAATTGAAAATTATATTAAGCTTCTTATTGATGCAACCAAGGATGAGGAAAACATTTCACTAAGAAAGCAAGATTTTAGTTTAGAAAAGTGGATAGAGCAGGTAGAAGAAGAATGTAGTAGGCTTTGCATGAGCTATCAGGTGACACTTGAAAAGCGTTTTGAAATAAAAAGTAAGTCCTATAAAGGAGATAGGGAAAGCTTATTAAGGGTAGTTTTAAACCTTGTAAAAAATGGGTTAGAACAAACGATGGACACTAAAAAGCTCATACTTCGAATAACAGAGAGAGAGGAAAAGCTAATCATAGAAGTAGAGGATTTTGGAAAAGGTTTTTCAGAGGAAGCCCTTCAAAAGGGCACTAACCAATTTTTTACCGAGAATAAAGCACGCACAGGAACGCATTACGGACTAGGCCTTTATATGAGTCAGAAAGTAGTAAAGGGACATGAGGGACAGTTATCTTTTGAAAATAAAAAAGCTGGTCAGGGGGCTATTGTAAGTATCACATTGCCTTTAAAATAATAAATAGTATGTAGAAATCAGTTTATTCTGAAGCAAGAAACAGAATAATAGAGGCGCAAAAAACATTTTCCTCTGCTTCAAAAGAAATCATTCCCTCATAACGCTCTACTAAAGAAGTAACCGAATAAGTACCAATGCCGAGTTCATTTCTTTTAGAAGAAATGAACCTATTTTTATGTTTATGTAATACGCCATCAAAGCTATTTTGAATGCAGATAAGGAGTGAATGGTCTTTAACTTCACTAGTAACTTTGATAAAACAAGGGGAAGAAGTCTGGCGCTGGCAAGCTTCTAGAGCATTTTCAATAAGGTTTCCTAGGATAATGCAAAAATCTGTATCTGGGATAGGAGATTTAGCTGGAAATGAGAAAGACACAGTATACTCAATATCATTTTGCTTACACAGTTCATTGTAGTATTGCAAAATGGCATCAATTGCATAATTTTGGCAATAAGTAAGTGGCGCATCAAAAGAAACTGTAGCGTTGTAAGATTTAAAATATTCTTTTAGAGCAATGATATTTTCCTCATCTACTAAAGTATTTAAAAGATGCATATGTTGTCTAAGGTCATGGCGAATGGTTCGTGTTTCCTGAATTTTGGCATTGAGTTTGGCATAGTGACTTCTTTGAAGTTCAAGCTGACGCTGAATTTGCTTATTATCTTCAAGATATTGAAAGTGTAAAGTGTAACCATTTACAAGGTCTTTCCATAAGATAGAACCTATAATAGCGGCAAGGGTCATGCCACCTATTTCATTATAGTGAAAGGTGTAGATAGGTTCGTAAAGAGGAGAAACCAAATCAGCTCCTAGTGCAATACTAAAGAAAATAATACCTAAAAGTAAGGCATTAGCATGAGTGACTTTATTCTTAATAGACAACAGGGTAGTAATTAGTAAATAGAAAAGGGTGATTCCTTTAATCAGTCCACATAATGTGGAAAAAGTGCTACGCATTGTGGGATTAAGCAAGCCACTAAGTAAAGAAATTAATAGTGCAAAGACAGAAAAACTAAAGAGAATAGAAGCTATTGCACGGGAAAAAGTATTTTTTATATGGCAAATTTGATTGGTTAGGATGACAAGTAAAGAGAGCATGGCATAAGAGCAAAACAGTTCAATACTATACCAAGGTTGAATACTCGTAGTAAAGTAGACGTGCATTAAATAATGGCTTGTATACCCCAAAGTGCAAAAACATAACAAAGCAAAAAAGAGATTTTGTTTTTGGCGCGTTTTGAAATAAAAATAAATGTAAAGGAGCCCGATACTAACGCCAACAAGTAAAATAAGGATTCTAAAAAGTAACTTAATCCCTGTAAAGTAGCTTATATTTTGGTAGGCTCCAAAAGCAATAGGATGAACCATGCCACTGTATAAATGATCATATCCTGTAACAGCAATTAATAAAGTTGTCAGCCCTTCAGCAGAGAAAACCAGTGTTTGTTCATGAATTTGTGGTATATAAGTGGAGGGATTAGGATTCCCTAGAGTTAAATAAAGATCATCATTAATATAGAGATGGTAACTTGAAAAAATTTCAGGAAGATGCAAAGCATAAAGGCGCCTATCTTTAGGCAAATTGAGTGTAAGCCTATAAGTGCCGCTTCCATGTACAGACAGCTGCTTAATGCCCGCATTTAGTGTCGCATATTGACCAATAAAAATATTTTTCTTATAGCTAAGGGGCGTTTCAGCTTTAAAGTCTTCTGGGGTAAGGAGGGCGTTAGGATAGTATTCCCAGTCTCTAATTAAATAACGTACAGGATAATGTTCAAGCTCATTTTCAGAGATAGAAAGTAGGCCATTAATGGGTTGAGGAGCAGAAAGTGTATATTGGTTGTCATAAGTATAAAGCACTCTAAAAATAGAATAAGCACATAAAAACACAAAGAAAACTCTTAGTACGATTTTAAAATGAGTACTAAGAGTAAAGTGGAGTTTGTATAGGCGAAAATTACTCATGGTGCATTCTCCTTCTATATTTTCTTAAAGTTAGGATAAGTCCACTGCTAGCAGCTGTAATGCACACAGCTACACTAGAATAAGATGGCCAAGAGTGAGCTTTTTTAGCTGCAGCAAACTGGGAAGGTTGGGTGAATGTCGCTTGAGACAAATTACTTGTTCCATTATCAGGAGGATTAGGGAAAATGGTATTTTGGGTGAATACTTCAGTAGAATCCATATCTTTTTCATAATCCTCTTGTTTTTCTGCAAGAATATAAGTGCCTGCTTTATTGATGTGATAGCTTGCTATAGAGAATTCTTCATTATAATTAGAGGCAGGAATAGCATTTTCAGCTTCTTCAATATGGGTAAGAGCAAGAGAAGCTCGGTCTTTTAAATCAACAGGAAATTCTACTTCCATTTCAGGAAGTTCATCTATTGGGGTATCATTTACAAAAAGCTGCAAGTTAAATCCGTAAGAACCTACCATATTTAAAACAACCGTGAAAATATCATTTTTTAATAGATTGAGTGATTTAAGAAACTCCGAGTCAATATTAACTAGTACGCCTTGCTTCTCAAAATAAATCGTTTCTGGATTAACTTCTATGAGTGTATTTAAGTGTTCACCAGTAAAGCTTGTAGAGGAATCTGTTACAGCTTCACTGTCAGCTGTATTAGAATCTGAAGCTGTATCTTGGTTTGATGCATCATCTGGAATTAGATTACCAGGTAATGGGTCAAAATCAGGCAGCTTGGTGTCATTAGGTAGAGGGTTAGAATTAGGAAGCTCAGAATTTTCATAGTTACTGCCATCTCGTGAATTATCAATATTAATGGGTTTATAAATGAGCTCTCCATTTTTTGAAGTGATGTGGAGAATATTACTCTTTGAACCTTCATATTCAATATAAAAATAATAATCTTGCTCTGGATCTAAAGCAAATGAAGGAATGGTGAGTTGATTAGACTCGATATAGGAATACTCTGTATCTTTATCCCAATTCACTAAATCTGTAGAGTACCAACAACTAGCTAGATCTATATTATCAAGGGTATATAACCACTTACTAGTAATCTCACCGTTATTGAAAGATGTGGCACCTAAGTCGATTTTGTCACTTTCCATGACGTAAATGGACTGTGAAAGTTTTTGATCATCACTTAAATGAATACAAGAAGGTAAATCAACGGTGCCCATAATCTCTTTTAAGCCAACGGTAGAACTATCAAAACTTGAGGTATCCCAATTTATTCCACTAGTATACCAAGCATTTTCTAGGGCAGTAGAATCCCAGTTATACTTTTGGGATAAAAGGGAGGCAAGATAGTCAATACTTTCACCAATAGGGACAGGTGTGATGAAGTTGTTATAATCATTAGGCTTAATGGTATCTAAATTTTGAAGCTCATTGTCATAAATAATGATGGGAATAGAAACTCCCGTACTTGAAAGCTTAGTGGTATAGTCCCCTATATCTACAACACCCTTTATGTAGTTTATTCCAGAAGTAAAACTAGAGGAGTCAATTTGCCAATTAATAGGAAGCTGTACATATTGGTAATCAGTGGTATGTGCACTAACTGAAGTAGGAAGCTTAGAGAGAATATCTAAAGAAGAAACATCAGCTAGTGGTAATGTGAGTAAAGCTTGAGAGCAAGAAGGCGGATTAATATCTGAAATTTCATAAGAAGGCGGCTCAGATTCAAGAGAGTTTTCATTATTTGTAGGAAGTCCGCAAATAGTATTATCCTCTAAAGGTATATCCTCATAAGTAACAGAATTACTAGAAGAAACTGTAGGAGCCGAAGCCGAACCATCAGAAGGTGAATCCTGAGAAGAAGAAACAGAGTCGCTAGAAGATGACTCTGTAGAGGTAGAGCCAGAATTCTCATTAGGCACATCCTGAGAGGAAGAAACAGAGTCATTAGAAGATGACTCTGTAGAGGTAGAGCCAGAATTCTCATCAGGCGCATCCTGAGAGGAAGAAACAGAGTCATTAGAAGACGAATCTGTAGGAGAAGAAGTAGAACCCTCAGCAGATACATCCTGAGAAGGAGAAACGGAGTCGTTAGAAGACGAATTTGCAGGAGAAGAAGCTGAATCTTCAGCAGATACATCCTGAGAAGAAGAAACAGAGTCGTCAGAAGCTGAATCTGTAGGAGTAGAGCCAGAATTCTTATCAAGCACATCCTGAGAAGAAGAGTCATCAGAAGATGTATCCGAAGGAATAGAAGCAGAATCCTTAGAAGGCACATCTTGAGAAGAACTAGAATCTTTAGAGGATGAATCTGTAGGAGCGGAAGAAGAATAAGTGCTATCAGAAGAATCTTTAGGAGTAGAAACAGAATCCACAGGAGGTGTATCTTTAGAAGGAATAGAATCTTTAGAAGGTATATGAGTAGGGTCAATAGATGAAATTGAAGTTTCTTCAGCTAAAACTGTATGAAAGCCAATAAAGGTTATCATTGTACCAGATAAAATAAAATGTAATAGAAAACGCAATTTCTTCATAGATAGACCTCCTGTATTATTTTTATTAATTATTTTTTAGATGTGTAAACATATAATTCATATATTGATTTTTAATTTGCTTTTGCTCCCTTTGTCTGATGGGTAACTTTTCACCATTATCTAGAAGAAAATCAATACCCAAGACCTTTAAAATATGATCCATATTGATAATAATACCTCGATAACATTCTATAAAACGTTCATCTAGTGAGTTTGCATTAAGAAAATCTGAGTAAGTGGATGAAGTGGTAATGACGTCATAGGTTGTATGAATCCCTAACTTTCTAAGCTTAGTTTCAATATATAATATATCCTTAAAATTTATATTTAAAGTACATTTATTAGCTGTAACGGTAAGATATTTGTTATCTGCAATTAGTGCCTCTTTACAACGATTTAATACAAGCTCTAATTTTTCGGATGAAATGGGTTTAATAACATAGTAAAGCGCATTAACATCATAACTTTCTACCGCGTAGTCTGCACTAGTGGAAACGAAAATGATATGACAGTTAGGATCTAATTTAAATAATTGTTTAGCCGTATCCATACCATTTAAATTAGGCATGTAAATGTCTAAAAAGACAATATCAAATTTGTTTGGAGAAAAGTTTTTAATAAACTCAGTTCCATCAGAAAATAATTCTGCATGAAGCATTAGATTATGATTCTGACAATAATTAGTTAAAAGAGTATACAAGTATTTGGAGTCAGTTTGTAAATCATCGACTATAGCAACGTTCATACTAAGCCTCCTTGGGACAATGAGTATAAAAATTTACTTAATTCATTTTATCATAAAATAATATTAAATTTAAACAAATAGATAAAGAATATATACAAGAATAACATAAGTATAGTGCAACCAAGATATAACAAACAATAAAGCGTATACTGGGCGAGCACCCTCATTTCCAATTAAGTAAGCACCATAAGTGATAAAAGATAAGAGAAAAGAAAGTACAGCATACTTAATGTATTTCTTATTAAGAAAGCAAAGTAAAACAAGTAAAATATCTAATAGATAAGTATAGCGTTCATGCATAGCAGGCAAGAATAAAACACAGGTCCATACAAACCAGCAAGCAGTATTTAAGTAGTTTTCACCACGGTCTATAGATTTGTATCCTGATAATATCGTATATAAGCCAAGACCACAGATAACTAAGGTAAGGAGAATAGCAAAAGTATGAAAGGCATCATAATGATCTCCAAAAATCAGCCAAAAACTATGGATGTTAAGATACATATGGTGATAGGTATCGGATTGATTTTGATAAATCATAAAAAGTTCTAGTATATTTCTGCCCTGAATATAAGCAAAACTACCTGTTACCCAAAAAGTAAAAAGCGAGATGAAAAAATTAGTTATGCTAAAACTCTTTTTATAAAGATAGAATGATGATAAAAAAGCAATATGTTGATATTGGTTAATAGTATGTAGAATGTTTTTTTTTCTAATTTATTCATGTTTCTGTGCCAATTCCTTAATAGATTCAGTCTTTCTTTTTAATTGGGAAGTACGTTCACTAATGATATAGCGAGGCCTATTCTTTACTTCCATATAAATTTTTCCTATGTATTCACCGATAACCCCTAAACAAATGAGTTGAATGCCACTAATAAAGCAGATGATACTAACCGTACTTGCCCAACCTGTAATGGTTTTACCACCCAACTCTGTAATAACTGCCCAAATGACACCTATAAAGCTTAAGATGGATACAAACACCCCTAATCCAGTAATCAAATGTAAAGGTTTCACACTTAAACTGGTAATCCCATCAAAAGCAAGAGAAAGCATTTTTCGAAGTGGGTAATGACTTTCACCAGCCATTCTTTCGTGCCTCTCATAATAAACAGAAGTATTTTTAAAACCAACTAACGGAATCATTCCTCTTAAAAAAAGGTTAACCTCTTTAAAATTTTCAAATTCATCAAGAACTTTAGAGGAAATAAGACGGTAGTCAGCATGATTATAAACAACTTCTGCCCCCATAAAATTTAAGAACTTATAAAAAGACTCAGCAGTAAAGCGTTTAAAAAAAGAATCTGAAGAGCGATCACTGCGAACACCATATACGACTTCACAACCATCTAAATAGGCCTTTACCATCTCCTCCATAGCAGAAATATCATCTTGACCATCACAATCAATAGAAATGGTAATATCACAATCTGCTTTAGCCTCCATTAAACCAGCAAGAACCGCATTTTGATGACCACGATTGCGACTTTGGCGAATGCCACAGAAGGCAGGATTAACCTTTGAAAACTCAGAGATGATTTGCCAAGTATCATCCTTGCTCCCATCATCTACAAAAAGTATTTTACTATCTAGCGATATTAAATCCTTATGCTGTAATATTTTAAGTTCTTTTAAAAAGTCAGGAGCAGTAAGAGGCAAGACCTCTTGCTCATTGTAACAAGGGATGATGACATATAAGGTCGGCTTCATAAGTGTATACACCTCTTTCAATGAATAATAAAATAGTCATTACTTTATATAGCAAGTATATGAATTAAAGTATAAATTGACTATAGTATATATTATATAAAATTTTCAAAAACACAAGAGGAGAAAATTTATAACTTATGTAAAGAAAAATGCATTTTATGATAAAAAAGATACCATTTATGACTATGAGGTTGTAAAAAAAGAAAACCATAATATAATTAAAAGAAAAAATTTGAACTATTCAGAGGAGGAGATATAGCTATGAAAAATAGCATTAAAAAAAAGCGGTATAAAATACGCTCAGCATGGGTTATTATCATTTGTTTAGCAATACCATTAGTAGATAACGTAAACCCTTGGAATGGAACTCAATGTGAAATTTTGGCAAATTCAACGGAATCACCAACACCATCAGGGTCACCAACACCATCAGGGTCACCAACACCATCAGGGTCACCAACACCATCAGGGTCACC
>CAKVCL010000015.1 GCA_934725855.1 uncultured Cellulosilyticum sp. | reverse complement strand
TAATACGCCACAAGACTAGTAATAGTATACTAGCGGTGGCGTATTTTTTATAGGTGTGCTTGAATTGACGCTTACGGATAATATGGCGCATATATTAGTTGTTGATGATGAAGAGCCAATTAACAAGCTTATAAAAGCAAACTTATGTTTAGTGGGACATCAGTGTGATCAGGCATTTGATGGAAAAGAAGCATTAGAAAAGATACAAAAAGGAAACTATGACTTAATTATTTTAGATGTGATGCTACCATATAAATCAGGTTTTGAGCTCATTAAAGAAATTAAGGGAATACCTGTTATATTTCTTACGGCAAAGGATAAGCTTGAAGACAAGATAGAAGGACTTACCTCTGGAGCAGAGGATTATATCGTTAAACCTTTTGAAATTCTTGAATTGATTGCAAGGGTGAATATTGTATTAAGAAGAAATACAAAACAAGCAAGTGAGGTAATAATAGGAGACACAACCATAGAGTTAGATAGCCAAATCGTTAAATATAAAGGTGAAATAGTAGACTTAAAACCACAAGAATATACTCTTTTAGAGGTACTTGTATATAATAGGAATCTAGCATTAAGTAGGGAGAAGTTACTTAATTTAGCTTGGGGGTATGAATATGAAGGGGATACAAGAACAGTAGATGTACATATACAACAAATTAGAAAAAAACTAGGATTAGAAGACTATATCAAAACTGTCTATAAAGTGGGTTATCGATTAGAAATATAAAGAGATTGTAATAAAATTAGAATTTATACAAATGCTTCAAAGAATACTAAGAAGCATAGTTGGAAAAGGTGTCTTATGAAATTTTGGCAAAAAACATTTAGTGTAGTACTTTTAGTATTTGTCATAGCGTTTAATTTGTGCATGTTCATTGTCATGCACTTTTCTTATAAGGAAGAATTAAGGAGCGTAAAGATGAAGGCATTAGGAGAAGTACATTTTATTGCTTCTTCTATAAGTAAGGATATCGAAGGAAGAAATATTTTAGATAAAATGAGCAGTGATTCACTTAATAAAATTTTCGAGAGTTATCTTTCTTATTATAGTGAACAGGGAGTCATGTTAGCTATTTATAAGGAAGATGAAGAAATAACTAGTACTTTTCAAGATGATATAGCGGCAATTAGTGGAATGAGCGTAACTGGAAATGAAAAGCAAGTTGCTATTATGACAATAGATGAAATGAAGAGCATTATTGTAGTAACAGCTCTAGAAGAAACTAGTAAGGATTATACTTTATTTTATGGTTATGGGCTAGGTTCACTAGAGGCATCAAGACGTGATTTAGTCATTATGGCAATTAGTGTAGATGCTATTATGAGTGCTGTAATTGCCCTTGTTTTATGTATTGTTCTAAATTACTTAACATCCCCATTAAAGAAATTAGCTGCTTTGACTGAGAAAATGTCTCAAGGAGATTATAGTGAAAAAATTAGGATTGTAGGAAATGATGAATTTGGCGTGCTTGGTGAGAAATTTAATGCACTTAGTGAGAAGATACAAGAGCAAGTAGAGGAACTCAAAACAGAAAATGAGAAAAAACAATTACTCATTGATAATATGGCACATGAATTTAGAACACCGCTTACTTCTATATCAGGTTATGCCGAGTACATGAAAGTAGCACCATTAAGTGAAGATGAACGGGTAGAAGCATTAGATTATATTATGAGTGAGTCTAAACGACTAGAGAAACTAAGCAAAATTGTCTTGCAGATGGCTGATTTACGGGAAACCAATCAAGAAATGGAAATGATAGATGTTAATTTATTAAAAGGAAGAATTGAAAATTTGTTTAGTAAACAAAAACTTTATGAAAGTGTGGAGTTAAACATAGAAGCTTTTGTAGAACGGATGTGGGGAAATGAAGTACTTATTGAGAGTCTACTCATTAATCTTATAGAAAATAGTATGCGCGCTTGTCAGCAAGACGGTAAAGTAGAAGTGATATTTGAAAAGATCAGCAGTGAGAAATTATTGGAGAAAAGCAAATTGGTTAATGAAAGTAGAAGAGAGTGCATTCAACAAGCTAAAGAATGGATCAAAATTTCTGTAAAAGATAATGGGGTGGGAATGTCGAAGGAAGCAATGATGAGAATAGCAGAGCCGTTTTATCGAATTGATAAAGCAAGGAGTAGAAAAGCAGGTGGAGTTGGACTCGGTGTTTCTTTATGCTATCAAATCATTGAAGCACATAAAGGATTTTTTGAATATTTTTCTGAAGAAGGAAGAGGAACGATTGTTCACATTTATTTACCTGATAGGACGAAGAAAGGATAAGCAAAGTAGATAACGAATGTTTACAAGTTGATGATAACTCTCTTATTTTTTGAAAATGTTAAATCAATATACTAAATTTATTCATAACAAAATTATAAGTGGGAGGATTCATAAAATGAAACTTAAATTGGATGGGAAAAGTTCAATAACAATGCTTATTGTTGGTGGTATATTAGGATTAGGAATTTCAGGAATGGTATATGGCATAAAGTGGGATCAAAAAATGCAGGAAGCAAAAATTTATAAAGAGAATAGCTTTAAGAATTCAAAAAAAATATCAAAAGACAAAAGTGATGAGACTAGGGATTGGAGTGATGATAAATGGCAGAACAAAGATTGGAATGAAAAGGATTGGGAACAATGGGGAGAAGATGTAGGAGAGTACTGGGTACAATGGGGAGAAAATGCTGGTGAATATTGGAGCGATTATGGACAGAAACTTGCAAGTAATATTACAAGCGATGTCATGGAATCCGTTAAAAATAATATAGCCTTTGAAAAAGATTGTTTGTTATCTCGTGAAGAGGCAGAAAAGATTGCAAGAAAATATATTGAGCAACAAACAGGAAAGAATCTTGAAGGATGTGAAATAGATTTATACCTCAATAAGTGGTCTGGATGGGTAGATCAAGGTGAATGGAAAGGCAGCATCATAGTAGATGAAACAAACCGGTATGGATTTACGATAGATGTGAAAACTGAGAAAGTTACAGAGTGTAATAGGTATACTAGGGATAAAAAGGGGCAACCTTGGAAAGGAAAGAACTCTAGTGGTCAGATAGAGCAAATTATTGATGAGAAATTCGAACATTTCGATAAGATAAACCTTGATATTGAGTGTGGCATAAATGTGTGTTTAACAGAAGGAAAAGATTTCGGCATTAAGCATTATCAATTAAGTGACAAGTATCAATTGAATTATGAAGTGAAAGGGGATACACTTTATATTTCTCAGGAAATAAACGGAAAATTTTTAAAGTATAAGGAACAAGATGATTGTTTTTTGTGTGTTACCGTTCCTAAAGGTATTTTACTCAAGTGTGCAGAAATTAATGTAGATACAGGAAATGTAGATATTCTAAGTTTGCAAACAAAAATGGCAAAAATAAATGTAGATACAGGAAATGCTAATATTGAGGATTGTAAGGTAGATGAACTAAGCATAGGGGTAGATACAGGAAATGCTTTTATTAACCAAACAAAACTTCAAAAGGGTACAATTAAAGATAATATGGGTAATACATTTATTGAAGATGTTGATGCTAATGAGTCTCTAGAGGCTTTAGTAGAAACAGGAAATATCTTTTTAGATGGAAAATTAAAAGGTGATATTTCAGCTCATACGAATATGGGGAATATTTTTAATGATAGCGAAGAAAGCAAAGATTGCAATCTGGATATGAAAGCAAAAATGGGAAATATTTTTTAGTTTATTGATTCAAACTTGTAAGTTATCCTTTTTACACAGAACTAAATTTAAATTATTTATAAATAAAGGATATGGGTTTATGAGTATGTTATAATGAATATAATCATTTCCATAAAAATTTCATATTGAAGTGATAATATTTTAAATAATTTAAGTAAGAAAACAAGACAAAAGTAATCATAATGGGCACAATAGAAGTGGAGGGTAGCATATGAGTGTAAATCTGGTTAAAGGACAAAAGATTGATTTAACAAAAGGAAATGCAGGGTTAAGCAAAATCATGGTTGGACTTGGTTGGGAACCTGTTACATCAGGTAAAGGATTTCTAGCAACGATATTTGGAGGCGGTCAAAAGAACATTGACTGTGATGCTTCTGTTATTATGCTTGCTGAAGGAGATAAACTACTTTCTAATAAGGATGTGGTCTATTTTGGAAATCTTACCCATGAGTCAAAGAGTGTTTGCCACATGGGAGATAACTTAACGGGTGAAGGAGACGGAGACGACGAACAAATCTTCGTAGATTTAAAAACAGTACCTGCTCAGATTCAAAAGCTCGTTTTTGTAGTAAACATTTATGATTGTATTAATAGAAGACAAGATTTTGGAATGATTAAGGATGCTTTTATCCGTATCGTAGATAATAGTACTAAGCAAGAGTTAGTAAGATTTAATTTGACAGATAACTATCAAGGTTATACCGCACTTGTTGTTGGAGAAGTATATAGATATGGCGGAGAATGGAAATTTGCTTCTATTGGTAATGGAACAAGAGATACTTCACTTAAACAAATAGTAGGAAGATATGCATAGATTAAAAAAGAGATTATAAAAAATAGGGGGTAAGCTTATGGCAATTACATTAACAAAAGGACAAAAGATTGATTTAACAAAAGGTAATCCATCACTTAAAAAGGTTGTGATTGGATTAGGGTGGGATACCAATAAATATTCAGGGGGACATGATTTTGATTTAGATGCTTCTGTATTTTTAGTTGGAAGTAATGGTAAAACGAATCATGACGAAGATTTTATCTTTTACAATAATCTAGAAAGTAGAAATAAAGCAGTCATTCATACAGGAGATAACCGCACAGGTGAAGGTGAAGGAGATGATGAGCAAATCATCTTAGAATTTGACAAGATGCCAGCAGATGTAGAAAGAATGGCTGTTACCGTTACAATTTACGAAGCCCTTGAAAGAGGTCAAAATTTTGGACAAGTTTCAAATGCATATGTTCATGTATTAGATGAATCTAATGGTAAGGAACTGATTCGTTATGATTTAGGTGAAGATTTCTCAATTGAGACAGCTATCGTTGTTTGTGAGATTTACCGCCATAATGGAGAATGGAAATTTAGTGCAGTTGGTAGTGGTTTCCAAGGAGGACTTGCCGCCCTTTGTAAAAACTATGGTCTTGATGTATAGAAAACAATCAGGTAAATAGAAAAAAGTAAGTAAAAGATAACTTAGGATCAAAAGAAAAATATTTTAGGAGGAATGAACATGGGTATTACATTAGCAAAAGGTCAAAAAGTAGATTTAACAAAATCTAATCCAGGACTTAAAAATATTGTAGTTGGATTAGGCTGGGATGTTAATAAGTATGATGGCGGTTTTAGTTTTGACTTAGATACAGCGGCTTTTTTAACAGATGTAAATGGCAAAGTAACATCAGATACAGATTTTGTATTTTACAATAACTTACGTCATCCATCAGGGAGTGTTATTCACCTTGGAGATAATTTAACAGGTGCAGGTGATGGGGATGATGAACAAATTAAAGTAGCACTCGATAAGGTGCCTGCAAATATTGAAAAGATTTGTTTTACAGCTACTATTCATGAAGCCATGCAAAGAAACCAAAACTTTGGGCAAGTATCTAACGCTTACATCCGTGTAGTAGATGAATCTAACGGAACAGAGTTAATTCGTTATGACCTTGGAGAAGATTTCTCTATTGAAACAGCTATTGTTGTAGGTGAATTATATCGTCATAATGGGGAATGGAAATTCAATGCCATTGGTAGTGGCTATCAAGGTGGACTTGCCGCACTTTGCAATAATTTTGGAATTAATGTTTAGTAATGAGAATCTAATAAAATACTTCATATTGATTATAAAAAGCGATGCCAGTGTGCATCGCTTTTTATAATGGAATGAGATCGCTTTAGCTTTAAGTGTAGAAAAGTATAAAGTTTATCGTAAGCTTTTAGTCTGGTTGAAGAGATTGCCTACTATGTGGGCGTGGTAGCTGAACTCATTTATGGAAAGAAAAAAGAGGAAAAAGTCTGATGAGTTGATATGGCTTATTTTAGAAGATCAAAATCAGATAGATTGGAAAGCGGTAAAAGTATTTGAAGTACATTATGCTAGGTGGGGATGGAAGATTGATGTAAATGGAAAAAAGATTTATTTATATCCAGATTTCATTAATAAATGGGACGCCATTAATTATGTAAGAAATACTTATTTTGCAGGAGAAAATATTAAAAGTCAGCAGTTTGATTTTATTGTACATTAAATAGTGATTGACAAAAAGTGGCATGTGGGGTATTATATTTACAATTTGAAATCAAATAGAGTACATATTATTGGAAAGATTCAAGAGAAATGTCCTATCCTTTTGAGAGATAAGACTATTTTTTTGTGCATAATAGGTACTTAACTTTGACAAAAATAAGTGTGAGGTGAAAAAAATGAATAACGGTCAGAAAGTCGTAGACAGCTCAGCGGTGTACAGCGTGAAGGACATGAATATAGGAAAAGTCATTCTACTAGGCATGCAGCACACCTTTGCAATGTTTGGCGCAACGGTTTTAGTACCACTTTTAACAGGACTTAGTGTTTCAACAACTTTATTAATGGCAGGACTTGGAACATTACTTTTCCATGCTATTACTAAAAGAAAAGTACCTGCATTTTTAGGCTCTTCTTTTGCGTTTTTAGGTGGCTATGCAGCAGTTGCACCACTTATTGATGGACAGCCTAATATCGAAATGCTACCTTATGCAAGTGGTGGGGTATTAGTAGCAGGACTCGTATATGTCGTGCTTGCAGCACTTATTAAATTATTTGGTGTAAAGAAAGTCATGCGTTTCTTTCCACCTGTGGTTACAGGACCCATTATTATTTCAATTGGTTTAATTTTAGCACCATCAGCTATTAATAATTGTCAGCAAAATTGGCTTTTAGCACTTATTGCATTAGGCGTTATTATTATCTGTAATATATGGGGCAAAGGTATGATTAAAATCATTCCTATTATGCTTGGCATTATTGTATCTTATGTTTTTGCAATCATTACGGGTGAAGTAGATTTTAATTCAATTGCAGCAGCTAAAATTTGGGAACTTCCAGTTCATTCAGCTAGTTTTGCAAAATTTGATATAAGTGCGGTTATTACCATTGTACCGATTGCACTTGCAACGATGATGGAGCACATTGGAGATATTTCAGCGATTGGTGCAACGACAGGCAAAAACTATATTGCAAATCCTGGTCTGCATCGCACATTAATAGGAGATGGACTTGCAACGAGTTTATCTGCTTTGTTTGGGGGACCTGCTAATACAACTTATGGAGAAAATACAGGGGTTTTAGCGCTTACTAAAGTATATGATCCAATAGTCATGGAAATTGCAGCTGTATTTGCAATCATCTTATCCTTCTTCCCAATCGTAGCCAACTTAATTAGTTCTATTCCAGCTGCCATTATTGGGGGCGTTTCATTTATTCTTTATGGAATGATTTCAGCAATTGGGATTCGTAATGTGGTAGAAAATCATATTGATTTTACTCAAAGCAGAAACCTTATTATTGCCGCAGTTATTTTAGTAAGTGCACTTGGACTGAATGGAATCGGTGGCATTTCATTTACAGTAGTAGGAACGACTATTACATTATCTGGTCTTGCGGTTGCTGCTATTTCTGGCATTTTATTAAATGCGATCTTACCAGGAAACGATTATGAGTTTGAAGTTGAAGAAGAACATGATGAATTAACTTTCAAACTTTGAAAAATACGCCTAGCACATCGAGTATGTACTAGGCGTATTGATTTATGATAAAACCATTTTAGTTATTGTCATCTTGAGCATATTGACTTTCTAATTTTTCAAAGAAGTCAACTCTTGGCTCTAAGAATTTAAGTTCATGTGTAGAAAGGTCATCTACGTAACATGAGATTGGATCAAAGATATGATCCCAGCTCCAGAAGCTTTCATCTACATTGAGGTATTCACGGAACATTTCACAACCTGTTGGGGCAATAGGGTGAAGAAGAATGGCCATTGTTTTAACAGCATAGAAGCAATCAATTAGAACTTGTTTTCTAAGATTTTCATCTTGATTTTGCTCAGCAATGCGGCTTTGGTTAGACCAGTATTTGCTTACTTCACGAATATAATCATCTAATACATAAGCGATGCGATGGAATTCATGATTGTACATATGACGTTCATATTCTAAAATCTTATCTTTGGCAAGATTTAAGATTTTTTCACTCACATCGCCAGCTGGAATTTTACCATTGAAGTAATTTTGTGTGGTGTAGAAACATGAACGAATTAATCGGTTAAATACGTTAGTTAATAGGTTACCGTCTTTAAGTACCATATCTACTCCTACACGTTCTTCTTCTTTCATAAAGGCTTGTGGCTTGAAACCTGTGCTCTTAGATGAAAGACCGAGTCCCATAAAGTGCATACGAAGTTGTTCACAAGTATAGAATTCTAATAAATCATCTGCCATAGGTGGTTTGATTTCAGAACTACTACTTGCTTTTGTATCCATAAATAAGATATGGCGGTTTGGAATGATGTGTGGCATATTAAGCACTTTGCCATCATGATTTAAGCAAAGGAGCATCCCCATTTCAGCAATCGCATAGAAGTAAATGTTATCTTCTCCAATGAATTGATAAACAAGACTGTCATCATCACCCCACCATTTTAGCCATTCTTTATCATCTTTACCGATAGATTCAAGATAAGCTTTAGTGAAAGAAATAGGTGCCCAAAGAGATTCTGGCCATACCCAGAAAGTAAGGTCTTTTTGGTCTTCTGTATCAGGTACTTTAACCCCCCAATCCACATTACCAGAAAGTCTAAATGGTACTAAAGTTTTACCAGCTGTATAGTGAATGCCAAGAGAATCGAGTGTGCGTTTCGCTTCATCTCTAAGATTTAGATTTTCAAATTCAAAAGTAACAGATTTTTTCTTTTCTTCATCAATCGTCGTATGAGCTGGAAGTTTAGCTTCTAACTCGGCTAAGTCGTCAAAGTACTTTCTAGGCACATAAACACAAGGTTTCTTTAAGAACTCATCAATGATATTGAGCTCATATTTACGTGAGTTCGTATTTTTCTTTAAGAACTCAAGATGTTCTTTAAGTTCATCAATGCATTTATCTAATACAAAATACCAGTTAGTTACACTGCGGAAGGCAGGTTTTTCTCCTGATAAAACAGAGATTGGATTAATAAGTTCACTTGGCATATATTGATGGCCTAATGAACATTCATCAGCGTAAGCATGCTCAGAAGTACAACCAGCAATTGGACAACGTCCCATAACTTGACGACCATTTAAGAAGGTTTGATATTTTTCATCATAGAATTGAAGCGTATCGTATTTGCGAATATATCCTTTTTTATAAAGTGTATTAAATACTTCATTAGAAAAGGCTTGGTGGATTTCGCCAGAACGACCAAGTGCAGAAGCACCGAAGTAGTTTAAACTGATTTCATATTTTTTAAGTGTTTCTTTTTGCTTTTTATGATTGCTTTCTACATAGTCATGAATGCTTTCTGTGTAACCTTCTTCTTTTAATTTACGGTAGCTTTCTTGAATAGGTGAACCGTAGCAATCCGTTCCTGAAACAAAAATAACATTATCCTTACCAATACGGTCTCTTAAAAATCTGGCATAAATATCTGCATGTACAAACATTCCGCCCACATGACCAAAATGAAGTTGTTTATTGCCATAAGGCATACCAGCTGTTACAATTGCTCTTTTTGGAAAAACTGGTCTTTCGTCTTTCATAATTCTTTTTGAAAACATAAAAACACCCCTTGAAATTGTTAGATTTCAAGGGGCGACTAAATTCGCGGTACCACCCTAGTTCACATGCATGTCACCATGCATGCCTCATCAAGTACGTCGGTTCGATTATACTCTAGTCTTGTAACGTAGACAAACGTCATAGCATCACACCAAAAGGTGATCCGTATGCAGCTCCAAGGCTTGTTTCATTTTACTTTTGTTATCTGCTTCCAGCGTATGCAGACTCTCTGTAAACATCCATAAAACTACTATTCTCTTCATTGCTTTGTATAATTATCATACCCAATAATATAATACTGAATAAAGAGCTTGTCAAGGCAGAATTGATAAAGGTTAAGATAAAGTAAGGAGTAAAATCACTTATTTCTTTCTAGGAGAAAGCATATTAGCTTTCATATTTTCAAGCTTCTTACTGTTTTCTACACGTTGACGATGGTTTTCATCTTCAATCTGCATCGTTTGTTCAATACCATTAACGATGGTTTGCCATGTTTTTTCAAGGGTTTCCATTTGAACAGAGCTGCCGCCAGCCATACGTGCAATACTTGTGGTTTGAGTGGCCATATTTTGTGCATTGCGAAGAAGAAGTTCATTGGTTTTATCATCTAATGCTTTTAAGCTCTTAGCTTGAAGTTCTTGACGTTTAAGCATAACAGCTTGCGCTAAGCATTGTTTAAATATAGGGAGTGTAATGATGAAAGCGGAATTAATCTTACGTGTGAGATTAAAATTGCTATATTGAATCCCTTGAATCATAGGAATCGTTTGAAGAGCAATATTTTCAGCAATTTGTAAATCATAAACACGTTGTTCTAACATTTCTCGTGTACGTTTAAGCGTTTCTACATTACTAAGGGCTAAATGGTCACCAGAAGCCATCGCTTCTTGTTCAAACTGTGGAATAAGTTTCGTATCTAATTCTTCAAGCCCCATCTCACCAGCGACAATATACTTTTCAAGCTCTTGATAGTAAGCAATATTGATATCATACATTTGTTTGAGATTTTTATTAGCATTTTCAATCTGCATTTCATACTTTTTGAGGATCACATAGATTTTATCGACTTCGGTGCCCATATTCTCATACTTTTGGAAAAGTGCATCAATAGAATTTTTAGCCTTACTAAAGAGTTTTTGAAAACCAGAAGGTTCTTTGATATCTTCAAGTTCTTTAATATCAAATTTATCCATAACTTTCGTCAGTTGTTGAATCATTTCACCTGCTTCTTCAGCATTAACAGCTTTCATGGTGCTCAGCAAATTATCAGATACTTTTGAAATACCCTCTGAAGCAGCTTGACCAAAAACTAAAATGGTATTTAGGTCATCTACATGAATTTCACTTGTTAAAGCTTCAACTTCAGGAAGCTTGCGAAGTTTTTGTTTGTAATTTTGTGTAAAATTAGCGACCTCAGTTTCTTGAACAGGTACGATAGAGGTATTCGTTTGAGCTTTTTCTAAATTTACTCCACCAAAGATAGAGTCTTCTACGGTTACTGGGCTATTAGGTTGTACTTGTGAATTAGGATTTTGGTTAAAGGTTAACATAGGCGTTCTCCTTGTCTTTATTTTTTATAGTATTTAAAATATGAATTAAAAATTTGTTCGTGCATTATCTAAACAGTCTACTGAAAAAAGACCCTTTTTTAGCAGGTGCTTTTAGCGGTAAGTCATGAACAAATTCTTCTAATTGAATGGTATTAATGAACTTTTCTGAGATGACAAGTTCTAGGTTGTTTGCACTATTGGGTGACAGCAATAAGATATCTATTCCCATGGTTTTAAATAAACCAATAAGCATGGCATCATCTTGATTGAAAGGTTCTCTTGAGTTAACGTACATAATAAGCTTTGGCACGTCAGCTGTAAAATCATAACTATCGATTAAGTTTAGTAGTTTCTCATCTAAAGTAAAGGTTGCTGCCATTAAGCGAACACGTTCTTTATCGGTGACATTAAACTTAAAGAAAGATAAATGATTATTTGAGAAGGTTTCTTCAAGCTTGCTTAAAATAAACTCTTGAAGTTCACTACGTAATGAAAGAAAACCCTGATAAAGTTTATGTTCTTTAATGGCATCACGTTTGATCGTCTGATCTGGATTAAGGCAAAAAGCAAGCGAATATAAATCTTGTGCATTAAAATTAGAAAGATTTTGTGTAGTAGTTGAGGTTGGCATGTTGTGATACTGAATGCTTTTGGATTGACCTAATCCTGTAGAAGTAAGATGGGGGGTTTCGTAAAAAACACAATTTTTAGCATGTCTAAGTTTATCTACAAGCTCATAATAAGAATTAATATCATGATAAACCCCATTAATCTTGGAAAAGAAAATAGGTGTATAAACAACAGACCCTTCTGTTTTAAATCCAGGTCTAAGTTTAGAAGGTTCATTCCAATAAGTTAAAGTATCTTCGATAACTGAATCCATAATAATGGGTTGGGTGGTACCTTTTGCAAATTGCCAAGGTTTATAAATACCTGTATCACTATATAAGTTTTGTTCTAATTCATTGGTCGCTTTTTTTGCATAAGTTGTTACTTTTTCAACGACAACCCCTTTACTAACTCGTTCTTTGAAAGAAATCATGATAGGTGAAACATTGCCTAGAATAATACTTTCATAGCGATTAGTTAGCTTCATACTCTTTAAAGTATTGTCATTAGTAGGATTAAAATAAACTATATCCAATCCGATATCAGCTAAGATGCATAAGAAATAGACTTCATGTCGTTTAAGTGGCCCATAAAATAAACATTTAGGAGGGGTATCTTGTTTAAAGTCTAAATCATCTACGTATAAATTACACCAAATCATTAATTTGGCAATGAAGTTATTGCGAATGGTATCATTAGCAAAATGTTCTGTTTGGATCGCTAAGGCGATGACTTCATCTAATGCTATACGAATTTTTTGATTGACCTCTTGATTAGACACAAGATTAATGTCTTCATTGACAAAATGACCAATACGCATTTGGGGAAGTTCTTGCAAAATACTATTAATAAGGTTTGGGTCACTAGGTTTTGGAATGGTTTCACTAAAGACAATCCCTTTACTAGAATCATTTAATTTATGGCTAAATAAAGCAAGTGTATCGTTATAGGATGATTCGCTTGCGATACCTATTAATTCACAAAAATATGTTTCCGTGCGACAAGAAGCATCAAAAATTTTCTCAAGTAAATTATTAGCATTTATTATCCCAATTGTTATACACTCCTTTATAAATAAGTTGTACTTATTATAGCATTAATCCCTAAATGCTCCAATAAATTTAATAATTATTATATTTATTGAATAAATTCGTTATAACTGTTAATTTTTTTGATATTTAAGAATATAGGTGTAATAGTGTGCGCAAATTATTCAATAAAATGTTAAAATTTCCATATTAAGTACAAAGGTTGAATTGATAATTAATCTCATATAGAATGAATAGTAGTTAATAAAATACTTATAGACTGATTAGAACAGACTTACGGAGGATATATGATGAAAATGCGTTTATTAAAGAGTGGAATGGCATGTATAACAGCAGTGATTATGCTAGTAGGCTGTGGGAATGCAAACTCTCAAAATCAAAATAATACAAATGATAATGGAAATACCACAACTCAGATGATGACCGTTACGGATGTAAAGGGTAATGTAGAGATTCCTGCTCAGCCACAAAGGATTGTAGACTTAAGTGGGAATAGTGATATTTTATCAATTTTAGGTTATCAAGTAGTCGGAACAGCTAATAGCGATGCCTATGATTATACTAAATTCCCTTCTTATCTAGAAGAGACATTAAATGGTGCAACTATAGTAGGTTATAGTATGCAAGATACAATGGATGTAGAAGCTATTATGAATCTTGATCCAGACTTAATTGTTATTTCTACGGTTCAAGAAAAAATGTATGACCAATTAAGTGCGATTGCACCAACCGTTATGATTCAGTCTAATGCGTTAGATTGGGAAGAGGATGTTAAAGCATTTGCTAGAGTATTCCATAAAGAGCAAACAGCTGAAGCTTGGCTAGATACTTATGAAGCGTCTGCAGAGGCTGCAGGAGATGCGATTAAGAAACAATATGGTGAAGACACCACTTACCTTGCATTTTTAGCAAGTGGGGGTCAATTCTTTGTATTTGATGGGGCAGGTTTTGGCAATGTTTTATATGAAGATATGGAGCTTGAGAAGCCAGAAGGCATGCCAACTCAAAGTGATATTAGTCTTCCAGTTGTAACCTATGAGGGACTTGCAGCTATTAATGCAGACTATATTTTCTGTATTGCAACTAAAGAAGACTTAGCTGTGTTACAGGAAAATGCTATTTGGAATAATCTGCCTGCTGTTAAAAACGGAAGAGTGGTCGTATTAGAGGCTTCTCCATATTTTAACCAAGGATATAGTCCAATTGGTAGAGCAGTATTAGTAAATGAAATAGGTGAAATGTTAAATGGAACAAAGTAGTAAACGTACACTAACTTTTAGTATATGCAGTTTGTTACTTTTAATTATGGGACTGATTCTAGCTGTGAGGCTAGGGTCAGTTCCTATTGCCTTTAGGGATATTTTTAATAGTCTTTTTAGATATGAAGAGACATTAGAAATGATGCTTATAAGAGATGTACGTATTCCAAGGGCACTTTCTGTATTAATGACAGGAGGTATATTAGGAGTAACAGGTAGTATGATTCAAGGGGTGACTAGGAACCCTATTGCTGAACCTTCTATTTTAGGGGTAAGTCAAGGGGCAACTTTAGTAATCTCTATTTTTTATGCCATGGGCATAGGAATCACAACAGCTCATGTGATGATGGCTTCGCTCATTGGTGCAGTTATTACAGGAGGAATTGTATTAAGCTTTATTTCAAGAAAAGCCAATAATCGTTCAATAACTAAATTATTATTGGCAGGAACCGCAATGAGTACATTTTTTGTGTCACTTACGACAATTATCGGACTCTTATCTAATCAATCTCAGATGATTGGTTTTTGGGTAGCAGGTGGTTTTAGAAATGCAAGTTGGGCGGACTTTATATTAGTATGGATTGTAGGCGGAATTGGACTAGTAATAGCGATGTTATTGGCATCAAAAATTAATTTACTTAATTTAGGAGACGATGTGACCATTGGATTAGGAGAAAGTCCAAATAAAATACGCGCCAGTGCGTTACTGGTGATGATTCCAATGTGTGCAGCAGCAGTTGCTGTAGGAAAGAATATTGCTTTTGTGGGACTTATTGTGCCACAGATTGTAAGAAAGTTATTAGGTGAAGATTATCGTAAGGTTATCCCCTGTTCCTTCTTATTAGGAGCAGTGCTACTAACTTATGCGGACATAGCAGCAAGAATGATATTTGACCCATATGAGATGCCAATTGGTATTTTTACTTCATTAATGGGCGTTCCATTCTTTATTGCTATAGCCAGAAAGGAGAGGGGCTAATGGGGAAAAGTAAGAAAACAAAGCAAATAGTGGTGATTACTGGACTACTGATACTGATGCTACTTGCTATAGTCATTTCGCTAGGATGGGGAAGCTACCCAATAACCCCTTTTGAAGTGATTAAAGTGCTTATCGGTCAAGGAACAAAGAAACAAAATATTGCTGTGTTGGATATTCGACTGCCAAGGCTTTTAGTTGGGGCATTTGTGGCGATTGCCCTTTCAACAGCAGGGGCTGTGCTTCAAACAATTACAAAAAATGACTTAGCAGATACTGGAATTATTGGAATTAATGCTGGAGCAGCAGTGGCAGCTGTATTATTTATTACTTATCAAACCAATCAGTATTATAGCGAGTTAGGGGCTTTATCTATTTTTGTATTGCCGATTATGGCAATTATTGGGGCGAGTGTGGCAGCTTGGCTGATGTATCAGTTATCTAATAAGAAGGGCATTAAACCTAACAGACTACTACTTATAGGAATTGGTCTTAATGCAGGGCTCAATGCCTTTATTTCATTTTTTACCTTTAGAGGAGGCGTAGGAGATTATAATCGTGTGCTGATTTGGACATCAGGAAGCCTATGGGGTTCTGGTTGGAGTTATGTGCGTGTAATCACTCCTATTGTAGTCATTTTATTTAGCTTAGTGCTTATACAATATAAAAAGTTGGATGTATTAGGGTTATCTGATGAAACGGCTATTTCATTAGGGCTTGATATTGGAAAGGAAAGAAAGAAAATGTTATCTTTAGTGGTACTTTTAGCGGCAGCAGCCACAGCTTTTGCAGGAAACATAGGCTTTTTAGGTTTAATATCACCTCATATTGCTAGAAGATTAGTGGGAAATAGTCATAAGCAGTTTATTCCTGTATCTGCCATGATGAGTGTGGTGATTATTTTGATAGCAGATGCCGTATCAAGAAATTTGTTTTCACCTATAGAAATACCAGTCGGTATTACAGTAGCCATTTTTGGCGTGCCTTATTTTATTTATTTAATGTTTAAGGAAAATTAAAGTTTGAGAGATTCAATTCTAGAAAGAGGTGACATTATGGAGGAAGTAATTCGTATAAAAAATCTATCCGTTGCATATGAAGAACGTCAGATTATTGAAAATATGAATCTGGTTTTGCTAAAAGGTAAAATGAACATTATTATTGGAGGAAACGGATGTGGTAAATCTACTTTGCTTAAAACGATCGCCCGAATTAATAAGCCTTCACAAGGTGAAATTTTAATTAATGGCAAAAATATCAAAAAAGTCAAAGAAAAAGAAATAGCAAAAGAAGTGGCCTTCTTACCTCAAGGGCCTGTCTGTCCAAATGGATTAACTGTTAGGGAACTAGCCGCTTATGGACGATTTCCGCATCAGAAGATGATTGGTGGTTTAAATGCTCATGACAAAGAAGTGATTGATTGGGCTATTAGGGAAACAGGACTGAGTGATTTTGCAGATAGACCTGTAGAATGTTTGTCAGGAGGACAAAGGCAAAGAGCATGGATTGCGATGACACTTGCTCAAGAAACAGAAATCATTATGTTAGATGAGCCCACTACTTATCTAGATCTATCTTATCAGCTAGAAGTACTTGAGATTTTAGAGCGTTTGAATAAAGAAAAGCAAATAACAGTAGTCGTAGTACTTCATGAGATTAATCATGCGTTTCGGTTTGCTGATTATATTGTAGGACTCAAAAAGGGCAAGGTTGTTTGTGAAGGCAAACCAATTGATGTAATTAATCAGGAAACCTTACAGGAAATCTATGGTATTAATGCTCAGCTGAAGAAGAGTGAGAACGGTGAATATCCAATTTGTATGGAGTATGCATTAGATAGAGGAAAACAGGTTTGATAGAAATTTTAGTGGAATATAACTTTTTAGATTGTTGATAGGACGAAGTGATATAAAGTGGATGATAGATATGAGTTGATATGATAAAATAAGAACTAAGAAATGGATATGGGGGGATAAATGGTGACAGAAAGACCATGCTTAGACAAACAATTAGATTCTAAGTTATTTTTGAACTATTATTATTTAAAAGAAGAACTAGTAGCATTTTGTAAGCAGAATCATCTGCCAACAACAGGAGGAAAGGAAGAATTAACAAAACGTATTGCGCATTATTTAGAAACAGGGGAAATATTACAGCCCAAAAAAAGTAAGCCCAAAAAAGCTTCCGCTGTTAAAGAACTTGATAAAGACACACTGATTGAAGAAGCATTTGTGTGCTCCGAAGTGCATAGGGCTTTTTTTAAGACATATATCGGAAGTAGCTTTTCATTTAATGTTGCTTTTCAAAAATGGTTAAAAACCCATGCAGGAGCAACTTATGGAGAGGCTATAGCAGCATATCATAAAATATTAGAAGAGAAGAGGCAAACGAAGACAACGATTGATAAGCAGTTTGAGTATAATACTTATATTCGTGATTTCTTTGAAGAGAATAAAGGACGTTCATTACAAGAAGCCATTAAGTGCTGGAAATATAAAAAAGGGTTACTAGGTCATAATCGTTATGAAAAAGCAGACCTTGTAGCTTTAAAAGAAGATTCAAAAAGCGGTTAAAAGTCATTAAATAAATGAGGAGAGACATTATGAAATGTATATCGTGGAATGTAAATGGAATCAGAGCATGCATGCAAAAAGGCTTTTTAGATTATTTTAAAGAAGTGGATGCAGATATTTTTTGTTTACAAGAAACAAAATGTCAAGCAGGGCAAGTCCAATTAGAGCTTCCTGGTTATAATCAGTACTGGAATTATGCCGAAAAGAAAGGCTATTCCGGAACGGCTATTTTTTCAAAGAGGGAACCTATAGGGGTTACTTATGGGATGGGAATCTCTGAGCATGACACAGAAGGGCGTGTGATTACACTTGAATTTGAGGACTTTTTCTTTATAACAGTATATACCCCAAATGCTCAAAGCGAACTAGCACGTATTGATTATCGTATGAAATGGGAGGATGATTTTAGAGCTTATTTAAAAGCACTAGAAAAAACAAAGCCTGTGATTGTATGTGGGGATTTAAATGTGGCTTATGCAGAGATTGACCTTAAAAATCCAAAAACCAATAGAGGAAATGCGGGATTTAGTGATGAAGAGCGAGGTAAGTTTGGAGAACTTAAAGAAGCAGGCTTTATTGACACCTTCCGCTATTTTCATCCTGATTTAGAAGGGGCTTATAGTTGGTGGTCTTATCGATTTAAAGCAAGAGAGAAAAATGCAGGATGGCGTATCGATTATTTTTTAGTATCAAGTGTGCTTGAAAGTAAACTGATAGCTAGTGAGATTCATAAAGATATTTTAGGGTCTGATCATTGCCCCATTATGCTAAGTATTGAAGTATAATGGAGGTCAGAATGATAAAGTGAAAGGGATATTGCCCAAGTGGGTAATATCCCTTTCATTTTATCATTAATAAATAACTTCTACTTCATAGCCATGCGCTTCAAGAGCTTGTTCAACTTGTTTAATATGTTCATGGCCATTGGTTTCAACCGTAATTTCAAGTGCTACATGACGAAGACGGTCAAGAGCTTTAAACTGATTGTGGTCTAGTTTAACGACATTAGCACCAACCTCTGCTAAGATTTCTGCAATCTTAACAAGTTGTCCTGGAGTGTCTTTAAGCTTAACAGAGAAGCAGAATAAGCGACCACGAGAGTAAAGACCACGGTCTAATAAAGAAGACATGGTTAAGATATCAATGTTACCACCACTAATCACAGAAACAACATTTTTGCCAGTTACATTAAGTTTCTTAAGAGCTGCTACAGGAAGAACACCTGTTGCTTCTGCAACGATTTTATGTTTTTCAACCAGTAAGAAAATGGCTTCAGCTAAATCTTCATCACTAATGGTAATAATCTCATCTACATATTTTTGAACAATATCAAAGGTTTTAGAACCTACTGTTTTAACATTGGCACCATCAGCAATACTATCAGCTGATTTTAAGGTAATAGGATGGCCTGCGATAAGGGATTCTTTCATGCCCATTGCGCCATTAGCTTCAACACCAATTACTTTTATATTAGGATTAATAGCTTTAGCAGCAACAGCAATACCACTAATTAATCCGCCCCCACCAACTGGGACTAAGATAATATCTGTATTTGGTAAGTCTTCTAAAACTTCAAGAGCAATGGTTCCTTGACCAGCCATGACATCTAAATCGTCAAATGGATGAATAAAGGTGTAGCCATGCTCTTTTTCAAGACGCCTTGCTTCTTCGTTAGCTTCATCAAAGACTTCCCCAGCAAGAACAACATTAGCTCCCCAGTTTTTGGTGGCTTGAACTTTGATAAGTGGTGTAGTCTTTGGCATAACGATAGTTGTAGGAATACCAAGAGCATGACCAGAATAAGCCACACCTTGAGCGTGATTTCCAGCAGAAGCAGCAATTAAGCCTCTTTGTTTTTCTTCATCAGATAATTTTTTGATTTTATTCAGTGCACCTCGTAGTTTAAAAGCACCTGTAAGCTGTAAGTTTTCAGGTTTTAGATAAACTTTATTATTATACTCGGTACTAAGTTCGTGACTGTAGATTAAATTAGTATGTACACAAGTTGAAGCAATGCGTTCTTTGGCAGCCAGTACATCATCAAGTGTAAGTGTAGCCTCTTTAACTGACATAATTATTCCTCCGAATTCTTAAAAAAGTATATAATACATAATATAAATTTTATTATAGTCAAATATATACATATATGCAAATATAGTTTTTACATTTTATAGGTTCGATACTTTAATGACATTCTCTCTTTTCAGATTTCTAAAATATGCTAGTTTTAATTCAAAGACATTCTTATTAAAATTGATCTCAAGGCTGAATAGTAACGTAAAATTGCCGGGATATATTCGGAATATATTGAAAAAAAGTAAATATGGTTATAACATTATGGATATAACATCAAGTAGTGGTTTATACGAGGAGGAATCTATATGAAAAAGTATCTACTTACATTGGAAAAAAAGATTGCACTTATTATGGTTATCTTGATTACTATTTTAAATGTGGGTATCACCATCTTTTTAGGACAAATTTATGAGCAAACTAACATCGAACAATTGAAAAAACAAAGTGCTACTTTGCTTGAATGTATTGGTCGTAATATGGACGGTGACCTTTATAAAGAAATTGTTCAAAGTCAGTCTTCAGATTCATCAGCTTATCAAGAGTTGCATCAATATTTAGTTGATGCTAAAGCAGGTACCAACCTTACTTACTTGTATAGTGAGTATTACGACAAAGATGCTGGAAAAGCTTATATCGGTGTGGATTCTGCAGAGGTAAATGGTGGCGCTTGGTCTCCCGTTGGTTATGAGATACAAAGTACCAATTTTGATGGTGAATATAAAGCCATTATGAATAAAGAAAGTATCTGTGTAGGGATTTCTTCTTCTAAGGAGTGGGGGACTTTATTATCTATTGTGGCTCCTATATACGATAACACAGGTAATGTTGTAGGAGGCTTAGCAGCAGATATTAATATCGATACTATTCATCAATTGAGCCGGGATTTTAAGCTTACTATGATGGGCTCTTTTATTATTGCTACCATTCTTGAAATTATCTTAATCTGCTTCTTAATGATGAAAATCGTTATTCAACCCATTAAAAGATTACAACAAATTATCAAAATCACTTCTGAATTTGACTTTTCAAATGAAGGTCTAGGTAGTCAGTTTGCCGATAAGAAAGACGAACTTGGCGATATAGCTACCAATATTATGATGATGAGAAAGAAACTCAAAGAAAAGGCTAAAATTATTCAATTAGCAACTAATAATGTCACCGATATTATCCAAGGTATCCACCAAGGCGTAGAAGACTCCACAAAATGTATGGATCAAATTTCTATCAGTACAGAAGCCTTAACAGAAAGTATTGGTGTTCAATCTGATGAAACTAGCCATAGTAGTGAAGGTCTCCATAAATTAAGCACACAACTAGATACCTTAAGCCATGAGGTCATTGAAATTAATACCATTACTAGTAATGCTAAAAATATTAATAATAAAGCCAATGAAACGATTCAAGAATTAAAAAGTAAATTTGCTAATCATAATCAGATTTCTAAACAAATCGGTGATAATATCGCTGAGCTTAGCAAAGATTCAAATTATATTGCGACTATCATTAAAAACATATTGGATATTATGAGAAAAACCAATTTACTAGCTATCAATGCTTCTATTGAAGCTGCCAGTGCGGGCGAAGCAGGCAGAGGCTTTAGTGTTGTTGCCAACGAAATCAAAGAATTAGCCGAAGATACTTCTAACTTTACAGAACAAATTAAACAAGCTATGGAAAATATTTCTACAAATATTAATAATGTTTCCAATAAAGTTGAGATTATGAATGAAAACTCAAAAATTGTAAATGAAAGTGCTGACCGAGTCGAAGTCCACTATGAGGAACTACGTACTTCTATTGAAAATATAGAAAATACCATGACTCAAATTAATGCTTATACCCAAGAAATTGTTAAGCATAAAGAAAACACCTTACAAGCTATTGAAAATATTTCTAGTAAATCACAAGAAAATGCTACTGTGTCTGAAGAACTATCAACTACTGTTCAAAACCAAACAGAAGTTACTAAGAACATTTATAGCAATATTGACTACCTCGTTGAAACTTCAAATAAATTAAAAGAATCCGTTGTTGAATATAAATTATAAAGTTATATAAAGAAAAGGTACTGCCAAAATGACAGTGCCCCTTCTTTATACTTTTTATTAATGTTTTTTCTTATTATTACTGTTTTTTATAATTCTTTTTCGCCTGTTTCTTTAAGGGCGATTGTGTCTGTCTTCATGACATATCCCCTATTAGCAATTCGAAGGGTCATATTGGCAGTTGCTTCAACTCTTTCTTTCACCCTGTGGTCAAGATAAGAAATCAGAATCAATGCTATAAATTCAATTTATTGTAAGAGTAGTTATGCAGCATAGTATTAAATTGATATTTGAAATTTATGAAATGAGGGAGAAAGATGAAAACAAATAAAATAATTGAAGTATGCATATGGGTTTTGGTATTAATATCACTTATAAGTGGGATGTTCTATTTTACCAATGGACTTCATTGGATTTCATATAAAAAACCAGTGGCAAATAGAAGGACTCAAGGTCTCAATGAAGCAAAAAAAGAAATAGCTGATGTCAGTAATATAGATCAAATTGAATTACGTTTAAGAGATGCAGATGTAGTAATTAATGCTGTAGAAGGCAATGAGATTGAAGTTATAGAATATGCTAAGGACAACGATGAGAATGAACTTTTTAAGATGACTAAGGAGGGCAGTACATTAAAGTTTGAAAGAGAATATAAGGAGCATTTTGGATTTTTCTTTGGAGATGATAGGGTGCAACATTATATAGAAGTAAAATTACCAAAAGACTTTAGTAAGCATTTAGTGATTGAAAACTCATCAGGGGATGTAGCACTTGTAGATGCCTTTATATTTGATGAATTAGAGCTGGAAACAACATCAGGCAATATTTCAATTCATGAGATAGAAGCTGAATGTGAAATCGGGGCTACATCAGGAGATATTTATATTGAAAAGATACATGGTAGTGAGCATCATATTGGAGCTACATCAGGAAATATGACTTTAGAAGAAATCAAAGGAAATTTAGAAGCTGGAACAACTTCAGGAGATATCTTTATTAGAATGATAGAAGGCAAAGAACATGAGATTGGTTGTACTTCAGGAAAAGTAACGATTGAAGAGGGAAAGGGAGATTTTAAAATTGAAACAACCTCAGGAGATGTTTTCCTTAAGAAAGTAAGTGGATCAAAACATGAAATTTCAACGACTTCAGGAGATATTGATATTCAAGAAGGAAAAGGTGAGTTTGATACAGAGACTAACTCAGGAAATATAAGGAAAGAACATATAAATGAATAAACCTTATGATTTGACTAAAATCAAAAGTAAGGCTATACTTCAAACAATGAAACAAATAGAACAGTATTTATATGAACAGGAAGGGGTAAAAAAATGCCTTACGGAACGGTAAAAGAAATAAAGGGAAATATTGCAGTAGTTAGCATGGAGAGACAAGATATGTGTGGAGACTGTCACGCATGTGAGATGATGAGTGGGAAGAAAAACTGTACTTTGAGCTGTGTTAAAAAAGTGCCTTGTGAGGTTGGAGATAAGGTAGAAGTAACTTTAACAACAGATTATTTTCTAAAAGCCACTTACTTAGTATATGGTGTACCATTAATAGGTTTTGTTTTAGGACTTATTTTAGGGGTAGTTTTATCAAAAGTGATTCAAACGAGTTATTCAGATTTATGGATTGCGTTATGCATAGTGCTAGGAACAGGGATCGGAGTGCTTTATATTAAAATAAGAGATAAGAAAAAGGCATATGGCAAATTTTTACCTTCTATTGTAGAAAATAAGGGAAGAGCAGACAAATCTATTATAAAGTAGCAAAGTGGTATTAATGAAGTAATTTGTTATCGCTGGAAGCGTTTGAAGTAAAATCGTGCGACAAAATAAAAAGACATTTCTAGGTTGGAAATGTCTTTTTATTTTGTTAATTTTTCTTCCAAAGTTCTGGAACAAGCAATAATAAAAGTGGGTAAATCTCAACACGTCCAATAATCATTAAAATGGAAAAAGTGAATTTGCTTAATCCACTAAATGGAGCAAAGTTACCCATTGGTCCAACCATTTCAATACCTGGGCCGATATTGTTAAGGGTTGCAATAACAGAAGTAATCGTGGTTGTAGGATCAAAATTGTTAATAGATATAATGAGTACTCCGACAAAGAACACTAACATATAAACAAAGAAATAAGTATTAACCCCTAGAACGGTTTGAGCATCTATTTTTTTATCATTTAAGCGAACGATATAGCAGCCATTTGGATGAATAATACGTTTAAAGGAAGCTTTAAGATTTTTAAATCCAATCATAATCCTTGAAATCTTTATACCGCCTGCTGTAGAACCTGCACATCCGCCAAAGAACATAATGAGCAGCAGTAAGGTTTTACTAAACATTGGCCAAAGGTTAAAGTCTGCTGTGGCATAACCAGTAGTCGTCATCACGGAAGCAACTTGGAACGAGGTATATCTAAAAGCAGAGCCTAATGAAGTATAAATGCCACTTGACATTAAATTAATCATAATTAGAATGGTTGAAACGCTTAAGATAATGAGGTATAAACGAAGCTCCTGGTCTTTCAAAAACCCTTTAAAGTTTCTTTTAATAACAAAGTAATAGAGTGAAAAGTTAATCCCTGAAAGAATCATAAATACTGTAATAATACCATCAATTAAGGCACTATTGTAATACCCCACACTAATATTTTTATTCGAGAAACCACCTGTGCCTAATGTACCAAAAGAATGAATCAGTGCATCATAAAGGGACATTCCAGCTAGCATCAGTAAAACGGTTTCTATGAGAGTGAGGCATAAGTAAATACTGTATAAAATTTTAGCACTTGCGCCAAGCTTAGGTACAATCTTTCCAACGATTGGACCAGGGCTTTCTGCTTTCATAACTTGCATGGTGCCCATTCCCATCGAAGGAAGGAGGGCAATTGTAAGTACCAAAATCCCCATTCCGCCTACCCAGTGCGTAAAGCTTCGCCAAAGTAAAATCCCGTGAGGCAAGGATTCAATTTCACACAAAATGGTTGAGCCTGTTGTTGAAAATCCTGAACTAGATTCAAAAAAGGCATCAATAAAAGAAGGAATGGCACCACTAATATAAAAGGGAAGTGCACCGAAGAAAGAAATCAGTAACCACCCAATCGCAACGATTGCAAAACCTTCCTTAGGATATATGTTTTTATCTGTTGGTTTAATAAGAAGCATAGGAATGGCACAAAGTGCAATAATAAGCATGGTTAAAAGAAATGAAGTCGTATCACCATCTCTATAAATAAGGGAAGTGACTAATGGAACAAGAAGTGTTAAACACTCACATACCAATAGCATTCCCAAGCTTCTTAATACTATTTTTAAGTTCACTTGCTAATCCTCCTGTAGAAATAACAATATCTTTGAAATGTGTAATGTGATTTTTGGTGATAATTAAAACACGGTCACCAGCTTGAATACAGTCATTTCCAGTTGGAATAACTACAGCATTTTTGCGAACAATCGTTGCAATAAGCACATCAGGTATAAATTGCAACTTACTAAGCGGAATGCCAATGACAGAATCTTCCGCTGAGGCAATGAGTTCAATCATTTCACCTTCATCCCCTAAAATGCGGTGTAATGTTTCAATCGATTGACCTCTTACAAGTTTAAGAATTTGGTTCGTAATAATTTCTTGAGGCTTAATAATAATATCAAGACCTAATGGACCTGTAAGGCGGTCGCAGTGATTTTTACTCATTTTGGTCATAACACATTGAACAGAAGCTTGTTTAGCTAAGATGGAAGCAATGATATTTTCTTCATCACTACCTGTTAGTGAAACAAAGCCATCTACATTTTCAAGCTGCTCAGAGTGAAGCAAGGCAGCATCGGTACCATCCCCATTAATAATAAGCGTTTGAGGAAGGACTTCGACAAGATGGTCACACACTTCTTCATCTTTTTCAATAAGCTTAACTTTAAGGTGCATCTGTTCTAGAAGTCTAGCAAGATAATAACCAATTCGTCCACCACCTACAATCATAACATTTCTAACTTTGGTAGGATTTGGAGACATCACTTTATAGAAAGAGTATACATCTGCGGTCTTACCTATGATAAAAATGGAATCCCCAGTTTCTATTCTGAAATCCCCATTAGGAATAATCAGATGATCGTTTCTAGTGACCGCACCTATTAAGATAGGAATATTATAGTGTGTTGCGATTGCTTTAATTTGCATACCTGCTATTGGCATATCTGTTTTGACAATAAAGTCCATCATGCGGACTCTGCCTTTAGCAAAGTTCTGTATTTTAATTGCACCTGGGATGGTTAATAAACGAGCAATTTCATCAGCTGAAGCTTCTTCAGGATTAATGACCATATCAAGTCCTAAATCTTCTTTAATAAGTAATAGTTCTCGAGCATATTGGGGGTCTCTAATACGTGCAGCTGTGCGTTTAGCACCTAGTTTTTTTGCGGTTAAGCAACAAAGCATATTGATTTCATCTCTACCTGTAACGGTAATCACAAAGTCAGCTTCATTACAACCTGCTTCTAATAAGGTGCTGGTACTAAATCCATTTCCTTTAATTGGCATGACATCTAAAGTATTTTCCACACGCTCAACGACCTTAGCATTGTTGTCGATGATGGTAATATCATGACCCTCCGCTGAAAGCGACTGAGCAAGGGCATCCCCTACCTTACCAATACCAATAATAATAATTTTCATACAAGTATCTCCTAAATGTAAAAGTCTAAGGTGTAACTTACAGTACTAAGTATAGCAAAAAATTAGGGGTTGTGAACTGATAAACGTAAAATTATCAAAAATTTCTAGGTATAAAACCTAATATTGAAGAAATTTATAGCTTAGGTTGAAGGTCCCAACCAGCTAAATCCTGCATAAAATTAGCCTTTGCTTGCTCTAGGGAGGGCGTGTTAAGATTGTGTACAGAAAGTGTATCATCCGTAGATGGAGTCTTTTGGGTAGATGAATTATGGTAAGAATCAGAGCCGACTTGAATGGAAGGCTGCATTTTGGTGTTTTCTAAGGAAAGAAGAAAACCTTCTATAAGCAATTCAAGTTCAGGGGAGATACGACTATCTGAATGGAATTTAGGAAAATCAATCATCGCTAAAGTACATAGTTTGGGTGTTGAAGCAATGGAAGCATAAAGCTCTTGACCCACAAAGGGAGAAATCTTCTGCGTAAGGAAGAAAGAACGACAAACATTATTTTGGATAGAACAAGGGGTAGGGTTACTAAAACTTTGTCCATAATCAATAGATAACATCATCTGAAGATGATGACTCAGCATGACATGAATCCATATCATATTATAATAGCTAAAAACAGCAGGGTTACATGGGGTTGGTGTAATAAGTAAATGAGTGAGTGTTTTATAAGATGGATTGAAATAGGAAAGTTGATATTTTCCATGAAGTTCAGAAACATAAGTAATATGCACAAGTTCTTCATTAATGCAAATACTATAATCTATAATGGGCTCATTCAAATGGATATAAGTATATAAAAGAGGCTGTTTATCCGTAATCTGTAAGGCTTGAAGATGGTAGCAAGTATCTGAAGTAATGAAGAAAATCCAAAGAGAGTCATTTGTAAGATAGCTTTTAATGAGATAGGGATTAGTTGAAAGGGTAAGGAGTGAAGTTTGTTGGTGGGTACAGGGAATTTCAATAATAAACTTATAGATCTCAGTATGCGCTTGATGTGATAAATAAACAATAGAAAAAGTATTTTGACTAGGTAAGTTATAGACAACAGGATAAGAAAGCATATAATTGGAGTTTTGATTAGCAACTAAAACATTTTTGATAAAACGATTATTTTCGTAAGTATAGTAATTAAGATGAAAAGGATCAGGAGAAACCGCAACACAAAGATTATTAGAAGCATCCATACAGGCACTATAATTAGCTGTATTTTGAGGAAAAATTTGGATAGGCTTAGTGCTATACGGAGAAGTAAAACTTTGATAAAATACGCCATTTTTTGCAGTAGAATGAATGAGAGAAAAGCCATTTTCTGTATGAAATAGATAAGGCATTTATTAGGACCTCCTTAGACAATAAGAAATAGGTTCATCTAAATGAATGAAGAAAGACTCATAAAACAAAGAAAGTGTAAAGCCTCTAAATAATATATTTATAGTGAAATAATTTTATACATAAATGTAACCAAAAACATGATTTTCCATATTATAGTATTGGAAACGACAAATTATGATTTCCATCCTTTAGGGATCATACAGGAGGTTTTTAATTATGAAGAAAAGTTGTTGTAATAACGACATGAAATATTTCGAGAAACCTAACGCAGGTCTTTGTGACATCTGTCATCCTGCTGAAAATAAAGTATCACCAATCGAAGCAGTAGCTATGTGTCCCCCAATGGGAGAACCCAAATTGTTAACGATGATGGCACCCGTTGTATTTGACGAATGTGGCATCAATCTTTGCCGTACTGTACGCATAGAAGATCTTCAAGATATTTGTGATGGAGAAGCTAGAAGACAATGTGATATTTTATTTTGCGGATTATCAAAATGTGACTTACTCAATGCTTGTAAAATTCAACTTCAGGTAGTAGATATTGATTTTAACTTTGTAGACCCAATGGGGAATCGTTTTTCTGAAATTCAACCTGCAAAATGCAAACCCAATCTCAGTCGCATTACACTAAAAGACATCGATGTCACTTTCGCAGTATCAATCATTGACAGCTGTTGTAACGTTTCAAAACAAGGGATGATGACACTTAGATATTTAGGTGATGAAAGAGACTGTGCTTATGACTCATGTACGAATCCATCTTGTATTTCATTTGATCTTTATACACCATATGGCACGAGTTATGCGACAGAAAATCCTGGCGGATGTAATAAACTTGTTCCAACGATCAACTTTATGGGCTATGTCAATAGCGAAAAAGGTAGATGTGGTTGTGAAAATGGTTTAGACGGATTATTTGAGTTCCCAGTAAACAATACTATTCAACAAGGTATTGGGGCTCAAGCACTTGCAAAAGTGGTAGCTTTTGATGGTGATAGACTTGCAATTGGTTTAACACTTTATATTAAGTCCATCTACTTCGTGCAGTACAAATTCAGACATGAAGGTTTAACAGTTCCACCAAAATTAACACCAGTTGAAGAAGAAGAAAATAACAATTGTTTAGAATTCGTATGTGGCGATTTACTTGAAGCAAGCATTAGACCATTAGAAGTAGGTGAAAATGCTAAATCTATTGGTAATGGCTGTAGAACACGCAATAACAATGACAACAATAAAAACTGCTGCAGTTGCAACAAATGTACCTGTAACAAATGCGGTTGTGGCACAAGCAATTAGTTCAAAATAAGAAACTAATAAAGGTAGCACAAGGACTTAAAACCTTGTGCTATTTTTAATAGATTTTTATCTTAAATATGGCAAAAAATTGAAACAAATATGATATAATGACTAAAGAAAATTACTTATATTGTGAGGTGGTAGATATGGAAACGATTATTGTAACGGATTCTTGTTGTGATTTACCGTATGACTACATACAAGACAATTCTATTGAAATGATTCCTATGACCATTACAGTGAATCAAACAGATCACAAAGATGATTTGGCAAAAACCAAAGATTATGAGCAATTTTACAAAAGTATATTAGAAGGAGCTATGCCAAAAACTTCTCAGATCAATGCATATGAATTTAAAGAAGTATTTATGAAGTATTTAAAAGAAGAAAAAAATATACTTTATATAGGTTTTTCTTCTGCTTTAAGTGGTTGTGTGGAGAGTGCTAGAATGGCTGTTAGAGAAATAAGGGAGGAAAATTCTAATTTTAAGGCACGTGTAGAAGTGATTGACAGCAAATGTGCTTCTATGGGACAGGGACTAGCTGTTTATTATGCAGTAGAACAATTAAAACAAGGAAAAAGTATGAATGAAGTATTGGAATATATTGAAAATATTAAGCTTAAGATCAATCATTGGTTTACAGTAACGGATTTAAATTATCTTTTTAGAGGAGGGCGTGTTTCAAAAACAGCTGCTACAGTGGGAACCCTACTTCAAATTAAGCCAATTATGCATGTAGATGATGACGGAAGGCTTATGCCAGTAGAAAAAGTAAAGGGAAGAAAAAAGTCTCTAAAAGTACTTGTAGAAAAAGTTAAAGAGAATATTGTAAATCCTGAGAAACAAGTGGTTTTTATTAGTCATGGTGCAGCTTTAGAGGAAGCTGAAGGCGTGAAAAAAGCAATTATTGAACAATGTGGTGTTAAAGATGTATGGATTAATTATGTTGGTGCTACAGTAGGAAGTCATTCAGGACCAGGGACAATTGCTATATTTTTTATGGGAGAACATCGTTAGTCAAAAAAGTGTTAATTAAAAAACTCTTAAGCCGACCGCTTAAGAGTTTTTTGAAAGCAAAATTCTTTATTTTGGTAAATGTCTTCTGGGTTTACGCCACAAAAGTGGAAGTAAAGAGATGATGACGATCGCACCAGCAATAACGGCAGCAATCTCAAAAGTTAATGTGGCATAATCAAGAGCCGTACTATAATCCTCTTCCAACATATAAGACATGGTTCGGTATAAACCGAGACCAGGGACTAATGGAATAATGCCTGTTACTAGAAAAACAGTAATGGGTGTTTTTCTTTTTTTGGCAAGAAGGTAAGAAAGCGCAGTAACCACCAAGGCTGCGACAAATGAAGCCAAAACAGCTGAGTGGTATTTGTCATTTAATAATAAATAAATAAGCCATCCAATAGCACCTATGGTGCCACATATTAATAAGTGCACTTGACGCACATGAAAAAAGATTGCAAAACCAATAGTTGAAATAAATGCACTTAATACACTTAAAATCATAAAATACCTCCAATAGCATAAGAAATGCTCAGTGAGATGCCCATACCAGCAGCAAGTGCAATCGCCATGAGTAAGGCTTCTACACCTCTTGAAATGCCAGAAAGAAGTTCATCACCTATAGCATCACGTACTGCAGTTGTAAAAGCAACGCCAGGAAGAAGGGGCATGATACAACCAATCATAATGGGTTCAATATGAATGTGCTGTCTAAAAATATATTGGCAAGCCATAGAAGCAAATCCTAAATAAAGTGCACAAATAAATAAAACAAAGAAGTTTACAATCTGCTTTTCATTTAAGCGATATTGAAGAGCCCCTACGCCGAAACCTATAAATAAGGATAAAATAAATTCAATCCAACCTGCATTAAACATAACTGCAAAGAAGCCACAGCTTATTCCAATCCACAAAATGATGGTGATGGGTTTATAGCTTGAAAAATTTTCTATTTGAATCAGCTTTTCCTCTGCTTCATCTAAGGAAAGTAAACCGCTGACATAATCTCTTGAAAGTTGATTAAGTTTTTCAATTCGGTCTAGTCTGGTACTTCTATTTTTAACGCGAACAACTTTGGTAGAAAGAGAAGAGGAATGAGTTTCTACAGTAACCATAATGCCTGTAGGAATAGCAAAAGTGTCTACAGATTTGAAATGATGACTTTCTAGAATGCGTGTGATGGTATCTTCTACTCGATAAGTTTCAGCACCGCATTTGAGCATCAGTTCACCAGTATGTACGGCAAAATTTAATATTCTTTCATAATAAATATCTGTTTCCACAATGTATCCTTTCTATTATAAATGATGAGATTTTATTCAGTATACACTTAATACACAAACAGTGTAAAGCATATAGGCCTTAAGTAATTAAATATACAATTTTGTAAATTTGTATATAAAATGTTGTATAATTGTGAAATGTAGTGTTATCATAAAATGAGTTTTAGATTATGTCAGTTGTAATGGGAATGGAAAAATAACCAGAGCAAATCGAAGAAAAACTTAAAGCAGCTTGTAAAGAAATTTGCTTTATGGATGCACTTAGTATTGCTGAAAAGATTGGTAGTGTCAAAGTCGTTAATATGATTATGATTGGTGCTTATGCGGCTTATATCGGCGATAGTTTAGAAGGATGGGAAGAACTAGTTGCTAAAATCGTACCACCAAAAACAATTGAAATGAATAAAGAAGCTTTACGCCAAGGGTATAAGGCTTATTTAGATAAATAAAACTATAGATTGAATTTAAGCAGGAGGTTAGTTAGTATGTATACTTTAGACGAATTAAAAAGTGTTGACCCAGAAATTATGGAACTCATTAAAGAGGAAACCGCTAGACAAAATAGTAAAATTGAGCTGATTGCATCCGAAAACTTCGTTTCTAAAGCAGTAATGGCAGCAATGGGGAGTACCCTTACCAATAAATACGCTGAAGGTTATCCAGGAAAACGTTACTACGGTGGTTGTGAGGTTGTTGATAAAATCGAAGATTTAGCAAGAGAAAGAGCAAAGAAACTATTTGGTGCTGAACATGCTAATGTACAACCTAATTCAGGTTCTCAAGCCAATCAAGCTGTCTTTTTTGCAGCTCTTAAAACAGGTGATACAGTTATGGGAATGGATTTAAGCCATGGTGGACATTTAACACATGGCAGTCCGGTTAATATGTCAGGTAAAAATTATCATGTTGTGTCATATGGTGTAGATCCTGAAACAGAAAGGATTGATTATGATAAAGTAAGAGAAATTGCTTTAGAATGTAAACCTAAAATGATTATTGCAGGGGCAAGCAACTACTCAAGAATCATTGATTTTGCTAAATTTAGAGAGATTGCAGATGAAGTAGGTGCTTATTTAATGGTAGATATGGCACATATTGCAGGACTTGTAGCAGCAGGGCTTCATCCAAGTCCAGTACCATATGCACATTTTGTAACCACTACAACCCATAAAACACTTAGAGGCCCTCGTGGCGGTATGATTTTATGCGATAATGAGCATGCTAAAATGATTGATAAAGCGATATTCCCTGGTATTCAAGGTGGACCACTTGTTCATGTGATTGCAGCAAAAGCTGTTTGCTTTAAAGAAGCACTTGAGCCAGAATTTAAAGTGTATCAAGAACAAATCATCAAAAATGCCAAAGCACTAGCAAGTGCACTGATGGCAAAAGATATGAGAATTGTATCAGGTGGTACAGATAATCATGTAATGAGCCTAGATGTAAGAAGCATGAATGTAACAGGTAAAGAAGCAGAACATCTATTAGATGAAATTGGTATTACATGTAATAAGAATACGATTCCATTTGATCCAGCTTCTCCAAATGTAACAAGTGGTGTAAGACTTGGGACACCAGCTGTGACAACAAGAGGCATGAAAGAAGCAGATATGGAAGAAATTGCAGAAATTATTTATCTTGCTCTAAGTGATTTTGAAGCCAATAAAGCACAATGTGCACAAAGAGTGCAAACATTATTAGCTAAATATCCTTTATATTAAAAATAAATTACACCCGAACTAGAAAAATGCTAGTTCGGGCTTGTTTTATTTTGTGGGAAGTTAATTATTAAAAAGATTACTGAAAACAAACAGCCGCTATCACCAAAAGAGGTGAGCTGGTAATGAAACAATATTTAAAAATATATTAAGAAACGTAATTAAAAATAAAACGTCTTATTTAGGGGCAATAGCAGTGATTAGTTTAGGTGTCCTTATTTATATTGCTATGGCAGATGTTTTCGCAACCGTTACTGGTATTCCTGAAAATAAACTAAGCACGCTAAAAGAAATAGAAGGGATCGATGAAGTTTTTGGGCGTTTATCTGCAGACGCAAGACTGATGATAGAGGGGCAAAATAATATTGTTACTTTGCATTTATTAGCTTATGATTCTGAGGATTGCCTAAATCAAATTAAACTTTCACCAAGTGTTGGGAAAATGAATGAGGATATGATCTATCTTGGAAGTAAAATGAATCATTTTTATGGGTTCAACCAAGGTGACTCTCTGAAATTAGTAATTGGTAACCGAACGAAGTCATTTATTTTATCAGGAACCCTTCAAACACCAGAGTATATTTATAGTGTCCCCCCCTCAGGCGTTCAAATGCCTGATGAGGAAATATATGATATAGCGTGTATTGACAAAAGAATATTAGAAAACTTACTCAATCAGCAGCAAATAGTCACTGAATTAGGATTTACTTTAAAAGCAGGTTATTCTTTTGAAAAAGTAAAATATGAACTTCAAAAACGACTTGGTCCATATGGATTAACTAATTTAACAGACCAGAAGAATCAATTAAGCAATAAAATGATTTCAGATGAATACAGTCAACTGACGGCTATGGCTACCATACTACCGTTTATCTTTCTTGTAATTTCTATGTTTATGCTCTATATCATTTTAAAGAAAATGATCGCAAGTGATAGAAGTCTTATTGGGACACTTAAGGCATTTGGGTTTACAGATAGTGAAATACTGAAAGTATATCTTGCACAAAGCATAATCATTGGAACTCTTGGAAGTTTATTAGGAGGGTTTTTGTCTACATTTTTAGGTAAATTTTTATTTGGAATGTATAGTACGATGTATAACTTGCCTTACAATCATTACGAATGTGCAGTAAGCAATCAAATGGTGGGATTTATATTAGCATTAGGGACAAGTCTCTTAAGTACTTATTTGGGAGTGAGAGAGGTACTCATTATTAAACCTGCAGAAGCCATGAGGGCAGAGGCACCAGCAATAGGTAAACAAGTGAAGCTGCAAATGCTATTTGCTTTAATTGCTTGCCAGAAAAAGTAGAGGCTATTAAGTCGGCTTTATCAGAAAGTCTAAATATTTCATCTGTAACAGACACAGCAAGAGCACTCAAAAGTTATAAAACTATGATGAAAAGCATGATGCAAGTGGTAGATACGTTTACAGAGGATGGCGTAGTAAAACAGGGAGATGCTATTGAGATTATAGGAAAAGTAAATGGAACAGTTACAGAAGTCTTAGTAAAGGAAAATCAACATGTAGAAAAAGGAGAGGTATTAGCTAAGATTGATGCTAAAGAGTCCACCTCTGCATTAGGATTAAAAGAGTATCGTGTTGAAATCGTTATTGTACCGAATGAGTCAGAAGTTTCTTTAAAAGACGGTTATGAGGTAGAAGTGACATTTACAACCTACCAAGAAGATCATGTATTAGCTGTTCCTAATAGCGCAACGTTTGAAATAGATGGGGTAGATTATGTTTATAAGGTAGAAGATCATCAAACCGTATTAAGCCCTATTGAAATTGCTCATCAAACCAATACAGAGAGTGTAGTGGTTAAAGGTATTCAAAAAGGCGATGTGGTAATTTGTCACGCTAATGAAGAGGGAATGACTGAAAATATACGTATAAAGCCAATAAAGGAATAGAATAAAAAATAGATTATACAAAGGGAGAAACCCATACAACTAATAAAAAAAGAAGGTTAAGCATCGTTAGGTGCTTAACCTTCTTTTTAGCTTAAACATTGGTTTAGTGAAGCATTTTTCGGTATTCACCAGGAAGAATACCAATATTACGCTGAAATAATTCTGAGAAGCGGCTGGCATTAGTGTAGCCTACTGTTTGAGCAATTTGGGCAATAGTAAGCTCCGTATTAGAAAGAAGAAATTCTGCTTTTTCAATCCGTTTTTGTTGAATATATTCGGTAATTGTACAACCTGTGATGAGTTTAAAAGTTTGTTTAAGTTTTGTACCTCCCATACAAGCAATCTTAGAAAGATCATCAAGCGAAAGATTAAAAGTGGCATGATCATCAATGTAAGAGGTAACACAGGCTATTTGTTCTTTATCGATATCGGATATATGTTTGACATATTTAGTAGGTTTAGGGTTTTTATTATAACGCTCTAATACCAAAGAAATAGCTTCATTGACTTTCGCTTCATAGAAAAGTTTAGCACTAATTCCTACTCCCCGATAATCAGCAACTTGATTGAGTAGAAGAAGCATCTCTGGAAAGTTTGAAGTTTCTTTAATAGATGAGAATGCCGTATAAGGATTGATATACTCGGATTGATACTTTTCTTTTAAGTAGTCTTTATAGTAAACGGAAGTGATTTCAATTCCAATCGATTTGATGGGAACCTTTTTATGGATTAGCGCCTTATAGGGCGTTATACCACCAATATAGCTTCGAATGCAATTGGCATTCATTCTTCGATAGGGAGAAAGTTCATGCCCAGATATAGATTGATAGTAGGAAATACTGATACACTCAGGCATTTTACATTCGAGGATATAGTCTTCATGAAAATAAAAATTATGGATTTTAATATCAAACAAATCTTTTTCCGAGTAAATCCAATAATAACCTTCTCCAAGCTCTTTGGATAATTTAAAGGTTTGCCCGCAAGGAAATATAAGATTGGGATCATCCATTTGAATAAAACCACGCGAGAGAAGCACATCATCATAATAGTGAACAAGTTTATAAGACATTTAATGCCTCCTTAGGATACCTTGATTGGACACAATTCTATTCTGATTAGACACAAATGGTGTCTTTTTATTGAAAAGGGAAATCAGGTATGATAGTTTTAAATTCGAAGTTAGTTAAAGCTAACATAAATTATATCAATGTCTTCTAAAGAAGTCAAAAAATAATCTTATTAAGAGGGGGATTTTTAATGAGCAAAACATCAAGAAATAATCAAAAGAAGCTTTCTGTAAAAGATTTAGTCACAACAGGCATTTTTTCAGCCATACTTTTTGTGGCAATTTTAATTGGAGGAATCTTTTTTGCGCCGAATCCTGTTTTAAGTTTTTATATGCCAATAGGCTCAGCAATTTTAGGAGGGCCAGTGCTTATGCTATTAATTGCAAAAGTTCCCAAAAGAGGAGCTATTACTATAGCAGGTATTTTATGTGGCATTATTTTCTTTGCAACAGGTATGCACTGGGCAATGGATCTTGGATATATTGTGGGTGGAATTGTAGGAGATCTTATAGCAGGAAGTCGAAAATATAAAAACAAATGGCTTAATATCTTAGCCTATAGCTGCATTTGTTTGGGGGCAACAGGTTCCTATATTTGCTACTTTGTAAATACCGAAGCATGGTGTCATTATATGTTAAATGGTGGAACATCAGCAAGTTATATTGAAGCGATGAATGCTGCAGCACAAAATTGGATATTAGCAGTGATATTAATTGGTACAGTTTTAGTTTCTTATCTAAGTGGTTTAGTGGGAAGTTGTTTACTTAAAAAACAATTTGAGAAAGCAGGCATTACAGCATGATGATGGGACACCTAGACCCTAGAACAAAACTTATTTTACTTATTTTATGTGTGTTATGCACAATGGTTGCACCATCACTGACTTATGAATTAATATTAGTGCTTATCATTGCTGGGATAGGCGTTTTACTAAGAAAATATAAGTACACATTGATAAGTGTTATCGTTTACATTGGAATTTATGCTTTAACTCAATATAGTATCTATAATTTAACTGGAATGTGGCAAGCTATTTTGGCTGCATTCTTAGGACTTGTTAATAAAGTCTATCCTTGTGGATTTATGGCTAGTTTGATGATACTTACGACCAAAACTAGTGAGTTCATGGCGGCATTTTATAGAATACATATTCCTGATAGCTTTACCATTCCTTTTGCAGTCATGATGCGTTATATTCCAGTTATAAAGGAAGATTGGCATTATATTAAAGATGCGATGAAAATGAGAGACTTGGCGCCGAACTTAAAGAATATAATCAGTCACCCACTAATGACATTAGAGTGCATTTATGTGCCCATGATGATGGCGGCTTCAAAAACAGCTGACGAGCTTTCTATTGCAGCTGTAACAAGAGGAATAGAAAGTCCAGGTCCCAGAACTTGTTTGGTAAAAATCCAGTTTACAATAAAAGATGTTATAGTTATTTCTTTTTTGGGTGTTTATTTTGGAATTGGATTGTTGACTAGAGGAGGTATTTTATGATTCGATTTGAACATGTTTCATTTAAATATGAGGGGCAGGAAAGTGGCAAAATTACAGATTTGGATTTAAACATCAAAAAAGGAGAATGTATTTTATTAACAGGTGCTAGTGGATGTGGCAAGACAACCGTTACGAGGTTAATTAATGGATTGATTCCAGAATTTTTTGCAGGAGAACTGAAAGGAAAGATATTTATTGATGGAAAGGATATTGAAGACTGTCCGCTCTATGAAATTGCAGATAAGGTAGGTTCAGTTTTTCAAAATCCTAGAACGCAATTTTTCAATACAGATACAGATGGAGAAATAGCATTTGGATTAGAAAACCGAGGCATGCCAATTGAAGAAATGCAAAGTAGAGTTCAAAATACAGCTCAAACGTTAAACATTGAAAAATTATTGGGAAGAAGTATCTTCTCACTTTCAGGTGGGGAAAAGCAAAAAATTGCTTTTGCATCCGTTTGTGCCATGCATCCAGATATATTTTTACTGGATGAGCCCTCTTCAAACCTCGACTTAGAATCCATAGAGGACTTAAGAAAGCATATTGCCCTACTTAAGGAGCAGGGGAAAACCATCTTGATTGCTGAGCATAGATTGTATTATTTAAGTGATCTTGCCGATCGAATTTTCTATTTTTCAGAAGGAAAAATGAAGTATAGTTGGACTAATAATGCATTTAAGGCTTTATCTAACGAGGAAAGAGAAAGTCTAGGACTTAGGACATTAACTTATAAGAAGCCAGAGTATAAAGGTGCGAACCATATTAAGCAAAGTGTAAAGCTAAAAGTAAGAAATCTTGCAATTGGCTATAATAAAAAAAGCATTCTTTCTCATTTAAACTTTGAAGCTAGGGCGGGGGAGATTATTGCCATTGTTGGAAAAAATGGAGTGGGAAAATCGACTTTTTCAAGAACATTATGTGGTCTTCTAAAACCAATAGAAGGCGAAATTCTGTGGGTGGAAAAAAAACTAACCGAAAAGCAACGATTAAAGAAGACGTATATGGTGATGCAAGATGTGAATTATCAACTATTTTCAGATAGTGTTTTACAGGAGTGTAGTTTTGGAATTTATCATCCTGATACAGTAAAAGTGGAGGAAACGTTAAAGCAGTTAGGATTAAGTCCTTATAAAGAGAAACATCCAAACACTTTATCAGGTGGACAAAAACAAAGGCTGGCTGTAGCAGTTAGCATGATTTGTAAAAAAGAAATTTTACTTTTTGATGAGCCGACAAGTGGATTAGATTATAAAAGTATGTGTGCGGTGGCAGATATTATGAAACAACTAGCACAATTAGGAAAGGTTGTTTTTGTTGTAACGCATGATGCAGAGTTTATAGATAAGGCTTGCAATACTCAAATGCGTTTAGGCTAAACGAGTACAGGTATATAAGGACAAGAATAGATAAATGTGGCGTGTAAAGATAAAGTCAATGGAGGGAGAGTAGGACAATGAAGAAAGCGCAAAACCCAGTAGTACTTTTACTTAAATGGGCAGGAAAAGACAAATATTTTTTATACCTTGCTGTGTTATGCTCTTTAATTAGCAGCATTTGCACAATGATACCTTACTACTGTATTTATAGATTATTATCAGCTATTTATGAGGATAATTGTACAAGAGAAGTAATGTATCAAAATGGTGTAATGATTGCTATAGGGGTTACTTTAAGGTTTACATTGTTTGGAATGTCAGGAGCTTTGGCACATAAGGGTGCGTATAATGCACTTTATAAGGTAAGATGTATGATTATTGACCATATGGCAAAAATTCCACTAGGCAGGTTAAGTGAATATCATACAGGATCTTTTAAGACCGTATTGAATGAGGATATTGAAAAATTAGAGCTTTTTTTGGCACATCATTTACCTGAAATTGTATATTATTTGTGCGGCCCTATGGTTGTATTTATTTATTTGTGTAAAGTTAACTTAGTATTAGCACTTATTTCAATCATTCCATTAGGTTTAGCTTTAGTGGTGATGTGCAGTATGTTTGTTGGTATGGGCAATATGGTAGAAGATGCTAATTCTTCTTTAGTGAATTTAAATGCTGCTATTATTGAGTACATTAGTGGAATGAAGCTTATTAAGGCTTACAATATGGGAAGTCAATCTTTTAAAAAGTATGCTAGTGCCATTGAAGAAGAAAATAGCATTTGGAATCAAGTTTCTAAAAAGATGGGACCGCCCTATGCAGCTTATGTTGTGATCATTGAGTGTGGGGTGTTATTAATGGTGCCTATAGGAGGATATTTCTTCTTAAAAGGTTCGATTACAGTAAGTACATTATTGCTTTTTGTTTTTATAGGTTCTCTTTATTTAACAGAACTAAGACCCCTTCAAGAATTAGGGTCAAACTTTGCTCAAGTTATGCATGCGGTAACTAAAACAAAGGAAATATTAGATATTCCTACCTATGAAGGAGGAGAAAGTTTTCCACCTCAACATGAAATAGAACTAAAGGATGTAAGTTTTACTTATCCTGGTAAGGAGGATAAAGTCCTTTCAAATTGTAATTTAACCATTCATGATGGAGAGAAAATTGCTTTAGTAGGTAAATCAGGAGCAGGAAAAAGTACCATTATTGAGCTAATTGCAAGATTTTATGATGTTGATGCAGGACAAATTACGATAGGTGGAAAAAATATTAAAAAGTTAAATTATGAGGAGCTCTTACAACAGGTGTCTATTGTTTTTCAAAAGACTTTTTTAACCAGAGATAGTGTATTTGAAAATATTCGAATGGGCTCTATGGCAACACTTGAAGAGGTAAGGGCAGCGGCTAAAAAGGCACAGATTGATGATTTTATTATGCAGCTTCCACATCAGTATGAAACAAAAGTAGGCAGCTTTGGAACACGCTTTTCCGGTGGAGAAAAGCAGCGTATTGCGATTGCAAGAGCCATCTTAAAAAATGCACCTATTCTTATCTTAGATGAGGCCACTTCGGCAGCTGATCCTGAGAACCAAGTGGAAATTGATAAAGCCATTTTTAATCTATGTGAGGGCAAAACCGTCATTATTGTGGCACATCGATTAAGTGCACTTAAAATTTGTGACAGAATTGCTGTCATAGAAGATCATACGATTAAATGCGTGGGAACACATGATGAAGTTTTAAGTCAAAATAGTTGCTATCGTAACGCATGGGAAAACTATCAAGAAGCAAGAGAAATGACTTATGCCTTAGAAGGAGGAGCAACGCATGAATAAAGATTATCCGATAAAATGGAATAAAAAATTGTGGGTTTCAGTTTTTTGTACGGCATTAGAAGGGTTGCTTTCAGGTAGTAACTTTATGTTAATGTATTATTTATTTCAAAGACTATGGCAGCAAAAATTAGATTTTAAAGAGTTACTTAGTTTAACAGGAATATTAGCAGGCATATTTGTAATACGTCTCATAATCTATAGCTTTGGCTATGTACAAGGTCAAATTGGAGGAGCTGGAGTAAGTAAAGCCATTCGTCTATTTTTAGGTGATAAATTAAAACGTATTCCTATTTCAAGATTTCAAAAGGCTAATACAGGAGATTATATTAATGTAGCTACTGAAAATGTGAATAGCTATGAAAAGGTGTTAACGCATAAGATAGGGGATATTATTAAGAACTTAACACTTATTTGTATGCTAATTATTTTTGTTGGCACGATGTCTATACCGGCTTCAGTCATTTTACTTGCTGCGGCGATTCTATTTATACCTAGTATAGCTATTTCACTAAGAGCAGTCAGAAAATATGGTGTTCAAAAAAATGCTATTTGTACAGAAAGTGTAAGCAGTATTGTAGAATACATAGGTGGCATTCAAACTTTTAGGGCATATGGTATAGGTGGAGTGAAAAATAAAACTGTAACCAAAGCAATGAAAGCTTATAGCGACATTAGTTACCAATATGAAGTAAAAGTCATTCCAGATGGGGCTATTTATGGAATACTAAGTTGGATGACGTTACCTTTAGAGATGATAGTAGTAGGCAATCAGTGGATGAGTGGAGAAATACAAACTGTTTCCTATATTATGATTTGTATGCTGCCACTGTTCTTTACAAAGTTATTATCAACTGTTTTTGTGGATATAACATCTTATAAAAATCTTATGATTGCTAGAGGAAAGATTGATAAAGTCATTGAAGAAAAAGAAGAAATTGTAAGTGAAAAGAAATTTAATCCTAGCTGCTTTGATATAAGCTTTAAAGACGTTAATTTTTCTTATGTACCAGATGAACCTGTGATTAAAAATTTATCTATACAAATAGAAGATAAACAGTTAACGGCTATTGTAGGAGATTCAGGTTCAGGTAAGTCAACCCTATTAAATCTAATATCCAAGTATTATGAGCCTACCCAAGGAAACATTAAAATTGGGGGGCAGGATATTAGCCAGTTAGGGTCCAATGAAGTATTAGCTCATATAGCCATGGTCGATCAAGATGTGTTTTTGTTTGATGATACGATTCGTAATAATATTCGTTATGCAAGACCGTCAGCTACGGATGCTGAGATTGAGGCAGCTTGCAAGGCAGCAAACTGTGAGGAATTTATTAGCTGTTTGCCAAACGGATATGAGACGATGACAGGGGAAAATGGTAATCAATTATCTGGAGGAGAAAGACAGAGATTATCTATAGCACGTGCCATTTTAAAAGATGCACCGATTATATTGCTGGATGAAGCAACGGCTAATTTGGATATTGAAAATGAATTGGCTGTCAAGAAAGCTATAAAAAATCTATTAAGCAAGAAGAAAACAGTCATTATGATTGCACATACACTTTCAATTGTACAACATGCAGATAAAATCATTGTTATCAGTAAAGGAAAAGTGATGGAAGAAGGGACACATGAAACTTTACTTAGAAAAAATGGCAAATATGCTACGATGTGGAAGGCAGAGAAAAATTTATAGCGATACAAAGAGTTTAAAACGAAGCTGTATAGTAACAAATGACCCAAAAAGGAACCAACCTCTGTTAATAGAGATTGGTTCCTTTTTGGGTGTCCTAAAGGCAAGTTAAGCTTACTATTTAGTCATTTGTGTTTTGAATAAAAGCTTTAATAGCAGAAAAGCTTTCAGGACTTAAGTCATGTTCAATTTTACAAGCATCTTCAGTGGCTATTTTGGCGTCAACACCTAATGAAATAAGCCAGTTAGAAATAAGCATATGGCGTTCATAAACCACCTCAGCCCATTTTAGTCCAGTATCTGTTAATGAAATATAACCTTCGGTAGAAACTTCGATAAGTGATTGTTGTTTTAAATTTTTCATAGCAATACTAATACTTGGTTTGGAGTAACCAAGTTTATGAACAATATCTATAGAACGTACATGCTCCAAATTCTTGCTCAGCATTAAGATTGCTTCTAAATAATCTTCAATGGATTCATCCGATTTTTTTTGTTGATAGGCCATAGAACTCCTTTCTCTTACGTGGAAAATTGTGATTAAAATATACACTATAAATTATAAACAGGATAGCAATAAAATGTAAAGTTAAGATGAAAGTGAGAGAAGTTATCAAAAACCTAAATTAGGTTGCATTCGATACGGAAAATGGATTTTCAATCCTAGAGAGAATTTAGGAAGAACGAGCTAAAAATCACTTTTGTTAGCATACTCATACAAGCTTTGAAATAAAAATGATAACAGATAGTTTTTATCTTAAAGGAGGTCATTTGTATGAAGCAGTATGAGACAAAAAATATCCGAAATATTGCGCTTTTAGGGCATGGGAGTGCGGGGAAAACCACGCTCTGTGAAGCCATGCTTTATGCTTCAGGAAAAACTTCTAGACTTGGAAAAGTGGATAATGGCACTACAGTAAGTGATTTTGAACCAGAAGAAATAAAAAGAAAAATTTCGATTCGAACGGCACTCATTCCAGTTGAATGGCAAGGGTATAAATTAAATGTATTAGATACACCTGGCTATTTTGATTTTGTAGGTGGGGTAAGTGAAGCGATGAGTGTGGCAGATAATGCGCTCATTGTGATTAGAGGTTCAAAAGGTGTGGAAGTAGGAACCGAGAAGGCGTGGGAATATGCGACAGAGGCGAATGTACCTAAGATGATGTTTATTACAGAAATGGATGCATCTAATGTAGATATGGAACAAATATTAGAAGCGTGTAAAGAAAAGTTTGGGTCAAGTATAGCGCCGCTGCAAATGCCATGGTACGAAAATAATGAGTTAGTAGGTTATGTCCATGTCCTTAAAATGATAGGAAGACGTTTAGAAAAAGGTAAAATGGTGACCTGCCCGATTCCAGAGCATTTATTAGAAGCGGTTCAGCCTATTCGAACAATGATTTTAGAAGCGGTAGCCGAAACGGATGAACGGTTAATGGAAAAGTATTTTGCGGAAGAAGAGATTTCACAGGAAGAGATTGAAGTTGCCTATAAAGCAGGGGTTATGGATAAGCAGATTGTTCCTGTCCTATGTGGAAGTTCACTTATGGGAATAGGCGTTCCTATTTTGATGGACACTTTGATTTCTCTCTTTTCGGCACCAGATGAAGCTTCAGCTGTATTAGCGGTTGAGGAAAAGTCTGAAGAAGTTGTTGAAGTGGCTTGTAGTAATCAAGAAAAAACATCATTATTTGTGTTTAAGACGCTAACCGATCCTTTTATTGGGAAGTTTTCTTTATTTAAAGTAAGAACTGGAAAAGTATCTAGTGAGGATACTTTAGTACATAGGCAGTCAGGAGAATCAGAACGTTTATCACATCTTTATGTGCTTTGTGGCAAAGAACAACAAGAAGTTCCTTTTTTATGTGTAGGGGATATTGGCGCTGTGCCAAAACTTAAAAATACAGCAACGGGTGATACATTAGCCCAAAAGGGATTTGAAAAGCGTTATATGCCTGTGGACTTTCCAACAGGGGTTGTTAAAAAAGCGATTAGACCGAAGGCAAAGGGCGACGAAGAAAAAATGTCTGGAGCGCTGACGAAACTAATGGCTGAAGATAAGACGTTTAACGCCTCATATAATAAGGAAACGCATGAAACTATTTTGTCCGCTATTGGAAAGCAGCAAATGGATGTCATTGTAAGCATGCTTCATGATAAGTTTAAGGTAGAGGTTGAACTAAAGAATCCAACAACACCTTATAGAGAAACCATTAAAGCAAAAGTTAATGTAAGAGGAAAACACAAAAAACAATCTGGTGGTCATGGACAATATGGAGATGTAGTGATGACATTTGAACCTTCTGGAGATTTACAAAAAGCTTATTTATTTGAAGAAAAAATATTTGGAGGCTGTGTGCCAAAGCAATATTTTCCTGCTGTAGAAAAGGGGTTAGAAGAAAGTGTGCAAAAAGGTGTGCTTGCAGGCTATCCAGTTGTAGGCATTAAGGCGACCTTATTAGATGGGTCCTATCATCCGGTTGATTCTTCTGAAATGGCCTTTAAGATGGCAACGGCAATCGCCTTCAAAGAAGGCATGAGTAAGGCAAAACCCACTTTACTAGAACCTATTGCTCATGTGGAAATTGAAGTGCCAGAAGCATTTACAGGTGATATTATGGGGGATATGAAAAAAAGAAGAGGCCGAATGATTGGGATGGAGCTTAAAGGTGGAAAACAGGCCATCATGGCTGAAATGCCACTAGCAGAGCTATACACTTATGCCACGGATGTGCGTTCTATGACTCAAGGCAGAGGAAACATAACTTATGCCTTTGAACGTTATGAAGAGGCCCCTAGTGAAGTACAAGCAAAAGTCATTGAAGCCAGAGTAAATGAAACAAAATAAATCAAATAGTACAATAAGGTATGTATAGGTCACACCATGACATGTGTACATACCTTATTTTGGTGTACTAGGATAGTGTGATATTATATAAGAAAGAAATAGAGAATTAATTTTAAATACAGATAAAAGAAATTTAACAAGGTATTAGAGAAATTTGACCATAACGAAAGGAAAAGAACGTTACTTATGAAAAGTGTATTGATTACGGGCGCAACAAGTGGCATTGGATATGAGCTGGCGAGGTTGTTTTATAAAGAAGGCTATTTACTCATTTTAGTAGGACGCAGTCATGAAAAATTAGACGAAGTTAGCAAAAAATTAAAAAGTAGTCAAACAGCTCAAGAAATCATTTTGATTTGTGAGGATTTAAGTGAAGTAGGTGCTGCAAAAAGAATTTATGACAAAGTGAAGCAAAGAGGGATAGAGCTTGATCTTTTAATTAATAATGCAGGGGCAGGTTATGTAGGCGAATTTGTGAAAGAACATGAAGGGCAAATTTTACAACATATTCATTTAAATATAGCTACGCTAACATTATTAACACGTTATTTTGGGGTGGATATGAAAACGAGAGGAAAGGGAAAGATTTTAAACGTAGCCTCTACAGGAAGTTACCATCCAGGACCTTACACTTCAGTGTATTATGCTACAAAATCGTATGTTTTATCTTTAACAGAAGCACTTTATGAGGAATTAAGAGGGACAGGTGTGCAGGTAGCAAGCTTATGTCCAGGTGCGACGAAAACGAATTTTGCAGCATCAGCAGGAAGAGAAAATAGTTCAATCGCCATGTCAGCAGAAAGTGTAGCGAAAAAAGCTTTTATGGGACTTCAAAAAAACAAAAAGCATATTGTGCCAGGCATGAGAAACAAGTTATGGATTTTACTGCCTAAATGGATGGCAGTTCCTTTTATTAAAAAATATCAAAAAGGTTTACTTAAATCATAAATCAATTAGCGATAGGAAGGCAGATTGTATATATTTTTTTAGGTAATTATATGATACAATATATAAATGTATTTAATTAATTGGATACTTGAATTAAGCAGTCAAATAAGGCTAGATGAATAGGAAGGCAGCGGGAGGAGTTATGAGGCCATTTTATAGGAAGGATTTATTTAGAGAAGATATCATTACCAGTAGTCCTATGGAACACAAGGTTAAAATTGACTCAGAGGAAATGTGCTTTGAGACATTAAAAATGGAAAAAGGACAAAGTATTGAATTATCATCAGATGAGTATGAGGTAGGAATTGTCATTTTATCTGGAAGGATAACTGTTCAGGCAGGGGAATTTGTAGTAGAACATATTGGGCAAAGAAAAGATGTTTTTTCAGGAAAGCCTACAGCTATTTATATACCTTGTGAAACAGAATATCAAATTAGGGCAACTGGTTATGGCATAATAGAAGTAGCTTTATGTAAATTAAAAGCTAAAAGTAAAGGGAAGCCTTTTGTCATTATGCCAGAAGATATAGAAACAAAAGTTCAAGGGGTATTAAACTGGAGAAGAGAAATACACGAGATAATGATTGGAAGAGAAGCAGGTAAGCTTGTAATTGGTGAAACTTATGGTTGTCCGGGAGCATGGGCAGTTTATCCTTATAAAGAAGATGAAAGTAGAGCAGTTTTTCATTTTAAATTAAGCCCAGCTCAAAATAAAAAGGTACAGGTTATGAGAGATATTAGTAACCCTAGAGCTTATTATGTGCAAGATAATACAACGCTTCTAATGCAAAATACATATGAACCGGTACCAGAAATTGATGACTATAAGGTTTATTATTTATGGTTTAAAAGGGCATAGAAAAATTCAAGTTTGCATATATTTCTTTAAGAGATGGAGTAAATAGGAGAAGTCCATGTTACTAATTGGAGATTATATGCCAGAAATGACTGTACAAACCACTTATGGAATGCGAAACATTCCAGCGGATTACAAAGGGAAATGGCTCATATTATTTAGTCATCCAGGAGACTTTACACCAGTTTGTACGACAGAATTTGTTGCCTTTGCTAATCATTATGAAACTTTTAAAAAGCTTAACACAGAACTCTTAGGATTATCAGTTGATCAAGTACAACCTCATATGAAGTGGGTAGAATGGATTAAAGAGCATTTGAATACAGAGATTCCATTTCCAATCATTGCAGATCCATTAGGAACTATAGCAAGTAGGTTAGGGATGATACAGCCTGCAAAACCTACTGCAACGGTAAGAGCAGTATTTTTTATTGATCCAGATTCTAAGATAAGAATGATCCTTTATTATCCACAAGAAGTAGGAAGAAATATGGAGGAGATTATTAGGGCACTTGTAGCTTTACAAGTAGCAACTAAGCAGAAAGTAGCCTTACCTGTTGATTGGCCAAATAATGAAATGCTTGGAGATAAAGTAATTATTTCACCAGCAACAAACATTGAACAGGCTAAGCAAAATGAGATGAGCTATGATCATTATGATTGGTGGTTTGCTTATAAAGATTTAAAACAGCAATAAATAGGCAATAAGTGAAATGGATATAAGATTATAATAGGCTCAAATTTCCCATGATGAAGGGAGATTTGGGCCTAGTTTTTTATCTAAAGAATGAAGAGAAAGCACTAAGGTTTCATTTTACTCATCATCTTAAAGAATGTATCAAACTGTTTACGCTGAGCCATGGGAAGGGTATCTTTAAAGCAATTAATGAGGGCGTTTTGCATTTCAGGAGTACAAGGAATGTGGCTATTTGTGAGTTCGTTACTTACTTTAATAAGTCCTTGTAAGGTATCGTAGGCATTATTTTTTCTAGCACTTGCATCAATCATATGTTGAAGGTGAATGACAAGACGTGGATCTAGATGTGAAAAAGCAGGATCATCATATAATTTCATTGGATAACCTCCAGTTATTTAATTTTTTATATTGCCTGCAAATAAAGAGGAAAGTGTTTTAAGGAGCTGAGCTTGATTAGGATCCAGCATAGAGGAAAGACTATTAATAATTTGTTCTGGGGTTGGGGATTGCATAGAATTAGAAGCTTTAGGTTGCGTAGAGGAAGTAGAACTTTGATTAGAAGCATTTTGGTCAGGAAATGGCATAGATTCTAATATGCCAGAGTCCATGGGGTGTAGGTTATATTCAGGGTTATCGTTATTAGAGGGTGTTTCTGAACGAGCTAATAAGTCTTTGGCTTCTGTGAGTTTTAAAATGGCATCTATAAAATAGGCCTTATCATTACCTAAATTAGCTTTGACATCATTTAAAAATGATTTTTCCCAGTCTGATTCACCATTACGGCACATAGAGCGTACACTTGCTTCATTGGAGAAAAGACTAATCGTATAGAAAAGTTCCATTGCTTTAATAAAGATAGCTACTGGCTTTTGCCGATCAATATTTAAATAAGGCAAAAGGGATTTGGTAACAATGAGCATATCATTATTAACTGCACGATCAAGATGCGTCATAGCATACCTCCATAAACTATATCTTATACATATGTATGTTAAGGACAAATTTTGATAGAACTAAAAAGTTATTTTTTATGCACTCTTTGAATAAGATACTACAAGAAGAAGAGTAAAGTGAGTGAGAAATTTGGAAAAGCAAGAGATTGCATCACAAATACAAGAGGATATTAATGAAATAAGTAGACTAGTGTGGGACTATTTAGACAAAAAGTATATGAGTATGATTTACAATAAGGTAGATGGCTATAGAAATGAAGGCGCAATAAGTGAATGTAAAGAAGCGCAGTTATTGCAAGCTATTATGCCTTTTTTACCAGAACAAAAGAAAATGTTAGGCATACTAGTAGATGTCTTAACTTATAATCAAGTGATAGAAAAAAGCATAGAGGAACATGAGGGAATTTCTTCATTATTAAGAGACAGTAATAAAGAAAAGGAAGATATAAAAAAACTATTGTACAAAGTCATTATGATTAAAGCCCTAATGACGGTGGAACAAATGAAGCAAAATCGATTAGAATGATATAAAACGCTAAAGGCCATTGGAAGCTATCCAATGGCCTTTAGGTTAATACATAGTTTATTAAGGGGGAGTTATTTCAATAAACAATATTATAAGCAAGGTCAATTATTGAAGTTCATTTCTGAATACGCCACAGTCATTTTTACATACGCAGCAGAAAATAATGATAATAGCGATAATCCATAACCAAGAATTATTACCACAACCATCAAATAAATTACCAAATCCGCCACAGTTAGAACCAAAAGAATTGCATCCGTTTCCACCTAAGCAGAAAATGATAAATAAAGCAATAATAACGATCCATAAGCAGTTGTCTTGTAAAAATCTAAAATCTTCCATGATAAAGCCTCCTATATATAAAAAAGTAAATACGATTTGTTTTCTAATTTAAGTTTATGATTCATCTATCAATAAAATTACTTAATCAGTCATAATCAGAAAAGATACAAGTTTATTTTACGAAATATTATAAAGTAATAAATAGTGTGCATAAAAATTCATTTTTTTAGATAATATTTCGGTGAAATTAGAACAAGTCAGGACTAAGTTTATTAAATGAATCAATATCAGTCTTTAACCAAGTGCTTCTTTGACTAACTTCTACATTAGTTAGTGTATGTAGGATGGAAAAAAATGTTACAAAAGTAAATGATGATTTTTTGAGGAAGAAAATATTGTTGACAGATATCAGTATGTTGTATACAATTATACATAAGTTATTTTCAGACAATTAAATAATTGGAATAGATAAATTGCAGGGAGTGATTTGATGTTTGAGCTAAATAAAAGGACAAATTTGTTGACAAATACTGAAAAAAACCATCAATTGGAAGATAGAGCCACACCCAATATGTTTCGTGAATTCTTTCCATATGATGAAATCCCACGTGTAGCCTTCAATAATGTACATGTGCCTATGTATATGCAAGATAATGTTTATATTACAGATACAACGTTTAGAGATGGACAACAATCTAGAGCACCCTATACAACAGAACAAATTGTAACCTTGTATAAATATTTAAATAAGCTAAGTGGTCCAAAAGGCATTGTTAGACAAAGTGAATTCTTTTTATATAGTGAAAAAGATCGTGATGCCGTCTATAAATGTAGAGAATTAGGGTACGAGTTTCCACAAATTACTTCATGGATTAGAGCGTCTGAAAAGGATTTTGAACTTGTTAAACAAATGGAAATTGATGAAACAGGTATCTTAGTAAGTTGCTCAGATTATCATATTTTCCATAAGTTACATATGAAACGGTCAGAAGCGATTGAGCATTATACAAAAATTGTTAAACAGTGTATTGATAAGGGAATTATTCCACGTTGCCATTTTGAAGATATTACAAGAGCAGATATTTATAATTTCGTTGTACCATTTGCAAGAGAATTAATGAAAATTAGTGAAGAAACTAATATGCCTATTAAAATTAGAGCTTGCGATACAATGGGTTATGGGGTAAGTTATCCAGGGGCTATGATTCCAAGAAGTGTGCCTGGTATTATGTACGCACTACATCAATATGCAGGTGTGCCACATGAATGGATTGAATGGCATGGACACAATGATTTCTATCGTGCAGTAGCCAATTCAACAAGTGCATGGCTTTATGGTTGTAGCAGCGTAAACTGTTCACTATTTGGAATTGGGGAAAGAACAGGCAATACACCACTTGAAGCGATGGTCATTGAATATGCACAACTTAAAGGCACTTTAGATGGAATGGATACGACAGTTATTACAGAGATTGCTGAGTACTTCGAAAATGTTATTGGTGAACACATTCCTGAAAGAACACCATTTGTAGGTAAGAACTTTAATGTGACAAGAGCAGGAATTCATGCAGATGGTTTATTAAAGAATGAAGAAATTTATAATATCTTTGATACCGATAAATTGCTTAATAGACCAGTAAGGGTAGCTGTAAGTAATACTTCAGGACTTGCAGGGATTGCTCACTGGATTAGCAGTAATCCAAAATATTATAAACTTAAGGGAATTGATAAAAATGACCCACTTGTTTTAGCGATTAAAGCTTGGGTTGATAAAGTTTATGCAGATGGACGTACAACGGTTATCTGTGATGAAGAATTGGATGCTTGTATTGAGGATTATTTTAAAGAGAATTAATTTAAAGAGGGGACTTCATAAAGTAACATATGAGGTCCTCTCTTTAGATGCATTATAATTGTCTAAAATGTCGAAAATTAATATTATATATAGAAAGTTTAAAAATATAGCGATATAATAAAAGCATATAAAGATAGCCTAGGGGGAGTAAAATGGTTCAAGGTATACATATTGCAATATTTGTTATATCGATTATAATGACATTTATTTTGCTAAGGTATGGTGAAAAATACATAAGTACTGCTTATGTATTGATGGTTGTCATTATTAATATTAGTAATGTGGGATATATGCAATTAGAGAATGCGCAAACTTTAGAAACCGCTATATTTGCTAATAAAATTGCTTACTTAGGAGGCTGCTTTTTACCATACTTTATTATGGTATGCATTTGTAAGATCTGCAAAAAAGAAATACCTGTATGGTTAAAGGTATTGGCGTTGAGCTTAAATATGATTACTTATTCTTTAGTATGGACAATCGGATGTTTTCCAATTTATTATAAGGCAGTAGGCATTGCTTTTGATGGAAGTAAGACCATTTTATTAAGAGAATATGGAACAGCTCATAATTTTTATGTTGCCTTATTAGTGACTTATTACATTGCTGCTTACATTGTTGTTATTCAATCATTTTTTAGAAAAAATGAAGTTTCTTATAAGGCAGTAACTATATTATTAGGCATGATGCTTTTTTCAACAATAATGTATATTATCGGAAGTAAGCTTCAAATAAAAGAGCAATGTATTCCGATTATTTACTTAGTAGATGGGTTATGTATTTTATTTCTTTTACATCGGATTAAAACTTATGATGTATCAGAAATGATATCAAGAAGTATTGATGACACAAATGAATATGGATTTATTGTGTTTGATGCAAAGAAAAACTATTTAGGAAGTAATTTAAGAGCAAAATCTTTATTTAAAGAACTTGGGGCATTAAGAATAGATAGCACAAGTTGGAGTAGTGTTGACTCACCATTAATTAAAATGACGTATGAAACAATAAAAAATGCAGAATTAGGCAAGGATACAAATTTTTTTCAAATAGCTAGTGGAGAGTTAGAAATTAAGTGCATACTTAGGCGTATAAGAAATAAATATACAGATCGTATGGTGGGTTATTATGTTCATTTAATGGATGAAACGGAGCAATTTAAGTATGTGAAGCTAATTAATGATTATAATGAACAACTTGAAAAAGATGTAGCAGAAAAAGTAGCACATATACAAAAAATGCAAGAGGACATTATTTTAGGTATGGCAGATATCGTAGAAAGTCGTGATAGTAATACAGGTGGGCATGTTAGAAGAACAAGTAAGGTTGTTAACATTATCGTACAAGAAATGAGAAAAACAGGACTCTATAAAAATATGAGTGACTATTTTTTTGAATGTGTTGTTAAAGCAGCACCGTTGCATGACTTTGGAAAGATTGCCATTGAAGACAGTATATTAAGGAAAAAAGGGCGCTTTACAGAGGAAGAATTTGAAAAGATGAAGGAGCATAGCAGTAAAGGTGCAAAAATTGTAAAACAGCTATTACAGAATGTGGATGATAAAGTGTTTTTTGATGTATCTGTTAATATTGCACATTATCATCATGAAAAATGGAATGGGCTAGGATATCCAGAACAATTAAAAGGTGAGAAGATTCCTTTGGAAGCAAGAATTATGGCATTAGCGGATGTTTTTGACGCGTTAGTGAGCAAACGTTGCTATAAACATCAATATTCGTATGATGAAGCATTTAAAATTATTGAAGAATCATTAGGAACACATTTTGATCCTACCATTGGTAAGATTTTCTTATCATGTAGACAAAAACTAGAAGCATTATATGATTATTTTGAAGAGCAGAATATGGCTGTTTAATGTTTGAACTTGGATATATGTAAAATCACTAAAACAACATAGCTTAATTGAGCAAGTAGGTATATAATGGTTAAGGTAAAAAGACAATAAAATAACAAGGAGAGGATCACATGAATGATTTGAAGAAATTATTGGAAAACGCAGGCTTTGATGTACGGGAAGTTCCTGAAACGATTTTGCCTTTTCAAAATCTTACAGCACTCATCATTAATGAAAATCTGAAGTTTGTTTATGAAGAAGAAGCAGATGGCACCCTAATGATTCGTGAAATCAAAGTGGATGATGCTTATTTGAATATGGGATATACCACAAGGCTATTAGAATTTTTGCATAAGCAAAATACGTATAATGTCATTTTACCTTTTGTGACAACCCCAAAGCTCGTACATATTTGTGATAAGTTAGGCATTAAGAGAGATGATCATTGCGTCGATAAATATGGATATAATAGTGCGTTCTATGCCATTGCGAAAAATTTTATATTCTTTGAAGGAAAGTATGGACATTATGTTGTTAGAAAATTAGGATAAGCAAAGCTATTGTTTAGTAAAGCAATGGCTTTATTTTTTTGGGTAAGAGCCAATAAAACTACTGGCTCCTAAAATTAGTATTTTCATAGTGTTTCTCCTAGTTTATAAGTTTTTAATGAATATAAAACGTATGATCAATCAATTAAGAAAAGTAAATGGTAGGAATCTGCCAACCCGTTTCACCTACTTGAAGCACAATGTCCGCTACAAACTCACCTTCTTCGGGGATGGTATCATCGTTCCAAAGGGTACTTGAAATGGATTTAACACCAAAATCTGCAATAACTTCTGAAATGCGATAGCTTTTAGCATACTTGGTTTGTATCTTAATACAAGCATCTTTAATGAGTAAAGTCGGTGCGGTATTACCTGCACCTGTTGGTAAGAAAAGCTTTAATTGTTTTTCTAAAGCATCGAAATCATATTCGTAGGTGTTATAGATGCATTTATCTACATAGACTTTTGGGGTTTTATCATGCTCAGTTAAAGTGCAGGCATGGTTAACGGCATTTTTAAAGGCTTCAATTTGTTCTAATGAGGAAGCTTTAAGGCCACATGCCATAGGATGTCCGCCACCACCCTCTATAAGATGTAAATAAGGCTTAAAGCTTTGAAACATATCGTATTCTTCAATAGAACGACCAGAGCCTTTATAAGTTCCATTGATTGTTTTGGCAAAAACGACAGTCGGGCGATAGTATTTTTCCTTAACTTTTCCAGCCACTAAACCAACCACACTTTCATGCGCATTTTCATCAATCTCAATGATGACATTTGGAATATGAGGGTATTTTTCAAGCTTATCTAAAATACGATTTAAAGAATCCATTTCTTCATCTTGGCGTTCTTTATTTAAAGCATCTAATCTGGTTTTAAAAGGATAAAGTGCATTAAAGTCTTCGCACTTTAAATAGCGAAGCGCTGTTTCAGCATCTTCCAAGCGACCACAAGCGTTTAGTCTAGGACCAATTTGAAAACCTAAGGTACCAACAGATATTTTAGAACTGATCACTGAAGCAGCAGGAAGGGCACCTTTGTTAAGGGCAATAAGACCTGTTTTAACCATATGGCGATTTTCACCAATAAGGGGAGCCACGTCGCAGACTGTACCTAGAGCCACTAAAGCTTGAATACGTGCAATCACTGCAGGAGTGGGTTTAGTCTTAAAGTAAGTCATTAAGGATTGTCCTAGTTTGTAAGCAATGCCAACGCCAGCAAGTGTTTTGTAAGGATAAGCACAGTCTGTTTGATGAGGATTAATGATGGCGTCTGCCTCAGGAAGCGTAAGAGGTAATTCATGGTGATCGGTTACAATCATGGTCATCCCAAGTGATTTGGAATAACTTACCCCTTCATGTGCTGAAATCCCATTATCCACAGTAATAAGAAGTTTTACGCCATCTTTATAAGCATTTTCCACGATCTCTTTATTTAAACCATAGCCATCTTTTTCACGAAGAGGAAGGTAGTGACTAATAGATGGATAGCCAAGTGCCTCAAAAACCGTAAGCAGTACATAAGTACTGGTTACACCATCCACATCATAATCGCCTACAATGCGTATGGGTTCATTTCTAGACATAGCTTCTGCAATGAGATGAGTGGCTTTTTGGATATCTTTCATTCCCGCAAAATGTTTAGGCTTTTTAGTGCCATTAATATATTCATCAATTTCCTTTAAATCGAAATCATTTCTTTCACAAATAATAGCAGCAATAAAGTCATATAAATGATAAAGCTCTTGAACCTTAGCAATGATAAGCTTTTGTGAATCAGTATAAGCTTTTTGAACATGTTCTAAAATCGTTTGCATAACTTACTCCATTCTTTTTTACTCAATTAGTATTGTAGACCAGAGAAAAATGAATTTCTAGTACTAAAATTTGCATGGAATGTTGAAAGAGGACATTTCATATATTATAATGAAAATTAATTTGAATCATAAGTAAAGGTAATGAAGGAAAGAGTATTATAATGCGTTATGTCAGAGAAGGCTCGTTTGGTGTGAGAGCTTCATAAAGTGTTATAAGAAGTGCATTCTGGAACCGAGTAGGTGAAAAGGGCAATACCGTTTGGTCTGCTTGAAAGTAGCTTACATTCGTTTGGCTTACGTTATCAGCTAATAAGATAAAGCTTATGGAGCTTTAATCAGAGTGGAACCGCGAAAATAACTTCGCCTCTGAATAGAGAGGTGGAGTTTTTTTATGGCTTATTTTAGTTTTGGTCTATTAAAAAGGAGGCATATATTATGGGGTATGTTAGAGACCAAATTAAAGTGATTAAGGAAAGAGACCCAGCTATTAAACGAAGTGCAGAAGTATTTTTATATCCAAGCTTTTATGCCTTATTGTTTCATAGATGGGGACACTGGTTTTATGAGAGAAAACATTTTTTTGTGGCAAGATTAATTTCTCAGATTGCAAGAGGGTTAACAGGAATTGAAATTCACCCAGGGGCTAAAATAGGAAAAGGGCTGTTTATTGACCATGGTATGGGCGTGGTTATTGGTGAAACTTGTGAGATAGGAGATAATGTAACCATTTATCATGGAGTGACATTAGGCGGGACAGGTAAAGACCATGGAAAAAGACATCCTACCATTGGAAATAATGTGATGATTAGTACTGGAGCAAAGGTACTAGGGCCTTTTAAAGTAGGGGATAATTCTAGAATTGCTGCCAATGCAGTAGTACTTAAAGAAATTCCAGAAGATAGTACAGTAGTAGGAATTCCAGGCAAGGTGGTGCGTATTCAAGGTAGGCGTGTTAATCCTTGTAACGAACTAGACCAAGTTAAGATTCCGGATCCTGTAAAATTAGAAATCTGTAAATTAAAAGAAAACATTTCAATACTGGAAGAACAGTTACAAAATATAGAAGCTAAATTAGGGGTTGAAGCACCTAAACAAGCGCCTCCTATGAAAAAGGCTTGTGAAATGTGTATCTCAGAGGAATTTGAAGAGATAGCAACAGAAGGTAGGCAAATAGGCAATCATAAATGTCATAATTGCAGTTGTGATACCAAAGAAATTTGCAATCAGTATACAGAGGATGAAAAGTAATGTTTGATAATCACTAAGTGTCATACAATAAAAAGTGATAGCGATAAAATGCTTTGCATAACAGTAAGACAAAAAGAAATAAAAATAAGGAGAATGATGATGATTAAAATTTATAATACACTCACCAAACAAAAAGAAGAATTTAAACCTATTGAACCAGGAAAAGTTCGCATGTATGTATGTGGACCAACCGTTTATAATTTAATTCATATTGGAAATGCAAGGCCTTATATTGTATTTGATACGGTGCGTCGTTATTTTGAAAGTCAAGGGTATGAAGTCAATTATGTTCAAAATTTTACAGATGTAGATGATAAGATTATTAAAAAGGCTAATGAAGAACATCGTACAACAGATGAAGTGGTAGAACAGTATATTTCTGAAACATTAAAAGATGTTGAGCACTTAAATGTACACCGTGCGACAAAGCATCCTCGTGTAACAGAAGAAATGCCACAAATTATCAATATGGTGCAAACCCTTATTGATAAAGGCTTTGCTTATAATGCTGATGGCACAGTTTATTATGATACTTCTGCTTTTAAGGACTATGGAAAGCTTTCTAAGAAAGTATTAGAAGAATTAGAATCAGGACGTAATGAACGTGAAACCTTAAGACATGATTTGGCTGGAGGTAAAAAGCATCCTATGGATTTCGTGCTTTGGAAGCCGAAAAAAGAAGGAGAACCTTATTGGGAAAGTCCATGGAGTAATGGAAGACCAGGTTGGCATATTGAGTGTTCTGCCATGGCAAAACGTTATTTAGGAGATACAATCGATATCCATGCAGGTGGAGAAGACTTAGTATTTCCTCATCATGAAAATGAGATTGCTCAAAGTGAAGGCGCAAATGGAGTGGAATTTACACACTACTGGATGCATAATGCTTTCTTAAATATCGATAATAAGAAAATGTCTAAGTCATTAGGTAATTTTAAAACACTTCGTGATGTTGGGGAAGCATATGGCTATGATGTGGTACGTTTCTTTATGCTTAATGCCCATTATAGAAGTCCACTTAACTTTAGCGCTGATTTAATGCAAGCTGCTGCAAATAGTTTAGATCGTATTAAAAATGGTGGGATGGCACTTCAATTTGCCTACGAGCATAGCCAAATTGAAACGATGTCAGAGGAAGAACAAAAATTAATGAGTGAGCTTCCAAGCTTTGAAACACGTTTTAATGAGTTTATGTCAGATGACTTTAATACAGCAGATGCAATTAGCGTCATTTTTGAACTGGTTAAATTTGCAAATACTTATGCAAAAGAAGGCGCTTCAAAGCCATTTATTAAAGCGGTAAAAGATTTATTCGATAAGCTTGTAGATATTTTGGGTTTAATTTATAAAAATTATGACCAAACTGTAGAAGGACTCAGTGATGAGGAAATCTTAGAGTATATCGATAAACGTAAACAAGCTAAAAAAGATAAGAATTTTGCGGAGGCAGACCGTATCCGTGACTATTTAAAAGAGCAAGGTGTACTCATTGAAGACACAAGAGAAGGTGTACGTTATAAGCGTGTATAAGTAAGGGGCAGTTTAAGTTTTAGAGGGATTTAAGTAAGAAAGTAGGGAAATGCAAAATGAATAAGCCCATAGAAGAGTTGTTAAACATGACATCAGGTGAGTTTTCACATAAAGCCAATACCTATTCTCCGTTAGCTCTTGCTTATATTGGAGATGGTGTTTATGAAATGTTTATACGTACCTATGTGATGAATAAAGGAAATCGACCTGTTAATAAAATGCACAAAGCATCAAGAGAATTAGTAAGAGCCAGCAGTCAGGCTAAAATTTACTTTTTAATTGAAGGCATGCTGACAGAAGAAGAAGATGCTGTTTTAAGAAGGGGACGTAATGCCAAAAGCGTGACCATTCCTAAAAATGGCAATGTAACAGAATATCGTCATGCCACAGGCTTAGAAGCATTAATTGGTTACCTTTATATAGAAGGAAGGATTGAGCGCATTAAAGAACTAATTGATGCGGGACTCAATCGGTTAGGTCAAGTATAGAAAAATAGGAGAAAATAAATGAAGTACGATTATAAATCATCTCACAAAAAAAATAATAAGAATGTAAAAAAAGCGAACGGTTTTAATGAAGCTCAGCAAGTTAAGACATTCAGAAATAAAGATCAAAGAAGAGAGAAAACAGACAGAAACTCAAGAAATGAAAGCACTTATAGACAAGAAGAATTTATAAGAGAAGCAGTAGAAATTGATGAAAATATCCTTTATGGTCGTAATGCGGTTATGGAAGCATTAAAAGGAGAACGTGAGATCGATAAGATTCTTGTGCAAAAAGGCGAAAAAGAAGGTTCTGTTATTAAAATTATCTCTCTGGCTAAATCAAAAGCGGTTGTGGTTCAAGAAGTAGAAAAAGCAAAGTTAGATGAGCTTACAGGAAGAGAAAAACATCAAGGGGTACTTGCTTATGTCGCAGCTCACGAGTATGTAGAAGTTGAAGAGATTTTAGAAGACGCAAAGGAAAAGGGAGAAGCGCCTTTTGTACTCATTTTAGATAATATTCAAGATCCTCACAATCTAGGAGCTATTATTCGTACAGCGCATAATGCGGGTGTGCATGGTATTATTATTCCTAAGAGACGTGCAGTTGGGCTTACGGGAACAGTAGCCAAGTCTTCGGCAGGAGCCCTTGAATACATGAAAGTGGCTAAAGTAAGTAATATTGTTCAAACAATTCGTGAACTTAAAGAAAAGGGATTGTGGATCGCTTGCGCGGATATGGATGGAAAAACTTTATACGACGAAAATCTTACAGGCCCTATTGGTATTGTTGTAGGCAGTGAAGGAGAAGGGGTTTCTAAATTAACCAAAGAAAATTGTGACTATGTGGTGAGTGTCCCTATGTATGGGAAAGTCACTTCATTAAATGCATCTGTAGCAGCAAGTTTGATGATATACGAAGTAGTAAGACAAAGAAATTTTAAGTAAAAAGAATTAAGCTTAAATAACAAGAAGCCAATTTGTTTTAAAAATATCTCCTATAGAGTAGACATTAATAAAAACTCTATAGGGGATATTTTAGAGTTAAAATAAGGTGTATTCTAATTGTTTGAAATTGTATATTAAAATTTATAATGAAGGAAAATGTAAAAAAATAACGATAAGTGTAAAATAGTTGTGGATATTTTCTTTATAATAGGTTATCCTTAAGGTAGATAAATGAGATAGAGAGAAGGTACATATATTATGAATGCAGAACACATTAATATTTTCATTGGGGCTTTAACAGGGGTATTTCAAGAAATAGCGCAGGTTAACTTATCTATTAATAGCAAGGGTGTGCGTTCAAATAATAAATATGATAAAAATGTGGTGGTTTTAGTAGGTATAACAGGCGAGGTAAGAGGAAATATTGCATTAAGCATGGATGAAAGCTATGCAAAAGGGGTTGCTTCTAGTATGATGTGTGGCATGTCAGTTGAGGTATTTGATGAAATGGCACAAAGTGCTATACGGGAAATGGCAAATATAATGATGGGAAGAGTTGCCTCTTTATTTGAAGAGGTAGGTGTAATGATTGATATTACACCACCAACATTAATGACCGGTGAAGGACTTACAATTTCTAACGCTATTTCACCAACACTTATACTAGGATTTAATGATGGGAATAATCCAAATCAAAATGTTGTTGAATTAGACATTACAGTAAAATAAAAGAATTGTAGGGGCGTGTTACTAAGTTGCTGCTGTATCTATATAGGATATTAGAATAGTTGATAAAAAGTTTATATTCTAAAGAGGGATATAAGCTTTTTTATTTTATAAATGGACAATATACAAGAGAAAGAAGCATTTAAAATATTAAAATTATGATGTATACTGTGTATAATGCATTTAACATAGAAAAGTGAAAGTTATTGATGGAGAATAAGGAGAGAATATGCCAAGAAGCAATAGAGAAGTAAAAAATATAGATTCCTTTGAAGACTTATCCGATGAAGCATTAATTATTTTATATAGAAATGGTAAAGATGGGGCTGTAGATACATTAATTAAGCGTTATAAAAAACTTGTAAGAAATCGTATAAAAGCCAACTATTTTTTAGGTACAGATAAAGATGATTTAATACAAGAGGGAATGATTGGACTGTTTAAGGCTATTTGTGATTATAATCCAGGTAAAGAAGCAAGCTTTAAATCATTTGCCACACTTTGTGTGACGAGGCAGATTAGTACAGCTTTTAAAACCGTATCTAGACAAAAACATATTCCATTAAATCAGAGCATTTCGTTAAGCGTTCCGATTCATAAGTCATCAGATGATGATGATGATGGAGCCACTTTAATGGATGTGCTTAAAAATAATGGCTCACTAACGCCTGAGGATGAAGTGATTAGTAAAGAAAATGTAGAAGATATTAATGAGTATATTGATAAAGCACTTAGTAAACTAGAAGTAGAAGTTCTTCACCTTTATATGGAAGGAAAAAATTATAAAGAAATAGCAGAAATAATGGACAAGTCACCTAAATCCATAGACAATGCTTTGCAAAGAATCAAGAAAAAACTTGAAGGGGTAAAATGCAAGAAGTAGTATGAAAGCCGATGATAAAAGAAAAAATCTTTTATCACCGGCAATTCTTTTATAGTCTATGAAACGCTATAAGTTTGGTTAAAAAAAGTTCATTCTAGTAGCAGCGAGGTAATACATCTTCTACGTTGTCGATACGATTGATGTTAAAGTAAACGATTCGGTGTGTGCAAGGATTGACGGTTTTAACAAAGCAACTTCCAACACTAACGATTACGACACACATTTTGCAGCCATCCGTATGGATAATGACTCTTTGATTCGTTAACTGGCAAAGCGCATCTCTTAAACTTTTTTCGCAGCATCGGTCATTGTTATTATGAAATGGGCAAGAAATGCCATCTAATCCATTAACGTTAGCATCTTGGTCGTAGTCCGTATAATTGTTATATCTATCGTTGCAGCAAGTAGATTTGCGATTGCAGCAGCTTTCATTTCTGTCATTACAGCAGTTTTTGCCAAAATTCTGGCGTGTATAATATCTATTGTTTTTATTTCCACAACAACTCATAGTTTATTCCTCCTTATATCTTTACCAATAGGTGCCCTCAACTAGCATTGGGGTAAGCATTCTTCTACATAATCTATACGATCAAAATTGAAGTATCTAACATTACCACAGCCAAGTTCAATGGCTCTAATGTAGCAAGGACAAACCTGAGAAACGATGACACAGTAGCTACAGCGATCAGTGTGAATAATAACCTTTTGATTGACAAGACAAGCTAAGTCGTGTTGATATGCCATAATAATACCTCCTAAAAACATTAAGTTTGCAAGTACTTTACTGAGAAATGGTAAAAAGTTTTGTTTCATTTCTCTAATATAAAGTATGAGTTAGTCGAAATTTGTGTTACAAATAAGGATAAAAAAATACAATATAAACTAGGATTTGCAGAAAATGGATAATAAAGAACATGTTGAATTAAAATTCAATTTAATGAATAAGATAAATAATATTTTGCAAATGACGAGTAAAATGATATAATCATATAAAATGTCACCAGGTAAAGCGAACTGGATATAAAGAAGAAAGGAAGATTAATCAATGCACTATACAAGCACACGCCAAAAATTAGATAATATTACAGCTACAAAAGCAATCCTTCAAGGCATTTCAAGTGATGGAGGATTATTTGTACCTACATCTATGCCTAAAATGGACTTTTCATTAGATGAGATTTCAAAATGGTCATACCAAGAAGTTGCTTATCGTGTAATGCGCTTGTTTTTTGATGATATTAAAGATGAAGATTTAAAAGACTGTATTAAAAATGCTTATGATTCAAAGTTTGATACAACTGAAATTGCACCACTTGTACATACTAAAACAGGAAACTTCTTGGAGCTATTTCATGGACCAACGATTGCATTTAAGGATATGGCATTATCTATCTTGCCTTATTTAATGCTGACAAGCAAACGTTATAATGGAGAAGAAAAAGAGATCGTTATTTTAACAGCTACATCTGGTGATACAGGAAAAGCTGCACTAGAAGGCTTTGCTAACGTAAAGGGAACAAAAATCATTGTATTCTTCCCACAAGATGGTGTCAGTCAAGTTCAAAAACAACAAATGTTAACAACTGAGGGAGATAATACATTTGTTGTAGGGGTTAAAGGGAACTTTGATGATTGCCAATCAACCGTTAAAGAAATCTTTGGAGACAAAGAATTTGCTAAGAAGATTGCGGAGAAGAATTATCAATTTTCTTCTGCAAACTCAATCAATGTAGGACGCTTAATTCCTCAAGTCGCTTACTATTTTGCTTCTTATGGAAAAATGGTACGTGATGGTAAACTTAAAGCTGGAGAAGTCATGAATGTTGTTGTTCCAACAGGAAACTTTGGAAACATCCTTGCAAGTTATTATGCAAAACAAATGGGCTTACCAGTTGGTAAGATGATTTGTGCCTCTAACAAAAATAAAGTATTATTTGATTTCTTTGAATCAGGCACATACGATCGTAATAGAGAATTTTTCTTAACTGAATCACCATCTATGGATATTTTAATTTCTAGTAACTTAGAGAGATTACTTTATCATATTAGTGGAAATAATTCAGAGGTAGTTAATGAGTTAATGACAGGGCTAAAACAAGATGGAAAATATACCATTACAGATGCAATGCGTGAGAACATTAAAGATTTCTATGGCGGCTATGCAGACGATGAAAAAACAAGAGCCTATATCAAAAAAGTATTTGATGAAGAAGGTTATTTAATGGATACACATACAGCAGTTGCTTATGCAGTTTACGATGAGTATTTAAAAGCAACACAGGATCATACGCCTACAGTTATTGTTTCTACTGCAAGTCCATATAAATTTACACATAGTGTCATGACAGCTGTAGATGCAAAATATGATGGCATTAATGACTTTGAGTTATTAGGAAAAATGCAGGAATTAACAAAAGGAAATATGCCAAAAGCAATGCAAGGTATTGAAAATAGACCAATTCTTCATAAAACAGTTTGTGAAGTAAAAGAAATGAAACAAGTTGTAGATCAATTATTAGTTTAATGATTAATCGCCTCCTATTTGCCTCAAAAATAAAAGAATTATAACGAATAATACAGAATTAGTTAAATAGGGTGTGGTCAAATGTATAGAAGTAAGGTATAATAGAGACGTTAAGTTTGAAATAGAGGCATATCATTGTAGGGATGCTTAACAATATTTTAGTAAAGTATTGTACTTATTTTTAAAGTAAGAAAAGGAGAATACCAATGACATTATTTGAATTATGGAATAATTATGGTGAAGATGCAAAAGAAAGATCAGTAGAAGAATACAAAAAAGTTGTAGAAAACTATTTAGGAAGAGAAAGAGATGTCTATGCACAACTTCTTTCTAATACAGAGGAAATCGTAGAAGGCACAATCGCAGAACTTGGTAAACGCTTTAATATGGACGAAGTGGAATTTTTAGGCTTCGTAGATGGCATCAATTCAAGCTTAGTAAATGGTGAATATGACTTAACAAACTTTACAGGAGAATCATCTGTTCGTTTAGAATTTGACCTTAAAAAATTATATTGGAATATGTTAGATGCTAAAGCAGAATGGTTATACAATTTACCACAATGGAATACGCTTTTAACAGATATTGAAAGAGCTACCATCAAAAGAGAGTACAACAAAACAAAAACAGTTGTTAAAGCTAAAAAAATAGGACGTAACGAGCCATGTCCATGTGGTAGTGGTAAAAAATACAAACAATGCTGTGGAAAATAGTAACTGCTCATTTGAGCAGTTATTTTTTAAGTAGAAAGGAGCTTTTAGGTGAATATAAAATGGTCTTATTATCTAATAGCGGGTATCTATATTTTACTCATTGCGTTAAGAGGCATTAATGTTTTAAATGAAACAGTATATAAGAAAGAAAACTTACAATATGAAAAAGTTTTTTCTATTAAAAAAGACTTCTTTACTACTGTAGCGTTGATTTGCATCATTGTAACCCTAGGAATTAACTGTGCAGCAATTGTAGGTGGAAAAGCTATAAATCGTTCTACGATTATTGTAACGATACTTGTAATTGGATTTACAGTATTAAATAGCTTTACAAACATTATTTTCTCTGAACAGAATAAAAACATTTGCTTTTTAGGTTATACATTAGTGACGGGGGATGTTGAGAAAGTTCAAACAAAGACAAGTCCTCACTCAAATACATTAAAGATTACTTTTAATCGTGATATAGAAAGTTATAACTATACTAAGATTATTATTTTTGGCAAAAATAGAGATAAACTTACACAGGTTTTTGAACAATTAGTTAAAAGTAATGAACAATAGAATACACTTTAATAGTAGATGATTAGAAAAAGTGAAGGATCATCTACTTTTTTTGTGCAATTGTTTATATAAAAATAAATGTAGATTGAGATTTTGGAAAATACTGTAAGAAAATCATATAGGTATACAAAAAATTTACTTTATTTTGTTTGATAAGATGATAAAATAGAGGTGAGATATAAAACTATGACATAGGAGAGAAAAATTATGGAAGAGATTATCAAACAGATTGCTCAAATTGATTCCGTTGCAGTTAGTAATAGAGCAAACAGTGATAGAGCTCTGAAAGAAAAACGGCAGAAATATGAAAGTGAGATGTTGGCATATAGAGAAGAGAAAATTCAAAGTGCCAATAAACAAGCAGAAGAAATCTACAATCAGATCATCATGACAGGTGAAACAGGAAATCACTTGGAAACTGAAAAATGCAGAAAGTCTGCTTTAGAAACACAAAATCGTTATTTGAAAATAGAAGAAACTTTATTAAATGAGGTTTTTAACGAACTATTTAGAGTGGAGGGATAATATGAATCCTTTTGCATCTTATAGAGCTATGAATACCAAACTTCATGCTAAAAAAAGGACATTACTTTCAAAAAATGAATGGCATAAAATCATTCAGTATCAGGAAGTACCTCAAGTAATTGATTTCCTCAAAAAAAGAGTAGGTTATAAAGAGCAGATGGCACAGTATAAATCAACAGATATTCATCGTTCTGATTTAGAGATTATCTTAAATCGTTACTGTGTGAATGAAATAGAAGATATGATGCACTATTTTTCTGGAAGTTATAAAGAGTTCTTTAAGACTTTTTTAATGGAGTATGAGATTAGTGATTTAGGGCTTATTTTAAGAACCATATCTAAACAAGATGATTTAAAAGGAATCGAAGAATTATTTGTTCATTCTGAAAAACATAGTTTGGCTAATTATCATAAGCTTTTAAGCTCAAAGAATACAAATCAATTTATTGAGGCTTTAAGAGATACTTGCTACTACTTGGCACTTAGAAATATGTCAGCTGAGGATGTTACTAAAAGAGAATTTCATATGGAAATGAAACTTTATGTTTTATTTTATAATGAACTCATTGAAAAGGCATCCAGACTTAAAGGACGCGATGAAAAGTTAGCCAAAAGAATGGTAGGAACAAAAATAGATTTTTTAAATGCCCAATGGATCTATAGAGCACTTAAATACTATGAAATTTCACCTGAAGAAATCTTGATTTATAGTATACCAAATGGTAGTAAGCTTACCTATCAGAAACTTAAAAAATTAAGTTATTCGAAAAATATAGATGACTTTAAAAAGCTTGTAGAAAAATATTTAAGATATCCACTATTCAAAGAGCAGAATGATGTGTTTTTAGATTGCATGACAGATCGTTATCTTTATAAATTTGCAACACGAATGGATAAGGATAATGAAAGCATTGCAGCTTCTTTAGCCTATATTGCTTTATTAGGAGTGGAAATGAATGACTTAGTGGCACTAACAGAGGGAATAAGGTATGAGCTTGGAGAAAGTGAATTAGGAAGGTATTTAGTCCATACTATATAAAGGAGTGGAGGAGTATACATGGCAATTGAAAAGATGAAACTACTGAGTTTAGTAGGGGCTAGGGCAAATGAGCATGATATTTTGCAAGAGCTGGTGCTTTGTGAAAAAATTCATGTGGATTCAGAGCATGGTGAAAGTTATGCCAATAACTACATTATGCATGAATATGAAGCGATGCTTCCAGCAGCAGGTAAAGTAATTCAAGAGGATAAAGCAACAATTGAAAATGCCTGTCAGAGTGGCTTAGCTGAATTAGAAAAAATTACGAGTAACTTAGAGATGAAAATGAATGTTATAAGAGATAGTGTCAAAAGTTATTCAAGAGATGAGGCCTTAGCAGATTTACAAGCATTAATTACGGGGTTAACACCTAGTATTGATAGCATGAATGAAAAGAAAAAACAACTTAGAAGTTTAGAGGAAATTAGTGAAATCCTAGGTTATATCAATCAAAAGGTAAATTTCACAACATTAAGTGGACTTGAGTATATTCAATATGAAATTGGAACCATGTCCAAAGATAATAGCTTACATATTAAGAAAAACTATGAAAATATGAGTGCCTTAGTATTACAAATTGGCGAGATTGTTGATTCAAGAGAAGACATTTATATGGTCTTTTATTTAAATGAACTCAAAGACGAAACCAAGAGGCTTTTAAAATCTTTAAGTTGGCACAAAGTAGATATAGGTACAGAGCTTGAAGGGGATCTTGAAGCTTGTAAAAGTAATAATGCAAAGAAAATAGAAATCGTTAAAAAGCAGATTTCCGTTTTAGAGAAAGATTTATTTGATTCAAAATCTGAGCTTGTTATGAAAATCAATAAAATCTATACACGCTTACAACTAGAGCTTAGAATTTTAGAGCTTGAAAACCAAACGGTAACGGGCAACACGGTATTTGTTTTAAATGCTTGGATTCGTGCGAAAGATTATAAAAAGCTTGAAGAGCGAATTGCTGATGTAACTGATAAATATGTGATGATGGCACGTAAACCTGATGAAATTGGTGATGAGGTTAAACCACCAACCATGCTAAATAATAATTGGTTTAGTAAGCCTTTTGAACTCATTGTTAAGCTTTATGGCTTACCAAGTTATCAAGAAATTGATCCAACACCATTCTTATCGATTACATTTTGCTTAATGTTTGGTATTATGTTTGGGGATATTGGTCAAGGCTTTGTTTATTTCTTAGCAGGTCTTCTTTTAGCCAAGAAAATACCAGAAGCTTCAGGAGTTTTAACACGTTTAGGTCTTAGTTCAATGATTTTTGGTGTGGTATATGGCAGTATCTTTGGTTTAGAAGATATCGAATGGCTTAAAAATATTGCATTGGTTCATGGTGGACCACTTAATACCAACAATATTATGCCTATTTTGATTGCGGGTGTAGCATTTGGTGTGGCTGTATTAACCGTATCATTTTTACTGGGTATTATTAATGCACTAAGAAGACATGATATTGAGAGTGCGTTCTTTGGAAAGAACGGCATAGCAGGATATATTTTCTTTATGGGACTTATTTGCACCGTTCTTGCAATTATGAACGTTATTCCAGTAAGCTTTATTGTTCCAGTATTAATGATGATAACAATGCTTGTTATTATGGTATTTAAAGAGCCAATTACTCATTTAATTGAAGGCGTAAGACCACTTATTAGTGGAGACAAGGGCTCTTATTATATTGAAAGTGGATTTGAAGGGGTAGAAACAATTCTTTCTACATTGAGTAACTCTATTTCATTCATCCGTGTGGGAGCATTTGCACTTAATCATGCGGGTTTGTTTATGGCATTTAAGGTAATGGCTGAGATGGTTCCAAGTGGTATTCCAGAATTTATTATTCTTTTACTTGGAAATATATTGATTCTTGTACTAGAAGGCTTAGTTGTATTTATTCAAGGGCTAAGACTTCAATATTATGAGATGTTTAGCAAATACTTTGGTGGAGATGGCATTGCCTACGAACCCATCAAAATTGTTAAATAACATAAAATCGTAAATTAATAAAAAGGGGATATGAAAAATGATGCAATTAATGGTAATTTTAGCAGCAATGATCGCAGTAGGAACAGTTTTATATGGCGTAAGAGCAGTAAAGAGTGGCAAAAGTGGAAATGTTAAATCTCATATGTTAACTTCACTTGGCATGTTTAGTGCAGTAGTGGTGTGCTTCTTAATTGTAGGTGCTAATGATGTGGTACTAGCAGCAGAAACAGCTGAAGCTGCAACAGGTGCTGGATTAACTCTTGGTGATGGCTTAAAATTCTTAGCAGCAGCTCTTAGTACAGGACTTGCTACAATTGGTACAGGTGTTGCCGTAGGTTCTACAGGTTCATCTGCTATCGGGGCAGTATCAGAAGACTCAACAATCTTAGGTAAAACATTAATCTTCGTAGGTATGGCTGAAGGTATTGCTATTTATGGTATGATTATTTCTATCTTAATCTTATTCGTATAATATTCAGTGTGATAAGTTGGATGAAAAGAATAGCAATAAAGGAGGCAAAAAATGAAGTCCTTTTTTATAAGTGATAATCATGATACCTGGGTAGGGTTACGTTTAGCAGGTATGGAAGGCCTCCTTCTTCATGAGAAGGAAGAAGTTTTAGAGGCGTTAAAGAAAGCAACAACAGATAGTGAAGTTGGTATTATTATTTTAACTGAGAAGATTGTCGATTTAGCTCCAGATGTTATCATGGAGTATAAGATAAAAAATAAAAAGCCATTGATTATTGAAATTCCAGATAGACATGGCACAACAAGAGGCTTAGATGTAATTACAAATTATATTAGAGACTCTGTAGGAATCCGTATATAGAGGTGAAATGTATGGTTACAATCGAACAAAAACTTACATTGTTTTCTAAGCTTTTAAACCAAGATATAAAAGAAGAAATGGATGAAAAGCTTGCAGAGCTAGAAAAAGAATTCGAAAAGAAAATAGCAGAAAATAAATTTGCTGTGGATAAAGAAGCAACTGAAATTGTAGAGCAAGCTAGAAGGCGAGCTGAAACAAAGAAAGTAGAACTTATTAGTAAAGGCCGCTTATCTAGTAAGAAAGAAGCGATGCAAGTCAAGAGAGAAGTGACTGAAAGATTTTTAAAGGCTTTAGAAGAAAAGGTCGTTGCTTTTACAAAAACACCTGAGTACTTAACCTATCTTAATCAAGTCATTTCAGGGTTAAAAGAACTTGCAGAAGGTAAAAATAATTTAGTTGTTTATTTAGCACAAAATGACTATGACAATCATTTAGAAGAGATTAAAAAAGGATTAAATGGAATAGGCATTACTATTGACCGAGTAGATTTTGAAGTAGCCCAAACCCCTATTCTAGGAGGGCTTGTGATTGAGGATCGTACTTCTAACACACGTATTGATGAGAGCATGCTACAGGTTATAGAAGATGCTAAAGAACATATTATTGAAAAAATCTCAAATGCAATTGGAGAGGTGGGTGAAGAAACAAATGAGTAATTTTGGTACAGTTGAACTCATTAACGGTCCAGTTGTTAAGGGAAGTCATATGTCTAACTTCAAAGTTAATGAAATGGTAACAGTTGGTAAAAGACAGTTAATCGGTGAAGTGGTTTCATTAGATGGTGATATTGCTACGATTCAGGTTTTTGAAGAAACAGAAGGACTTAGTGCAGGGGAACAAATTACATCAACAGGTGCACCGCTTTCTTTATCATTAGGACCTGGCATGCTTAGTAATATGTTTGATGGGATTCAAAGACCACTTAAAAAGATTCAAGAATTATCCAAGGACTTTATTCCAGAAGGTATTGGTCTTCTTTCTATTGATGAAGAGAAAGAGTGGGAGGTAGAAGTAACTGCCAAGGTAGGCGATGAACTTGAAGCAGGTGCATTCTACGCTAAAGTACAAGAAACACAAAGTATATTACATAAGATTATGGTACCACCTACACTAAGTGGTACGGTTGTAAGTGTTGAGCCAAGTGGAAAATATAAACTCAATGATACGATCGTTGTAATAGAAGATGCATTTGGCAACAGGCACAACTTAACATTAGTTCAAAAATGGCCAGTACGTCGTCCTAGACCAACACGTAAACGTATACCGATTTATAAGCCACTTATAACCGGGCAACGTGTTATTGACTCTTTCTTCCCGATTGCAAAAGGGGGAACAGTAGGTCTTCCAGGTGGATTCGGTACAGGTAAAACGGTTACACAACATCAACTTGCTAAATGGTCAGATGCTGATATTATCGTTTATATCGGATGTGGTGAACGTGGCAATGAGATGACCAATGTTCTTGAAGAATTCCCAGCCCTTATTGACCCAAGAACGAACCGTCCATTGATGGAACGAACCATTTTGATTGCGAATACTTCAAATATGCCAGTTGCTGCTCGTGAAGCAAGTATTTATACAGGGATTACAATGGCTGAATATTTTAGAGATATGGGTTATGATGTTGCTATCATGGCGGACTCTACATCAAGATGGGCAGAAGCGCTTCGTGAAATCTCTGGTCGTCTTGAAGAAATGCCAGCAGAAGAAGGATATCCTGCTTACCTTCCATCTCGTTTAGCTCAGTTCTATGAAAGAGCAGGTTGTGTGGAAACTTTAGCAGGAGAAGAAGCATCTGTTACAATCATTGGGGCTGTTTCTCCAGCTGGTGGAGATTTCTCAGAGCCTGTTACTGAAAATACAAAGCGTTTTGTAAGTGCGTTCTTAGCACTAGATAAAAAATTAGCTTATGCAAGACACTATCCATCTATCAACTATTTAACCAGTTATAGTGGTTATGTTACTTTACTTGAGGATTGGTATCGTGATAATGTGGCACCAGATATGTTAAGTCTTCGTGCTAAAATGGTACGTTTACTTCAAGAAGAAGAAAAATTAAATGAAATCGTTCAATTAGTAGGTGAAGATGTTTTACCTAATGACCAAGTATTAGTTCTTGAAATTGCAAGAACGATTAAAAAAGGTTTCTTACAACAAAATGCGTTACATAAAGAGGATACCTACGTTAGTTTAGAAAAACAATATAAGATGCTTCATGTCATTGATGACTTATATGAAAACGCACTAAAATGCGTCAAAATGGGCATCCCACTTTCAACAATCCGTAAAGAGCAAGTTTTTGAGGATGTTGTGAAGATGAAATATGATATTCCAAATGACCATATTGAATTACTAGATGATCTTCGTGAGCGAATTGTAAAAGTTTACGCAGAGCTTAGGGAAAAATATCAATAGGAAAGGAATGTGAAGGTTAATGAAGAAAGAATACTTAAAGTTAGATAAAGTAGAAGGACCTCTTATCGTCCTTTCCAATGTAGAGGGTGTTGCCTATGATGAAATCGTTCATATCAAGCTTGATAATGGCGAATTAAGAAAAGGTAAAGTCATTAAAATAGATGGTAAGACAGTAGTTGTTCAAGTCTTTGAAGGGACAACAGGCATTTCAACAGACAATGCAAGTGTTAAATTTACTGGTGAGCCATTAAAATTACCTCTCTCAAAAGAGATTTTAGGTAGAAGTTTTAATGGGATTGGAGAACCGATTGATGGAGCCTATCCCATTATTTCAAAGGATAAATACAATGTAAATGGTCGTCCAATTAATCCAGTGGCACGTCGTTATCCAAGAAACTTTATCCAAACAGGAATCTCTGCTATTGATTGCTTAATGACTTTAATTCGTGGTCAAAAGTTACCTATTTTCTCTGGAAATGGGATTAGTCACAATGAACTGGCTGTACAAATTGTTAAGCAAGCTAAGATTAAAGGAGCTAATGCAGATAACTTTGCAGTCGTATTTGGGGCAATGGGAGTTCGTCATGATGATGCTGCTTATTTTACAAGAAGCTTTGAAGCAGCTGGCGTACTTGACCATGTGGTTATGTATCTAAATTTAGCAGATGACCCTATTACAGAAAGAATCTCTACACCAAGGTGTGCATTAACAGCCGCTGAATATTTAGCCTTTGAACAAAACATGCACGTACTAGTTGTGATTACTGATATGACCAGTTATAGTGAAGCGCTTCGTGAAATGTCTTCAACACGTGGTGAGGTACCTTCTCGTAAAGGTTACCCAGGGTATTTATATAGTGACCTTTCAACGATTTATGAAAGAGCGGGTATGTTAGAGGGGGCAGAAGGTTCGATTACGCTTATTCCAATTTTAACCATGCCAAATGATGATATTACTCACCCAATTCCAGACTTAACGGGATTTATTACAGAAGGACAGATTGTTCTTAGTCGTGAACTTAATCAAAAAGGCATTTACCCACCAATTGATGTATTGCCATCACTTTCTCGTTTGATGAAGGATGGTATTGGTGCTGATTATACAAGAGAAGACCATTCTGCATTATCTAACCAAATCTTCTCATCTTACTCAAAAGTGCAAGATGTTCGTTCACTCGCTCAAATTATTGGTGAAGATGATTTAGGAGATATCGATAAGCTTTACTTGAAATTTGGTCGTGCCTTTGAAGAAGAGTTTGTGGCTCAAGGACCAAGTGAAAATAGAACCATGGCTGAAACTTTAGATTTAGGATGGAAAATCTTATCCATCTTACCAAAATCTGAACTTGACCGTGTGGAACCAGAACTTCTTGATAAGTACTATAAGGGAGAAGGGGGCAGATAAAGCATGGCAGTATTAGTTGCACCCACTAAATCCAATTTAATTAAAGCAAAAGCTTCTTTAGAACTATCTAATAAAGGCTTTGAATTAATGGACAAAAAACGTAATGTTTTAATCAAAGAAATGATGAGTCTTGTAGATCGTGCGAAAGAGATTCAAGGAAAAATATTTGATACCATTCAAGAAGCATATGATCACTTACAAAAAGCAAACATTACTTCTGGTATTCAAAATGTTGAAAATATCGCCCATAGTATTCCTAAAGACGAAGAATTTGAAATTTTACTTAAAAGCGTCATGGGTGTTGATGTACCTATGATTAAATATGATAAAAAACCATTAACGCCCTCTTATGGATTTCATAATACCAATCCAGCTCTAGACGCTGCAACAGTAAAATTTAGACAGGTGCGTTATATGATTTATGAGCTGGCAGAAATTGATAATTCTATTTTTAAACTGGCTAAGGAAATTCAAAAAACGCAAAAACGTACCAATGCACTCCAGCATATACAAATTCCACGTTATAAGGAGCAGGTGAAGTACATTCAAGAAGCTTTAGAAGAAAAAGAAAGAGAAGATTTCTTTAGATTAAAGCGTGTGAAAAGTAAAAATGAGTAACCAAAGAAATTTTTACAGGCAAAAATAAGAAAAGAAGCGGATATCTAGAAAAAGGTATTCGCTTTTTTGGGCTTTAAAATAAGAGATGTAAGTAAGCAAAAGCATGTAGATTCATTTACATTGGATGGATAAAAATATACATCAGTGCTAGGACGGTTTAAATGAGATACAAATCATACTATAATGATACAGCACTATCTAACATAGCTCATTAAGTAGCTAAAGAGAGTTTATTACATAAAAAATTGCATTTTAATAAAGGAATGGAGAATGAGCAAAATGGACACAAGAAAATTTAATTGGTCTACTTTTTTAAAGGAATTGGCAGTGATTGCGATTCCAGTAGCTATGCAGAATTTACTTACCACAACAGGAAGTATGATAGATACCATGATGATTGCACCATTAGGAGCAAACACTGTAGGAGCAGTTGGCTTATGTGCTCAATTTTCCTCATTAATGTTTGCTTGTTATTGGGGATTTGTTGGTGGGGGCATGTTATTTTTTGCTCAATATTGGGGAGCGCAAGATGAGAAAGGAATCAATAGAGCTTATGGTACAACCATGACTTGTTTGATGACCGTAGCGATTATTTTTGCTTCTCTTGCGTTATTTATGCCAAAGTTAATCATGACCATTTATACAGATAAAGCGGCTATTCAGGAAATTGGAACACAGTATCTAAGTGCTGTTGGCATGGCGTATATATTTTCTACTTTTGCAACAGGCATGAGTGCATTATTACGTTCTACAGAAAGAGTTAAAATTCCACTTATAGCGGCTATTGTTTCTGTAAGTTCTAATGTCTTTTTGAACTGGGTATTTATTTATGGTCATTTAGGAATGCCTGCGATGGGGGTAAAAGGTGCTGCTTTAGCAACATCTTGTGCAGGCTTTGTGAATGTTATGCTTATTTTAATCCTTTCAAGAGCCAGTGGCTATCGTTATTTATTTCAAATTAAGGAGCACTTTAGGTGGTCTAGACAGTGGATTAAAATATATTTCATCAAATGCTTTCCAATTATCTGCAATGAAGTGCTTATAGGAGTAGGGAATATGGTGATTAATGTCGTACTTGGTAGACAATCAGAAGAAGCAATTGCGGCAATTGCGGTGTTTAGAACACTGGAAGGGTTAGTCATTGGATTTTTTGCAGGATTTTCAAATGCGGCTTCACTGCTTGTTGGAAAATGTGTAGGAGCGGGTGAGCTAAATAAAGCCTATGAAAGAGCAAAACGCCTTGTATTAGCTTGTGGGATGACAATTTTAGGTTTGTGTCTGGTGCTATTTGCATTGCACAGGCCGATTTTAACCGTTATGAGTTTAAAGGGAGAAGCCTATAGAATCGGAACAGGTGTACTTGGAATTTACTGCATTGTTGCGATCATTCGTATGTGCAATTGGATTCAAAATGATACGTTCCGTTCCGCAGGAGATGCGGCTTATGGCACCATTCTTGAAATTGTATTTATGTATGCCTTGGTATTGCCTTGTGTTTGCTTAAGTGGGTTAGTCTATAAGTTACCATTTCTTTTGATTTTTATGTTATGCTATATTGATGAGCCCATTCGTTTCTTTTTAATGCAATATCATATGTATACAGGCAAATGGTTAAAACCTGTAACCGCTCAAGGAATAGAAGCTTTAGAGCAATTTAAAAAGGAAAAAAAGTTAAAAAAATTTGATATAAGACAAATGAGTTCATAAAGAGGGATTATTTCAATATAAGAATAGCATGATAATCAATAACAATATTTGGTAAAAATTTTTAGGATTTTGTCTTGCAAAAAATGTAGAAAATGCTATAATAAGTTTATCACAAAAGACAAATTAATATTACCTGGGGTGTACGACAACCTGTTATTTTGAACCTACAAATTGTGCACGGGAATCTGATTTTCCTTATGAGATATGTCGGGCCACAAGCTAATTCCCTCACTGGTTTTGCCATAGGGCAGTGGAAGGCAAAAGAAGTAAGAAAAGATACCCACCTAGAGGAATCTAGGGCGTCAAAATCGCAGGAACGGCATTTTGGGCAATATGTAAAGCATTAACCTTATTGGGTTAATGCTTTTTTAGTTTATGGATAGAATCATAAATAAAATGAGTTTTGAAAGATTTCCGTGGAAATAAATTGGAATGGAGAAGAAATTAATGTTTTATAGAGTGCAGCAGTTTATAAAAGCGCTTACTGCTTCTGTATCTGAAGATGAAAAAAGATGGATAAAGGGCTACTTGACAGAAAGAGAGCAAGCACTATTTTTTAAATTAAAAGTCTATGAGCAAAAGCACGCATTATGTGTCGCTAAGCTTTTAAGCGAATGGACTAATGAAAGCCAAGAAATGATTAGACTGGGGTTATTGCATGATATTGGAAAAGTTTTATATCCCCTTAATCCAATTCAAAAAAGTATCATAGTGATATTACATAAAGTGACTTTGGGAAAAATTAAGAGATTCAATCAGTTTAAGATCGTAAAATGCTATTATGAACACCCTATATTAGGGAGTGAGTTACTTAGTAGGCAAGGCGTGTATGAAAAGGAATTTTTGGAGTGCATTAAAAGGCATCATGAACTCATTGATTCGGATAAAATCAGCCCTAACTTATCCCTTCTTCAAAAAGCTGATAATTTATGTTAGTATGCTATTGCAAATCATTTGCAAAGTGGGTATAATACTTAATGGAAATGCAAATGATTTGCATAAAGATAAAGAGGGCAAATCATACATAGATTATTAAGTAAGAAGTTAAATGATTGTGAAGGGAAGGATGAATATGGAACTTTTGCTAGATGCAATACTTGATTCAGTAAAGCTTGTACCATTTTTATACATTGTTTATTTATTGATAGAATACTTTGAAGGGCATTCAGACAACCGATTATATCAAAAATTGTCGCATACACATTTTGGTGGACCTATATTAGGTGCGCTAATCGGATGTGTTCCCCAATGTGGATTTTCTGTAGTAGGTGCTAATTTATACAGTAAAAAAATGATTGGGATGGGCACACTAATTGCTATTTTTGTTTCCACCTCAGATGAGGCCATTCCTATTTTATTAGCACATCCTGAAATGATGGGTAAAGTATGTCTTATATTAGCACTTAAAGTGCTCATTGCTATTGCAGTTGGATTAGTTATTGAAGGGTGTGTTGCCCTATTTAAAGGAAAAAGAGCACTTGTATTGGCGCAAGGTATGACAGTAACTGGTGACGAGGACATACAAGCAGAAAGTTGTGGATGTGGTTGTCATCATGAGGCAGCACATGAAAATTTATGGTTAATAGCACTTAAACATACCCTTAGAATTTTAGTTTTTATTTTTACCGTTAACGTAGTGCTTAATGTACTGATTGAAGGGGTAGGAGAAGGTGCATTAGAGTCTGTTTTATTAACGAATAGTATATTCCAACCCGCACTAGCAGCACTCATTGGTCTTATTCCAAATTGTGCAGCTTCTATTGTACTGACAGAAATGTTTGTAGCAGGTAGTTTAAGTTTAGGAGCATTAATTGCAGGACTTTCTACAGGGGCAGGGATTGGACTTGTGGTTTTATTTAAAAACAATAAGAATCTAAAAGAAAACTTAATGATCGTAGGAATGCTTTACGGTATAGGAACATTATGTGGGATGCTCATTCAGTTCTTTATGTAAGGGTTTATTTAATCGCTTGGGACGATATAGTGTAGAATAAATTTTTATTTTATAGTAAAATGTAAGTGAGTAAGTAAGAATAAGGATTTTTACTTAAATGCATATAAGTGAAATATCAAGAGGATAGCTTGATAATGACAAGAGATAAGAGGGGTTAAAATGGTTGAAGAATTTTTAGCTCATTTAGGGATTAAAGTAACCAAGCAACGTAAAGTGGTAATTGAAATTTTAGAAAAAGCTAAGGAGCCTATTACAGCAGAAGATATTTATGATCAAGTTGAAGATAAAGAAATTTTGAACTATTCTACTGTTTATCGTACACTCAATACGTTAAGCGAAAAAGGGGCACTCATTAAAACCGGTGAGCCTGGAGGAAAAATGTATTTTCAGCTTAAAGGACATCATCATAGTCACGAATTAGAATGTATGGCTTGTCATAAGCATATTCAAATTGATGCTTGCCCAGTAGAAGCCTTTAGCCGTGCACTAAGTAAAGAAACAGGGTTTGTTGTAATGGAACATTCCTTACAAATTAAAGGACTATGCGCAGAGTGTGCAGCGCACAAAAGTGAATCACAAGAGGGTAAAATTCAATTAGATGATTCGCATAATTGTATTTCACATAGTGAATAAGAAGATGCTATTACTTAAATGTAAAGCATCTTTTTTATTGCAATCATGTTCTTTTGGGATGTCATAATGAATACAATATAGGAGGATAAATTCATTATAGGGGGGACAAAGGATGAGGATGCCTAAAATAGAAAAAGATTTTCAGCATAGAAAAGATTATAAGCCTATTTTGGCTGTGCTTTTATTGATTGCAATCTGGTATATATTAATAGGAAAAGATTTATTAGCTAACTTTAACTTAGGAGATGCCAAAAAGTATGAGCAATCTGAGAGGATGCGTTATGAATTTCCTTGTAGCGAGGCAAATTTAGCTAAAATAGTTGCGTTAACACTTGGTGAAGTGAAAGCAGTTGAAGTAGAAGATACTTTATGGTATGAGAAATATTATGATGAAGTAGAAAAATTAGGTGTACAGAGTTTAAAGAAGGAAGAAGCCTTCAAAATTGTAAGTGGCAAGAAAATAGAAGGGGTCTTAGAAGAATTGGAATGTGGGAACGTTCACATAGAAAGTAAAGCACAGCTGGATTTATATGAGGTCATTGAAATTTATGAAAAGAGTTTGAAGGCATCAGATAAAAAATATAAAGAGATAGAATATCAAAGTGCAGTTGTATTATTAACGCCAACGGATGAAATGAGTCTTACGGCATGGCAAGCACTTACTGATAAGGGAAATATTAATTTCGAAGGAGTAGTTTTAGACCCGCTAAAAAATAAAACCATTCAAATAGCGTGTGTAAATGATCATTTATTAGGAGTTATGGAGATTGAAAGTGAAAATTGCACCATTCAAGGCTGCAAAATCAATGAAGTTACTAATAAAAAGGTAAAGGTAGAAATAAAAGGACATTCCTTTGAGTATGAAAATCAAAATATTAAGGAAGAAGAAATTGGTAAGATCGGGAGCTTAATGCTTGAAGAAGGTAAGGCAGTAGCGTTTGATAGTGAGAATTTGGAAGCAGATACTTTACTGGCTTTATCAGATCATGAAATTGAACTAGAAAAGGCAGGAAAGTTAAAATATGACGAATTGGTTATTGAGGATGAAACAGGAAAAGGCATTTATAATCATTTATCTGATCTGTGTTATGGGTTAAAGGTTAGTTATATAGCGCATGAAGGAAAGGTGACAAGATTAAAGGTTATTAATGAAAGCAATCTAAATGAAATACGTGTTGTTTTGCATAGTGAAAATCAAACCTATCTTCAAGAGGAAGTTAAACTTAGTTCTGATCAAGCTTATGATAAGATGGTGGATGGAAAAGCTACTACTTTTGAAGCAGGAGAAGAATGGTGTGCAACGCAATATGATTGGAAAGAGGGAGAGCGCATCCGTTTTGTCCCTAGAACAGAAGAAAGCAAAATGAAGATCTTATCTTTAACTAGAAATGAAACAATACCAAGCTATTATGGAGCGATTGAAGTCATAAAGTATAGTAACGGATATGTGATTATAAATGAAGTGGATATTGAGGACTATGTGGCAGGTGTATTGCCAAGTGAAATGCCCACAAGTTATGGAAAAGAGGCCTTAAAGGCACAGGCTATTGCCATAAGAACCTATGGACTTGCAGCTAAAAAGAGTGCATCATTTTTAGCCTATAGCGCTCATGTAGATGATACAACAGCGACTCAGGTATATAACCGAGTTATAGGGGATGAAAAAGCACAAAATGCAGTGGAAGAAACAAGAGGCTTAGTTTTAAAGTCAGAGGGTAAGTTGATTCAAAACAAATTCTTTGCAACTTCTTGCGGTTATACAGCTAATTCTGGTGAAGTATGGGCATCAGATCATTTTCCAGGAAAATCATTAGATTATTTAGTATCAAGAAGACAGTATACAGGGGATCAACTAGAAAGCCCAAAAAGTGAGGAAGCGTTTAAAAAATTTATTAAGTTAACTGCAGAAGATATAGACGCTTTTGATGAAGATTCACCATGGTTTAGGTGGCAGGTTGAGTTAAATAAAGAAGCATTGGAAAAATTACTCATTCCTTCGATTCAGAAATTAGTAGAGGAAGAAAATACAGGAGTAGATTGCAAAGTAAATGAGAAGCTAACAAGTAATCATCAAAGTATAGAACAAATGGGCGAAATAAAAGAAATGAAAGTGCTTCAAAGAGGTGAAGGAGGCAATGTAATGCGTTTGGAAATTACCTTTGATAAAGGCAGTATTACAGTTCAAACAGAGTATTTAATTCGTAAACTCTTTTCAAGTAATGAAAATCAAGGCTTAATAGTTACTCGAAGTGATGGAAGTAAGGTATATAAGATGAATTTATTACCTAGTGCCTTTTTTATAATAGAACAAGAAAAAGATCAAGAAGAAAAGATAAAAAAGATAACGCTTGTAGGAGGTGGTAATGGACATGGTGTGGGTCTAAGTCAAGATGGTGCAAAAGGTATGGCTCAAAGGGGATATCGTTATGATGAAATATTAGAGCATTACTATAAGGATTGTGAAATTGTAGTTGGAGAATGATAAAGCAGTACATTTTAAAAGGATAGAAATATGGAATTTCGCGCAAAAAAATTGCTTTTCGTGCAGTTTAGATTGAAATATTTTTATAAGACAGTACAATACAGCTATAAAGTAAATATCATATAAAATGATAAGAACAAGAAAACAAGAGTTAGTGGGAGGAGATCATAATGAAGAAAGGTCTAATGTTTGTAACAAGTATGATACTATTAGGTCAGTGGGGAGGACTATATGCAGAGCCTGTTCAAACTTATTTACCACAAAGTATTGTGATAGACCAATCAGGAAATGTCTTAGTGACGGATACACAAAATAATAGGATTTTACTATTAAAAGAGAATGAAATGCAAGGCATTATAGGAAAAGAATCCAATATAGGTGGGTATGTGGATGACACCACAAACGAGGCAGTATTTAATGGGCCTATGGACATTACAGGTAGTTTAAAAGAAGGATTATATGTATCAGATAGTGAAAATAATGTGATTCGGTTCATTAAAGACAAACAAGTAATTACTTATGCAGGGAGTGGCGCAAGTGAATATAAAGATGGAAGCAGAGAAAAGGCAGCATTTAATTGCCCAATGGGATTAGCAAGTGATGATAAAGGAAATATTTTTGTGGCAGATACGTTAAATCATAGTATTAGAGTGATTGATAAAGCAGGTAATGTGACCACTTTAGCAGGTAAAGGAAAAGCAGGCTATCAGGATGGAAATTTAGAGGAAGCACTTTTTAATGAGCCTACAGATGTGATTTTAGATAAGAAAGGCGTAGTATATGTATTAGATAGTGGCAACCAATGTATTCGAAAAATAGAAAATAAGAAAGTCACCACATTAGTGGGCGGGGATACGGAAATAGACGAAGAAACAGGTTATAAAAAATTAGCAACTAAGAAAGTTAAAGTGAATGAAAAAGAGGAAAAGAAAGCTGACGAAAAGACCGAGGGGGAAAAAAGTCCAGAAGTTTTAGAAGAAGTGGTAGTCGGCTTCAATTTCCCAAAGTCTTTTATATTCGCTAATGAAGAAACTATTTTAGTAGCAGATACCATGAATCATGCGATTAAATTAGTGGATTTAAAAGGAAACGTTAAGACATTAATTGATGAATCACAAGATATAATGGCACCTGTTGGAATGGCTTATCAAGATGGCATCTTAATGGTAGCAGAAAAATGGGATTCTGGTATTAAGTATTTTAAAGTCGATTTAAAAAATGCAAGTGCATCATCTATAAGTGAAGATGCACTTAAAAATGAAAAACAAAGTAAGCACTAAGCTCGGGAGGGAAAAGGATGAAAAAGCATTTTTATAAATTATTGAGTGTTGTTACCTCAATGATGATATCTTTTAATGCAGTAAATTGTTTGGCAGCCACTCAAAGAATGGCGGTTATTAAAAGTGTTTCAGGAAGCGTTAAGATTAAGAAATCAGGTGGAGAGAAAAAGCTTAAAGCAACAAAAGGCATGAATTTATCACAAGGCGATACCATTATTACGGAAGCAGATGGAAAGGTAACCCTTACAATCGATGATAATAAGCAAATTGATTTAGCTTCTAATACGACCATTACGATCGCAAAATTAACAGGCGAAAAAGGAAATGAAAAAACCACTATTGCACAATCAAAAGGCCAAAGTGTTACTAACGTTAGTGAAAAATTAACAGGGCAATCTAGTTATCAGCAGAAAATGCCAACAGCTATCATGGGTGTTAAAGGAACGATATGGGATTCAAAAAGTGATGGCACTGGAGATGAAATTAATTTATTTAATGGTAATGTAGAGGTCATAAAAGATGAACAAACCATTCTTCTAGATCCTAATGAGAATATTAAAACCACAGGCAATAAACAGGAGAAATTAGAAAAGAAAGAAATTAATTGGGAAAATATTTCGCAGTTTGTACTGCAGATGCTTAATGAAAATCAAGACCGATTAGCTGATAATGTAAAACAATCCTTTAATCAATATATTAAGGAGCATCCAGAAAGGCTAACCAAGGAAGAAAAACAGCCTGAAAAGCCTGTCAATGGTAAAAAAACATTTGAATTAAGCAGTACAAGTGAAAGTAGTAGTTCATCTAGTGAAAGTCCAACATCTACTCCAGCACCAAGCCAAAGTCCAGTTCCAAGTGCAACACCAAGTGCGACGCCAACAACAAGTGAAGCACCAGCACCAACAACAAGTGAAGCGCCAGCAACAAGTGAAGCACCAGCAACAAGTGAAGCACCAGCGCCAGCAACAAGTGAAGCACCAGCGCCAGCAACAAGTGAAGCACCAGCAGCAACAACAAGTGAAGCGCCAGCAACAAGTGAAGCACCAGCGCCAGCAACAAGTGAAGCACCAGCAGCAACAACAAGTGAAGCGCCAGCAACAAGTGAAGCACCAGCAACAAGTGAAGCACCAGCGCCAGCAACAAGTGAAGCA
>CAKVCL010000014.1 GCA_934725855.1 uncultured Cellulosilyticum sp. | reverse complement strand
TTTGTTAGCATAATTCATATCACCAGATTGCATTTGATGAGCTGGTAATTATTTAGAACTAACTTCACGGATTCAGGTATTATTTTAGTATAACGCTCTTTTGCTGAAGAACCATAACATTAGATGTATTGAAATTCCAAAACATCTGTTAAAACGTCTTTGTTCTCTTTTGAAGAACCATAACATTACTAGACAGTCAAAAGTTTTGTAACTTTAACAAGCCTGACGATCCTCATAAAATTCGAGGTCTCCCTGCTTAGATTTAATTATTCGTGTTATGCTTAAATCCTTGTTTTTACCCAAACCATGAAAAATACTTTTCCTTAAATGACAAGCCATTGTGGCCTCTGATACGATTTTTTTGGATGGTGTACGTAAATACCTTATATTTAACCAGTTAACCTGTGTTGAAAAACGCATTGAAAGTATTTGAAGTAATCCAAGTGCAATACAACTACACATTACGTAACCTTCTATTGCTTGAATGGTTTTGAGTATTCGCTTACGCTCTATCGAATCTGTTATGCTCTCTAATGGATGAGGTTCATCTTTCTTTGCATATCTTTTTAGCTTTGGCATTGATTTACTCCAAAATTGATAACTGAATCCACCAAGCACCTGTTTCATTTCCCTAAAGGTACATTCTATTTTGAAGCGATAACTGTATAAACGAATAATAGCTTCTGGGTCTTGTTCAAGATCAGTACTTACCAAAATACACTCTTTACCTTGGTAACGTACAAGAACAAATCGTAATTCTTGATATAGCTTTTGCCACCACAAAAGATTGACAGCATAATAACTTACAGATTCTTTCTTACCATATAGCTCAAGCTCAGTTGTCTTAAATTCACCACGGCATGCTTCAAAAAGTTCATTAAGTTTCACGGTATTTCCTTTTTTAGGTGGACGACCCCTGCCATGTTTCTTTACTGGGTGCTCATATGCTATGCAATTTTTCTTAGCTTTGGTTACAATATGCTTGGCAAGCTTCTTTCCAACTAAAAATAGACTTAATACCATCTTGCAGGGTAATAAGAAGAGGAATGCAAAAGAATTTTTCAGGATTACCCGAAAGAACACCAATGCCACCAAACATATGGCCAAAGATGTATTCAGCTTTAGAACAGTTCTCTGATTCTTGATGAAGTTTCTTTACACCTGGCATTTTACGAGCTTCTTTTGCTTGCTTGACGCCATCACCGATGAGAATGACAGAATCTCCTTCATAATAAAGAGGAGCAAACTGTTTGACAACTTGAAACCACTTGTTCGAAATAGACTCCAGAGACCATGCTGAAGAATGGAAAAAATGAATCATTGATTCATAGCCTTTGGGATTAAGAGCTAAGTCTCGAATAATAGAAGTAAGACCTAGTGTATCAGTACGAATCATAAGACCTATTATAATGACAACAAACCAATTGAATGAGGCTTGTCTAGAAAAGCAAGTTTTAAAGTTATTTAAAATTTTATCATATCTACTAGTCTCAGTTGAAAGAGTATATTAAACTACTTTAAGTAACTCTTTCAAAAGATTTATCTCCTTGTTTTTGGCAATCTAAGGATACCATAAATCTTATCGAAAGAGTTATTTTATTTTAAAGAACTTTTGACTGTCTAGTTAATTCAAGAAATCGAAAATATTTGTGATAAAGTAGTCTTTTTATGTGAAGGCAATATTGTATTACAAGATACTGCAGATGAGATAAGAGAAGAAAAAGGAAAATCAATTGATGCTTTATTTAGGGAGGGCTTTACATGCTAAGAAAACTATTGAAATATGAGTTTAAAGCAACCATGAGGAATTTTGTACCCATTTATATTGCTATATTACTAATGGCTATTGTAAATAGAGTGATTAGTGGTGGTGTGATTGATGATGAAGGTCAAGGATTAAGTATAGCAATTTTATTTGAACTCTTTGTTTCTTTAGTCGTTATAACGATTGTAGTCATTGTACAGAGATTTAATAAAAATCTACTAGGGGATGAAGGGTACTTAATGTTTACATTACCAGTTAGTAGTGAAAGTCATATTATTTCTAAGGCTATTATTAGTGTGTTTTGGGCGATAGCAAGTTGTTTTATTGCTATATGTACGTTTATCATCATTTTTGGGACATTAGAAGGTTTTAAAGAAGCACTTAGGAATCTAGATGAGATATGGGCTGAATTATGGAGAGCTTCAGAAGGTGAGAACAGCTTAATTGTTACGATTGGGAAAGGTGGCTTATTATTTGTGCTAGGTTATATTACTTTCGTTTTTCAAATTTATCTTTCATTGGCCTTTGCACAATTGCCTGTATTAGCTAAACATAGAAATCTTGTTGGATTTGGGGCATTCTTTATTATTAGTACCATTATATCATATATTGGAAATTGCTTTACCAGCCTGTTAAATAGTTTTATTAGTATTGTGAATGTTACCATTTGTTATGAACTTGCTTTAATCGCAGTAATGTTTTTAGGAATTAGGTGGTTACTAAATAAGCATTTAAACTTAGAGTAATAGATGGGAAAAAGTTTGATGTATCATTTGCGGAAGCAGTTAATGATTTAAGGGGAAAAATCGTGTGAAAATAGCTATGATTTGTGGAAGTCCTAAGATGAGTGAAAGTGCTTCTGGATATCTATTGCAGCAGGTATAAACAATGATTAAAGGTCAGCATGAAATTATTACATATAATATTGGCAGAAAATCATTACAACAACAGAATTATCAGAATATTGTACAAAGTAAAGTAATTGTCATTGCATTTTCACTCTATATTGATAGTATACCTTCTCACCTATTAAAATTTTTATAAATCAATCAATAATCAAGCCCTATATTTTGGAAAACACCAGAAATGTAGGGCTTGATACTTAGGTATAAACGAATATTAACTATTTAATATATTCATAAACTCTTCACCAGTAATGGTTTCCTTTTCAAGCAAATAAGCAGCTAGTTCATGAAGTTTATCATAATTTTCTCTAAGAATTTCAATGGCTTTAGTATGTGCTGCTTGAATTGTGGCAATAACTTCTTTATCAATCGCAGTAGCTGTTTCAGGAGAACAAGCGAGAGAAGTGTCCCCACCAAGGTATTGATTAGAAATAGTTTCTAGAGCTACCATATCAAAATCTTTGCTCATACCATAGCGTGTAATCATAGCACGAGCCAGTTTAGTGGCTTGTTCAATATCATTAGAGGCACCACTTGTTATGGAGTTAAAGATTAATTCTTCAGCAGCACGTCCACCTGTGAAAGTAGTGATTTTACTAATGATTTCTTCACGACTCATAAGGACACGTTCATTTTCATCAATTTGCATGGTGTAACCTAATGCACCAGAAGTACGAGGAATAATTGTAATCTTATGAACGGGTGCTGAATTAGATTGCTTAGCAGCCACAAGAGCATGGCCAATCTCATGATATGCAATGATTTCTTTATCTTTCTTAGTAATAGCAGACCCTTTTCTTTGATAACCAGCGATGATGACTTCTACGCTTTCTTCTAAATCTTCTTGGGTTACAATATCTCGTCCCATACGAACCGCACGAAGTGCGCCTTCATTAATAATATTAGCTAGTTCAGCACCAGAAGCGCCTGCAGTAGCTCTGGCAATAGCATTAAAGTCTACGTCACTATCAATTTTTACATTCTTAGCATGAACTTTTAAAATAGCTTCACGGCCTGTTAAATCAGGCAATTCTACAGGAATACGTCTATCAAAACGACCTGGTCTAAGAAGTGCTTTATCTAGAGAATCAGGTCTATTGGTTGCTGCTAAAATCACTACACCTTTGCAACCATCAAATCCATCCATTTCAGTAAGCAGTTGATTTAACGTTTGTTCACGCTCATCATTTCCACCACCGAAACCACCATCACGTTTTTTACCAATGGTATCAATTTCATCAATAAAAACAATACATGGGGCTTTTTCGTTGGCTTGTTTAAAGAGGTCACGAACTTTAGCGGCCCCCATACCGACAAACATCTGAACAAATTCAGAACCAGAAATAGAGAAGAAAGGTACATCTGCTTCACCTGCAACAGCTTGTGCAAGTAAGGTTTTCCCTGTACCAGGAGGTCCTACAAGTAAAGCACCTTTTGGCATTTTGGCACCGATTTGTGCATATTTATTTGGGTCATGTAAGAAGTCGACAATTTCTTGAAGGGCTTCTTTGGCTTCGTCTTGACCAGCAACATCTTTAAAGCGTTTACCAGTTTGAGCTTTGACATAAACCTTCGCATCCGATTTACCAAACATCATGGTGTTTCCACCCATACCACCCATTTTCTTTGAAAAAGCTTTCATAGCCAGTTGACTAATCAAGAAGAAAAATCCTATAGGAAGGATACAAGTTAGTAGAAAATCTAAGATAGGTGAGCTTTGTACAGGTATATCAGCTGAAAAAGTCACGCCAGCCTCATGCAATCTATTGACTAAATCTTCATCTGGCCAAACGCCTGTTTTATAAAGCTCTGTTTTACCATCAGCATCTTTAATAGAAAAAGTGATTTGATTAGTACCAAGAACCACTTCGTCTACTTTCCCTTGCTGCACTTCATCAAGAAAGGTATTGTAATCTACTTCTTTAACCTGTCTATTCATTAGTGAAGGGAAAACAAAAGAGTTTAAGATGATAATAATAACTAAAGCAATACTATAATAATAAATTAAAGACTTTTTAGGCTTTTTTTGTTCTTGCATAAGCTTATCTCCTTTATGAGAAAAATCCTTTTAGTATGTGTTATGCTAACATGTTGGTGTAAAGTTTTCATATAGATCAAATAAAAGGTGTATTGAATTGTGAATAGAGATTTATTTGGCAGAGTAAGTTGGTTTGAAAAGATACACTAAACGAAATCAATTGTAGTAGACAGTCATGCTATTAATATGAGATATAACAATGGATTCAATGCAATATGGCAGGAAGAAAAGCGTTATAAGATAATGGAAATAAAAAAGAGCTTCTATATAAATGCACATAGAAACTCTTTTAAGTAACATATGAATAGTATGGCTTTGTTTTTATCATTTGATGTGCCAGAAGATTTATTGGTATCTCTAAAAATGCCCTCAAAGCTCAGTTAAAACTTTTTGTTGAAATAGTAACGGGCAAGCGAAAAACTAAGTATAAAAATGAAAATTGGAATACCTAATAAAATAGCCATTTTAGGATTAAGGAATAGGCAAATAATAAAGCAAATATATAGTGTAAAAAGAAGGACTAAAGTTGCAATTTCTGTAGCTTGTGTGTTAATAAGTACATTTCGTTCATCTGTATATTTGAGACGTTCTTTTTTTAGAAGTGCTTCATCTTTAAGGATTTTGCGTTTACGGATAATATTAATGGTGCTAATAGCTATAAGTGCCATGCCAAAACCAAGTAAAAACCCACTGATATATTCTGACACCTTAAAGAGTGATGTACACTCTGAAAGCAGGCAAAGAAGGCAAGTAAAAGCGCCGATAAACTCTAAACCTATAAGTAATTTAATTTGACTAGTTAATGATTTTCTAAAGTCTTCTAAGTTGGCACTGTTTTTTAATGAAAATAAGCAAATCATAGGTTTTCCTCCTCAAGGTCAAAAATAAATATTTCTTCAATAGTAAGATTAAAAAATTGAGCAATTTTGTGAGCTAGGATAAGGGACGCATTATATTTTCCATTTTCTAATGAAATAATGGTTTGTCTAGTGACATCGACTGCCTCAGCAAGCTCATTTTGTGTAATTTTATTTGCTTTGCGTAATTCCTGAATACGATTTTTCACGGTAAGGGCTCCTTATTAACTAATGATCTTGTTTAAACTGCTCCCATTTATTAAGAAGCTTGGTTTCATCGCGTAATAGTTTTTTAGTGTGGTAAATAACAATAACACTAAGTAAAATTTTCTTTTTAAGTGCACACTTATAATCTTCAAGGGTGGTACTATTTTTAAATAGTAATGAGCATAACATATAAATCTGCCTCCTAATGTATATTGATTATTTTGAATAATGTATAGTTAACTTTACAATTGAAGTATAGTACGCTTTACATTTTGAGTCAATAGTAAAATCTAAATAATCTGGTTAAGTTTAAAATAAATGCAGTTGAAATGCTGATTTTATAAGAGTAAGATGTTTATAAAAATAGTTAAGCTAAAAAGGGGAAAAAATGAAAGAAAAGTACAAGGGAATTATTTATATTATGATAGCAGCATTGTGTTTTTCGATAATGGGAACCTTTGTAAGGCTGTCGGGGGATATACCGTCCATACAAAAAAGCTTTTTTAGGAATATAGCGGCACTCGTTTTTGCAATGATTATTTTAAAGAAAAATAATGTTCATTTTTCAAGGGATAAGAAGAACTTGGGGTTACTTTTTATTAGGGCAACTTGTGGGACGATAGGTATTTTGTGTAATTTCTATGCAGTGGATCATTTGGTATTAGCTGATGCAACCATTCTAAATAAGATGTCTCCATTTTTTGCAATCATAGTGAGCTACTTTATGCTAAGAGAAAAAGTCAATCTTGTTCAAGTTCTTTCCGTGATAGGGGCATTTGTGGGATGTTTATTTATTGTTAAGCCAAGTGGGAGTATGGATATATTTCCAGCTATGATTGGGTTATTAGGTGGTTTTGCTTCAGGGGTATCTTATACAATGGTAAGAGCATTAGGGCAAAGAGGAGAGAAAGGTCCATTTATTGTATTTTTCTTTTCAATGTTTTCTTGCTTAGTGGTGTTACCATATGTAATCTTTAACTACACACCAATGAGTGCTAAACAATTTATCTATTTAATTTTGGCAGGACTTGCAGCTTCAGGTGGACAATTTGGAATTACAGCTGCATACTGTTATGCGCCAGCTAAAGAAATATCAATCTTTGATTACTCACAAGTGTTATTTTCAGCAATTATAGGATTTTTTGTATTTGGACAAATACCAGATCAATATAGTTTTATAGGGTACTTGTTAGTGTGTGGGATGGCATTATTTATGTTTTTATATAACACAGGAAAACTCAAAAACAAGAAGGCAGCAATAAAAAGAGAATAGATTGCAAAATGAATAAGTAGTAAAAAATAAAATGTGATATATCCATAAACTAAAAAAGTGTCAGCACAAAATTGGCTGACACTTTTTTAGTTTATTTTTAAATATCTCTTGAAGTTTAGCAAAACAAATGATAAACTATACACACTATAGAATATATATTATTTTTAGTATACCATATATAAGATAAAAAGTCAATAGTTTTTTGTGAAAAAGGAGGTTTTGCAAAATGAATAATTGTTTGCCTTTTATGTCAGGGAATATGTTTATGCCACAGGCTTTAGTAAAGGAACAAGCTATTACACAAGTTTTGCAATGTAATGAAAAAACGACTGAGTATCAACTAACACTTACTAAGCAAGAAGCTGAGCTATTGATTGATACAAGACAAGAAGCGTTAAAAGCAAATCAAAGAATTGAAATAGGTGGCGGCGTGATTAATAAGATTATCGAGCATTTTAAAACCTCTCCTTATATTTCACAGGATAATTATGCGACCACAGTTAGTGAACTCGTTGAGACTTTTTACTATTTTAAAAATGAAACATTAGATGAGGTTAGTGATGAGGATTTAATTGATTTAATGGAAGAATTGTTTGATGGGCGATGTCAGGGGAGTATGGAATTGCTACAAGGAAGAGAGATGGAAAGGATTGCGCATAATATTCGTTATGGAACGTGGACTAATGACAATGAAGAAATGCAAGTAGAAGATGAAGAGGACGAATATTAGGAGGAGTCAACATGGGGAATATTTCAGAAAATCAAGAAGGACTTATTAAGAAACAAAAAATATGTGTAGAAGGGCAAAATGAAGCCCATTTCTTTGAAAATGTTTTTACCCAGATTGTAGAAAAAGGCTACATTACACAAGAAACGCTTCAAAGAATACAAGTGGAGCTGCTCAATCTTTGGACGGAGCAAATAGAGGCTTATAATGCAGGAAAGAGCAGTTCCATTCAAGAGAAAAAAGCAAAATCTTTAATGGAATCTATTTATGAGACATTGGGGTTTAGATTAAAAGCATTAGAAGATTTGGACGATAGTATTGCACTTATTCAAAGCCATTCGATAAAGAGTCTATTTGAGGAAGGTCAAGAATTAATAGAAAATAGGTATCAAAAACTGAAAGAGGAATATAAAATACTCCAAGCTCGTCTTTTGCCTACTGAAAATATAGCCTATAGAGATACTTATGATGAGGGATTAGCACCATTTTTCAAGTTTTATTCTCCAAAGTTTGAAAGTCATGAGTGCCCATGTTCAATCGACTATCCTTTAAGCAATGATCGAATGGAAGCTGTGGGGATAGATTGCATGGTGGACTATATTGAAAAGTCATTAATGGAGCATGATTTGTGTATAAAGTTTAAGCCAGAAGAGATTGAAGCTTTACTTGAAGGCTATCATAAAGGGTATAGAGATCTTCTTATTAATATATTTGACTTAGTGCTTATGAATGTAATAGGGCGCCTGATTGTAGGAAAAGATGAAAAGGGATTATTACTAGAGCCTGAGGATTTAAAAAAACTTGAACAGACGTTAGAAATCTTACCAACAGCCTCATTAGAGAAGCTTTTTAAAGATAAAGCATTAGAAATATTAGAGAAGTTTAATTTAACGAGTTTAAAGATGAAAACTTATACATTCCAAACCATTGGAAAATTTGTGCCAAGGGTTGAAGTAGGACTTGAAGAAGATAATTTAGATAAGGTGTTTATAGTTGCTAAAGATGAATATATGGAAAAGCTAGAGTATGCAGGTGGAAATAGACTAGCAGATAGTGAGTTTAAAACACTGACTGAAGAAATTAGAGAGTGCAAAACGGTAAAAGACAAGCTCTATTGGATTCAACAAAAGGTTGAACATGCGGAGGATTTAAGGGATATACTTGAAGCAGATTGTATTTTTGAAGAGGAGTATATAGAGATTTATAAGAGCTTTGAAGATGTAGAAATAGCGATGCTATGGGCATTATGCCGAGTAGATGACCATGATATGTCTGAAGTGGAGGTAGACAAAGAGTGGTTTAATTACTTAAAGCAATACTTAAATGAGATGCCACAAGAAAGGCGAGAAAGTATATTAGAACTGTCTCATAAAATTAGTAATCGATAAGTTAATAAATGGTTAAAAATAAAGAGTGATTCATATTAGATTGATGCCTAAGTTTTGCATTCATGAGATGAATTTGTAAAAATAAAATAAATTTTAAAAAAAGTGTGACCTTTTATTTGTATCATGTATCTAAGTCATTGAAAAAGCAAGATTAAAAAATAAATTTATATAAAGGGGAGAAATTTCAATGAGTAAAAGATTAATGATGAATTGTAAAAAGGTTGCACTTTATTTATTAGTAGGGGCAGGTTCTTTAGGGGTGATAACACCAATAACATCACCTTTGCATGCAGAAGTAGTAAGTGAAAAGGCAGCAATAAATGAAAAAGTAACAATAGGTGATACCACGATTACCTTTGGGAAACTAAAGAACATGCAAGATATGGGAGAGGTTGCTATTGAGGTTGTTGTAGAGAGGAAAGGCGGATTTCCTAATAATTCTGAAGTGGTATACCCACAAGGAAAGGGAACAGTTACAATTGATGGCAAGCTATTTAAATTTTCATTAACTGGTTCAGAAATGGAAAAGCTATCTGATACAAAAGCTAAGGGAAGATTTATTTTACTTTTAGATAATTGGAAACAGGGAGTAGAAAAAACTTTCAATTATAATAAATTAAAAGGAAAAAAGATTGATATTGAAATTAATGATATAGTTTATAAAGGTGCGGTTGCCCAAATTAGTGAGGAGTTTGTAGAACTATTAAAAAATGTACCTGTAGTGACAGATGTGATTAAATCAGAACGCAATAAAGAAATAGAGGGATTTTTACCAGTAAAGGATTTAAATGTTCCTATAGTTGATATAGAAAATAAATCACTAGTAGATAATATTGGTTTTGTTAATGGTACACTTCAAGTAACGATGAAAAGAGATAAAGAGTGTTGTTTAATTGGCTTTAAGAACAAAACAACAGGAAAAGAATTAGAATGGACACCTATGACTAGTAGTGATGACGGACGATTGGTAGCAATCTTTAAGATTAAAGATATGGAGGAACTTACTAAATATACCCCATTCTGTAAAGATTTATCGAGTGTTGCTACAGAAAAAGGAAATGGAAAAGTATCTTACACATTAAAATAGATAAACTACTAAAGGCATTGTTTGAAAAAAGTGAAGTATAAAGGAGGTGAATAGGTAAAGTGTTTGATTATGAGTTAGAACGATTGATGAATACATATGGGGATTATATAGTACGGATGTGTTACATTTACTTAAAAAATAAGACACTAGCAGAAGATGCATCTCAAGAAGTTTTTATCAATGCTTATAAATGGATGAATACCTTTAGACAAGAAAGCAGTGAAAAAACTTGGCTTACAAGTATTGCGATTAATGTTTGCAAAGGCTATTTAAGAACTAATTGGCTTAGAAGAGTGCAGATTGGAATAGAAAGACCACAAAAATATGATGTGGTAGAAGATGATATAGAAAGAAGAATTGAAAATACTGAGCTTTTTAAGAAGGTCATGAATTTAGCGACCAAGTATAGAGAGGTAATTCTTCTTTATTACTATCAAGACTTAAAGGTGAACGAAATTGCGGATGTCCTTAAAATTAGTGAAAGCAGTGTAAAAATGCGATTGCAACGTGCAAGGACGAAGCTTAAAGAAAATTTTGAAAAGGAGGAGTACATCTGTGGATAGAGGGTATGAATTGAAACAAGAGGTAGATGGTTGTTTATCAGAAATCAAACTTACAGAGCAAATGAAACGAAATATTCGAAGAGCATGTGCCCAAATAGAAGAAAAGAGTGCTCCTAAACCAAAGAAAAAATTTAGCTTTAAGCCTGTTATGATGGCAGCTATGCTTGGAATTATTGGCGCAAGTTCAGTTATGGCAATGGATTATAAATTAGGATTAGGTTTGTTTTTTGATAGTGAAAACTTAAGTCATGTAGAAGATGAAATACAAGCTATTGAGCAGGGCTATGAAAGCGGAAATGTTAGAATGGAGGTAAATGATGCCATTAATCAGGGATATAATGCAGTTATGTCTTTAAATTTGATTAATGAAGGAAAAAATGAATGGCCAAAAGATATAAAGATTTTAGGATTTGATATGAAAATGAATGGGCAAGATTGGATACCAGGTTATCCAGCAAGCAGAGTACTTTCATCAGATGGAAAGAAATTAAGTTATATAGTAGAGGTTCGAGACTTTAATAAATTAGTACAAGACTGTGAATTGGATATAGAGATTACAAATTTAGGGCAAACACAAGAGATAGAAAAAAACGTTGATGTTCCAATCGGGAAATGTGCTACAACAACTGTAAAAAGTACAGGATATGATACGTTAAAACTTGTTGAGGCATTGAAGAAAAAAGACTCAGAAAGCAAAAAGATTGTATTAAGTGAAGAGTATCCAACAATTTCTTTGCTAGGAATAGGAATTTTAGCAGATACAGAAGGAATTTACAGAGGTGATGAACACAAACCAGGAATTATTTTGCAACTTGAAAATAGTGAAGATGGAGGGGCGTATAGAAACTATTATGATTACTGGGGTGATACAGGAAATTATTTAACTGGTATAATAACTGAAATTATGGACACTAGAACAGGAAAAATATATAAATCTCGAAATATCTTAGTAAATGATACGCCAAGAGATTATTTTCCAGAAGTTACAGCCGAGCAAATTCCTTATTTAAAAGTTGTTAAGGTAGAGTATAGAAAGCAACAAGTTATCGAAGAAGGAAAATGGAATGTTTCGTTTAAAATGCAAGAAAATGATAACGTAAAAATATGGGAGCCAGGCTATGCGTTTGAAATGAAAATAAAAGATGAAAAGTACACCCTATATGTAGATAAGATTAGCCTCTCAACAGCAGGAATACAAATAAAAGAACATACCATCCGAGAAAGGACGAAAGCAATTGTAGGGAACTATAATAGCCACTGGTTAAAGATTGCTTTAGTATTAGATACAGGAGAAAAGATTGTTTTAGAAAATACGTCATTGAATATTGACATAGATGAGAATGAAAAGCATAAGGGATATGTAATAACTTATGAGGAAAAAATAGAAGAAGATTCAAATGGAGAAGCACCAAAAAGAAAACTGATTGATACAAAGAGAGTGAAGCAGATTATAATCAATGATAAGGTGATAGATAATAAGTAATTGAATAAGAAAGCCGCCAATTTGAGAACATAAGTAGGCTAGTATAGTTCTAGCTTAGTTATGTTCTATTTTGTTTTATTTTTGTTAAGGAACGTATTGGCAAATTGACAAATGACTAGTTACTACGGTATAATTAAACTCAATATGATATGATATATGTTTATAAATTTCACACATTACTAGAGATTATATAAAGTATATGATTTCTGATGATGTGTGAATTTTGTTTATATATGATTGTTGAGTATGATATTTAATTTAAGGAGGTACCTAACATGACAGGTACAGTTAAATGGTTTAACGCAGAAAAAGGTTTTGGTTTCATCTCTAGAGAAGAAGGAGACGACGTATTCGTACACTTTTCAGCAATTCAAGGTGAAGGTTTCAAAACTTTAGAAGAAGGTCAAACAGTAACTTTCGATATCGTTGAAGGTAACCGTGGACCACAAGCTGAAAACGTAGTTAGAGCTTAATGATACGTTAAACAAAATAAGGGTAGGTGATGACAGTTTATCACTTACCCTTTTCTTTTTTTGCTTTCTTATTGGGGACAGGTCTGTTATCGGAAGAAGTTTTCTTGTTAGGGACAGGTCTGTTATCGGAAGAAGTTTTCTTATTGGGGACAGGTCTGCTATTGGAAGAAGTTTTCTTATTAGGGACAGGTCTGCTATTGGAAGAAGTTTTCTTGTTAGGGACAGGTTTGTTATTAGAAGAAGACTTCTTAGAGGGGACAGGTCTGTTGCTGGGAGAAGATTTCTTAGAGGAAGCAGGTTGATTAAGGAGGCGGTCTTCAAAGTTTTCTTTGGAAGGATGCAGAAGCTGACAGGTTAAGAAGTAAATAAAAAGTAAAAAGATTAGAGGTAGTACATAGTATAGAGAGGTGTTCAGTGCAACGCTATAAGGGGTAGAATCTATGTGCCACCAAGCAAGGGCAGTACCTAATGTCGCAATAACCATATGAAATATCATAAAGGATAAAAGTCCTAAAAAGGCTACAAGACTTAGTTTACGTAGTAATTGCAAAAGATATCTTATAAGAATCATACGATCACCTAATTTCTGTAAGTTTCAACTTATTATACCAAATAATGGGATGCAGTGTAAGGTGATATTTGTTGGAGCGTTATAAAATTTAATTTTTAGTATGTAGTAGAGTGCATAAAATATGAAGTGCTTTTTCTAAGTCTTGCATAGTTTTAGGAGAAGTAATGGCCAGTCTAGCAACAGCAGGGACAATGCTATTCCCTACTGCAAAACGTTCACCACAATAGACTTGAACGCCAGCTTGATGAGCTGCTTGTTCAAATGCTTTACCTGTCCAATTTTTATGTAAAGAAAGTAAACGGAAATTACATTCAGATGAGCCTAAGAGCTGATAATTGCCTAAGATAGAGTCTATTAGATGGTTTCTATCAATGGTCAATTCCCGGCGTTTAGCTAAGATATGCTCACAATTATCAGATAGTATTAAGGATGAGGCAAATTCAGCATTTAGAGGAGATACCATTAAGTTAATATTATATAGACCAGTTTCTAAAGCAGTCTTATATTGAAGGGGTGTATGAATAAAAGCAATTTGAAGCCCAGGACAGAGTACCTTTGAAAGGCTAGAAATATAAAGTGTTTGATCAGGAAGTAAAGAAACAATTGCTGTAGGGGGCTGGGAAGATAATAAACTATTAATGGCGTCTTCAATGATAATGAGTTTATAGTTTTTAGCGATTTCGGCTAGTTCTTTTCTTCTTTTTAAACTCATGCAGTAGGTCATAGGATTTTGAAAATCAGGAATAACATAAAGTCCTTTTAGACCCTCTGTTTTACAATATTGCTCAAGATATTCTGGTGAAAAAGCTTCATCGTCATGAGCATTTGGAATAGGAATAAGCTGAATGTGAAGCATTTTAGCTAATGTTTTAATTCCTGAAAAGGTAAGTGGGTCTGTACCAATTTTATCTCCTGGTTGAAAAAGAGAAGATAAAATAGCACATAGAGCATTTTGACCACCATTTGAAAGTAAAATATTTTCAGCTGTGCTTTTAACATGACATCGGCTAAGCCATTTGACGCCTACATTTTTCTGATAAGGGGTGCCGCTAGGTGGCATATAGCCTAATAGAGGAGAAAGCTTTTTATTTTTTATAAAATTAGCAAACATACTTTGAATGCAATCGTCAAAAGTTCTGTCAGGATAAATGGCACCAAGCTCAATCAGTCCAGCAGCACTTAGGGGGTCTAGTAAAGTGGAACTGACTTGGACATCGGAGGAAACATAAGTACCTCTTCCAATATTAGAACTGATAAGGCCTTTTTGAGAGCAAAGTTTAAAAGCTTTTGTAATGGTACTTAAATTGAGATCTAAAAAATCAGCGAGTTCACGTTGAGGTGGGAGCAAGTCACCGGGATGAAGGATACCATTTTGAATATCCATTTCTAGTTGTTTGGCAAGTGATTTATAAATTGGAGATTTTAAATGTTTAATATTAGGTTTCCAATTCATGGGATAATTCTCAAAAGAGTTAATTGGCATGAGCATACTCCTTATCTAATTTTAAATTCATATTCTAAAAGCATAGTGCTATGTAAAGATTTGGGGACTAAGTAGTAAGCAGTGAAGCTGTGTGACATACAATTTAAGGATTGTATGGTTTATATTGTAGTGATATAATTTGAAAAAATCAAATAAAGTGTGATGAACTAAAAAACGATATATGGAGGAGAAAGAAATGGAGAAACAGATCAAAGCCTTAAAAGCAGCATTTCCTCATACCATTCCTGTTATTGCTGGATTTGTATTTTTAGGAATTGCCTATGGCGTTTTATGAGTACCAATGGCTACAGTGCAATTTGGGCACTTCTGATGAGTATGATTGCTTACTGTGGCAGTATGCAATTTGTAGCCATTGGACTTTTATGTACGACATTTAATCCAGTGCAAGCGTTTGTGATGGCACTAATGGTTAATGCAAGGCACTTATTTTATGGATTATCGATGCTCAAAAAATATAGAGGAAAAGGAAAGCTCAAGTTTTTCTTAATCTACTGGTTATGTGATGAAACTTTTTCAATCAATTGTAGTACTGAGCCACCTAAAAGTGTAGATGAGGGATGGTTTTATTTTTTTGTTTCCCTCATTAATTACTTAACCTGGTGTATTAGTAGTTTTGTAGGTGGACTTATAGGCAATCTAATCACTTTTAATACGGAAGGGATAGACTTTGCACTGACTGCACTGTTTGTGGTGATTTTTTTAAATGGCTGGAAGCAAAAAAGTAATAGGGTGCCTGCACTTATAGGAATTACAGCTTCGATAGTTAGTATCTGGGTATTTGGAACAGAAAAATTTATTATTCCAGCTATGATGATTTTGCTTGTGGCACTCACTGTAGGTAGAAATAAACTAGATGAGGAGGGAAATCGATGTACTTGTCTGCAAGAGAAACATTGCTCATGATTTTAGTGATTGCATGTGGAACGTTTTTGACTAGAAGTATTCCGTTTATTTTATTTCCAGAAGGAAGAAGGATACCAAAGTATATTAGTTATCTAGGAAATGTCCTTCCTTTTGCTATGATAGGACTTCTTTTAGTTTACTGTTTAAGAAACATTAGCTTTAGCGGGATTTTTGAAGGAAAAGCATCTGTTTTGCCTACTGGAATCGCCATTTTAAGTATTATTGTGTTACATAAATGGAAGGATAATACCCTGCTTAGCATAGCAGGAGGAACGATTGTCTATATGATACTCGTGCAGAATTTCTTTGCTGTTTAAGCATAAAAAAGCGTGTGATATGGAAGCGTTTTAATTAACATCATGCAATTTACAACAAAAAATGCGTAGAAGTTACATATGAAATCGTTGAATTACTTGAAATAATACATACAATAATGTAAGATTATAAATTGTTAATACAATGAATATAATATACAACTAATGTAAGTATAGGGTTGTTTAAGTAAAACTTTAATATAAAGAAGATTTGCTTAAACATTAAAAGGGAAGAAGGGTGAAAATCCCTCGCAGCTTCCTCTACTGTAATTGATGACGACAAAACAATAGCCATTGCCTTAGGGTGAGAAGGCGTTTTGAAGGATGAGTCATGAGCCAGGAGACCTGCCTTATATTTTATGGTCATGTTCTTGGGAATAGGAGAGTGTGATATTTACAAATTAGGTTTATTTGTAGTGTCTAAAAATCTCCTTTATTTTATTAAAGGAGATTTTTTTATGTCCCAAAACAGGAAGGAGAGAAAGGTGATGCAGTTAAAAAAGAAAAGTGCTAGTTTAGTTATTTTAGTATTAATGGTTTTAAGTTTAGGAGGGTGTAATCAAAAACAAAATACTAGTTTTCCATCAGCAACTTTAACCGTTGAATATAAGCAACAAGCGGCTGCGGCAAGCAAAACCATTCAAAAAGTAAAAAATAAAATTAAGAAAGTAACTAAAGTCAATGACAGCTCCAAAAAGATAGGGAAAACAATTTCTTTATCTATACAGTGCAATACTATTTTGGCACATAAAGAGGACTTTGATAAAGAGAAGTTAGAGGTGCTGCCTGAAGATGGTGTAATTTTAGAAAAAGAAGACATTGCTTATAAGGATGGGGAAACGGTATTCGATGCGTTAGTTAAAGCAACTAAAGCACATAAGATCCATATGGAGTACACAGGTTCAAAAGAATATAAGACCAATTATATAGAAGGAATTCATAATATCTATGAATTTGACTGTGGTCCGTTAAGTGGATGGATGTATAAAGTCAATGGTAAATTTCCTAACTATGGATGCAGTAGTTATAAGCTCAAGGCGGGGGATATTGTAGAGTGGGTATACACTTGTGATTTAGGAAAAGATGTAGGGGCTGAATCTATTACGCAATCAGGTGAAAGCAAATGAAAGATACCTTTTCAAGCTATCATCCTATAACCTGTTTGGTTTACTTTGCAATCATTATTGGACTAGGAATGTTTATGATGCATCCTGTTTTTTTAGTCATTTCTCTTGTTGGGGCACTTTGTTATGAAGCGTATTTACAAGGAATAAAGGTAATGATAAAAGAGATGATGTATTGCAGTTTACTATGCTTACTAGTTGGGGTGATTAATCCCTTATTTAATCATCAAGGAGTAACCATCATTACTTATTTAGGGGATAACCCTTTGACCTTAGAATCCATCTATTATGGTGGGGCAATGGCTGCCCTTTTATTAGAGGTGCTCATTTGGTTTAAATGCTATAGGCAGGTTATGACTGGAGATAAGCTGATTTATTTAATAGGAAGAAAAATGCCTACTTTAGCGTTGATTTTCTCTATGACACTTCGCATGATTCCACTATTCAAAAGACAATATGAAAAGGTAAAACGTGCCCAAGAAGGCATCGGTAATATGCCAGAGAGCAAAAATCTGCTAAAGAAATTAAAGTGGGGAATGAAAACTTTATCCATTATGATTACTTGGCTTTTAGAAAATGCTATCGATACAGCAGATTCTATGAAAAGTAGAGGTTATGGACTAGAAGGAAGAACCTATTTTTCAATTTACCGATTTGAAAAAAGAGATGCTTTGGTATTAGGCGTGATGGTAATTCTTTTTGGAGTCATTTTGATAGGTGGAATCCATAAGGCGTTTTATATCCGTTATTTTCCTAGTATTAAAATGCAACCTATGACGTTTATGAGTGGGATGATTTACTTAGCCTATGGCGTACTTTGTATGTTACCTTTGATTTTACATGGGGTGGAGGACTTGAAATGGCATTATTTAAAATAGAAGAATTTAGCTTCAAATACTCTGATCAGACTCGAGATGTATTAAAGCAGATTGACTTAGAAATTGAGGAAGGTAGTTTTGTAACCATTTGTGGCAAATCAGGATGCGGCAAGACAACCTTACTGAGGCAATTAAAGCCCATACTTTCACCTTATGGACATTCAGAAGGAAGGATTTTCTTTAAGGGAGAGCCTATTAATCAGTTGGACCAAAGAACACAGGTTATGAAACTAGGTTATGTGCTCCAAAATCCTGAGCAGCAAATTGTAACGGATAAAGTATGGCATGAGTTGGCTTTTGGATTAGAAAGCTTAGGCTATGATACACAGACCATTAGGCTCAGAGTAGCTGAAATGGCTAGTTTCTTTGGAATCACGCATTGGTTTTACCGCTCAGTGCATGAACTTTCAGGAGGGCAAAAGCAATTATTAAATCTTGCAGCGGTTATGGTGATGCAGCCTGAAGTGATTCTTTTAGATGAACCCACAGCACAGCTTGATCCAATAGCAGCTAAGAATTTTATTGAAATGCTAAGGCGTATTCACACAGAACTTGGGATTACAATCATCTTATCAGAGCATCGGTTAGAAGACGTGCTGCCACTGACAGATAAGCTCGTTGTGATGGAACAAGGAAAAATATTAGCAAGTGGCAGTGTGGAGGAAGTGGGGACAGGTCTTGCACAAAGTGCGCATGAACTTTTTAGGGCAATGCCAACAGCTTTTAAGGTGGCTTGGGAAGTAGAAAGTGGAAAACAAAACCATGTGATTACTGTAGGTGAAGGACGCCGCTGGCTTAGAGAATGGAAGCTAAGAAAACAAGCTATGTCTCATGAAGCAGCGAATGCTAAAGCTAATCTTAGTGAAATGCTAGAAACAAGGGGAGAAGGTTTCAGAAAGAATGAATTTAAAGAGAATAAAACCAAAGAGAATGAAGCAATCAATCTTCTACAATTAAAAGAGGTTTATTTTAGATATGAGAAAAATTCAGAAGATACATTAAAGGCTGTAAGCTATACATTTCATAAAGGACGTATTCACGCTATTGTAGGTGGCAATGGAACAGGAAAAACGACGACACTTACAATCATTGCAGGGCTTAATAAGCCTTATCGTGGAAAAGCTCAGTGGAAGGAAAAAGTAAGTCGTATCATGATGCTTCCTCAAAACCCTACAGATTTATTTGAATTGGCAACGGTTCGTGAAGAATTAAGAGAAATGTTATTAGAAAACCACAACAAAGAGCGTAACAAATCGGATGAGACATTACTGAAAAAACTCATAAGTGAACTAGAGTTAGAAGCGCTTTTAGATATGCATCCTTATGATTTAAGTGGTGGACAGATGCAAAGTGTGGCATTAGCTAAAATATTGTTACTTAGACCAGAGGTTTTACTACTAGATGAACCGACTAAAGGTTTAGATGAACCTTTTAAGATGAAATTAGGAAAGCTTTTTAGAAAATTAGCAAGCGATGGAATAACCATTATAATGGTTTCACATGACTTAGATTTCTGCGCTGAGTATAGTGATGAGTGTGCTTTGTTTTTTGACGGGAGCGTCATTAGTTCTGGGGAAACAAAACACTTTTTCTTAGGCAATAGTTTTTACACAACAGCAGCAAACAGGATGAGCACGGGGATTATTGAGGGGTGTGTTACCTCTGAGGAGGTGACAAGGGTATGTCTTGGAATAGACAGCGTAAACGATTAGCTTTAATATCTATTTCATTAATAGGACTTGTACTGTTTTGTTTGATTTGGCAAAAGGTTTATAAGGGACAAAGAGGCTATTATATTGCAAGTTTAGTGATGATGACCTTTACGTTAGCTGTGTTTTTTAGTGCCTTTGAAAAAAGAAAACCTCAAACAAGAGAGATTGTTGTCATTACAGTCATGGTTACTTTAGCGGTGGCAGGCAGATTAGCTTTTTTCATGTTACCTCAATTTAAACCAGTAGTAGCGATTGTGATTTTATCAGGCGTTTGCCTAGGAAGCGAGATGGGCTTTGTGGTAGGTGCAATGACTGGATTTGTATCAAATTTCTTTTTTGGGCAAGGGCCATGGACCCAGTGGCAGATGATTGCTTTTGGAAGCATTGGCTTTTTAGCAGGAATTTTAGAAGAGTGCCATGTTTTAAGAAAAAATCGACTAAGCTTATGTGTTTTTGGAGGATTAGCAACGTTTTTCATTTACGGTGGCATTATGAATCCCTGTGCAGTTATTATGTTTACAGAAAATCCAACCAAGGAAGCTTTTATAGCCGCATATATTTCGGGCTTTTGGTTTGATTTAATACATAGCTTAGCAACTGTTATATTTTTGTGGTTTCTTACGAATCCAATTCTTCAAAAGTTAGAGCGTGTTAAAAAGAAATATGGCATTATGATGAATAAATAATAAAAGAAGTGATAATAAGCAAGAAACAAATGCGTTAAATAAGAAGTCAATCATTAAAGAAAGAAAGGAAGAATGAGATGAAAAGTACAAGACGTAAAATAACAAGTTTATGGTTAAGCTTTTGTATGATATTATCTATTCTTTGTCCACAAGTAAGTTGGGCACAAGAGACAGTGGGGATGCAGATAAATGAGCAACCACAAGTAGTAGTAGATATAGAGAAGTTTTCATTAGGTCAAGGTTTTATTATGGAGCCTGTGCAAGTGCCTTATGAAGAGGGCATGACAGCGCAAGATGCTATAAAGAAAGCCGTAGATAAATATAATGCTTCCTTAGAAGAAACAAATGGGGTAGCTACGTTGATGGCTACATCTAATAGAGCTGTTACAAATGAGGCAACAAGTAGTAGTGTATTGTCCCTTGTAAATGAAGAGGAGGTCACGACCAGTGCAAATTTAAGGGTTGCAGCTAGACAAGTTGCACCATTAGCTTCAGTACAAAAGAAACCGATTACAATAAAAGGGTTAGATACAGGATATATAAAGTCCGTATCAGATGAAAAGAAGAAAGCCAATGTGCCAAGCATCATCCAAGAAGTATTAGATGAAATGTATGAAGAATATGAAATGGATGAGTTCGGTTTTATAGATACAAGAAAGTCACCTGTAGATGAATTAAAAGAGGGTGACTATAACATGATGTCAGGTTGGACATATACAGTAGATCATCATGCACCATCAGTAAACATTGACAAGCAAGAGTTAGAAGCAGGACAAGTTGTTAGAGTAAGATATACCATATGCTGGGGAGCCGATGTAGGTAACGCAGAAATGGATAAGATGATGGAGAGTTCTGGAATAGGCCATGTCTATACAGAAGCAGATAAACTAAACCTACTTCGTCAAATGGCAAAGATTAATGATGAAAGCACATTAAAAACAGATGATACGTTAAGTAGTCTCTATACAAAAGCAGTAGAAACAGTTAGTCAGTTAGATGTTAAGCAAACAAAAGTAGATGAAGTTAGTAACGATATAGAAAGTAGAATCGCTGAGTTGCAACCAAGCGAAGCACCATCTGAGTTGCCAGCTTTAGACCAAAATGAATTTATAACAGTAAAAAATAGTGTTATAAGCTATATGAATCAGTCAGCTGATTTTACAAAGGCTTACCAAGATAATACCAGCATTGATTGGAAAGCCTTTACTTTAGCTAGAGATGGAAAAAATGTTCCTAAGAGTTATAGGGATCAAATAAGAAAATACGTTTCAAAATATGAAACTACACAAGCACTAGAAGAAGGTTTAGGCTCTATAACAAGTGTAGAAAGAATGGTTATTGGACTGACTGCAGCAGGCTATGACGCTTCTAGTGTTGCAGGTCACAATTTAGTGGCATCTATTTATAACAATCCTAAATTTAAGGAGGATGGCATTAATACTTATATTTATGGATTGTTGGCATTAGATACTAAACCTTATAATGTACCAAGTGATGCCATTAATTCAAGAGATCATATCGTAAGTTGGATTACGCAAAGTCAATTAGCAGATGGTAGTTTCTGCTACGCACCCGAATGGGGTAGTGATATTGATTTAACAGCAATGGCTATTGAGGCTTTAGCACCTTATTATGATAGAACAGATGTAAAGGCGTGTGTTGATAAAGCTCTAGCATGGCTAAGTCAGATTCAATTAGCTAATGGGGGCTATGAATCATGGGGAAGTGAATCGAGTGAAAGCCTTTCACAAGTGATTTGTGCGTTAGTGAGCTTAGGCAAAAATCCAGAAGAAGAAACGGCTTTTATTAAACCTAATGGCACATTAATGACACACCTTTTAACGTTCTATGATAAAGAAAATGGTGGGTTTAAACATTCAGCCGAAGGAACGGTAGATTTTAACTATGCAACACCACAAGCGGCTTATGCGCTAGTAGCTTATGGGCGTTTATTAGAGGGAAAAAGCTTCCTTTATAATATGAGTGATGTAAGTGTCTGGGAAGTACTTCAAAAAGAAACGACACTTAGTGATAAGCTTAATCTAGCTTTAGAAAAAGTTAATCAGTACATTTATAGTAATACTTCATTTGAAAAAGCGTATGGGTCAGGAGATGCAAGGGATTGGAATGTGCTAGTTTTAGCTAGAGGTGGCAGAGAAATTCCTGAAATCTATGGAAAGAGTATTGGAGAATATGTATTTCCTTATAATAAAGAACAATTAGAAAGTCAAATTTCAAGAGTAACAGAATATGAAAGAATGACCATTGGGCTTACAGCAGCAGGCTATGATGCCTCAAATGTTGTAGGACATAATTTAGTAGAACATATTTATAATCATGCTAAATTAGAAGGTCAAGGGATTAATGCACTGATTTATGGATTGATTGCGTTAGATACTAAGCCTTATGATGTACCAGAGGATGCGAATTATACTAGAGAAAAAATTACCCAGTTATTAGTTAGTAGTCAACTTACAGATGGTAGTTTTAGCTACTCACCTAAAGGAAGTGGCGATGTAGACCTAACAGCAATGGCCATTCAAGCATTAGCACCATATAAGAGTCAAGCTAATGTAGCAAACAGCATTAATAAAGCATTAAGCTGGCTAAGTGAATGTCAATTACCAAGTGGAGGCTATGAGTCTTGGGGGGCTGACTGTAGTGAAAGTGTGGCACAAGTTATCTGTGCATTAACAAGTGTAGGCAAAGATCCAGCCAAGGAAGCAGCCTTTATTAAAGCTGAGGGAAATTTGCTCACAAGACTTCTAACATTCTATGATGAAACAACAGGTGGATTTAAGCATACAGAAGAATCAAAACCGTCTATTACAAGTACACAGCAAGCAGGCTATGCGTTAGTAAGTTATAAGCGATTTTTACAAGGTCAATCAAGCTTGTATAATATGTCAGATATAAAGGACTTTAAGCCTGTAGAAAAAATTAAGTATTATAATGCAGCAGATACAAAAGAACCTATTGTCCTAGAAAAAGACAAAATTAATGAAACACTTGTAATTAATCAAGAAAAAGAAGAGGATCAGGCAAGCATCAATATTGAACAATGCAAGGATGCCTTACCAGCGATCCATACCAAAAGTAATACTTTTGAAATGCTTATCTCAAAGGGGACAGGTCTGAAAACTGCGGATACAAAGGTTATTAATATACCTGTGTCTATTAAGGATAATAAAGAGAATGAAAATATTTCAGCTGAAATCCAAAAATTATTAGCAAACCAAAATGTTACAAAGATTATTAGTCACATTCAAGTAGGAAGTCCAGATAAAAGCATTCAATTTAATCGAAAAGTAAGATTGATCTTCAAAAAGGCAGCAGGTAATCATGTAGCTTATAAAGATTATGCGGGAAAGGTTTATGCGATTACAAAACTTAAAGCAGATGCTGATAAGTCGAAATATAATGAGGTTTGTTATGATTTAGAAGGCGATTTAATTATAGAGACGAACCACTTTACTGAATTTATGATTTATCAGGCAAAAGAAAATAGTGGCGCAGAAAACCCAGATAGACCAAGTCCTAAGGTTAATGTAATCATTGAAAGAAAAACCATAGGACTCAGTGATTTATTTAATGGAACCGTAGATTATCAAAATGGAGATACCGTATATGATGCGTTAGTTAGAACAGGACTTAATATAGAAGGTAGTTCATCTTATGTATCTGGGATTGAAGGACTTAGAGAAAAGCAACATGGTACAGGCAGTGGATGGATGATTAGTGTCAATGGGACATTTATCAACTGTTCAGTAGGTGAATACAGACTGAATCCTAATGATACAGTAAGGTGGCAATATACAACTAATCTTGGAAAAGATATAGGGGCATCATTTGTAGTTCAAGGGGATAAAGAGAATAAAACAAATGCCATGGCACCAAATGTTGCATTAGAGAACCTACAAAAAGAGTTAAAGAGTAATACAGAGTTATCTGAATGGCAAGTATTTGGTTTAGCAAGAAGTGGTGAACAATTAGCAAGTACTTATAAGCAATCCCTTGTGAGCAAGGTTAAAAATAATTCAGGTGATTTTAGAAAGATCACAGATTTAGAAAAAACTATTCTGGTACTAGGTAGCTTGGGTGAAGATTGTAGAGATATTGAAGGCTATAACCTTATTGAAAAGCTATATAATTCTGATGAAATAGGTAAGCAAGGCAATAATGGGGTTATTTTTGCTCTAATCGCCTTAGACAGTAGACAATACGAAATACCAGTTGATGCAAAATGGACTAGAGAAAAAATTAAACAAGAAATCATTAAAGCACAAAATTCAGGTGGAGGCTTCCCACTTATTACAGGAGATTCTAGTGATGTAGATATAACAGCTATGGCGCTTCAAGCATTAGCACCATATAAGGAAGAAAAAGAGATTAAGCCAGTGATTGAGAAAGCATTAAAGTATTTACAAAACATACAAAATGCAAACGGTCATTTCTCAGCTTATGGACAAGAAAATAGTGAAAGCCTTTCACAAGTGATCATTGCGCTAACAAGCCTTGGCATTGACCCAGCTACAGATACAAGATTTATCAAAGAGGGTAAATCATTATTAGACCTTTTAATGGAATATCAAGTAGAAGGCAAAAGTTTCGCTCATACAAAATCAGGTGGTGCTAATAGTATGGCAACCGAACAGGCACTTATGGCACTTGTAAGTTATCAAAACTTTAAAGCGGGTAAACCTTCATTATATACACTAAGTAAGGTGGCGGTTAAGGCAATAGAAAATAAAGAAACAGATATCACAAAGCCATCTACTGAGAGTAAACAAGTAGTGGATTTGTCTAAATATCAAGATGCAGACCAAATCTCTAACTGGGCTAAAGAAGAGTTTACACAGGCTATAGCAGAGGGAATTATCTCTGGTTATGGAGACACTATAAAACCTAAACAAGAAGTATCAAGAGCAGAGTTTACATCTATGCTTATTAGAATACTCAATGATTTACAAGTAGGCGAAAGTGAAAATAAATTTAAAGATGTAGAAAGTTCTGCTTGGTATGCAGAAGATGTTTTAAAGGCATATAGTAATGGTTTAGTAAATGGTGTAAGTGCAGAAACCTTTGAACCAATGACACAAATTAGTAGAGAGCAAGTAGCCGTTATCCTTGCCAGAGTTTTAAATACCGAAACAACTGAGAGTGCGATAAGCTTTAAAGATGAAAATACTGTTTCACCTTGGGCTAGAAATGCTATCAAGGAAATAGCAGCCCAAGAAGTGTTTAAAGGCTATGAAGATGGCACATTTAAGCCAAAACAAAAGGTATCAAGAGAAGTAGCGGCTATCACATTACTTAGAATAAAAAACAAATTAAATCAAGCAGCATAAAGCTAAAAGAGGCAAGAGATTCATTTCACTTATTAGAAATGAATCCCTTGCCTTTTCAAATTGAAAGAACATATGAGATAAAGCAAATAGGAAGTATTGAAGGACTTAAGGGGTTGTATTTGGAATTTTCCTTTCAATTTTATTTAAAACAGAAGTAGGAACGCTTGTTTTATTACGTGTGCCAGCAAAAGTAACACTGCCAAGAGATTTCATACCAGAAATGTTAAAGAATTCTTTCATAGCATGTAGGCAGCCAGTGCTTTGACCAGCAATTAGGTTAAATGGAAAAGGGGTATTGCAAGTAGTGAGGAGTAAGTAGTGGTGTGATTTTGAAAGTAAAGGTTTTGGAAAGCCGTTAGCGTTATCATCCATAATAACACCAACAAGTCTGTCAAATAGATTTTTGGCAGGGGCTGGAATATTGGCAAAGTAAGTAGGAGCTGCCATAATCGTTAGGTCACATGTTTTAAGAAGCTTTTCAATGGGTTTAATATCATCCTGCAAATAGCAAGAACGTAGAGTTTTACAACGCATACAGCCTTTACAATAAGCAATATTTTGCTCATACAAATCAATGAAATGGACTTCATAACCCTTTTTTTCTGCTACAGCTATAGCATGGTCTAAAAGATTATAGCCTAGTCAATGCAAGGGGAGCATGATATGATGTAAAGATAGAATTGGAGGCATGATATGAGCGATTATAATGAAGTTTTAGAGAGAGAAAAACAATACTTAAAGGAAGTTATTGAATTTTTAGATGAACAAATTGCATCAAGTGGAGAGTTAGTAGCCAAGCAAAAAAGTGAATTAGTAGCACTTAGAAAAGAAATGTTTACAGATGGGATATCCACTGTTGATGATTATGATAGAAATATTGAAATTAGTCAGTATCATACCGTGGAGAGAATGGAAACGGTACATTATGAAAGAAAGCTTGAGAAGCTCGAAAAATATAGAAGAATACTGGATAAACCTTATTTTGGACGTATTGACTTTACAGAAGAGGACGAGGACTTAGAAAAGATTTATATTGGCTATCAAAATGTTATGAAGGATGGCAGTTATCAGGTTTATGTGTATGATTGGCGTGCACCTATTGCAAGTATGTTTTATAGAAATGAGCTAGGTAAGGCTGGTTATGAAGCACCCTGTGGTGAGATTAGTGGAGAAATGACACTCAAAAGGCAGTATGAAATTAGTAAAGGAAAGCTAGACTATTTTTTTGATTCTTCAGTGGCTATTACAGATGAGCTCCTTCAACAAGCACTAGGAAACAATGCTTCTAGCTATATGAAAAACATTGTAGAAACCATTCAAAAGGAGCAAGACTTGATTATTCGTGATAAAGGCAATGACCTTTTAATGGTTCAAGGGGTAGCAGGAAGCGGAAAAACTTCTATTGCGATGCATCGTATTGCTTTTCTTTTATATGAACGTATGAATGAAGGACTAACCAGTGAAAACATCATGATTATTTCTCCAAATCACCTGTTTGGAGAATATGTATCCACCGTACTTCCAGAGCTTGGGGAAAACAATGTCTGTTATAGCACAATGGAAGAGTTCTTTGAAGCTTATTTTAAAGGAAGACATCGATTACGTTCTAGAAATAGCCAGTTAGAATTTACGATTACCAATAAAAATAGAACCAAAATAAGAAATACGATTCGTTTTAAAGGTTCTATGATGTTTATTACAATTTTAGACCGTTTAGTTGAAGCTTTTGAGAAAGAAATTATCGAATTTAATGATGTGTATTATGCAGGCGAACTTTTAATATCTAAGGAAGAATTGCAAAAGAACTTTTCAGATAATGCCATCAATATGGCAGCAGGAAGAAGGCTCAAACGTATTGCCCATGGACTTGAAAAGAAAATTAGAGAATGTGAAAAGGAAAAACGTAGAGAACTCATTAAAGACCTTAAAGGAAAAGGGACTTACTTTGAAGATGGCGATATTGACCAAAAGCTATTTGAGTACAGAGAGGAGGCAATGAATACCATTAATCGCTTTGCTAGAATTGATATCTTTAATCTCTATGCGAAACTCTTTAAAGACGCTGAACTTTTTAAACGTTTAACTTCAGATTTAGACTTACCAGACTATGCTGAAAGCATGAGATTTTATACAGCTAAAAGTCTTAGACCAGACTTAATAAGTTATGAAGATGGTATGGCAATGCTTTATCTTAAACTTCGCTTAGAAGATGAGCATTTGTATCCACAAATGAAACAAGTGCTTGTGGACGAAGCTCAAGATTATCATCCTTTACAATACAAAATTTTAAGTGAAATCTTCAAGGGGGTACAATATACAATCTTAGGAGATATTGGTCAAACGATTGAAAAGAATGAAGATGAAGGCTTATATGAAGAAATCATGACCTGTTTACAACCTAAAAAAGCCATCAAGTTAAACTTGAATAAAAGCTATCGTTCTTCTTACGAGATTAGCCAGTTTATTCAAAAGCTTAGAGAAAATAGTCAGGCAGTGATTGCTTTTGAAAGACATGAAGAAATGCCACTGATTGCCCAGCAAGAAAATGAAGGGCAAATGCTTGAGTGGGTAGAGGATAAAGTAAAAGAATATCAAGAAAACGGTTATGAAACGATTGCAATTATCTGTAAATCTCAAAAGGATGTAAATCATGTTTATAGTAAATTAGAAAATAGAATGCCACTTCATAAATTAGATACGCAGTCAGAAGCATTTTATAAAGGGGCACTGATTATGCCAATCTATATGGCAAAAGGATTAGAGTATGACGCGGTGATTGTTTATGAAGCAAATGAAACGAATTACTATGAGGAAGAAGATAAACAATTACTTTATATTGCTTGTACAAGAGCACTTCATAGACTGGCATTATGTTATACAGGAGAAGTCAGTCACTTCTTAAAATAAAAAGTAGAACGTCTATATGGAATCAATCTAGTATAGGCGTTCTATTTTTATGAAGGCGCTTAGCTTTTTAAAATGGTTAGTTAAAGGCTAAGTTTATGAAGGAACAATGATGTAGGTTATAATAAAGAAAAATATTGGGAATCCTTATGTAAGGGGGAGGTATGATATTTGGTTTATCTATATAATAAATCTAGAGGAGATTAGCTAAAAGAGGAAGTAGTAGCAAAAGCTGATACAATAAATGAGTGAAAAGGAGAGCAAAAATAGCGATGATGTATGCATTATTGATTTTAGGCTTTGTACTTTTGGTGAAGGGAGCAGACTTTTTTGTGGAGGGTAGCTCCTCTGTAGCGAGGCGGTTTAAAATTCCTTCTGTGGTTGTAGGACTTACAATTGTAGCTATGGGAACCAGCGCGCCAGAAGCTGCAGTTAGTGTCACAGCTAGTTTAGCGGGAAATAATGATATTGCACTAAGTAATGTGATTGGGTCTAATATCTTTAACTTATTAGTTGTCATTGGAACTTGCTCTATTATGAAAGGGGTGGATACTCCAACTGATATTCTAAAAAGAGATTTACCAACTAATATTGCTGCAACTGCTTTATTATTACTATTTATAAGTAATAAGATAATTAGTCGGTTAGAAGGCATTATATTATTGGTTTGTGTGATGGTGTATTTAATAGTTGTTGTGAAGCATGCGTTAAAAAATAGAACAAAAGATGAAGAAGGGGACGAAATATTATCCCCTATTTTAAGTGTAATTTATATAATAGGAGGCTTATGTGCAATCGTAATAGGAGGAGATTTGGTAGTGGATAATGCGTCTCTTATTGCGGTAACCTTTGGACTTAGTGAAACTTTAGTTGGTCTTACCATTGTTGCTATGGGAACGTCACTTCCAGAGCTTGTGACTTCTGTTGTGGCGACAAGAAAGGGAGAAACGGGTTTAGCACTAGGAAATGCAGTAGGTTCTTGTTTACTTAACGTTTTATTTATACTAGGTATTTCAGCTGCTTTATCACCTATTAATGGGTCTGTGGAAGCCATTATAGATGCAGCTATATTATTATTTATTACTATACTAAGCTATATTTTTGCTAGAAGTGATGCAAAGACATTGCGCCGAGAAGGCATCGTGTGCCTTGTACTTTATGTACTTTATATGATTTATGTAATTATACGATAAAAGGTGTAGATTATTGGAATCATATAATTCTTAAAAAACTGTATTAAAAGTATAAAAACATTGACAGTTTAGCACGATAGATATAGTTTAGATGTAGAGATTTATAATTTTGACTAAAAAATAGTAAAAGAATAGAAGAAAGCAGAGGTAAACAGATGAAAATCAATTTAGGAAGTAAGTCTTCTAAAGCGGTGGGAAAGATATTTTTACGGTCGGTACTCATCACTTTTTGCCTAGTAGTGATTGTTGGGTCTATAGTGGCCATTGTAGGAAGAAATTTACTTGAATCTAGGCGTGTTAAAACAGACTATGATGAATATGTTCCTAAAAATCAAAGAGATGATCACAGCAGAAAATCAAATAATGTAAAAATGAATGATAAAACCATTATGATCTTTGGTGTTGATAAAGATGAAACAAGAACAGACACTATTTTAATAGCCCATTTTGATAGTCAGACTAAAAAAATCAATATTGTATCTATTCCTAGGGATACAAAAATTTATTGGACAGATGAACAAATTGAAAAAGCTAAAGAGTTAGATAGACATTATCAAGACTATTGTAAGATCACTGAAATGAGCTCGTACGGCGGAATTGATAATTTAAGATACTTTACGATTAGAAGTGTTGAAGAAATGCTTGACCTTAAAGTAGATAACTATGTCGTTTTAAATACGAAAGTGGTTAGAGAAATAGTAGATAGCCTTGGAGGTATTGAAGTGGATGTACCTCGTGTAATGGAATATGATGATAACAGTCAGGACTTACATATTGATTTACAGCCAGGCATGCAGCTTTTAAATGGTGCTCAGGCGGAAGGGTTATTAAGATGGAGACATAATAAAGATTATAGCCAACAATATGGAATGGGTGATTTAGGAAGAATTGAAACACAGCAGCTCTTCATTAAGGCATTTATGGATAAAGTGATTAACGACGTATCTCTTGATACGATTACTAAACTTGTGACAACTGTTTATAAGAATGTAAAAACAGATGTAAGTTTTACAGAAGCACTTTCATATGTTAACTACTTACCTAATCTTTCTGTAAGTAATATAAGAATGAATACACTTCCAGGAGAACCTGTTCATCAAGAAAAATGGTTTTTTGCTGTAGATGAAGCGGCAGTAGATTCGTTTGTGGATGAAAATCTTCTAGGCATTCCTTCAATAGGAGAAGGACGTACTAAGATTCCGGTTATAAGTGGAAATGGATATAGTGAAAGCTATGAAACCTATACACCTTCCAACAATGAAGTGGACATGCAAGAACCAGATGATGATTATAATCAAGAACTTATTGATCAGGAAAAGAGTCAAGAAGAGGCTGAAGCTCAAGAAGAGCAAAAAGATCAAATTCTAGAAGAATCAACTGGAACAGAAGATACAATTACTCCATCTGGTGAAGGTGAAAACAATACGCTTTCTCCTTCTGTTGGAGATGAAAATGGTACAGAGGGCATTCAGCCTGTAGCACCAGAAAATAATAATAATCCATCAGTTGAAACCGGAGGAAATACTTCCTCAGTAAATGGAGAAGGAAATCTGGAAAGTCAAGAACCATTATTTGAAGGAGGTAATGAAAGTGTGCCACCATCAAATAGAGAAAGTGATACAGAAAATGACACTCTATTTATTAATGAAGGAGATATGCTAAGTGGCATGTAATAAATAGCTTAAAAGACATATCAATTAAGTTAAACTTGACGGAGGGCTAACAGGACAATGGGTGAGTTAAAAGGATATATAGATTTTTGGCCAGAATTTATTAGTGACTGTGAGATAAATGGAGAAGATTTATGCTTTATATATCAAAATAAGCAGTTATTATTAAGACCAACAAAAATGTTACAAGTACCAACATTCAGTGAGTGCAAAGATCTTATAGAACATCAAGAGGAACTATGGTATCTAGGCAAATGGCAAGGAAAACCTTGTTATGCCTATGCAATAGGTGAAGAAATAGAAACTAGTGAACTTGAGTGGGTAGGATTTAGAGATCCTAGATGGAATGCTCAAATAGAACTTTACCAAATAGCTGTAAAGACGCAACATTTACTGAATTGGGACAGGTCTACAAGATACTGTGGATGTTGTGGAAATCTCTATGAAAGAATGCAAAATGAAAGAGCCAAAAGATGTCCAAACTGTGGGAATTTACAATTCCCTAGAATTTCACCAGCCATTATTGTGGGGATTAAAAGAGATGACCAGATATTAATGGCACATAATGCAGGTTTTAGAGAAGGCCTATATAGTATCATTGCTGGCTTCGTAGAACAAGGTGAGACCTTAGAAATGGCAGTAAAAAGAGAAGTATATGAAGAAGTAGGCATTAGGGTAAAAAACATCAAGTATTATCACAGTAGACCTTGGAATTCAATCGATTCTTTAATGATAGGATTTACGGCAGAATACGAAAGTGGTGAAATTAAAGTAGATGGTAAAGAAATTGTTGATGCCAGATGGTGTGACAAAGAACATATGCCAGAAGTTTTGCCAGATAAGATTTCTACAGCATGGCAGATTATAAATGAAATGATGAAACTAGAAGAATAAAAGCATAACTATAAAAAACTGTGGTCGTAAAAAGTTTAAAACAACTTTTACGGCCACAGTTTTTTGCATGGGAGAAAGACCTGTCCCCACCACAGAATAAGTCAAACCTGTCCCTCATAGAAGGAAGACCTGTCCCTAGATAAAAGAGGTATGCGTAGATGTGGTAGGATAATAAGAATAGCTTGGGAAATTTAGAGAAATAAAAAATGTAAAAATAATTATATAATTTTATTGACAAATTATACGAGAAGGAATATATTATATATGTAATTAGCAATCACCTAATGAGAGTGCTAACAAAAGTAAAAATAAAATTGAAATAGACCCACTAAAGAGTCCTAAAGGAGGAATTGATATGATGTTTGGATTATCACCAGTTAAAAATGAAATGTTAAATAGAGGAAGTGCATATGGAGATTTTTACAATGCTATCGATAACTTTTTTAATGATGACTTTTATTTAAGACCTGATTTATTGGCAAAAGGTTTCCGTATGGATGTAAAGGAAACAGGCGATGCTTATATCGTTGAGGCTGAGTTGCCAGGTGTGAAAAAAGATGAAATAGAAATCAATTATCATCAGGATACTTTATATATAGCCACACATTTTAAGGATGCTAAAAACCAGACAGAGTCAAGCGAAGAAAAGCAGAGTAGCAAGCAAAGTCATGAGGCTAAAATGTCCACTGAGTCTGCAGAGAAAAGCACTTGTAGTATGAATAATGAAGCAGTAGAAGGCACCAATGAAACAAGTAAAGTGGCATCAGATGTAGCTCAAGATCAAGTAGTGCAAGAAGGTAGTAGGGAATGTGAAGGAGATAACAAAGTAAGATACATTCACCAAGAAAGAAGACATGTGTCTATGCAAAGAGGTATTTATTTACCTGAAATTAATAAAGATGCGATAGAGGCTAAACTTGATAGTGGTATTTTGACAGTTATAGTGCCAAAACAAAAAGCTTCTGAGGAAGCCTTTAAAATTCAAATTCAGTAAGGTAATTAAAGGAGGAATGACTTATGTTTGGAATAATGCCAAGAAGAACTAATAACGAGGTTGTAAGTAATAGAGGTTTATTTAATACCATTGAAAATTTCTTTAATGATGATTTTTGGGGTGATGATTTCTTTAATATGCCAAGTCTGATGCAAAATGGCATGTTTGGCAGTGGTGGTTTTAAGATGGATGTTAAAGAAAATGATTCAAGCTATACCGTTGAAGCAGAACTGCCAGGAGTAAATAAAGAAGACATTGCCTTAGATTTTAATAATGGTAATTTGTATATTGCGGTAAATCATCAAGATGATTTTAACGACGAACAAAATAATTACATTCATAAAGAGCGAAGAAGTTTCCAAATGCAGCGAAGCCTTTATTTAGGTGATATTGATGTACAAGGCATTAGTGCAAACCTAGATAATGGCATATTAAGAATTGTAGCACCAAAGCTTAATGTAGTTCCAAATAGCTATCGAATAGATGTAGAATAATAGGAAACAAGGGTTGAATGACAATACCTTAGTCATTTAGCCCTTGTTTTGTTTTGGGCTTTTGAAGAACCTCCTAACCTATAAGTTAAATAAAATATTAATTTTGTGACAAACGTTATAAAAAAGGTTAAAATAGATTATAGATAAAGAAATAGTCAGCTTATAGAAGAAAGTATAGAATAGTAGGGTAGAAATATAATCTCAGGAGGGAAATGATGGAAAAGGAAAAACAAAATAAGAAGAATTTTATAATAACAGGTGGGCTTTTATTGCTTTTTGTGATTTATACAATAATCATTATGACTGTAGATGTAAAAGCTATTGGACCAGAAGGCTCTAAAGTTGGTCTTGCGACTATAAATGGATTTTTCCATAACTTAATTGGTGTGAATATGGTTTGGTACAAGGTAACTAAGATAACAGGTATTTTAGATATATTAGTTATTGTAGGAATGGCCTCACTAGGAGTCATTCAACTGATTAAGCGAAAAGATTTTTTTAAGGTAGATAAAGATTTATTAATTTTAGGGATGTTTTATGTACTGGTCGCAGCAATGTATGTCTTATTTGAAATATGGATAGTTAACTATAGACCAGTTGTTTTCGATAAAGGGTTAGAAGCCTCTTATCCATCTTCTCATACGATGTTAGCAATATGTGCTATGATACCAGCGATTATGCAAATTAATAAGAGAATTAAAGATGAAACCATCAGAAAAATAGCAGTCATTGCTGCTCTTGCTATTATGGTTATAACAGTTGGCGGAAGACTTTTATCAGGTGTACATTGGTTTACGGATATCGTAGGTGGCATTCTTTTAGGTTCGGCACTAACTATGATTTATTACAGTATTATAAAATATATTTCTCCAAGTAAAAAAAGGAATCATTAGATTTTCAAAGAGCTTCCTGTCAAGTCGGCAGTGGAGCTCTTTAAGTTTATCTAATGGTGGTATAAAACGGATGTTTAAAGTAGGCGATAAGTATTCTTTTTATGGGTGGATATGTCCAGAAAAAAATGAGATTATTAGGTAATTTTTAGATAGATATCTCTTATATTTTACATATAAGAAGTAAAATGATTGGGAAGGCAAAGATTATATGGAAAGGAGAGATAAAATGGAGTTTGAATATGCAATATTTGATATGGATGGAACCTTAGTAGATTCTATGAAGCAGTGGAGAGAAGTGGGAAGCATTTATTTAAGAAGAATGGGGATTGAACCAACAAGGGAATTACTTAAGATTGTTAGAACAAAATCTTATGGAGAAATTAGTCAAATTTTTAATGAGAGATTTGGACTAAATTTAACAGGAGAATCTCTAGAAAATGAATTTTTCAAGATTATGAAGTATAGCTATCATATGGATGTGGTAGAAAAGAGAGGGATTATGGAATATCTCCAATATCTAAAAGAGATGAATGTTCATATGTGCGTCGCTACAGGTACATGCCAAGAGCTGACTTGCTATACATTAGAAAAACTAGGGCTTAAAGAATTTTTTGAGTTCATTATTACTTGTCCAGAGGTAGGAAAGGATAAGCGTTCACCACTCATTTTTGAAAAGGCTCTAGAGAGAATAGGCGGAAATAAAAGCAATACGATGATTTTTGAGGATTCATTAACGGCGATTAAAGCAGCAACAGAGGCTGGTTTTAAAGTAGCAGGCGTCTATGATGAGGTATCAGCAAAAGACAAAAGGCAGATTTGTAAACTGGCCAAGGAGTATATTTATAGTTGGGAAGAATTATGCAGCTGGGAATCCATTATTTAGTTTATCAAGATAATAAAAATAGCAGTAAAGGTAAGAGGTAGGAAAAATTAAATGAATATAGAAAATAGATGGAAGCTATGTTTGCTGAGGGGTTCAGGAAAGCATAGCTTTTTATTTTTTATAAAGAGAAAAGTCATTCATTGTAAGAGGTGAATATCTTTATATATAAATTTTACTCACAATTTACATAAACATAGCCATGCATCTTACATAGATTCTTTATAACTATTACAGAGACAGAAATAAAATAAAGCTTATATAGAGGAGAAAACAATGAAAGGTGAAGAGTTAAAAAAAGACTTAGTAGCAGGGTTAATCATAGCAGTAATAAGTATTGTTATGATGGCATGTAATCCAGAAAACGGGCATAGTGAAACAAATGCTTTAAAAGAAAATCAACAATTTGCTTCCCCAATAATCATTAGAAAAGATAATAATATAAAAAATAAGGAACCATTGAGTGATTAGTGGTTCCTTATTTTTAAAGTGGGTTCTTTTTTTGAAATAAGCTTATTGAATACTAGGAGAAAAATGTAGTAGCAATATACTGCAAGAATAGTGCCACTACATTAAAATCATAATTAAGATATAGGGTGCGGGTGCCTACTACATCTTCAATTTCATTAAATAAGAACTGTCCATCTTTGTTAAAGATAAAATCAATACCCACAAAGTCAAAATTAGCGAGGGATAATATTTGGTTAACCAGTGCTTCTTCTTTAAGTGTTAATGAATAAGCTGTGGCTGAGCCGCCAAGTGAATAATTGGATTTAAAACTGGAAGTAGAAGTTCGTTTAACTGCTGCCAGTATTTTTTTGCCTAAAGCAAAAACACGGACATCAATGCCAGGGTTAGTAGAAAGCTCTTGAAGGACAAAATCTTCTGTGCGTAGCACATGAAGTGCTTTAGTTAATTCAGCTTCATTATTGATTTTAAAGACTTCACTACCGCCATGACCACTGACTGCTTTTAATATAACAGGATAATCAAAAGGAAGCATACTAGGGGTAAAATAGTGGACATTGCCTAATAGCGTTTTAACAGAAGGAATGTTTGCACCATTAACGAGTTGATGTGTTTTACCTTTGTGGTTACAAAGCTCAGTGACTTCACTATTATTGAAAACCCTGCATCCCATTTTCTCAAAATGAGTAGCTACAAGGGTATCTCTAGTACGATTAATCACAAAGTCCACATCAATTGTGGACAAAGAGTACCTTGGGGACACTTCTGACTTAGCATCTGTGGATGAATTCCCACTATCTAAAGATATAGGGGACAGGTCTTGCAAGGTGCATGAAGATGTAGGGGACAGGTCTGCCGGAATATTTGTGAGTGCAGACTGAGATGGGGACAGGTCTTGCGCAGCACGTGAAAATGTGGGGGACAGGTCTGACGGATAGAATGCCATGAACTGTCCTTCTTCTATCGTTAGAAGGAGGTTTTCATGCAATACTAGAGATAATTTTAAGCCATATTTAGGGGCTGTGGTGATGAGTTCGTTTGCAAACCATTTGTTTTTTTCATAATCAATTTGATTGTAGATTAAGATGCCGGTTTTAGTCATAATATATATTCTCCAATGGATATAAAAATGAAATTAATTAAGTGCTATTTTTTCTAAAATATGTTTAAAGATCAATTCGGCTACATCAATGCCCGTGCAATCATAGATATTTTTAATATGGGCGTTAGAGTTTACTTCACAAAGAATAGGTGCTTCATTTTCACCAAACAATAAATCAACACCTGTAAAATCAGCACCTAATGCTTTTGTAGCAGCAATCGCCATCTGGCAAAAAGCTTCATTTGGGGTGTAGGGCTTCATAGCACCACCATTAGAAATATTGGCTCTAAAATCTGTTTCGGAGTGTCGGTACATAGAGGCAACTACTTTTTCTCCTACTACATAAATGCGTACATCACGCCCCTTACTGGTTTGAATAAATTCTTGGTAAAGGTGAGGGGTATAGATAAGCTCTTTTTGTTTAGCAATAAGTTCTTTTCTGTTATGAACGAGATAAACTTGGGCACCAAAGGAACCGAAGGCTTCTTTAATGACCATAGGGTAGCCTAGTTCTTTTTCTAAGGTTAAAGTAAAACGTAAGTGAGGTTCACCTGTGCCAGTATGAGGAAAGTACATAGGTGCAAAGAGGGTTTTCGGCATTTGGATACCCCTATTTGCAAGAACCTGAAAAGTAAGCATTTTATCATCACAGTTTTCAATAACTTGACTGGAGTTAAATACGGCATACCCGAGCTTTTCTAATTGCTTGGCTAGACGGATATCTTTGTCTAAGAAAAGAATGAAGCTAGGGGCTTTTAGTGAAGCTGGGTATTTGAGTACAGCGTTATTATTTTCAATACAAGAATAGATTTCATCATTAGCCACTAAGTCTAGATGGATGTTTAATTTTAGAGCTGCCTTGGCATAAAGCTCATTAAGTTCCATATATTTAGGGGCTCTTAGACCACCATTATAAATAAGCCAACCATATGTTTTCAATGCATTTCACCTCGAGATTATTCGTGTTTTATTGTTAGATGAGATTTTTGATGCCTACATTATATCATAAGAATTAGCGAACAGGACAATAAATTAGATTTAACCTATCTGTGATTTTTTAAAGTATAAATTTGATTTTATAAAGAAAATATATATCATATTTGAGGAAAAATCACAAAAACAGTATTTAAATCATATCATATAGGATATAATAGAAATATATTTCTGAAAAGAGGGTTATGTATGATAATACAGTTTAGATGTAGTAACTTTAGGTCAATAAGAAATCCAATAACATTTTCATTATTAGCTACAAAAGATACTACTTTGCCTGAAAGGGTATTTAGCTATAATGATAAAATTTCAGTGTTAAGAAGTGCGGTTATTTATGGAGCAAATGGTGCAGGAAAGACAAATATTATTACTGCTATGGGATATGTTAAGTTCTTAGTAAGTAATTGTATAAATTTTCAAGAAGGGGATAGTATTCCTTATTTCCCACATAAGTTAGCCCCATCAAATACTCCAAGTATGTTTGAAATACAGTTTATAGCGAATAAAAGCAGATATGCTTATGGATTAGAAGTAACAGAAAGTAATGTTACTAAAGAATATTTATATCATTTTCCTAATGGTAAGCAGGCTAAAATATTTGAACGTGAAGATGAAAAGTATAGTTTTGGTGAAAAGTATAAAAAAGAATTGGTTGAGATTCAAGCAAGCAAGAGAAAGATAAATAGATTGTTTATTTCTACAGCTGCATCATGGAGTAACTTGAATGAAATTTTAGAACCATTTATCTATCTAAAAGACACTATAGTTGTAAATGAAAATGTAAGAGACAGTAATTGGAAGGAATATACTATAAGAAAGATTGAAAAAAATAGTGATGATAAAAAAATGCTGTTAAATCTATTAAAAGATATGAATATAGGGGTAAATGAAATTAAAGCAAAATTAGAAATAAATGAAGTCACAACAGATAAATTACCTACAGATATACCTGAGCCATTAAGAATACTATTACTTAATAAAAAGCAGATTAATTCAGAAGTTAAGTTTAGATATAATGGAATGGATATTGATTATTCAGAGGAATCTATGGGGATACAAAAGATTTTTGCATTGGGAGGGCCTCTGATTGAAATTCTTAAAGAAGGGAAGATATTAATATTTGATGAATTAGAAACTAGTTTACATCCTTATATGGTAACTAGGATAATAGAATTATTTAATAATCCTAAAATAAATACAAAAAATGCTCAATTAATATTTACAACTCATGATACTAATTTATTAGATTTAAATCAATTTAGAAGAGACCAAATATGGTTTGTAGAAAAAAATTCAGCAGATTATGCTTCAGATATGTACTCATTAGCTGATTTAAAAAACGTTAGAAAAGATGAAAATATAGAAAAAGGTTATATATCAGGTAAATATGGAGCTATTCCATATCTAGGTAATAATTTAGTTAAAGATTGGTTAGGTGAATAATTTGGGAAAATTTTTACAAGAGATTAGCTTAGATAGAACAGAGGGAACAAGAGATAAACAACCAGCAATATTACCAGATATAGAAGCAGATCATATAATAGAAAATTTTAGAACTAACATAGATAGCATTAAAAGTAAATTTGATATGGTTACAAGATTAGAGTAAGAAGGCTTAACACAAGAGAGTAAGGATATTTTAAGGAGTCAAGTTGTGTTTCTATTAAGTACTATGGATTTCTATATGCATGAGATTGTGAAGTATGGAATACTAAAGATATTTAAACGTGAAAGAACTAGGACGAAGAGTTATAAAGAATTTATAGTATCCCTAGAAACAGTAGAAAAAGCAATTGCAAGTCCAGAAAGTGTAGATTGGTTAGATGCAGAAATAGTTCATAGAAATCATCACAAGACATTTTTGGAACCTGAAAAAATTAAAGGGCAATTGAGTCTGATTAGTACAAAAAACATCTTTAATATAGCTGCGACAGAAATAAGTGATAATAGTACATTAGCTAATGATTTGAAGGATCTTTATAAAAGAAGAAATGCAATAGCACACCAAACAGATAGAGATAATAGTAGCGGTGTACTTAATAATATAGATTCTAAAGATGTTAATAAATATATCACTTTAGTTTCCAACTTTATTGAAATAGTTCATAGAGAAATAATGAATGAAACCTAAAAATTAAATGAGTAATAAAAGGAACCGTCACACTAATTAGTTAGTGTGACGGTTCCTTTTATTTTAATATTTATGCGATTAACCCAGATGGATTATTTACCATAGTAAGCTTTTCTGTAAAGTTCTTGAAGTTCAGTAACTTTAGGAAGTCTTGGGTTAGCTGTTGTACATTGATCTTCGAATGCTTTGTATGATAATGGTTCGATTGTTTCAAGGTAAACTTTTTCATCAATGTATGGTGCACCATCACGAGTTTTCATATCTTTAAGTGTTAATGGGATATTAACTTCTTTCATTAAGTTTCTTACTGCATTAGCAAGTGATTTAACACCTTCTTCTGGAGTTGCAGCTGGAAGACCTAACATTTTAGCGATATCTTGGTATCTTTCTGGAGCTATGAATTTACCATATTTTGGCCAAGCCATGAATTTAGATGGATTTGTTTCACCATTGTATTCGATAACGTGTGGTAAAAGGATAGCATTTGCACGACCATGAGCTACGTGGAATTCACCACCAAGTTTATGAGCTAATGAGTGACATACACCAAGGAATGCGTTAGTAAATGCCATACCTGCCATACATGATGCGTTGTGCATTTTTTCTCTAGCTTCAGGGTCTTTAGCACCATTTTTGTAAGAACGTGGTAAGTATTCAAATACTAATTTAATAGCATGAAGTGCAAGGGCATCTGTGTAATCAGAAGCTAAGATAGATACATAAGCTTCAATAGCATGTGTTAATACGTCAAGACCTGTATCTGCTGTTGCACCAGCTGGAACTGACATAACGAATTCAGGGTCAATGATAGCTACGTCTGGAGTTAATTCGTAGTCAGCAAGTGGGTATTTCATGTTTTTAGATTTATCAGAGATAACTGCGAATGATGTTACTTCTGAACCTGTACCAGATGTTGTTGGGATAGATACCATTTTAGCTAAGCGGCCCATTTTAGGGAATTTGTAAACACGTTTACGGATATCCATGAATTTTTGAGCCATACCGATGAAGTCTGAATCTGGATATTCATAGAATAACCACATAGCTTTAGCAGCATCCATTGCAGAACCACCACCAAGAGCGATGAATACGTCTGGTTTAAATGCGTTAGCAACTTGAACACCTTTACGTACTGTAGTTAAGTCTGGATCTGGTTCAACTTGGTCGAAGATTTCAACTGTTACGTTGTTAAGATTTTTAGATAATTGATATGTAAGACGTTCTACATAACCTAATTTAACCATCATTGGGTCAGCTACGATCATTGCACGGTGGATATCTGGCATTTTAGCAAGGTATTGAACTGATCCTGGCTCAAAATAAATTTTTGAAGGGATTTTAAACCATTGCATATTTAATCTCCTTTTTGCAATTCTCTTTGTATTGATAAGGTGTTTGCATGTAACGTTTTCAGAAACAGAGTTATGACCGTAAGAACCACAACCAAGTGTTAATGAAGGCATAAGAGAGTTGTAAACGTCACCGATACCACCAAATGAAGATGGAGAGTTTACAATGATACGGCAAGCTTCCATTTTTTCGCCATATGCATCGATAAGTTCTTGGTTTGTTGTATGGATAACTGCTGTATGTCCACGTCCACCAAGGTCAAGCATTGCTTCAGCTTTAGCAAAACCATCTTCAACGTCTTTAGCTTTAACGATAGCAAGTACTGGAGAAAGTTTTTCTCTTGAAAGTGGATAAGCTTCACCAACACCGTCAAGTTCAACACAAAGTACTTTTGTATCAGCAGGAATTGTGATACCAGCTTGAGCAGCGATATCTACTGGAGATTTACCTACTACGTTAGGACCAGCCATGTTACGTTTTGGATCGATAACAACTGGTTCAAGTTTTTTGATTTCTTCTTTAGTTGCGAAGTAGCAACCTTTAGTTTTCATAAATGCTACAGCTTTATCATAAATAGGAGCTTCGATGATAGCAGCTTGTTCAGAAGCACAAATCATACCATTATCAAATGATTTAGAAAGGATGATATCTGTAAGTGATTGTTCAAGGTTTGCTGTTTTCTCAACGAAAGCTGGAACGTTACCAGGGCCAACACCAAGAGCTGGTTTACCAGTAGAGTAAGCTGAACGAACCATTGCAGCACCACCTGTAGCAAGTACAGTAGCGATGTCTGGGTGATTCATAAGAGCTGTAGTTGCTTCGATTGAAGGTTTTTCAATCCATTGGATACAGTTTTCTGGAGCACCTGCTTTAATAGCTGCATCTCTAACGATCATAGCAGCTTCACGTGAACAGTTTTGAGCAGCTGGGTGGAAACCAAAGATGATTGGGTTACGTGTTTTAGCGCAGATGATTGATTTGAACATTGCAGTAGAAGTTGGGTTTGTTGTTGGTGTAACACCAGCTACGATACCAACTGGTTCAGCAACTTCGATGTATCCTTCATCTTCATTATCTTCAATAATACCAACAGTTTTTTCGTGTTTGATGCTGTGGTAGATATATTCTGTAGAGAAGATATTTTTTGTTACTTTATCTTCGAAAATACCACGACCTGTTTCTTCAACAGCCATTTTTGCAAGTTTCATTTGATTTGAAAGACCAGCAAGAGCCATTGCTTTAGTGATTTCATCGATTTGTTCTTGGTTAAGTTTTCTGTACTCTTGAAGAGCAACTTTAGCTTTTTGAACTAATTCATCTACCATTTTAGCAGCTTCTTGAGCAGCGTCTAATTGAGGTGCTGCTTCTTTAGCATTTTTGTTTTCTGCCATCGTAAATAGCCTCCCTTAAAATTTGTAAGTTATATGAGTTTAAGTTTTCTTATAGGTTGTTATTAATTTAACAAAATATAAGAAAAAATAAATAACTGTATAGAATAATATTATTTTTTTTATTCTATTTGCATCATAGCATGCCTGTTATTTATTTGTCAATCATAAAATAAAGTAAATATAGGTATAATATGTAAGATTGAAAAAGGTTTAATTTATAAGACAAATTAAGAATAAGGTAGGGAGCTAATATTTGGATCAGTGCATGGGGATATGGTACACTGTTAAAAAGTAAACAAAAGGATGGATGAAGGGTGAATGAATAATATTTTTAAGAAGCACATAAAATAATAAGTTTGACTATGTGGATAAAATTGAAAACAATTCACATATTGCATAAAGTTATTCACAAAATGTTGATAGAAAACATAAATTTGTGGATTAATCTAAAATAAATAGGAAAATTTGAGGAAAAGTAATTTAAATCTGTGGATAAATTGTGAAATATATAAATGTGAATAAGTGGATGATATAATAATATTTTTGAGAAGCAAAAATCTTTATATTGTTAATAGAGACTTCATACAATAGAGCTATAGTTTAGGCTGAGAGTAGTATAAAAGTAATGTATAGATAAAGATTATGTAGATGGGTGGGAGAATTTTATGGAAAAAGAGGAAAAATTTCCGATCGTAGTCGTAATGATTACGTATATTACAATTTTAATCATGTATCTTTATACATATAGTCAAAAATCCTATGTTTTTTGGGCATTTTTTATAATCGATAGATTAATGAATCTGCACTATGAAGCGTATATAGAAAGTAGTTTGCTTACTATGCTTGATGAAGAGTTAAAATGGCCTATTTTGATTTTGACATTATTATTTTTAGTTTTAAGTATAGGAATATTTCTATATACACCATTTAAATATCCTAAACTGTTTGGTATTTTAGTGTTAGGAGAGTTGATTGACACTGCTCTAAAAGTAATCAAAGATAAGTTTTTTGGACAAGGTTAATTGTAAATTCATTCGTGAGATAAGATTTGGAGGATAAGAATATGTATACCATTTTAGTATGTGATGATGATCCGCTTATTGTAAATTCTATTGCGTTACATTTGCAAAAGGAAGGGTATCAAGTTGTTAAAGCCTATAATGGGTTAGAAGCTTTAGAGATTATTAAAAAGAAAGAAATTCATCTTATTTTATTAGATGTTATGATGCCAGGACTAGATGGGCTTTCTACCACATTAAAAATTAGGCAGGAAAAAAATATTCCTATTATTATTTTATCTGCTAAAAGTGAAGACACAGATAAGATTGCGGGTCTTAACTTTGGAGCAGACGATTATGTGACCAAACCTTTTAATACATTAGAGTTATTAGCTAGAGTGAAGTCACAGCTTAGAAGATATGTGACTTTAGGTGCATTAGAGCAAAAACCTCAGACACTTGTAACAGGTGGATTAAGTGTGGATACGCAAAGTGGAACAGTTTATTTGGATGGCGAAATTGTAAGGTTAACGCCTACAGAGTATAAGATTTTAGTTTATTTAATGAGTAATATGGGTAAAGTGTTATCTATGCATCAAATTTATGAAAATGTTTGGCATGATACACCTTTTGCACCTGAAAATACAGTAGCTGTTCATATTAGAAGATTAAGAGAAAAAATAGAGATTAATCCAAAAGAGCCTAAATATATAAAGGTGGTGTGGGGAAGTGGATACTTGGTTGAAAAAACTGATGCGTAATAGATTTTTAAAATGGTTTGTTAAAGTTGGAATCTATGTAACGACCTTTGTAATTATCTTAAGTATTGTAGGAATGATAGAGATTCCAGAACAGGAAAGCTATTTTGATAGTACGGAGTTTAGGGAGCTTTTTGTAAAGAAAGCAGGTTATGTAAGGGACTGGATTGTACGCTATGATGAAGAGAAGATTTTTTCTGAAGTGACCCAGGAGCAAATTGATAGGTTCATTGAAAATTCAGGAAAAGAGATGACGGAGCAAGAAGCAGTAGAAGGCATTTTAGCAGATCGAAGGAATTATTATAGTACCATTCAAAATGAACTGGTATTAACTAATAAAAATTTAGATTACTTTGCGATTGATGTAACGACGGGAAGATACCTGACGAATATGGAAGGTAGCAGCACAGAGGAAATGATGAGGGAACTTACCAATCGTTCGAATTATTTGATTGGTAATGGGTATTATATTTTAAATTTAAAATATGGTTCACCGCATCAGATTTCTTACTATAGTGACCAATATGCTATGGATATGAATTATTATGCTGGGGAAGTGTTTGAAGGGCAGAGTAATTACAGAATTTATATGGCATTAAAAAAAGAACTTGTTCCAGGGGATGACTTTTATGTAGGTTATCATTATGCCATGAGATCTGAAAAGCAAAAAAGTAATTTTTATAATATGTGTGTGGCTGCAGTTATTTTAGATATTGTACTACTTATTTATTGGGTGCTTGTCACGGAGTATGCTGAAGAAACTAGTGAAGATAAAGAAAAAAAGAGCAGGTACTCTCAGTTTGATAAACTACCTATTGAAGTCCAGTTAGCAATAGCTGGATTAGGGGTGATGTTATATTTATTTAGTATAGGATTTATGATTGGTACACCGTCACCCGTTATGAATGTGAGTTTACAAGGAATAAGGTATAAGACTCTAGGTATCATTTTATTTTTTGTATTAAGTATGATTCCTACATTACTAGAACTAGCAGTTATTTCAAGCTGGGTAAGACATATCAAAAGTAGAACATTTTTAGAACAGATGTGGGGGTATAGATTAGCCCGAGATTTGTATACGACAGCAGGAAGTAAAACCAAGACAACCCTTATCATTATCCTAGTGATTATGATAAATAGTTTGGTAGATTATTTAATATTTAGTTTAGGCGTAAGGCTTTACTTTAGGTATTACTTTAGGCATGAAATTGTAGCGTGGATTTTTATTATAGGCTGGAACTTGCTTGGTGGGGTATTCTTGATCAAACTGTTAGTAGATTATAGAAAGATATTTAAAGTGGCAAAAGCCATTACAGAAGGGGAACTAGATAGAAAAGTAGAACTAGGGCCTACACTTCCTATGTTTGATGAAATGGCTCAAACAGTCAATTCTATGGGAGATGGATTAGAGAAGGCAGTTGGAGAATCCATTAAAAGTGAACGGTTAAAAACAGAACTGATTACTAATGTATCTCATGATTTAAAAACACCTTTAACCTCTATTATCAGTTATATTGACCTATTAAAAGGTGAGAACATAGAAAATAAGATGGCTAAAGAATATATTAATGTTTTAGACGAAAGGAGCCATAGACTTAAACAATTAGTTGAAGATTTGGTGGAAGCTTCTAAAGCAGTGACAGGAAATCTAAAAGCAGATATTCAGATTTTACGTTTTGATGAACTTATAGGACAAGCACTAGGGGAATATCAAGACCGATTAGAGCTTGCAGGACTGATGGTAGTCACCGATAAAATGGAAGAAGTTTATACTTACGGCGATGGCAGACATATGTGGCGTGTTATCGAAAACTTATTATCCAATGTGTGCAAATACGCCATGCCACATACAAGAGTTTACATCGAAGTATATAGCAAGGACAATTATGGATATTGCACCATAAAAAATATTTCTAAGGAAGCACTCAATATAGACCCTAATGAACTAACCGAAAGATTTGTAAGAGGAGATACCTCAAGAACAACAGAAGGCTCAGGCTTGGGATTAGCCATTGCCCAAAGCCTACTCATTTTACAACAAGGCATGTTAGAGATTACAATTGATGGAGATTTATTTAAGGTAACCGTCAAAGTACCAAAAGCAGAAATGGACGAATTGCTTTTGCAAAAGACACCTGTTGAAGAAATGTAATAAGCACAATTTATTAATAGGTAATAAAAAAACTACGTACTAAGCCAAAAGCTTGCTACGTAGTTTTTTTATATGAAGAGGGGACAGGTCTGACGTAAGGAAAGAAGTTGCAACATGGGACAGGTTTGAAGGCAGAAAATAAAGAAGTTGCTAAGAATCGTCATTATTCCCTATGTAAAAGGGCAATCGTGATACAATTTAGATGCTAATTAATAAATCAAAAAAAGAGGTTTGGGGATATGAATAAAACAAAGATTATTTGCACATTAGGACCAGCTACAGATGATGATCAGGTTTTAAAACGTCTTATGATTGAGGGGATGAATGTAACTCGGTTTAATTTTTCACATGGAGATTATAAACAGCATGAGAGAAATATGGAGCGTGTGAAGCGTTTTCGAGAGGAGCTTCATTTGCCGATTGCTACACTATTAGATACTAAGGGACCTGAGATTCGGATTGGAAAGCTAAAGGAAAATCCAATTATGATTGAAGAGGGGCAAGAGTTTGTATTAACCACTAGAGAGATTATAGGAGATAATCAGTGTGTTTCTATTTCTTATAAGAATTTAATCAAAGATGTATCAGTAGGGGATAAGATTTTAATTGATGATGGGTTGATTGAATTAAAAGTCATGCGTTTAACGGATACAGATATCATTTGTTTGGTTCAAAATGGGGGACTAATCTCTCAGATGAAGGGTGTAAATGTTCCTAATGTACAGCTGTCAATGCCTTTTATTAGTGAGAAGGACAGGCAGGATATTATTTTTGGTATTGAGCAAGGTTTTGATTTTATTGCGGCTTCTTTTACAAGGTGTGCTGAGGATATTTTAGAGATTAGAAAGATTCTAAGTGAGTATAACTGCAATACAATGAACATTATTGCTAAGATTGAAAATATGCAAGGTGTTCGCAATATAGATGAGATTATTAGGGTATCAGATGGCATTATGGTGGCGCGTGGGGATATGGGCGTTGAGATTCCTATTCAAGAGGTTCCCGTTATTCAAAAGATGATTATAAAGAAGGTTTACAATGCAGGAAAACAGGTGATTACGGCGACGCAGATGCTGGATTCTATGATGAAAAATCCAAGACCAACAAGGGCGGAAGCGACGGATGTTGCAAATGCTATATATGATGGCACAAGTGCGATTATGCTTTCTGGTGAAACAGCAGCTGGTAAATATCCAGTGGAAGCCTTAATGACAATGGTTAAAATCGCAGGAAGTGCAGAGGCAGATATTGATTATAAAGCAGCCTTTAAGAAAAGAGAAGCTAATGAGAATAAGGATGTAACGAATGCCATTTCTCATGCCACATGTACAACAGCTCATGATTTAAATGCAGCAGCCATTGTAACGGTGACTAAATCAGGTAAAACAGCTAGAATGATTTCTAAGTATCGACCAGAGTGCCCTATTATTGGCTGTACGACTTATGAGCATGTGTATCGTCAGATGAATTTGTCTTGGGGAGTTCTTCCTCTTATGATTAAGGAAGAAAATAATACGGATGAGTTATTTGAAGATGCTGTATCGGAAGCAGAACAAGCAGGTTATGTAAAATCTGGTGAATTAGCCGTTATTACAGCAGGGGTGCCTCTTGGCATATCAGGCACAACGAATATCATTAAGGTTCATGTAGTAGGTCATATTTTACTTAAAGGGCAAGGTATTATCAAGAAAAGCGTTTGTGCTAGCCTTTGTGTTTGTAAAACAGAAGAAGAGGTAAAGAAAAACTTTAAGGCAGGAGATATTTTAGTTGTGCCTGAAACAAGCAATCATATTATGGAGGAGCTCAAACAGGCTGCTGGCATAATCGTTGAACAGGATGGCATTAATTCACATGCAGCCGTAGTCGCATTAAGTTTGGATATGCCAGCTATTTTAGGCGCTCAATATGCAACAGATATATTAAAATCAGGTGCAATTGTTAACTTAGATGGTGAAACAGGTACAGTTTCATGTAATGGGTAAAGTAAACGATATATCATATCTATTTTTAATGAACAATAAAAGACGTACAACTCATGAGTGAGTATGGTACGTCTTTTATTGTGGTTACTTAAACCTAGGCATGGAAAATATATTATAAAATGGAATTTGGGAAGCTAATTAGTGGTATCCTCTTCAATCATTCGATAACCGACACCTACTTCGGTGAATATAAACTGTGGATCACCAGGATTTTTTTCAAGCTTTCTTCGAATATTAGCCATATTAACACGTAAAATTTGATTGTTTTTATCAGCATAAGGGCCCCAGATAGAGGTGATAATGTAATCATAAGTAAGCACTTTACCAGCATTTTGTGCTAAAAGTGAAACTAATTTAAATTCAATTTGAGTGAGGTGAACTTCCACCTCATCAACTGTAATCATACGTTTATCAAAATCAATGGATAGATTTTTAGCAGTAAAAATGTGATTAGTGCTTCTTTTAGAACTATGTCTTAAAGCGGTGCGGATACGGGCAAGAAGTTCAGAAGTACCAAAGGGCTTGGTAATATAGTCATCAGCACCTGCATCTAGCGCGTACACCTTTTCTTTTTCTTGGGTTCTAGCTGAAATAATGATAATAGGAACCGTTGACCAACCTCGGATAGATTTAAGAACGGTAATACCATCAATATCAGGAAGTCCCAAGTCTAGCAATATTAAATCAGGGCAATGAGAAGTGGTAATAGATAGGGCTTCGCTACCTGTTTGACATTCTATGACTTTATATTCATTACTTTTTAATGTAGTGGCTATAAAAGTACTAATGTTTTTTTCATCTTCTACAATTAATATATTAACTTTTGCACTCATTTTTAGCACATCCTTTCTAATCTGTTTGTTCTAGGGGGAGAGAGAAGCTAAACATAACCCCTTTGTCTAAATTTTTAGCTGTGATGGTGCCGCTATGGGCAGAAATAATGGTTTTGCAGATGGATAAACCAATGCCAATGCCTTTAGTTGTATCACTACTTTGGTTGGAATCTAAGGTATAACCATCAAATATAGTAGCTAATTTGTTTTCAGGAATGCCGATACCCTCATCAATAACATCAATAGTGACCAAACGATTGTTTAGGTGCGCTGTAACTAAAATAGGCTTGTCAGTGTGAGCGTGTTTAATGGCATTTTCAACTAGATTAATAATGACTTGTTCAATTAAAGTGGCGTCCATAGGGACGATAATCATTTCATCAGGAATCGTAACATGTACAAGTCCTTCAGGACACCGTTTTTTCACCCTACTAACTGCTTCTGAAATGACTTCCTCCAAAAGTTCAGGACTTTTAATCACTTTAGCTGTTTCTTTGACAATGCGTGTTACAGAAAGAAGATTTTCGACCATATGTAAGAGCCAATTAGAATCTTCATAAATATGGGTAATGAGATCGAGTTTCTCTTCTTCTTTAAGCTGATCTGTATTTTCAATATAAGCTGCACTGGCACCGATGATACTGGTTAATGGAGTTCTAAGATCATGAGAAACCGCACGAAGCAAGTTAGCACGCATCTTTTCCTTTTCACTTTCAAGAGCAAGCTTATGGTGCTCATCAAATAAGTTTTGTCTTTCTAATGCTAGAGCCATTTGAGTTACTGTAAGTGTAAGAAAGTTAAAATTTTCTTTTACGAAAAAAGGATTATCCTTTGAAAGAAGTGCCAGAAGTCCCCAAATATGATTATGAGAGATAATAGGAAAATAGAAGCAATTTGAATCCGTATTATTAGCTTCCATTCCCATTGGTTTTTGTGAAACATAAGCAAGATGAGCTACGGCTTGTTCATAATCTGAAGTAAAAACAGCTTCATCTTCTGGTTTAATAAGTAAAAATTCAGGGCGAGTCCCTGTAATGGGGTCTTCTTTATAAAAAGCACAAGAAATGTCAGCAGAGCTTGTGATGTAATTTAAAATAAGTGAAATAATTTGCTCTGTATGCTCGGCTATAAGAAGCTCTTTGTTAATATCATTAAGCTTACTTAAATAGGCTTCACGTAAAGCTTTAGCACGTGCCTGTTCTTTGGTATGAGCTGTAAGAGTGCTTGTAATAATAGCAATGATAACCATACCAATAAAGGTGAGAGGATAGCCGCTCAATGTAAAGTTAAAAGCAAAATAAGGGTAAGTAAACATATAGTTTACCCCTAACATACCTCCAATAGAAGCAACAATGCACCAAATATAGCCAGAAGTGAATCTAGCCACAAGAAAAACGTAAAGTACATAAAGTGTAGCAATATTAGTTGTGTGCCCTGTTGAGATAAAATAAAGATATGCAAGGAGCGTAGAAACGATAAGAAGTGTGAAGGTTTTAATACCATCTCTTACATAATTCATTAGTAAACACCTGCCATTTGATACAATAGAATGATTTTAAACATAATATAAATTATACAGTAAAATGCAATAATGGATAGAAATTTAACGTTAAAATAGCGTTAAAGATGAGTGAAGAATATTGGATAAAACAATAACTAAGGTTAATATGTCATAAGAGGTCTTGTAAAAATAAATCAGGAGGAAATGACATGAAACCTAGTAAAATAAAGTTTTTTGGACTGATTATGGTGGTTGTACTAGTCAGTTTAGTGAGTGTATTTGGTATCGGCAAATCAGTAAAAGGCGCAAAGGACATGCGTTTTGGAATTGATATACGAGGTGGAATTGAAGCTGTATTTGAACCAGAAGACTTAGATAGAGTACCAACTGCCAGCGAATTGGAGGCAGCCAGAAATGTTATTGAAACAAGATTAGACACTAAAAATATACTAGAGCGTGAAATTACTGTAGATAAACAAAAAGGTTATATTATTGTAAGATTTCCATGGAAGTCAGACGAAGTAAATTTTAATCCAGAGGAAGCCATAGCAGAATTAGGAGAAACCGCTCAGCTTACTTTTAGAGATACGGAGGGTAATGTATTACTTGAAGGCAGTCATGTAAAGTCTAGTAATCCTGCTTATAATAATGAAACTGGAGAGTACATAGTGCAACTTAGCTTTGATGAAGTTGGAAGTAAGGCATTTGAGGAAGCAACCGAAAAGATGACTGGTAAACAAATGGCTATTTTAATGGATGATACCGTGATTTCTGCACCATTAGTAAAAAGTAAAATATCAGGTGGAGAATGTATGATTGATGGGATGAAAAGTTCCCAAGAAGCAAAGGATTTATCTGATAAAATTAATGCAGGAGCATTACCATTTTCAATGATCACGTCTAACCATAGCTCTATAAGTCCAACATTAGGAAGTGGCGCACTTAAAATTATGATTATTGCAGGGCTTGTAGCATTTGCAGGCGTTTGCCTATTTATGATTATTTATTATAAACTGCCTGGAACAATGAGTTGTATTGCCCTATGTTTGCAAATGGCATTACAGTTGCTTGCTTTATCTGTACCTCAGTTTACTTTAACCTTGCCAGGTATTGCAGGTATCATTTTATCGTTAGGTATGGCTGTAGATGCCAATGTTATTATTTCAGAACGTATATGTGAAGAAATTGCAAAAGGACTTAGCGTAAGACAAGCTATTAAAAAAGGCTACGAAAAGGCATTTAGCTCAGTATTTGATGGAAACTTTACGAGTGCTATTGTCGCTATTTTGCTCATGATATTTGGGTCAGGCTCTATGTTAAGCTTTGGATATACCTTACTTACTGGACTTGTTATTAACTTTTTAGCAGGCATTTTTGTAAGTAAATCCTTACTGAGTTCCATTATTTTATTTAAGAAAATGAATGATAAAAAATGGTTTAGAAAGAAAAAAGAACGTGCTGCTATTCCATTTTATAAAAATAAAAAGATTGCATTTATACTATCTAGTGTATTATTGATAGCTGGCTTTATAAGTTGCTTTGTGGTAGGCGTAAAACTAGACACACAATTTGCTGGAGGGGCTGTATTAAAATATAGCTTTGAAGGAAATGTGGATACGGATGCAATTGTAACCAGTGTACAAGCGTTGGTTAACCGAAGTGTAAGTGCTCAGATTACAACAGACCCAGCTACCAAGGCACAAAAATTAGTGCTTACGCTAGCTGGAAATGAGGGACTTAGCCCAGAAAAACAAGGCGCTATTACAGAAGCATTAAATCAAACCCTTTCAGATGGAGCTGAGGTCAAACCTGTCCCTGACGCAGAGGGTGGAGATGTCAGACCTGTCCCTGACGCAGAGGGTGGAGATGTCAGACCTGTCCCTGACGCAGAGGGTGGAGATGTCAAACCTGTCCCTGACGCAGAGGGTGGAGATGTCAAACCTGTCCCTGATACAGAAGCTGGGGATGCAAAACCTGTCCCTAGCACAGAAGAGGATGTCAGACCTGTCCCTAACAATGGGTATGAGCTTTCTGAGGCGTATGTTGTTGAGCCTTATATAGGAAAGGTTGCTTTGCAGAAATCTATAATGGCGATAGGCTTATCTGCTTTATTTATTGTGGGCTATGTATGGATTCGTTTTAAAACTTTATCAGGCTTATCAGCAGGTGTGATGGCGGTATTAGCCTTAATTCATGATGTGCTGTTTGTATTTTTCGTATTTGTATGGTTTGGCATTCCAATTAATGATGCTTATGTAGCTGTTACTTTAACGATCATTGGTTATTCCATTAATGATACCATTGTGCTTTATGACCGTATCAGGGAAAACAAGGAGAGTATGGGCAGTAAGCACAAAAAGGCTTTGGGAGATTTAATTAGTGAAAGTATTACACAAACCTTATCACGTTCAGTGAATACTTCTTTAACGACATTAATGTGTGTGTTATCGATTTTGATTTTTGCGATTTTATTTGGCATAGAATCTATTAAAGTGTTTGCACTTCCTATGCTATTTGGACTCATTAGTGGTTGTTATTCTTCTGTTTGCATAGCTGGGCCACTTTGGGGAACATGGCAAGAATGGAAAGAAAAAAGACGAAAGAGTAATGCAAGTAAGCCTGCATCAGCTTAATAAAATAGGGTTTAAGTGAACAAAAAATATAATAAAAATAGTTTATAGTCTTGCACTTATGTTAAATCTATGTGATACTTAAAGTACAGTATTATAGAGAATTATTTTGGACAAAGGCGTCTAAATCCTTCTATTAATTAGAGGGGATTTAGACGCTTTTTTGTTTATTACAGATAAGGGGTGGAAAGTATGATTAAGATTATTGATAGAACATTATCACAACTAGAAAATATTGAGCTAGTAAGTGGGGATATGCTACTAGAGATGTGTAATCTATTAGTTCAAGTAGGTGTAGATTATATTGAGCTTTCTGTACCAATATTAGAAAAAATAAGCGAGCTGCCTAAAGAAGGACATTATATACTTAAAATTGATAGTCCAAAGCAGATAGAAGCTTACCCAGGATTTGATAAGTATGTTTATAAAGGAAAAGCAATTAGTGAATTTCCTATTGAAGTGATTCATGAAGTTGAAGTAGCAAACTTAGAACAGCTCGATAAAATAGAAAGCCAACTTGAAGAGAGTAGCAGCAATAAGAAGAGTGAAAAAAGAATCGTAAGGTTAGTAGGACTAGATGATTTAATGCATGAGAAATACGAAAGCAAAATCCAAAAACTCATTAGAACGAGTGGCAAAACGATAGAGTTCTGTCCAAAGGATAAATATTTTTGTGCAACGGCACTAGCTATTGAATGGTTAATGCATGGTGGGACAAGTGTGGCAGTTAGCTTTAATGGAATAGGGGGCTATGCAAAATTAGAAGAAGTTTTAATAGGTATTAAAGTCATTATGCATAAGAAAATGAGTATGGATCTTCGTATGATGCCACGTATCAGTGTGCTTTATGAAAAGCTCACGCAAAGACATATCAATTATAACAAAGCCGTTGTAGGTAAAAATATTTTTAATGTTGAAGCAGGCGTTCAATTAGAAAAAGGTAAAAAACAAGGGCTAGGCTATGAGCCTTATGATCCAGTTGAAGTAGGAAAGGTTAGGAAATTAGTAATTGGTAAACATTCAGGGACAGGTGCCATTAAACTTAAACTTAAGGAAAAAGGGGTTCATGTTCCGGATAATGTAGTTAAACAATTAGTTGAAGATGTGAAAACTATTAGTATGGATAAAGGAAGAAGCCTAACAGACCGAGAATTTTTACATTTGGTTAAAGAGGTGGTTATAAGTGAAGCTTAAAAGCTACATTGTAGATACAACCTTACGTGATGGAGAACAAAGTGCAGGCATTGCATTTAACAAAGAAGAAAAGATAAGGCTTGCTTTGCAGATGGACGCAGCAGGAATCTATCAGATTGAAGCAGGAATCCCAGCTTTAGGGGCAAGCGAACAGGAGGCTATAAAGGAAATCATGTCAAAGAAGGAACAAGCGATTATTTCTGCATGGAGTACTTTAGATGAAGAAAGTATTTTGGCTGCTATAGAATGTAAGCCTGATATTGTCCATATAAGTGTGCCAGTATCTTATGCCTATATTTATTCAAAACTGGGGAAAAATAAACAATGGCTAAAAGGGCGAATGATTGATTGTGTGACTTATGCAAAAAAGCAGAATCAAGAAGTAACCATAGGCTTTGAAGACGCTTCTAGAGCAGATATCTCATTTGTTGTGAGCTTATGTATGACACTAGAAGGGCTTGGCATCAAGAGAATCCGTTATGCAGATACTGTAGGGGTAATGACTCCACATAGTGTTAAAGATGTGGTAAATAATATTCGCAGCTATACCAATTTAGAAATAGAAATTCATGCACACAATGATTTTGGAATGGCAGTGGCTAATTCATTAGAAGCAGCAAAAAGTGGCGCCAAGTTTATTGATTGCACCTTTATGGGGATAGGCGAACGGGCTGGTAATTGCGATTTTTTAAAGTTTGTTAAGGCAAGTGAAGAAATTTTAGATTTAGGACTAGATAAAAAGGCTATTATAGGAGTCAAAGAAAGCATTTTACAGACCATTAAAGGGCATGGAAAATAAGAATATAATAGGGCAAATGATTGCTTAATCCTATCTTTGCGATAATTTTATGCATATGAGTGCAAAATTTCAATGTATTATGTTAAAATAAAAAATAATATTTGTACTTAAAAATGAAGTATAATCTTATGAAATGGAAAAATGTGAGTGATATTTTAGTTATAAACTAGAATATAAAATCGCATATTATGAATAAGAGTACTTATACATGAAGATAAGGAGGCGGCTATGATTATTAATGAAATATTAGGAATCCAGCGTATTAAAGATCCTAAAGTAAAAATTACTACACGACATGCTGTAAGAGCGATTATCATACAAGATAATAAAATTCTAATGGTGCATACGAATAAAGGAGATTATAAATTTCCAGGTGGGGGCATAAAAAAAGCAGAAAGTCATGAAGAAGCGTTAAGAAGAGAAGTAATAGAAGAAACAGGATATATTGTTGACCAAATGCAAGAAGAGGCCGGAACAATTGTTCAACGTAATCCAAATCAGTTTGATAGTACAGGAATTTTTCAAATGACTTCATATTATTATTTTTGCAATGTGAAGCCGAATAAGACAAAGCAGCATCTAGATAAATATGAGCAAGATCAAGAATTTATGCCTGTGTGGATGGATATTGATGAAGTGATTGCTAAAAATGAGGCGCTTTTAACTCAAAAAAATACCCATATTAATCCATGGGTATATAGAGAAACCATTGCATTAAGACGCATTAAAGAATCAGGACTTATGGTGGGGGAGTAAGCCTGAAAGGTTGATAGAAATAGAAATAATAGGATTGCGTATAAGCTAATAAATGTAGGGATAAATAACTAGAGTTAGGATGTAATCAAATTCAATAGTAATGAAATAAAAATACTGCCATAGGGTGGTATTTTTTTATTTTTTGTAATAATAAACCCCGAGCTAGACCTAGGGGTCTGAAAAACTTATAGCTATGAGTAGTTGTTTTTATCCTCCTTTGGTACAATAAGATTGGTCTGTCAACCAACAAAATACCAAAGGAGGAATCCATAAAATGGATAAGAATATTTTATCACACACAAAGTGGAATTGTAAATGTCATATAGTTTTTGCACTTAAATATCGTAGGTAAGTAATTTATGGAAAGATTAAGTCAGATGTAGGAAGTATACTTAAAACATGGATGTTTCTAAAAAAAGTATGTATTTAAGGGAAAGTATTTATAAAGTGTATAAAAGAAAAACTATCTGGAAACAATCTAAAAAATGATTAGAACTCTACTGAAATTTTGATTGGATGTACATAAGGGAGGAAACAAGATGAATCAATTAATAAGTGCTGAAGATAACAGTAGAGTAAGTAAACATAGATGGATTGCTATATTGCTTTGTATTATCTGTGTAACAGGTGCCATCAGTATCAAGACGCCCATTAAGCAAGTTGTAGCAATGTGTGTTGAGAGAGTATTTATTTATGTAGATGAATGGACTCATACGGAAAAGATTGAATCAGAGATGCCACAGGTAAAAGATTTAAAGCTTAGTGTGCTTACTGTGCAGGATATGAGTAGCTATAAAAAAGTGGTAAGAGCTAAGGAAACATTAGATAAAGGGGACTTAATTCTTGTAAACGGTAAGCATTTATATAGGGAAATGAGAAATAAAGACGTTCATCGTCAGGAGCTTGTTAATATTAGTAAGTATAAAAATGATGCCTATAAGGTGATGGATGAAGAGCTATTTATTAGCAAAATACCATTACAGTATTTTAATACGATGATGGAGAAATTTGAGAAGCAGACAGGAAAACATGATATTATCGTGACAAGTGCTTATCGAACATTAAGTCAGCAAATTGATATATTAAAAGAAAAGGCAGACTCATATGGAAAAGATGAGGCATTAGACTGGGCGATGCTCCCTGGTTTTAGTGAGCATCATACGGGATATGCCATGGATATTAGCATTTATACAGATCAGGGAAACTATATACGTTATAGAGGCCAAGATGAATATAGATGGATTAATGAAAATAGCTATAAATACGGATGGATTAGAAGATATTCAGGAGACAAAAAGGATATTACAGGCATTGCCAATGAAGAATGGCATTATCGTTATGTTGGCGTGCCACATTCTTATATCATTACGGCGAAAGATATTTGCCTTGAAGAGTACATCGATTATATTAAGCAATATACGGCTGAGGATAAGCATCTAAAAATAAAGTGCCCACAAGGTAAATATGAAATTTATTTTGTACCTAGCACAGGGGACGAAACAGAAATATGGGTGCCTAAAGAAAAAGAATATAGCATTTCAGGAAATAATGTAGATGGTTTCATTGTGACCATCAAAAGATAGAACATTTGATGGAGCGGTAAAGAGCCTATTTAATCATGCATTTTAAAAGTAAGTATGATTAAATAGGCTCTTTATGATGGACTTTTGGTTATAGAAAAATACATTTTCGGTCTATAGGTATTATGATTCTGTTTTTTCCCTTGTGCTTTCAAGGTAATTATATAAGGTGAATTTAGAAATATTAAGGAACTCACAAACCCTATCACCAGATTTAGTAATGAGAAAAGCCCCTTTACTATCTAAGAAATGGATGATTTGCATTTTTTCATCTTTGTTAAGGTGACTGATAGGTTTATCAAACATTTCTTCACATTGTTGAAGGAGATTGTCCATGAGTTGATTGACATCAGAGGCAAATAATTCACTCGAAGAAGGAGAAGGGGTAGCATACATATTAAATTGTTTGAGATATTCTTCGCATTTGAGTGTATCCGTTATATCCATATTGATACAAATAGCACCAATATTATTGTGATCATCATCTTGAATAAACATAGATGAGCCACGAATGATTTTGCCATTTCTCATATGTACAATTTTGTTATAAATATGGGTGTCAGGATGGGCATGACTTAGAACCTCTAAACCCCAGTTACCACCACAATCTCCAACTTTACGCCCTGTAACATGTCCATTTCTAATATCCACAATACTGTGTTCATATTCTTTTGTATTGTCGTGTAATACGATTTCACAGTTTTGACCAAGATGATTTTCAAGTAAGTCTAGAATACTTTTAAACATTTCAATATTATCATAAATGTTTTTCATATGTACCTCCTTAAAAAGAATCTTACCTGTGTCAATAGTATAACATAAATATAAAAAAATAATATAGAATGGTCTGTAAAAGTTTTATCTAGATATTGAGTCAAGTAGATAGATATAGATGAACGGCGGGAAGATAAAAGGATAAGCTGCTGAAATAAATAGTTAACAAAATCAAACTAATTTTTATATGTTAGGGGTTAACAGGCTTACTTTTAATAGAAATAAAAAATTGAAAAAAATAATTTTGAAGCAAGAAATATTTTTTGGCAAAGAGCAGTTTTAACAAGTGATAAGAATAAAAATATATAGATAGTGAGGAAAAATATAAAAATTTGTTTGAAATTACTGTACATATAAAAAATAATAATATATAATCTATATAACAAAGAAAATTTTGATTATTATACAAAAAATAAGGAGGCATAATCATGGGTGATGTACTCGAAAAAATTGGTGCGTACGGCATTGTACCAGTTGTAGTTATAAATAAAATTGAGGATGCTAGGCCTCTTGCAAAAGCATTATGTGATGGAGGACTTCCAGTTGCAGAAGTAACTTTTAGAACAGCTTGTGCAAAAGAAGCCATTAGCATCATGACAAAAGAATTCCCAGAAATGTTAGTTGGAGCAGGGACAGTTCTTACAACTGAGCAAGTGGATGCAGCTGTAGAAGCAGGTGCTAAATTTATTGTAAGTCCTGGACTTAATTCTAAAGTAGTAAAATACTGTGTAGAAAAAGGAATTTCTGTAACACCAGGTTGTGCTAATCCTTCAGATATTGAACAAGCAATTGAATTTGGCTTAAAGGTAGTAAAAATCTTCCCTGCTGAAGCAATCGGCGGTATTAAATTAATTAAATCTATGGCTGGTCCATATACACAAATGAAATTTATGCCTACTGGTGGAATCAATGCAGGTAATTTAAATGACTATTTATCATTTGATAAAATTATTGCTTGCGGTGGCAGCTGGATGGTAGATGCTAAATTAGTAGCAGCTGGTGATTTTGAAGCCATTACAGCAAAAACAAAAGAAGCTGTCACTCAAATGTTAGGATTTGAGTTGGCACACGTAGGAATTAATGCCGAATCTAATGCAGCAGCCGAAGAAATTGCTGCTGGTTTCGACGGATTATTTAATACATCAGTAAAAGTAGGTAATAGTTCAATTTTTGCTGGTACAGGAGTAGAAGTTATGAAAACACCATACCTTGGAACAAAAGGACATATTGCTTACAAAACAAACTACATAGATAGAGCAGTAGCTTACTTAAAAGCAAAAGGTCATAAATTCAATGAAGAATCAGCTAAATATGATGCTAAAGGCAAATTAAAAGCGATTTATTTAGAAGAAGAAGTAGGCGGATTTGCCATTCACTTAGTACAAAAATAGTTAATTAGAAAATATATAAATGAAGGAGAATGAAAAATGAAGGTAGTTACTTTTGGAGAAATTATGTTAAGACTTGCCCCAGATGGGTATTTAAGATTTAATCAAGTAGATCATTTTCAAGCTACATATGGCGGTGGAGAAGCAAACGTTGCCGTTTCTCTTGCTAATTATGGGATTGATGCAGAATATGTCACCAAATTACCAACTCATGAAATTGGTCAAGCAGCAGTTAATGAACTTCGCAAATTCGGTGTAGAAACAAAACATATTGCTCGTGGTGGAGAAAGAATTGGTATTTATTACTTAGAAAAAGGTGCATCTCAAAGACCTTCTAAAGTTATTTATGATAGAGCACATTCTTCCATTTCAACAGCTACAACAGCTGATTTCAACTGGAATGAAATTTTTGAAGGTGCAGATTGGTTCCACTTTACAGGAATCACACCAGCATTAGGTGATGATGCAGCAGCTATTTGCTTAGAAGCATGTAAAGCAGCAAAAGTAAAAGGTGTTAAAGTAAGCTGTGACTTAAACTATAGAAAAAAATTATGGACAAGAGAAAAAGCAGGTCAGGTAATGGCAGGATTAATGCAATATGTAGATGTATGCATTGCAAATGAAGAAGATGCAGCAGACGTATTTGGCATTAAAGCAGCTAACACAGACGTAACAAAAGGTGAAGTCAATCACGAAGGATATAAAGATGTAGCTAAACAATTAAAAGATAGATTTGGCTTTGAATACGTAGCAATTACACTTAGAGAATCAATTTCTGCAAATGACAACAATTGGGCAGCTATGTTATACAATGGAGCAGATTACTTCTTTTCTAAAAAATATGCAGTTCACATTGTTGACCGCGTAGGTGGTGGAGATTCGTTTGGCGGCGGACTAATCTACGCATTATTAAATAACTATGCACCACAACCAGCAATTGAATTTGCAGTAGCAGCATCTTGCTTAAAACACACAATTGAGGGAGACTTCAACCGTGTATCAGTAGCAGAAGTAGAAACCCTTGCAGGAGGGGACGGTTCTGGACGTGTTCAAAGATAATACTTGATTCCAATAAATTGAAGACACCTGAAAAGCAAAGAAAATATGTAAAAAGGTTAGTAGATAAGCTGAAGCATCAGTTACCTACTAACCTTTTTTACATTTAAGAGGGGACAGGTCTTATAGGGAAAGAAAGCGACTAAGAGGGGACAGGTCTTACAGGAGAGAAAATGACTAAGAAGGGACAGGTCTTATAGGAAAGAAAACAACTAAGAGGGGACAGGTCTTACGGGAAAGAAAACAACTGAGTAGGGACAGTTTTGAAAGATAAGAAGTGGGTTAGATGATGGAGATGTTATCAAAAATAAGGTAGAATAGGAAAAAAGATTATATAGTAGGAGAAAAATCAATGGATAAAGTGTATATTTTATTGTTGGGGACAGGTCTGTTTATGAATATACTAGGGTATTTGAGTATGTGGTCAGACAAAAGGCGTGCTATCAAGAAAAAATATCGAATTTCAGAAAAAGCATTATTTATTATAGCTATATTAGGTGGAAGTTTGGGAAGTATATTGGGAATGCAAAAATTTAGACATAAAACAAAGCATTGGTATTTTAAATATGGTATGCCATTTATTTTAATAGTTCAAATAGCAATAGTAGTGGTGGTCTATAATTATTTCTATGTTTAAGACAAAAGAGAATAGAAATCATGAATACAAAATTAAATTTAACTCATAATATTATCAAGAGGTGATTTCTATGGATAATAAAGAAGGCACATTAGAAAAATATAAAGAAGATGCTAAGAATTTTGCTAAACATATTAAAGAAGATGCAGAAAAATTGGGTGATAAAGCAAAAAGTAGCATGGACACCATCAGTCAAAAGACTGGAGAAGGTATAAAAGCCATGAAAGATGGTGCTGAAAAAGCTATTTCGAAGACAAAAGAAGGTCTAGATAATTTAGAACAGAAAATAAAAAAATAAAGTTGCATTTAGGCAACTTTATTTTTTTAGCATATTATTAATTTCAACATAAGTAGGGACAGGTCTGACGCCCTAAAATCTATATTATAGTCAAAGTGGGGACAGGTCTGACTACTCTAAAGCAAGTTTTTCATCTAGGCCTAGCATGATGTTCATATTTTGAATAGCAGCGCCTGAAGCACCTTTTCCAAGGTTGTCAAGTCGAGTTAAAAGAAGAATTTGTTCATCGTTGCCATAAACAAAGATTTCTGCAAAGTTTGTATCGTTACATGCAAGTGGAGAGAAGAATTTATCTCCTAATTCATGATTATCACATTCTGCTGTGTTAAATGGCATAACTTTAACAAAATATTCGTCTTTGTAATACTCTGTGAGATATTCATGGAAGTCTTTTGGTGTATATTTTTTAGGTAACAAACGTGTATGAATAGATGTAGCTACAGCAAGGCCTTTGTAATAATTATTTACAATAGGGGAGAAGATAGGTGCGTAATCTAATCCAACAATTTTTTGCATTTCGGGAATGTGTTTATGAGATAAATTTAGTGCATATGGGCGTGGTGCTAAATATGTAGGGTGATTGGTTGCGATATTAGGGTCTGTGTAGTCAGCAATAGCTGTTTTCCCAGCACCACTGTAACCAGATATACCATATGAGGTAATTGGAAAATCTTTTGGAATCATACCAGATTGAACAAGTGGATATAATGGTAAGATAAAGGAACTTGCATAGCAGCCAGGTACAGCAGTTCTATTGGAAACAGCAATTTTAGCTCTTGCTTCTTTGCTAAGTTCAGGAATACCATAGGTCCATTCGGGTGAAGTACGATGAGCAGTACTTGCATCAAGAATTTTAGTATGTGTGTTGCTTGGTTCAACTAATGATATAGCTTCAATAGCAGCAGCATCTGGTAAGCATAAGAAAACAATATCTGCAGAGTTAATCATTTTTTTACGTTCATCTAAATCCTTGCGTTTGGCTTCATCTATTTTCATAATCTCCACATAAGGGTGATTTGTTAATCGTTCATTTATTTTTAAGCCAGTTGTACCAGCTTGACCATCTACATAAACAGTATATTTTTGCATAAAATACTCCCTTCTATGAATAAAAATTAAAACTACTAATAATTATTCATTATAAATCACTCATTTTAAATTTTCAAGCAATATAATGATAAAAGAAATATGAAAATAAGTAAAATGAAGGACTGAATTAAAATTTGCATTTAATGGAATGTTTATACAAAGGGATTAGTTGTATAATAAGTTAAAGATTATAGATACTAAGAGGGGATACTATGAAAAATTTTGATGTAAATATTGAAATAAAAACTTCAGGAGCAATTGACTATATTGCAAAGTTAACGGCGTACATTCCTGATAATGAGTTTGCGGCTACAGATAGAAAAATGAGGCCAGCAGTATTAATCATTCCTGGAGGAGGATATGAACACACTTCATTAAGGGAAGGAGAACCTATTGCGTTAAAATATGTTTCAGAAGGGATGTGTGGTTTTGTTTTGTATTATAGTGTGGCACCAGCTCGCTTTCCACAGGCATTATGTGAAGCATTTTTAGCAATAAAATATATAAGAGAGCATTCAGAGGAGTGGAATATTGATTCTAGCAAGATAGCAGTTTGTGGTTTTTCGGCAGGTGGACATTTAAGTGCTTGTGTGGGCAACTTTTGGAAGGCTTCTTGGCTTGATGAATACATAAAAATAAATCGAGAGATGATTAAGCCTAATTTGCTTATTTTATCTTATCCAGTAATTACAAGTGGTGAATTTACGCATCAAGGGTCTGTGAATAATTTATTGGGAGATAATAAAACTGAAGAGAATCTGAAACTTATTTCAATGGAAAAACAGGTTAATGCAGATGTTCCACCTACTTTTATATGGCATACCTATGAAGATGGAACAGTTCCGGTGAAAAATTCGATTGTGTTTGCAAATGCATTAATAGAAGTAGGAGTGCCTGTTGAAATGCATATCTACAGACGTGGTTGGCATGGTCTGTCACTAGGAACATATATGGTAAATGAAGCGATGAGCATTGGTGAGAAATACATGTGTAGTGAGTGGATTGATAAATCCGTACAATTTATTTTTAATGAAAACACCAATACAAAATAAACTAATGAAAAATAAACTATGAACGATGAGGCATAACAGGAGTGACTAGATGAAAAAGGTTCTAAATTTTATTTTTAGTCGTATGGTAATTGTAGGCATACTAATTGTATTTCAAATAGGGGTTATTATTTGGGTGGTGTGGAAACTGAGCAATTACTTTTTTTATTTTTATATTTTCTGCATGTTAATTAGTATTATTACAGTTATTTATCTTGTTAGCAAAAATGAAAATCCTTCTTATAAATTGGCTTGGGCTATACCGATTATGCTATTTCCGTTATTTGGGGGGCTATTTTATCTTATTGCAGGTAAAAATAAGCGAGACAAAAAATTTACGGGCAGATTGGAGAGAGTTTATTCAACAACTATGCCGTACTTATTCCAAGACCAAACCATTATTGAAAAACTAGAAAAGCAAGATAAACATATTGGTAATCAAGTGAGATATATAAAGGATTATTCATATTATCCCATTTATGAGCATACGACTAGTCGATATTTAAGCCCTGGAGAAGAGTTTTTTAAAGTATTGGTGGAAGAACTCAAGAAGGCAAAGCATTTTATTTTTATGGAATATTTTATTGTCCATGAAGGAAAGATGTGGAACACCATTCTTGAAATACTTGAGCAAAAAGTCGCAGAAGGCGTGGAAGTTAGGATGATGTATGATGATGCAGGAAGTCTAACAACCTTACCTTATAAATATGATGCCATGCTAAGAGAAAAAGGAATTAAATGTAGAGTGTTTAATCCATTAGCTCCTGTACTCAATATTGTTCTTAATAATCGTGACCATAGAAAAATTACAGTAATTGATGGCTACGTAGGATTTATGGGTGGAATTAACCTAGCCGATGAATATATTAATGAAGTAGAGCGATTTGGACATTGGAAAGATGCTGCCATTATGCTAAAAGGTGATGCAGTGTGGAACTTAACAATCATGTTCATGCAAACATGGGATTTTATCGAGGATAGTTATGAAGATTATAACCTATATAAGCCTAATTTATACCACCCTGAAGAATTTGAAAGTGATGGATTTGTACAACCTTATGGAGATAGCCCATTAGACCATGAAAGTGTGGGAGCAAATGTTTATTTAAATTTACTTTATAAAGCCAAAAACTACGTTTATATATGTACGCCCTATTTAATAGTAGATAGTGAAATGATAACAGCACTTAGTTTAGCAGCAAAGAGTGGCATAGATATAAGAATTGTAACGCCTCATAAAGAAGATAAATGGTATGTGCATATATTAACACGCGCATATTATGAGCAACTTATTAAAGTAGGCATTAAGATTTATGAGTATACGCCGGGATTCATTCATTCAAAAACCTTTGTATGTGATGATGAAATAGGGATTGTTGGTAGCATTAATATGGATTATAGAAGTTTATATCTACATTTTGAATGTGGAACATGGCTTTATAAAACAAGTACTGTAAAAGCAATAAAAGAAGACTTTATGGATACTTTGAAAGTATGTGAGCAAGTTACTCTGGCTGAATGTAAAAAAGTAAAACTAACAACAAAACTAGTGCGTGCAGTGCTAAGACTATTTGCCCCATTAATGTAGAAAATTTATAAGTCAAACTGGCAGACCTGTCCCCACAGATAGTCAAACCTGTTCTTGACGAAAAATATCAGACCTGTCTCCTATAGAAGTGGGGACAGGTCTGACTAAGTTGCCAAATAAAATAGGGGACAGGTTTGACTAGAAGGCCAGACCTGTCCCTTATTTTATTGATTTAGAGGTTTCTTTAAGAATCCAAGAATAAGTGCACCTATTACAGAACCTATAATCAGTGCAATAGCGTAGCCGCCTGGGTTTCCGATTACAGGAAGTACAAAGATGCCACCATGTGGGGCATTTAATGTGCATCCAAAGAATGCTGATAAAGCCCCAGCAACTCCTGAACCGATTACGCAAGCAGGAATGACTCTGGCTGGATCAGATGCAGCGAATGGAATGGCACCTTCTGTGATAAATGATAATCCCATGATATAATTGACGATACCTGATTCGCGTTCTTTTTTAGTAAATCTATTTTTAAAGAATGTTGTACAGATTGCAATGGCAAGTGGTGGAACCATACCACCAATCATGACTGCTGCCATAAGTGAGAGGTTACCTGCTTCAAGAGCTGCGATACCTACTACATAAGCGGCTTTGTTGAATGGACCGCCCATGTCGATGGCCATCATAGCAGCAAGGATGGTACCTGCAAGTACTGCACTCGTTGTACCCATTCCTAAAAGTGCATTTGTTAGTGCTGTATTAATGTATCCTACTGGTGGATTAATAAGGAATGTAATAACAACGCCAATTAATCCGATACCAACTAATGGATAAATTAAGGTTGGTTTAAGGCCTTCTAGAGCTTGTGGCAAGTATGAACATGCTTTTTTGATGCCTAAGAATAAATAACCGGCAATGAAACCAGCTAAAAGAGCACCTAAGAAACCAGAACCACCAAGGTTTGCAAGGTAACCACCCACGAAACCGATTGCAAGAGCGGGACGTTCCCCGATACTCATAGCAATATAACCAGCAAGTACTGGAAGCATGAAGTCAAATGCGTAGCCACCGATTGCTTTGAACCAGATAGCAGCAGCTGTATTAGCTCCTAAGTTATCTGTATATCCAGATAAACTATCAATTAAAAAGGCAATTGCAATTAGTAAGCCACCACCGATTACGAATGGTAACATATGAGACACACCATTCATAAGATGTTTGTAAAGTTGGCGGCCTAAGCCTTCACTTGTAGCAGTTTCACTATCGTCAACAGAACCTTCGTTTGAAGCGTGATAAATAGGTGCATCACCAGCAGTAGCTTTAGTAACAAGTTCTTCAGCTTTGTGAATACCATTAGCTACTTTTGTGATGATTACTTTTTTACCATCAAAACGAGTCATTTCAACGTTTTTATCTGCTGCAACAATAATGCATTCACAGTTTTCAATGTCCTCTTTAGTTAAGGCATTTTTAATACCACTTGAACCATTGGTTTCAACCTTACATGAAATCCCAAGTTCATCTGCTTTATTTTGAAGGGCTTCAGCAGCCATATAAGTATGTGCAATACCTGTTGGACATGCTGTAACAGCTAATATTTTGTAACTACCTTTTTCATTAGCAATGTTTTTGGCTGGTTCAGTAGTTGTTTCTTCTTTTTTAATAGTTTCGTCACCGAATTTTTCAGTTTCCTTGATATTAATCAGTCTTAAGAACTCTGTTGCATTAGCTGCATTAATTAGGGATTCTCTAAATTTATTATCCATAAGGATAGTTGATAATCTAGATAGCACATCTAAGTGAGTATTATTGGCGCCATCTGGAGCAGCAATCATAAAGAATAAGTGGGAAGGAGCACCATCAAGGGCTTCGTAGTCTACACCTTCTTTACTAACTGCAGCAACTAAAGTTGCTTTTGTAACCGCACCAACTTTTGCGTGAGGAATGGCAATCCCTTCCCCAATTCCTGTTGTGCTTAATGCTTCACGAGCAAGAATTGCATTTTTGTATGCTTCTTTATCATTAATGTTACCAGTAGATTCCATAAGGTCTACTAGTTTATCGATTGCTTCGGCTTTAGAATTTACTTGAAAATTCAAGTCAACACTCTGCGCGCTAAGTAAATCTGTAATTCTCATTGTTAGCCTCCGTTGTCATTAAAGTTGAGAAAGTAAGTCATCAATCGTATCTTTTGTAGCAAGCCATGTAGAGAAGGCTGTGGCACTACCTGTAGCAGTTGCGAATTTTAATGCTTGTTTTAAATCTTTTGATTTTAAATAGCCAGCAATAAATCCAGCTACCATTGAGTCACCAGAACCTACAGTATTTACTACTGTTCCTTTTGGCACGGTAATCTTTACTACTTCGCCTTCACTTGTAATAAGGATAGAACCGTCCCCACCCATAGAAATAAGCACATTTTGTGCCCCCATTTCTTGAAGCTTACGAGCGTAAGTAACAATTTCTTCATCAGAATGGAGGGTGACATTAAACATTTGGGCAAGTTCAATGTGATTTGGTTTGATAAGGAATGGTTTGTATTTAAGAACATTAAGAAGTAGATTTTTAGTTGCATCTACAACAATATTAATGTTTTTATGAGAAAGCTCTTTCATGATATCTTGGTAAATGCTATCTGGAACACTGTTTGGAATACTGCCTGCAAGAACTAAAAAGTCGCCATCTTGGATTTCATCTAATTTAGCATAAAGTTCTCTAACATCAGCTGGAGTAATTCTTGGACCCATACCGTTAATTTCAGTTTCTTTGCCAGCTTCAAGCTTAACATTCACTCTTGAAATACCTTGGTCAAGCATAATAAAATCAGTGCTGGTTCCGAGTTGTTTCATAATCCGGTCGATTTCATTTCCTGTAAAACCAGCAATAAAACCTAGTGCTTTATTAGGAATGCGTAAGTTATTAAGAACAATAGAAACATTGATTCCTTTTCCACCAGGATATACTTCTTCTTTTTTACTTCTATTAACACCACTTACTTCTAAGTTATCTAAGTGCATAACGTAATCTAAAGAAGGATTTAAAGTTACTGTATAAATCATTATTTTGCCTCCTTACATAAAAAAATAAAATTGTAAATTACTTCAAATTTTTTAGCCATAAATACCATTATAAAGTCCTAGTGCATATAAGTAAAGTAAAACAGTATTAATTACATATATTTCGTGCAGATAATTTGTTAAAAATGATATTTTATAGTTAGCATTTCCAAGAAAACCAAATAATATTAGCATAAAATGCAGTGAGATAAAGGATTGATTATGGACAAAATGAATTAAATAAAATAAGAATAAGTTGATGCACAAAGAGAGTAGAAATTGATTTTTTAATACTCATAAGATATGATAAATGTGTTAATACTGTGTAGAAAAATTAAATTAAAATTTAGTAAAAAGTTAACGGATATTAGGTAAACTAAGCAGAATGGATAGAAGAAATATTAAGTGGATTGGGGAATTTGTATGAATATAAAAGACATTGCTGCAATTGCTCACGTAGGTGTAAGTACAGTTTCTAGAGTGCTCAATAATCATCCTGATGTAAATGAAAAGACTAGAGAAAGAGTGTTGGAGATTATTAAAGAAAATAATTATATCCCCAATAATAGTGCTAGAATTTTAAAACAAAGCAATACGAAGAATATAGGAATACTTGTAAAAGGAGTATTTAATCCATTTTTCTCAGAAATATTAAAAATAGTCAGTGTCGGAATACAGGATGCAGGATATACGATGATTTTGCAACATCATAATAATCAAAATGATGTGGGGACGCTTCTGGGCTTTATTAAAGAGAAACGTTTACAAGGGATTATTTGCCTTGGAGGGAACTTTATAGATTTAAAAGATGAAGATTTAGAAGAAGTTGAAGATGTGCCTATTGTACTTGTTTCCGTAGAAGCAGCTATGAGAAAGAAACTCAAAAGATGTTCATCAATAAGTATCAATAATAAAGAAGCAGCATTTAGAGCTACTCAGTATTTGATTGAAAATGGACATAGAAATATTGGACTCATTTTAGGGGAAAAACAAGATTACGGCATTAGTAAGGAACGTTATGAAGGATATAAAGAAGCATTAGCGCATTATAATATAGAATATAATGAGAAATACATAGTGTATGGAGAATATGAATGCGAGGATGCATATAAGCAAACTAAAAAATTATTAAAACAATCGCCTGAAATAACAGCATTATTTGCAATTTCAGATATAATGGCTATGGGTGCTTCAAAAGCAAGCACAGACATAGGTAGAAAAATAGGCCAAAATATTGCAATAGTAGGATTCGATGGAATGGATATGGCAAAATATTATCAACCATCTATAACAACCATTAAGCAACCTAAGAAAGAAATGAGTGAATTAAGCATAGAACTTATACTAAAACTGCTTGAAGGAAAAATACAAAATACGCATATGTTCTTAGAAGTAGAATTAGTAGAGGGTGAATCCTGCTACAAGATTATATAGAAGCTAGCAAAAAGGTGGGGACAGGTCTGACAGAAGTCAGACCTGTCCCCACCTTTTTGACTTGAATAATTTTGGAAGAACTACAGATAATGCTTATGAATATAAAAAAATTATTATTTGGGTGATGCAATGCTATGGATAAAACACTATTTTTCAATTTATGTAACATTATTAATACTAGTAATAGGCCTATATATGGCTTTTGTACAGAGTTCTAACTTTATCTCACAGGATTTAAGAAGAGAGGGACAGGTCTCACGGGTTGTAGGATACGTCTATTTAGTGATTGGAGTATGTGGATTAATTATTTGTGTGAATTAGGGGTGAAAGGAGTGGCTTATGAAGAAAAAAGACATAAGTAGTTTAGTAGTAAGTCCAGAAGATGAGCTACATGATGAAAATAATGAGGTTAAACTTGAAATATCTGCAGATATGGATGTTAATATCAAAAATATTGAAATGCTATTTAAGGACTGTGCAGATATTGTAAAAAGAGAAGTAAAGGTAGAAGGAGAAGAAATTTTTCGAATATATGGTGTTTATACAGATGGATTAATTAATAGAGACATATTGGAAAAATATTTACTGACTACTTTGCTTAATTATAAAAATCTTAATGGTGAAATTAAGGGTCAGGAGAATACTAGAACACAGCTTATTATGCAACATTTTTCGGCTACGTTTGATGTAAAAGAAGTAGAGAAAATGGAAGACATGGTTAAGGCTGTTTTATCTGGGGATAGTGCTATTTTTGTAGAAGGCTGTGAAAAAGGGCTTGTTATCGCAACTAGAGGATGGCCGGGAAGAGGAGTTAGTGAACCTTCTACTGAAAATGTTGTTCGTGGACCAAGGGAAGGATTTACTGAAACCATTAGGTTTAATACGGTTCTAGTAAGAAGAAGGATTCGTGATACAAAGCTTAAATTTAAAGCAATTAGTTATGGGACAAGAAGTAAAACGGATGTGGTGGTAGCTTATATAGAAGATATTGCAAAGCCTGAACTTATTGAAGAAGTGATGACTAGATTAAATAAATATGTGATTGATGCTATTTTGGATAGTGGATATATAGAACAATTGATTGAAGACAGCTGGAAGAGTCCATTTCCACAGACTCAAGCAACAGAAAGGCCAGATAAATTTGCAGCAAGTTTATTAGAAGGAAAAGTAGGCATATTGGTAGATACATCACCTTTTGGAATTATTGTACCAGCTACATTAAATGCTTTTTATCAAGCCTCTGAAGACTATTATCAGAGGTGGCAGATTATGAGTTTTACAAGAATGCTCAGATATTTAGTATCTTTTCTTTCATTTACTCTTCCGGGGTTATATATTGCAGCTTTAAATTTTCATCCAGATATATTACCAACCCCATTTGCAATAACAATAGCTGCATCACGAGAGGGGATTACATTTTCGACGGTAACAGAGATTATATTGATGGAAATTATATTTGAATTGTTTAGGGAAGCAGGAATTAGGGCCCCTGGAGCTATTGGGCATGTTGTTTCACTGGTAGGAGGTCTAGTAATTGGACAAGCATTAGTTGATGCTAATATTATTAGTCCTATGATTATTATTATTGTTGCATTTACTGCGATATGTACATTTGGAATACCTGATTATAACTTGACATCAGCATTTAGACTAGTGAGATATTTGTTCATTGTACTATGTGCAATGTTTGGATTATATGGTTTTTTCATTGCAATGCTATTAGTGATAGCACATTTATCTTCATTAGAAAGCTTTAAAACACCTTATTTGGCACCGTATAATACTTCAGACCAAAATGGAGCTAGTGATTTAAAAGATACCGTTTTAAGATTTCCCACATTTATGCAAACAACTAGACCGATTTTTGCCCGCCAAATGCAACGAACAAGACTTAGGCTAAAAAAAGGAAAGCAAATGGGTGATGTGCCACCAGCAAGCACAAAAAAGCAAGATAAATAGGTAAAATCAGGTGGGGACAGGTCTGAATATTTAAAAGGGGACAGGTTTTAAAAATAGGCTAAAATCAGGGACAGGTTTGACTGATAGCAATAAAAAAGAATAGAAGTTAGAGGTCAAACCATCAAAAATAATAGAAGAGCGAGAGGGGACAGGTCTGATAAATAGACTGATAGAGTGAACGATAAGAATAGGCTTGGAGAGATATAAATGTTTTCACATAATGGTAAGATATCTGTCAGACAGATGATGATATTACTTATTTTACAGATGTTTAATATGAATTTATTAATTATGCCAAGAGTTGGAACATATTACTGGGGAAGAAATGGGTATATCATACCCATTATTTCAATTGTAGTAGGATTAGTGTATTTATTAGGGGTTACCAGTTTAACTATTAGGTTTCCAGAGTGTACATTGGTTGAAATTGTTAAAGTGATATTTCCTAAAGGCATTGCTTGGATAGTAGTAGTTTTATTTGCAGTAAAATTGATAGTGAGTGCTGGATTGGAACTAAGGATGTTTGGGGAATTGATTTCACAGATTATGCTACAAAAGACGCCTACTGTAGTTATTATGATAATCATTACACTTGCAGCAGCTTATCTAGTTAAATCAGGAATTGAAGCAACAGGAAGAATGAGTGAGATAGTTATATTTTTTATGGGAATACCGCTATTTATTGCATTAGGAATTTCTATTTTTAGAGTAGATTATAAAGAAGTATTACCATTTATCCCTATAAACGGAAGAAGTTTATGGGTGGGGACAGGTCTGACGAGTTGCATTTTTGTGCCAATTGAAATTTTGCTAATGCTTAATGGTCTTATGGATAGGCCTAATAAATGTCGAAAGGCTGGAGTTGGAGCCATTATTACTATTGGTATATTACAGGCACTTATTACTTTGTTGTGCATTGCTCAAAATGGAGTGAATGAGGTACAAAGGCAGATGTGGCCAACTATTGTACTAATGAAGAGTATAGGGATGAATAATACAATTGCAGAAAATCAAGAAATTCTAATGTTGATTATATGGATTTTCAGTGCATATATGTATGTAGGAATTAGCATTTACGTTATTTCACTAATAGGTAGTAGAGTTTGTAAATTTAAAAGGGAGAATATTTTTGTATTACCTGTGATTCCAATCATCTTATTGGTTGCATTGTATCCACATGATTTAGGAGCAGTATACGACTATTATTTAAGATTTGAGTATTATTTTGGAGTTTGGTTTTTAATTCCAATTCCCTTATTTTTATTACTTGTGGCTAAAATAAGGGGGATTAAGTGATGAAAAAGAAAATAATTTGTGTCATTTTATTGATATGTCTTATGTTTTGTCTTACAGGATGCTGGGATAGTGTTGAGCTTAATGATAGGCATGTGGTATTAGAAATTGCTTTAGATAAAGCAAGTAATGTTGATTCTAAAATTGGAGAAGGCGATTACTATGAAATCACTTATACTATTCCTGATGTTAAGAAGTTGTCAGGAAAAGAAAGTTTATCAGAAGACGTAAAAACAGAAATGACTACGATTAGTCCAACCTTAATGAAAAGTATTGATGAAATGGAAGCTAAATTACAAAACACCTTAACTTTTAGTCATGTAAAAGCTGTTTTTATAGGTGAAGAGCTATTAAAAGATAAAAAATTATTTCAAAATGCAATGGATAGTTTATCTAGGAATATGGAATTTAGTAGGGGAACCAATATACTTGCTGTAAGGGGAAAAGCCAGTGAAATTACCAAAGGAGATAACTATCAAAATCCAATATTAGGCCTTTATATTATGCAATACTTTAATAACAAAGCTAAAACTCAAGGAGGTGTCATACAGAAGAATTTAGGCAAAATGCTAAGAGATATTCATGAAACAGGAGTAACCACCTTGCCTATTGTATCTCAATGTGATGAAAAATCAGTTGAAATCAATGGGGCAGCAATCATTAAGGATTACCAATTGGTGGATTGGTTAAGTGCAGATGAAGTAAAAGGATTGAATATTCTTCAAGGAGATATTGAAGGAATGCCTGTTGTTATTGAATACAAAGGAGATTATTTAACATATACAGTAGAGGACAAAAAGAAGAAAATAGAAGTTAGGGATAATCAAGGTATTGAAGTCAAAATTAATTTATTAATTAGAGGAGATATTACAGAGGGGATATCTGCTACGAATACTCAGATATTTAACAAGAGAGACATACAGGAAATAGAAAAACTATTAACCAACGAAATAAATAAAAGGATTAATATGGCACTAAAAAAAGAGAAAATTACGGATACAGATTTTATGGCAATTAACTTAGAAATATATAGAAAAAATTATTCACTATGGGAAAAAAGTAAAACAAGTGATAGTATCAGTGATAAAAAAATATATCTTAATACCGATGTTGTGATAGAAAACACAGGAATTATTGAGTAAAAAGATAGTAGTTAACGAAGTAGGGACAGGTCTTGCATCATTATGCAAGACCTGTCCCTACTTCGTTAGTGTATAAAAGGAAGATAAGAAGGCAATGATTAGATAATGTTTTAAAAGGAAGAAGGGAACAAAATGCCTAGATGTGCCAGAGAAAAAATAGAAAATGGAACTTATCATATTTGTACAAGAGGAAATAATAAGCAAGATATCTTTTTGGATGATAAAGATAGAGAAGAGTATTTAATACGTTTAAAGCATTATGCAGAAAAGTATAAAATGTGTATCTATGCTTATTGTTTGATGACAAATCATGTCCATATATTAGTGTATGATAATAAGCAAGATATATCTAAAGTCATGCAGGGATTAAATCTTAGTTACACGGTATATTTTAATAAAAGATATGGCAGAACGGGGCATCTGCTCCAAGGTCGCTTCACAAGTGTATTGGTTAAAAGCAATGCCCAATTATTGCATACATCTCGCTATATACACCTTAATCCTGTTAAAGCTGATATGGTTGATGAAACAGTAAAATATAAATGGAGTAGTTATCATGCGTATTTGAAAGGAATGGACTCATTAGATATTGTTAAAGTAGATTTTATACTCAGCACTATTTCAAACAATAGAAAAGAAAGTATAAAAGCATATATTCAGTATATTAATGATCAAAACGTAGTAGACGACAGCGAGGAAATAGCAATAACCATTGAGAAAAAGGAAAATGATAATATAAGAAGAGATGGTATAAAAAAGATGAGTTATCAAGAGGCGTATGACTATTTATGCCATAAGTGGAAACTAAAAAAAGAAAAAATACACGACTATTTAACTACCAAAGGAATTGCAATTTATTTTTTAGGTTTAGTGAGTAGGCTATCATGGGCGCAGATAGCTAAAAATTTAGATATTCATGAATCAATTGTATATAGAAAAGTAAAAGCACTTACAGAGCGAATGATTGAGGACAAGAGATTTTGCAGGCAAGTAGATGAAATGATATTTTTAAACTTTAGTGAATAATTAAACTTATATTAGGGGATAATCAAATATAAAATTTTGAAAGGGGAAAATAATCATGATAAAGAGTAAAAATTATACAGAGATAATAATGATAGGTATTGTGGCGATGATAACATTTATTGGCATTTTAGCATATAATTCAAAGAAGACGACAGATACACTTTCAAATGAAATGATTAGATTTCATGTTGTTGCTAATAGTGACACTACGGAAGACCAATTATTAAAGCAGCAGGTCAAAGATGAGATTATACATTACATGGAACCACTGCTTAAAGAAAGCAAGAGTATAGAAGAAACAAGAAAAATAATAAATATGTGCTTACCAAATATAAAAAATGTAGCACAAGAAGTGGTAAAAAAATATGGTATGGAATACCAAATATATGTAAATCTAGACAAGGCAAACTTCCCAGCAAAGGCATATGGAGATGTAATTTTGCCTTCAGGAGAATACGAGGCATGTCGTGTTATTATTGGTGAAGGTAAAGGAGAAAATTGGTGGTGTGTGATGTATCCACCATTATGCTATATAGATGCAGCATCTGGCGTGGTGCCACTTGAAGGAAAGGAACAATTAAAGAAAAATCTAAATGAAGAGCAATATAAGTTAGTAGTCAAGAATAAGGACAAAAAATATGTAGTAAAATTTAGAGTAGTTGATGCTATAAATTCAGTCATTTGTAAGGATGATTACAAGAAAAAGAGATAAAAAAATCAGACCTGTCCCCATCAACTGCAAGACCTGTCCCTGCTGAGTGTGTAAAACCTGTCCCGGCTGAACATATTAGTTGAATAATCTTTAGTTAAGTAATAAAATATAATAAATGAAGAGTATATTATATAAAATGAGAGATTTAATAGGTCTTAGGAGGCAGCAAAATGAAAAAGAGTGTTTTAGTATTATTTGGTGGGCGTTCATCTGAACATGATGTATCTTTAAAGTCTGCAACTACTATTTTGAATAATATTGATAAAGAGCAATATGAAGTTCATCCAGTAGGGATTACTAAAGAGGGAAAATGGTTATTATATACAGGTGAAGATTTTGACTTGACCAATAATGGATGGCAAGAAAGTGGCGTGCCTGCTATTTTAAGTCCAGATACAATACAAAAGTCATTGATTGTTTGTGGACCAGAGTCTAATAAAGTAAGTACAATAAAAATAGATGTCGTTTTCCCAGTATTACATGGAAAAAATGGCGAGGATGGGACGATTCAAGGTTTATGTCAGTTGGCACAAATTCCTTTCGTAGGATGTGGCGTTCTTGCATCAGCAGTATCAATGGATAAGGCATTTACTAAAATTGCGGTTGCTACTAAAGGGGTGCCTCAGGCTAAATATGTTATAGTAAAGGAAAAAGAGCTTCAAAATCAAGATGAAGTTATTAGTAAAATTGAAGCAGCATTTGGTTATCCATATTTTATTAAACCAGCCAATGCTGGCTCATCTGTTGGAATTTCTAAGGCTCACAACAGAGAAGAATTGATTGCTGGGTTAAAAAATGCTATGACACAAGACAAAAAAGTGCTTGTTGAAGAAACCATTGTAGGTAGAGAAGTGGAAACAGCAGTTATGGGTAACGAAGATGTAACTGTATCAGGTGTAGGAGAAATTTTAGCCGCTGCTGAATTTTATGACTTTGATGCTAAATATAATAATAGTGAGTCTAAGACAGTTGTAAATGCGGATTTACCAGTTGAGATAAAAGAAAAAATTAGAGCATATGCAAGAGATGTATTTGATGCAGTAGAAGGAAAGGGTATTTCAAGAATTGATTTCTTTGTTAAAGAAGATGGAGGAATCATTTTTAATGAATTAAATACACTTCCAGGGTTTACACCAATTAGTATGTATCCAATGTTATTTAAGGAAACAGGATTAACGGTAACAGAGATCGTAACAAAACTAATTGAATTAGCGAGTTTATAAAAATATACCAACTAAATGGAGGAGGATATTTAGGGGTTATACCTAAATATCCTTTGTTTTATTCATAAAAGTTTTATTTAGGAGAATTATAATGAAAGACATGCAGATAAGAGTATATGACAAACAAATTTACTCTACTCATACAGATGAATCAGAAAATACATTCAGTGGCAAAATAGCCGTTAAAGAGAATGATATTTATATTTTATATAAAGATGAGCAAACCCAAACAAGTACAACCATAAAGGCTTTTGAAAAAGGGGTATCTGTAAAAAGAGTAGGTGCAATGAATGGAACGTTGCAGTTTAATAAAGAAGAAATAAAAAGATGTTTATATGGAACACCTTTTGGTAACATGTTAATAGACATAGAGACTAATAATATAGAAGTTTATTTACTTGAAAAAGGTGTAAAAATTTGCATTGAATATAGTATGATTATGGAAGATGAAAAAATTAGCGACAACGTATTTATAATAATGGCTAATTAGTAATGATTGAGTAGGGAGAGGTGAAGAAAGTGAAAACTATTAAAAAAGCAATTATACCAGCAGCAGGATTAGGAACGAGATTTTTGCCTGCTACAAAGGCACAACCTAAGGAAATGTTACCGATTGTAGACAAACCAACGATTCAATATATCGTGGAAGAAGCCGTTGCATCTGGGATAGAAGATATTATTATTGTAACGGGAAGAACTAAAAAAGCTATTGAGGACCATTTTGACAAATCCGTAGAGCTTGAAATGGAATTAGAGAAAAAGAAAAATAAAGAACTCTTAGAAATAGCTCGCTCTGTATCTCAAATAGCAAATATCTATTATATTAGACAAAAAGAACCAAAAGGGTTAGGACATGCGGTACTAACTGCAAGAACATTTATCGGGGATGAACCCTTTGCAGTGCTTTTGGGAGACGATGTGATAGATGCTGAAAAGCCAGCATTAAAACAAATGATAGAAGTATATGAAAAATATGGAGCATCCGTATTAGGAGTACAGACAGTTGAGCATAAAGATGTTAATAAATACGGAATTATTGCTGGAACTCAGTTAGAAAAACAAGTATACGAAGTAAAAGACATGGTAGAAAAACCATCAATAGATGAAGCACCTAGCAATGTAGCGGTATTAGGTCGATACATTATTACACCAAAAATCTTTGATTTCCTTGAAAAACAAGAAATAGGAGCAGGTGGAGAAGTTCAACTGACAGATGCGCTAAATAAATTAGCTAAAGTTGAAAGCATGTATGCCTACGATTTTGTAGGACGCCGATATGATGTAGGAAATAAAATGGGTTTTTTACAAGCAACCGTAGAATTTGCCTTGAAAAGACCCGAACTAAAAGATGAATTTGAAGAATATCTAAAAAATATAATTAAACATTTTTAAGTGCTACCTAACCGTAGTACTTTTTTTAGTCTGTTTGTCAGACCTGTCCCTACCTATAAGACCTGTCCCCACAAAACACCACACAATACAACAAAGTTAAACCTGTCCCTGACTATACTGGCTATAAAGAATTAAGAAGGTGGGTCGATATACAAGTTAAGGTTATTAATATTTAGGAGGCATTTTAATGAGAAGAAAGTGGTATGTAGTAGGTAGTTTAGTACTTGCAATGTCTATGAGTACATGTGCATTGGCAAGTGTTTCTTCATATTTAACTCAACAAGAATACAGTGATATTATGTACAATAATTTTACAGAAGATAGGGGGATTGTTGTGGAGAACTGTCCCGAGCTGGGGTATTTAGTTTATAAAAATGGTAGTGGGCAAGAGGTTACGGTTAATTATTATCAAAACGAGGTGCAAGTTGAAAAGCAGCCTTATTATGAAAATGAGAATAAGATTGGTTATTTAGATGAAATGTTCCCTAATTTTGCTTATGATCCACGTGATACAGATATCGAGCATATTAAGGCTGGTGACTGTATTTATGTTAGAAAAAACCAAGAGAATGCAGTGACTTATATTAGTGCCTATAATGACTATAGCATGCGTTACGGGAAGATTGTTTCTTTCAACTATAATACAGGCAATGAGTTGAGTATTCAATTACAGGATGAAAAGGGAAATACTTATTTCTATGAAATTGAAGCAGCTACGCCTGTAACTAAGGGGAGCAAGCTAGTTAATCCAAGTGCAATTAAGGTTGGTGACTGGGCAAGGTTTTTAGTGTGTGAGAAGATTTTAGGTGAAGGGATTATTGATGAGGAAGTACTTGAAATTGTTGTAGATAATGATACAAGAGTTATTTCAAACTTATACAGAGGACAAGTGACATCTGTTGATACATTTAAGAAGTTAATTAATATAAAAAATGCTCAGACTTTAGGAAAATCAGCATGGAGTACATATAGTAATTTAGTAAGGATTGGGATCGATCCTAATTCGGCAGAAGCATATAGACAAGGGAGCAGAATTTCATTTGATTATATTAATAGGTACATGAAAAATTCAGATGGATATGTTTATATAGCCACTGAAAGTTATAAAGGTGGGGAAAGTGCTGTAAAATTAAACTTCCAAGGTACCTATCAAAATACTTTACCCGCTTCAAAGGTTATTGCTGCAACTAATACGAGTGTCAAGTTGCTTTCAGGTGAAAATATCACTATCAATCAAGATTCAATTGTTGTTAGAGATAATAGGCTTGTTAATGGTGGCAATATCATGGTTGGGGATACTTTGCAAGCAGTGCTTACGGATAATAATCAATTAGCATTAGGAAGAATTACAAGTAGTCCAATATCTACAGGTTCACTTCAAGTTTACAGAGGTAGAATTAAGAAAGTAAGTACAGCAGAATCATTCCAAGTAGAAACATTCTCACTTTTACAAAACAACTTATGGTATTATCACCCAACGCCACAGACCTTCTCAATTGATGCAAGCACAAAGTTCTACAATACAGAGGGACTGGTCGCAAATGGGGTTAATACTTTCGTAGGTTATGGTAGCAATACAAGTGTGGGAGATGTCTACACGGTTATAGCAGAAGGGGACAGGTCTTACGCTGTCATTGATATGCCATATGTAACAGAGTGTACGAAGGGACAGGTCTATGAAGTAAATGCTGATAGCATACAAATCAAAGATGCATATTACTATGATACAACCAAAAAGAACTGGAATGAGTACAGCAAGAAAAATGTAGGTGCAACCATCAATATAGGAGCTAATACAGTCATTATCAAAAACGGAAAAGTGATTCCAGTTAGCAAGTTAGAAATGGGTGATACGATTAGTGCTATGGTTAGCGCAAATCTAAAAACGGAAAAAGGTACAGTAACAGGATATATTATTACAGTAGAAAATTAGGAGGAAGAAAATGAAAAAGTTAGCTATACTAGCAGTTTGTTTTACGTTATTAGCATCCTCCACGTATGCAGCAGAAGGTGAAATGGGATGCTTTGGAGGTATTAGTACAGGAATAAAAATGGAAACATTAACCTCAATGGCACAAACAGGAAAGAAAAAGAACCAATCAAAGTATACCTTGCCCTATAAGGAAAATACCTACTTATCAGGAAAGGCAGAAACAGTTGAAGGGACTATTGAAGTTAAGCTAGGAGATCCCATTGATAAAGTAAAAGGTGAAGGAACCTATAACCAATCTTATAAAATGACTGCTCAAAATGCAGATGGTTCAGTAAAATTATCTAGAAATATTACACTAGAAACTCAGTATAAATACGATCCAACATTAAAACAAACGACTAAGAATTCAACAGCCAAAAAATGGACTGAAATTGTTACAGTTAATGGAAAAACTTATCAGTTAGATAGTGATTTGTCTGATTTTTCAAAGAGTATCTTAGAAGATTATACACCCGGCGTACTTTATTACAGAGGAGATGTACATTATAGTGCAGTATATAAAAGTGCGGGGGGGGGAAGCGGTTCAGACCAGGCAGCCAATATTACAGTAGCTGTTAGTTCACCTATTTATGGATATGAACAAGCTTTTGCAAAATCCGAAAGCCAAAAAAGAACGATTACGATAGACTTAGGTTCAGGAGAAGGCTACGCGGTAGAAGAAACCCCAACCTATAATGTTTATCGTGATATTGAATATGGACTAAATGAGCCAACAGCGATTAGTATGGCTGGAAACTATAAAGAAGTGATGAGAAGTGAAGGGGCATTAAGCTATAATATTTTGCAAGGGGCCTTAGATCTTTATGATGATGAACATTCGGGAATGCTTGGCGTAACAACTAGTCCTACCGTTGAACAACTTTCTTACCCAACTACTTTAAATTTAGCAGGGCATCCAGCAGAATCTCAAATCAAAAAGATGTTTAGCATGAAAGTGTTCCCACAAAGCATACCAGGATTTAATGTCAATATGAATGTAACTAAAAAACAATACATAGAGATGCTTGTAAGAGCATTACAATTAGAACTACCTGAAGAAGAAAAAACGAGCAAGCGCTCCTCTAAGAAAAAAGTAGAAGCAGTTAATCCATTTACAGATTTAGATAAAACAGATTCTACTTATAGATATGTAATGGCTGCTTATAATGCAGGCTTAATAGATGGAGGAGCTTTAGACGGCAATTCATATTTAACAAGAGAATATTTATATTCAATTAATATGAAAGCTATAGGCTTGCAAAGATTAGGATTAATTACAACAGACGGTTACACAGCATTTATTGATGACAACCAAATCGCAGCATGGGCAAAACCTTCTGTTTATGCAGCAGCAAAAATTGGTATCATCACCTCAGCTAATGGCTATGTATACCCTAAAAAAGCCGTCAATTATGCCGAATGCGCTACATTATTAGAGCAGCTTATAAATTACTTAAGATACGATTTACAAAAAGACTATATAGACAAAATGTTACTTTAGTTAGCTAAAGAGGGGACAGGTCTGGCTTGCAAGCCAGACCTGTCCCCTCTTCTATGAATGATGAAAAGAATAAGTCAGTGCGTTAATTTTTTGAATCAATTCTTCGGGAGACATCGTATTTGGAACATTGATGCGTTTTAGATTACAAGTATCAAGTGGTGTCAGACCTGTCCCCACCCAGGCGAGCTTGGTGATTTGAAAATCGATGCCTAGTGAAGAGAGGAGTTTTCTAGTGGAGGGTGTATTTCTAAATTGTGGACAAGCTACCACAAAGACATCTCTAGGTCCTAGATTTTTTTCTAAGAGTCCAAAGGATTGGGAAACATGATACTGTAAGTCTTTTAGTGAGAGATAGGGGAAAGGGGTATGATTATATCCATGAGATTGAATGTCAATTAATCCGCTAGCTTCCATTTCTCTTGCAGCTTCCCAACCGAAGTGTCTGCCTGTGTTTTCTTCTAACATATAATAAGGAGAAACAAATAAGGTTGCTTCAACGTTGTATTTTTGATAAATAGGGTAAGCTTTTTCGTAGTTATTTAAGTAACCATCATCCATGGTAATTAGGATAGGCTTTTTAGGAAGACCCGACTTATGCTCCAGATAATCTTTTAATGTTTTAAAATTAATGGGAGTATAGCCTGCTTCTAATAAGCCTTTAATTTGTGCTTCAAAAACATCCACCTCAACGCAGCTATTTTGTTGCTTCTCAGTAACCTTATCTAATATGGAATGGTACATTAGTACAGGAATATAGCTTGAATGATAAGTTGGTTTAGAATCTATAGGATAGATTGTTCTTATTCTATTACTACGCGCCTGATTTATTGGATTATTGATTTTAATATCCAGACATTGTGTAATAAGTTGATGATCATTTTGGTATGAGGATAATTTGAGCCTAGATATACCATTTGGGTATAAAGTTGTATCTAGATATACTAAATAAGGATATGTATATTGAATGCCAAGATAATTACTATTTATTTTATAGGTTAAATGACTAAACTGAGAGCTAAGGATATCTGCATTAGGAGAAAGAATGATTTCTATTTTATCCGATACTTCATCATAAGAATGTAAAGGGCGATAGTGAGAAAAATTTGAGATTGCTTCAGTAGCAGATTCAGTAAGCCAAGGCTTAGAAAGCAATTTTTGATATAAGCTCCAACAAATAGAACGGGTATCTGATGCACGATCCAAATAGTATTCATCCTTTGGAAATAACTTGTTTTTCATATAAGGAGAAAAAATTGTATCTATATTAGGATATTTCACCGCTAAAAGATAATAGAGCATGTTGATGACTTTAACTGCTGTAACAGAATCCTGCTCATAATAATGAACAATGTCATCTCTTATATAAAAAGAAACAGCTGATGTAAAGTGATTATATAGTGCATCTAAGATGGCAAGATCATCAGAGTTTCTAATCACAACACCAATACTAGAAAATAATTCTGAATCATATAAGTCTAAGGCATCCGTATACTGTGGGTACCAAATAATGGTCACATTATCTAAGTGATGCTTCTGTATTTGATTATGTAATTGAGTTCCCCATGATATATACGATTGGTCACTCATATTATGGGGGATGAGTGACAAAGAAATAGTTGGAAAATACTTGCTCATCATTTCTAACCCATCAATAAACTCAGCCCTTATCTGACTACTGGATTCTATTTGTACCATGATATGGAGTGGGGACAGGTCTTGCAGTAATGGGGACAGGTCTGCCCCAGAAAATGATAGGGACAGGTCTTGTAGTGATAGCGATGATGGGGACAGGTCTGACCCAAATGATGGAGCTATCTGAAATCCGAAGGAGTTTGTTTCTAAATTATAGGTTTGCTGAGCCTGCATTCTAAATGTGGGTTGTAAGTTTGAGGATGTATCAAGATAAAGAACTTCTAGATTATCTGGTAAATCTACTGGCGGAACAATGTCACGAAATAAAAATGAAAGAATAATGATTAGAACACCTAATGCTCCAATGAATAGGTGTTCCTTTTGGTTGTAAAATTTATGAAAGTGGAAGTTTATCAAAAGTATATCGCCCCTCTTAACTATGTTAAATTAATTATACTTTAATGGGCGAGTTAAAGCCAATAAGAATGAGTTTTTAAAATGAGAAAGTAATCTAGACACCACTTTACAAGAAAGTAGTTTATAAATTCCAATAAATACAAGTGACCAAGTCATTCATTTCTGTAAATAC
>CAKVCL010000013.1 GCA_934725855.1 uncultured Cellulosilyticum sp. | reverse complement strand
AAAATTAAGAAAATATGCTAGTTTCAATTCAAAGTCATTTTTTATTAAAATTGCTCTCAAGGCTGAATAGTAACAATAACTTTTTAAGGGGAAAATAAAGAATATTGATATTAGAATAAAAATTATCTATAATAATATATAAAGTATCCTATCATGTTAATTAATTTATAGAAAATGACAACAAATGGTAAGAAAAAAGGGAATTGGGGTGGTGTTGAATGGTCAACTTAACCTATGAATGTTTTGAATATTCACTATGTGTTATTGAAGTGATAATAGGATATGTTTTTCTTGTAGGGGGGCATGAAAAGCGTTTTAGCAATCAGCTAGGACAAGTTTTATTAATTTTGGGAATAGGAGTGCTTTTATGGGCAAAGCCATTAATAATTACTTCAGTATTAGTAGGGATGATATATTCATTTCTTCTGATTGGAATTTATTTTGTAGTTCAGTTTAGGGTCAAATGGAATAAATTGTTTTTATATATCGCAGTATATGCTTTATGTTGCTATTTATGTGACAGTGTGATGACTGTAGGGTATTGTGGATTGCATCCTGAAATAACAATGGAACAGATTATGGGATTTCATGGTTTACGTTATAATAATGCTTTAATTAGTAAAAGTGTTAATTTTATTATGATTTTAGTAGCAGCTAAATATCTTATGAAACTAGATGAAACAAATTTTTCAAGGACAAACCTTTATGTTTTAAGTATTGCGTTTCTTTTATCAATCGTTTGCTTTTGTACGTTAGATAGTATTTTTAGAAGAAGCCTGGAGATTATGAAAGAAGATAGAATGGATTTCTTATTTTGTTTACTTTCCATTTGTGTATTTTCTGTAAATGTGATTGTATATTGGGCGATCCAGGAGTTAAATAAAAGGGTGGATCAGGAAAAAGAATATGCCTTAATACAATATCAAAATGAGCTTATGGTTAAAGCAGCTGAAGAAAATAAAGAATTAAATAATGAGTGGCGACGTATTCGTCATGATTTTAATAATCATATTAGTTGTATTGATATGCTTTTGCAAATGGGCAATATTGAAAAGGCGAGGGCGTATATTCAAAAGTTAACTCAAAATAGTCAGCATAAAGAATTAAGTGTGAATGTGGGCAATGAGATTGCGGGGGCTGTGATTAATCAAAAGATGGTACGTGCTAAAAACTATCAAATCAGCATGGCACTTAAAGGGGATTTACCCGAGCAACTTCTTATGGAGGACAATGATTTATGTGCCCTTTTAAGCAATGCACTCGATAATGCCATTGAAGCAGCTTGTCAGGTTGAAAAAGTAGATCAGCGTCGGATTGAACTGAGTATGGCACATAATGATCGAGATATCTTAATTAAGATTAGTAATACCGTTAAACAGAATATTGACGCTAAAAATACACTAAAAACGACTAAACAGGACAAAAAGATGCATGGGATTGGAATGCGTAGCATGCAAGCCATTATAAGAAAATATGGGGGAAGTTTAAGCTGGAAGTGTGAACAGCAAGTATTTGTTTTAACCATTGTATTGCCAATTGAATAAGGAAATAATAGGAAGAAGACACAAGCTGTCTTCTTTTTTGACGGTTTATGGAAAAATCGTGTATAATAAGGAGAGTAGAATTTATTGATAAAGAGGACAACTTATGAAAGAACTTAGTGTATTTGATATTATTGGCCCCAACATGATAGGACCATCTAGTTCCCATACAGCAGGAGCACTTAAGATTGCAAAGGTTGCGTATCAACTGGCGCCTAAAGTGATTCAAAAAGTGACCTTTGTGCTGTATGGTTCTTTTGCCAAGACTTATAGAGGACATGGGACAGACAGGGCATTAGTGGCTGGTTTACTAGGGATGAATGAAGAAGATGAACGCATCAAAGATGCATTTATTTATGCTAAAGAAAGTGGGCTCAGTTATGCGTTTCAAGTAAGCGAGTGTCAGAATATTAAGCATCCTAATACGGTAGATATTATTATGGAGGATCCAGAAGGTAATACGATTAGTATTACAGGTTCATCCATTGGTGGTGGGGCCATTAGTATTGATAAAGTCAATGGCATGGAAGTTTACTTTAATGGTGAGTATCATACATTGCTAATCAGTCATCAAGATCAACCGGGGATTGTTGCGCATATCACCAATTGCTTAGGAAACTGGAAAATTAATATTGCTTATATGCGTGTTTATAGAGAGAATAAAGGAATGATGGCCTCTACGATTGTAGAAACTGATGAGCAGATCTGCAAGGAGGTCATTGAAGCGATTGCCAATCATACCGCGGTTCAATATGCTAGAATGATTAACTAATGAGGAAGAGATATGAATTTTATTAATAGTAAAGAATTATTAGCACTTTGTTATGAAAAAGGGTATGCCATTTCAGAAGTCATGATCCAAAGAGAAATGCAACTTTTTCATTGTAGCAGGGAAGAAGTTATGACGCGTATGGCGCATACTTATGAGATTATGAAACATGCCATAGAGCGAGCGCTTAGTGAGAATTTAATGTCTATGGGCTCACTCATTGGCGGTGAAAGTAAACGCATTTTTAATAATGCAGCAAGACCATCTGTTTGTGGGGAAATGATGAGTAAAGCCATTACCTATGCAGTAGGTGTATTAGAGGTCAATTGTTCTATGGGGCTTATTGTAGCAGCACCAACAGCGGGTTCATCTGGGGTTATTCCAGGTGTGTTTGTAGCCATGCAGGAGCATTTTAAGTTTGAGGATGAAACCATGATACGTGCGCTTTTTAATGCAGGGGCAATTGGCTATTTAATTACACGCAATGCCACGGTTTCAGGTGCAGAAGGTGGATGTCAAGCAGAAGTCGGTGCAGCATCCGCTATGGCAGCGGCTGCTGTTTGTGAAATGATGGGAGGCTCACCAGAGGCTTCTTTAGATGCCGCAGCTACAGCCATTACTAATATTTTAGGATTAGTTTGTGATCCTATTGCAGGTCTTGTAGAGGCGCCCTGTCAAAAAAGAAATGCTATGGGGGTTTCTAATGCGATGATCAGTGCAGAGATGGCACTATGTGGGTTAAAACATATTGTACCTTTTGATGAAACAGTGGATGCGATGTATCGGGTGGGACGTAGTATGCCAGTAGAATTAAGAGAAACCGCATTAGGTGGCATTGCAAGTACACCAACTGCTTGTAAGCTATGTAAAGGGATTTTTAACGAATAAGCTGCAAGTTCCTAGAAGGCATAATAAACTATACTAGAGTCGTAAGCTATATTAGATAAAGACTCGACTAATGAAATGGAGGAAACACATGTTAGATATTGCAATTGTTGGCGCAGGTCCAGCTGGATTATCAGCAGCGATTACAGGTGTGATTCGTAATAAAAAGGTAAAAGTTTTTGGTAATCCTATGGAAACGAGCTATATTTATAAAGCAGAAAAGGTTAAAAACTATATGGGGATGCCTAGCATCAACGGAAAAGAAATGATGGAACGTTTTACAAGTCAAGCCAAAGAAATGGGTGTCGAGATTCAAACCTCAAAGGTTATTGAGATTTTCCCAATGGGAGAAAGTTATATGCTTAATGTGGAAAATGAGTTTATTGAAGCCAAGACGGTTATTTTAGCCAATGGATTAGCTAAAACGGCTGTTTTACCAGGGGAAAATGAATTTTTAGGACGTGGTGTGAGCTATTGTGCAACTTGTGATGGACCTTTATATCGAGGGAAAGCCGTCGTAGTAGTTGGAGATAGTCAGCACGCTGAAGAAGATGCCAATTATTTAGCAGAAATATGTGAAAAGGTTTATTATGTTCCACTATATAAAGAAATAGGACATTTAAATGAACGAATAGAAATTAAGAATAGCAAACCCACACAAATTATTGGCGAAACAGTGGTTGCTGGATTGGAGTTAGTAGAAGAATCATTAGATGTAAGCGGCATATTTATTATTAAGGAAAATATACCGACTTCTAAATTACTAAATGGCTTAGAGTTAGAAGGGACAGCTGTTAAAGTGAATCGCATGATGGAGACAAATTTTAAAGGCGTATTTGCGGCAGGAGACTGCACAGGTAAACCTTTTCAAGTTGCAAAAGCAGTAGGAGAGGGGAATATTGCAGTTTTGCAAGCAGTATCCTATTTAAATAAATGGACTAAGTAGAGCGTAAAAAGAGCTTGTTAGCCTATTTAAGGCACCTAATGAATCAATTGAAGTGATTCATTAGGTGCCCTTTAACGTTTATGCAAATCTAGTTCTAAAGGAAGAAAGTTGTCTATATATTAGTAGAAAGGGGGGAGAAGATTGGAAAAGTTTTGGTTACTGATTACTTGTATGGTGTCCTTTGGTGTGATCGGTTGGAGTGCAAAAGGACTTTACCTAACGAATGAAAAGGAACTATTTAATATAGGTGCCATTTTGCTGATTGCAATGGCACTACGTTACTTGACGCTTGTGTTTTATGCACTGGTTAGAAATCCACTCATCATTGAAAGTCTGAGATATTTTTATTATGCAAGTAGCATTGGGCTGACTATGCTAACAGTTTGTGGGATATGGTTTATAATTCCTTTTTTAAATGAGCGTTTTAAAGTAAGCCAGCTACTTCTTTTTTTCTTACCGTGGATTAGTTTTTACGTTTATCTTATTTTAAAACAACCTACCGAGCTTATAGAGCGTATGGCATATGGCTATGAGCTTGTACTTATCCCACCTTTTGATCGGTATTTGGCAATTGTACAAGGGAGTTTTATGGTCGTGATAGGGATATTAGCAGGGATAGGTCTTATACGCTATAAACATTTACAAATTCGTGTCCAGCTTGCTATTTTATTACTCGCACAAGGATTATTAATAATAGATGGAATTTATTCAGGAAAAGAGAACTTGCTTTTATTTAAGCTTTTTACCATTTCAGAAATTTTTGGATTATGGACAATTGGCTATGCTTTTTGGCATCCTATGAGAAGACTACATAGCGTACATAAATAAAAAAACGCTTCTTAAAGGCAGAAGCGTTTTTTTATTTATAAGAAATTTTCATATTTTTTAATAAGACAAATCCCAGCAACATCTGGACCAGTATAGACTCCAATCGTTGTACCGATAAAACAAAAATCTTCTAAAGTGGTTACACCAAGTTCAGTATTTAACCCATCTCGAATAACATGAGCATATTCCATATTATCTGCATGTGCAACAAGATAATGGTACTGATTAACTTCATCGCCTACAAATTCTTTAGAAATTTCAAGGATCTTAGCAATTGCTTTTTTTGTGCCACGCACTTTACCATTCGGATAAAGTAACCCATCTTGTAAATAAATGAGTGGTTTAACATTCAGCATGGTACCAAGTAGTGCAGAAGCTTTACCAATACGTCCACCATGTTCAAGATAATCGAGTGTTTCTACAAAGAAAAAGATACGTGCAGATTCACGAAGTTTGGGAACAAGCTCAAGAATTTTTTCAAAAGAAAGGCCATCTTGAATCATACGACCGATTTCTAAAACTAAAACACCTTCCCCACCTGTTGCATTTAAAGAATTTATAATTTCAATTTGCGCATTAGGATAATTTTCTAAAATAAGTTCACGGGCGTTTACAGCGGCATTATAAGAACCACTAAAATGGTTAGATAAAGTCACGCATAAAACACTTTTGCCAGCCTCAATATGAGGTTTAAAGCATTCATAATAATCATTAATAGATGGAAGAGACGTTTTAGGGAAAATCTTCTCTGCTCTTAATCTTTGATAAAAATCATTAATAGATAATTCAGTGACTTCCTTATAATAATGTTCGGTATCAAATGAAACATAATATGGAATAATTTCAATATGATACTTGTCTAACAAATTAGGAGAAAGGTCACAAGAACTATCACTAATGAGAACGATTTCAGACATCATTTCACCTCCTTTAATTAAGATAACCTCTTAACAATTTTAATATGCATACTAGATGCCTGTCAAATTAATCTTAAGAAAATGTTAAAAACTGTAAAGGTTATATTTGAGATTTAGTGGGCATATAGTTAAGATAGGGTAATGATATGGGGGGATAAAATGCTTTCTTCAAGCCTTGAAAAATATTTAGTTTGTATATATACTCATTTAGAAAATAAAACGGAATTAAAAGTCAGTGATCTAGCAAGAGAAATGAATCAACCCCTTTCTAAAGCCATTCAAGCACTGCAACGTATGCATTATCAGAAGCAAATTATTTATTCAACGTATCAACCCCTTAGAATCACAGAACAAGGGAAAAAGATGGCGCAGTATTTGATTGCAAGAGATTTGCTGATAGATGAGTTCTTTAAATTGTTGCATATAGAGGCACATGCTGAGCTTGAAAAAGAGGCTATGGCGCAGTATTTATCCTACGAAAGTCTAAAAAAGATTGAGCGTTTTGTATTGTTTAATCGCAAATATCCAGAGATTGCAGAACGTTTTGAAATGCTTTTGCAAATTGAACCTGAAAAAACACTTTTGCCAGAAATGCCAGTAGGTGAAAAATAAAAGGAGTGGGCAAAACGTCTACTCCTTTTAGAAAATCGCATAAAATCCAAGGTTTTGAAATTTTTCAATAGGTAAAAATCAAGAAAAAGCGTGTGATCACGAAAAAAATATGATAAAATGATTTAAACCATCAAAAAAAGGAAATCATTTAAAATAAAACAGAGGAAGAATTATGAAGACAACAGAGAATAGACAAAGCCTGATGAAAGGGGCCATGATCTTAAGTATTGGCGTGCTTGTAAGCCGAATTATTGGAATGCTTTATCGTATTCCGATACGTAATATTCTAGGAGATGAAGGTCAGTCCTTATATGGCGTTGCCTATAGTATTTATGTGGTTATTTTAACATTAACTGCCATGGCTATTCCAGGGGCGTTATCTAAATTAATTGCAGAAAGACGCGCAGCAGGTGCTTATAAAGAAGCACAGAGAGTCTTTCGTTTAGCGATGATTTATTCGATTGGGTTTGCATGTATCATGGCACTTGGCTTATGGATGGGTGCCGATTTTATTTCAGATCATTTTTATAAATCCCAAGATGTAGCCCTTCCGATTAGAGCACTTGCACCAACCGTTGTGGTTGCGACGGGATTAGGTGTCATTAGAGGGTATTTTCAAGGAAGAGGGAATATGGCCCCAACCGCTTCTTCTCAAATTATTGAGCAAGTATTTAATGTTATTTTTAGTGTGGTCTTAGCTTCTTATTTTATGAATGTGACGCACAAAAATCTCGTTTGGGGAGCAACAGGAAGTGCCCTAGGAACAGGGATTGGGGCAGTCGCAGGGCTGATTACACTTGTTTTCTTATTTATAAGACAACAACCAGCGGCAAAAGAGGAGCTTAAAGAAAGCAATGAATATGCTTATGAATCAAGAAGTATGATTTTAAAGCAGATTTTAAATATGATGATTCCGGTTATTGTGAGTGCATCAATTTTTTCAATCGTAACGTCTATTGACCAATCAATGATCTCAAATATTTTACCAAAGAATATTGAGTATCTTAGAAATCAACATATGTTAGATAAAGTACCGGTTATGGATGCAGGGATTTATTCAACGGAAAGTATTGTCAATCAATTAAGTGGGCAGCTTTCTTTCCAATATATGACCTTTATGAACATTCCAGTCAGTTTAATTTTACAACTGGGACTAGCTAGTGTGCCTGCTATAGCAGCTGGCATGGCGGCAGGACAAGTGCAAGATGTACGTAAGAAAACAAAGATGATTTTTAAAGTGGGTATGCTCATTGCAGCGCCTTCTGCCATTGGTTTCTTAGTTTTTGCGAGTCCTATTTTAGTTTTAGTCATTGGAGATTCAAGTGGCTCAGAATTATTATCTTCTGGAGCCATTGCCATTTTAGCGATTGCCATTGCACAGCTTAGTGCAGGCATTCTGCAAGGGATGAGCAAGCAAAATGTCCCAACCATTAATGCACTCATTGCTTGTGGCATTAAGATTGTTTGTAACTTTGTGGCATTAAAATTCCCAACCCTTAATATTTATGGCTTTGTGCATAGCACGACAATTTGCTATATCGTCTATGCTGTACTTAATATGTACTATTTACAAAAGTACTTACAAATGAAAATGCGTTGGGGTGTGATTTTAGTTCGTCCAACTATATGTGCAGCGATCATGGGCTTATTAAGCTTTGCAATTTATAAAGGCTTTTTATGGATTGGACTATCAGTTAAATTAGCAGTCATTTGTATTATGCCAATTGCTGCAATGATTTACTTTATACTAGGGATTAAGACACACACCATTACAAAGAAAGATTTAATGACGATTCCAGGTGGCGGCAAAGTGGCTCATTTATTAAAAATGTAATTTTAAGGATTCTCTCATGTATAAAAAATTAAAAATTCAGACATAATTTTAATGTGAATTTTAATGAAATGGATGAGGGAAGAAACTGATGCTTAGTAAAAAACAATATATTTATACACTGATCATTGCCATATTGGTTTTTTGTATTGTATTTATAGGATGTTATGTTTATATGAAAACCCATAGTTGGCATATTGGAGAAGAGGAGGATACAGAACTATTATCGAAGATACCTTATACCGAAGTGATCCCAGAAAAAGAAATTTGTATTTTGCCTCAGACCAAAATTACTTTAAAAAATGAATGTAAAAATCAAAAGTTTTCTCATGAAACAAGGATTAGTACGTTTGGTCTTTTAGGTTTAAATCAAAAAGAAATCGAAAAACGATTTGAAGATTATACGGTTGAAACGTTTAGCGAAAAGCAAGTTGTTTTAGTAAAACAAGTGGAACAACTGCCAGCTTCTAAAACAAACCCTCAGGGAAAGACTTATGTTTTAGGCGTGGAAGATCAGTATGTTTGCATTAAAGAAAAAGACTCTAATAATAGGCCTGTTAAGATGGACTATGAAGTGAGTCATTTTTCCAAGTATGTTTATAGCTTATTATTAAACGAAGAAGTTGAAATTACCCAAGCACAAAAAGAAATGCTGCTATTAAAACCAAGTAAGCTTCAAAGTATTTTGCAAGGGTATATGGGCGAATAAGACTGTCACTAAAAAAGTGACAGTCTTATATTGCGTCACATCAAAAATGGAGGAGGGCAAAATGAAAGAGGTTATTGTAATTGGAGGGGGTGCTTCAGGGCTTGTTGCAGCTATTGTTGCAGCGAGAAGAGGCACCAAGGTTTGTATCATTGAGCGATTAAGTAGAGTGGGAAAGAAAATTCTGGTGACTGGAAATGGGCGTTGTAATATGACTAACACCAAGATGACCCCCCAGCAGTTTCATTCATCAGAACAAGTGGATTTTAATGAGGTACTAGAACGCTTTGGCTATGAAGAAACGATTGCTTTTTTTAAAGAGCTAGGGATTTTACCACTCATTGAAGGGCAAAAGGTTTATCCTTTGTCAGAGCAAGCGACAAGTGTTTTAGATGTTTTAAGAATGGAAGTTGAAAGACTAAGAATTGAAGTCATTACAGATACGACGATTACTAAATTAATAGCTCAATCAGATTATTGGCTCCTTGAAGATGAACAGGGGCAGACTTTTAAAGCTCGTCAAGTCATTGTTTCAACGGGTGGTATGACCAATACTACTTTAGGGTGTGATGGCACAGGGTATAACTTGTTAAAGAACGTAGGACATACCTTAAAATCCCCTTATCCTATTTTAGTCCATCTTTTATCCGATTCCCCTTATTGTAAAATGATGAAGGGGGCTAAAGTAAAAGCCAATGCAAAAATTTTTACTGAGGGCAAACTTGAAAGAGAGGAATATGGGGAAGTGCTTTTTACAGAAGATGGGCTTTCAGGTCCAGCAATCTTTCAAATTAGCCGTGTGGCCTCTTTAGCAGCCAAGCGCAAAAAAAACTCTAAAGTATACTTAGATTTATTTATGGGACAAACCGAGGAAACACTGATGAGTCTTTTATATGAGCGAATCACCGCCCATCCCGAGCGTACCATAGAACAGCTATTAATTGGCATGCTACACAAACGTGTGATTATGCCTGTTCTTAAAGCGGCGGATATTAAAAGCATCCATAGAACGGCTGAGCAGCTCGAATATGAGGAAGTACTTAGTTTGGTGAGGGTATTAAAAGGGTTTGAATTTGACATTCAAGGCACTAGAGGCTATAAATTTGCACAAGTCACAGCAGGGGGCATTAGTGCCAAAGAAATTGACTTTAAAACCATGGCATCATTAAAAGCAAAGCATCTTTATGTCACAGGAGAAGTGATGGATGTAGATGGTGATTGTGGCGGGTACAATTTACAATGGGCTTGGGCAACTGGCGCCATTGCAGGTGAGAGCGTGAGTAGAAATGAGGAAAACAAATGATTAGGGTACAAGATATGAAACTAAACTTAGAGGAAGATTTATCACAGCTTCCCATCAAGGTAACTAAAAAACTGAAAATCATGCCAAGTGACATTATAAAATGGCAAATCTTTAAAGAGGCAATTGATGCCAGAAAAAAAGAAGAAATCAAACTGGTTTATACCGTCGATATAGAAACGAAAAAAGAAGAGAGTTTACTTAAAAAGTTTCCCTATTTAAAAACAGCTGATCCTTCCTATGTTTGTCCACCAAAAGGTGAGCGTATGATGCACCATGCCCCAGTTGTGGTGGGAAGTGGACCATGTGGTTTGTTTGCTGCCCTTTTGTTAGCACAGCAAGGGTTTAAGCCCATTGTGATTGAACGCGGGAAATGCGTCGAAGAGCGTGTGAAAGATGTGGAAAGCTTTTGGAAAAGTGGCGTATTTGATTCCAAAAGTAATGTACAGTTTGGAGAAGGCGGTGCAGGAACCTTTTCAGATGGCAAATTAACGACTCAGATTAAAAACAAACGTTGTCATAAGGTGTTAGAAGAAATGGTTAAACATGGGGCACCAGAAGAAATTCTTTATAAAAATAAACCTCATGTTGGAACGGACATTTTAAGAAAAGTGGTCAAAAATATTCGGGAAGAAATTATTGCCTTAGGTGGACAGTTTTTATTTGAAACCCAATTAACCGATTTAGTGATTGAAAATAATGCCTTAAAGGCAATCATTGTGAACGACAGTAGACGCATTGAAACAGAGCATTGTATATTAGCAATAGGCCATAGTGCAAGAGATACTTTTGAAATGCTTAATGAGCGTTTAGTGGGTATGGAGCAAAAACCTTTTTCAATTGGTATGCGTGTAGAACATTTACAAGAGTGGATCAATGAGGCGCAATATGGTGAAAAATATGCCCATCATCCAAGACTCGGGGCTGCCGAATATAAATTGGTGCACCACTGTGAAAATGGACGCACCGTTTATAGTTTTTGTATGTGCCCAGGAGGTTATGTGATTGCGTCTGCTTCAGAAGAAGGACGTATTGTCACCAATGGGATGAGTGAACATGCCCGTGATGGCAAAAATGCCAATAGTGCGATTTTGGTTAATGTGGGTCCAGATGATTTTGGAAGTAACCATCCACTAGCAGGAATGTATCTACAAAGGCAATTTGAAGAAACAGCCTTTAAACTAGGTGGAGCAAATTATAAAGCACCTGTTCAAAAATTAGGCGATTTCTTTGAAAATCAAACGACCACCACTTTAGGAAAGGTGCAACCGACTTATTTACCAGGAGTCACTTTAAGTAACTTAAAGGCTCATATGCCAGCCTTTATGGGAGAGGCCATTGATGAAGCGATGAAGGCTTTTGGAAAGAAGATTAAGCATTTTGACGATCCAGATGCACTATTTACGGGATTTGAAACAAGAAGTTCTTCGCCTGTACGAATTCCTCGAAATGAAGGGTATGAAAGTAATGTAAAAGGGCTTTACCCAGCAGGCGAAGGGGCTGGTTATGCAGGAGGCATTAGCTCAGCAGCTGTTGATGGCCTTCAAATTGCAGAATCCATCATTCAATTATATCAAGGCGTCGAATAAAATCAGAAAATAATTTTACAAATTGAACGTTTTGATGTATAATTAAAAAATAGTTCAGATTATAACAATTGATATGAGGAATGAGGATTGAGTTATGCGACAAGATGTTCAAGAGATATTATTTTCCGAAAAACAATTAGAAGCATGTGTCAGTAAGTTAGGGGAAAAAATTACAGCGGATTATCAGGGAAAACCACTTGTAGTAGTTGGGATTCTAAAGGGTTCAAATATATTTACAAGTGATTTAGTAAGAAAAATTGACTTACCACTTCGTATGGATTTTATGTCTGTGTCTAGTTATGGAAATGCAACGACTTCTACAGGACAAGTGAAGATTATTAAAGATCTTGATAGAGGTATTGAAGGCGAGCATGTATTGATTGTTGAAGATATAGTAGACAGTGGGTTAACGCTTAAATATCTTAAAGATCTTTTAGCAACCAGAATGCCTGCCAGTATTAAAATCTGTACTTTGTTAGATAAGCCTGCGCGAAGAAAAGAAGCGATTACACCAGATTATATAGGATTTGAAGTACCGGATGAATTTATTATTGGCTATGGGATTGATTATGCAGAACACTATCGTAACTTACCATTCATTGGGATATTAAAACGAGAAGTCTATGAAAAATAAAAATAAATGAAGCTGCCGGCGGCAGCTTTTTTTATGAGGTATGGGGTGATGTGATGAATCAAAAAAGTAGAGTAGAATTTAAAAAAGGATTTAAGTTAGGGATTCCTATTGGAATTGGTTATTTTTCTGTTTCTTTTGCCTTTGGCATGATGGCAGTAGCGGGTGGACTGCCACCTAGTTTAGCCCTTCTGATTTCGATGACCAATGTGACATCCGCGGGGCAATTTGCTGGGGTAAAGGTGATCGGGGCAAGTGGCAGTTACCTAGAAATGGCATTAACGATGTTAATGATTAATGCGCGTTATTTTTTAATGTCGCTTTCTTTATCTCAAAAGGTAAGTAAGAAATTAACCCGTCTGCAACGAGCATTAATGAGTTTTGCCGTAACAGATGAAATTTTTGCCGTCGCTTCTATGGAGCCGGGGGAAGTGACAGGATGGTATTGGGGGGGCTTGATGCTGGCGCCTTATATTGGCTGGAGTGGTGGGACACTAGCTGGCGCACTTATTTCAGGTCTCTTACCACCAAGCCTGCAAGATGCACTGGGCATTGCATTATATGGCATGTTTATTGCAATTATTATTCCAGCTGCAAAACACTCAAAAGCCATTGTGATGACTATTCTTTTAGCTGTAGGCATTAGCTGCATTTTATTTTATGTACCTGCACTTAGTCAGATTTCTTCAGGATTTGCAGTCATTATTGTTACACTCATTGCTGCTGGTGTCATGGCGGCTATTGCACCGATTGAGCAGCAAGAAGATAAGGAGGATGAGTCATGTATATCTTAATGAGTATTATTGTTATGGCCCTTGTGACTTATGGTATTCGTGTGATTCCACTCACTTTTTTTAATAAAAAAGTAAAGTCACGCTTTGTACGTTCCTTTTTATATTATGTGCCCTATGCGGTTTTAGGGGGAATGACATTTCCACATATCTTTTACAGTACACAAAATCCTATGTATGCCATGATTGGTACTTTAGTTGCCTTATTATTAGGTTATTTAGAAAGAGGATTAACTACCGTTGCCTTACTGAGTGTGCTAGCTGTTTATTTGTGTCATATTTTGTTATAATACATAAAGAAATCATTAACGAAAAGAAGCAAGATGAAAGAAGGAACAGATATGATTCAATTAGTTATTTTTGATTTAGATGGGACCTTACTGGATACTATTGCAGATTTAAGCGAAGCCTGTAATGTGGCGTTAGCCCATTTTGGATATCCCTTACATGATATAAAGGCGTATAAAAAATTTGTAGGTAATGGGATTTATAAGTTAGTGGAAAGAAGTTTACCCCAAGAGGCAAGAGATGAAGCCAATGTGAGGCGAGTTAAAGCGGTGTTTGATGCTTATTATAAGGAGCATAGTTTAGATCAAACGAAACCTTATCCTGGCATCTTGGCGCTTTTAGAAACGCTTCACCAAAAGGGGATACAATGTGGCGTCGTAACCAATAAAGCCCATGATTATGCCGTAGAATTAATGAAGCAATTCTTTGGCAGTCAAATTGATTATACTTTAGGACAAAGAGAAGGCATTCCAACCAAACCCAATCCACATAGCGTATTAGAAATAATGGAGCATTTTAATGTCAGTCCTAAAGCATGTTTATATGTAGGGGATTCCAATGTGGATATTCAAACCGCTAAGGCAGCCAAACTGACGTCTATAGGGGTGTTGTGGGGCTTTAGAGACGAAGAGGAACTAAAAGAAGAAGGGGCAGACTATTTGGTGAGAGATGCTAAAGAGCTTGAAACTTGCATTATGAGTCAAACAGATTAGTCCATAACAATAAGGCTTATAAAAAACTATAAAAAACATACCGCTTAAACCGTTTAGGTAGTTTTCAAAAAGGAGGTGCGATCAACAATCCGTTGATCGCACCTCCTTTTTGAAATTATTTTATTTCTACAGTATAGCGTTTACCAAGTTCTTCACGTTTTTCAATATAAAGGGCTTGACGTTTTGCAAGTAAAAGTTGTTCTTTAACTTGTGCTTTAACCGCTTCATAAGGCATAGTGCCTGCAGGGGTAAGGCTTTCAAGCTGAATAAGGTGGTAACCGAATTGCGTTTGAACAGGCTCAGAAATCGTGCCAGGTTCCATTGAGAAAGTGGCATTTTCAAATTCAGGAACCATTTGACCACGACCAAATGAACCTAATGCCCCGCCTTGACTACTTGAAGGACAGTTAGAGTATTTTTTAGCAGCTTCTTTAAAGTCTAAACCGTCTTTGATTTCATTTGCAATACGAGTGGCTTCTTCTAAAGTATCGACTAAAATGTGGTTAGCAGTCGCTTTTTCAGGAGAAGCAAATAATGAAGGATGTTGATTATAGTAGTCTTTGATTTCGTTTTCCTCAGCCGCTACAGGTTCTAGTAACTTTTTCATGGCAAATTGTTTGAGTAAAGATTTTTTCATATCTTCTAATGCCACTTTAAATTCAGCGTCTTCTTCATAACCTTGGGCAAGCGCATCTGAATAAAGTAATTCTTGCATAACGAGTTCATCAAGTAATTGTTTTTGACCTTGCTCTCCTTGAAAAGCAGAAGCATTTTGACCAATGCTTTGAATTAAGTGAAAAACATCTGATTGTGTAATTTCTCTGCCATCTACAATGGCTAAAATTTTATTTTCCATAAAAGGCTCCTTTGGGTATAAAATAAAACCTTAAGTTAGCGGCTTAATTAAGCCACAAGCTTAAGGCTACTTCATTTATCCTATCATGAATTTAAAAGATTGAAAAGACTTTATGCCTCGTGGTCTTGAAGGGCATCATAATTTTCTTCTCCTGTACGGATTCGAACGACTCTTGAAATTTCTGAAACAAAAATTTTGCCATCTCCAATTTTGCCAGTACGTAAAACCTTTGTAGCCGTTTCAATGACCTTATCTACGGGCACTTCGCACACCACAATTTCTAATTTGATTTTAGGTAAGAGGTTCATATCAACTGGCACCCCGCGATAATATTCGGTAGCGCCTTTTTGCATGCCGCAACCTAAAACCTGTGAAACCGTAATGCCTGTAATACCAATTTCATTAAGAGCATCCTTGAGCGAATCCAGCATGCGGGGTCTTGTAATAATCTCAATTTTATACATTGGTTTTTCCATTATCATCACTCCTCATGATTGCATTTTCTTTTTTTGATTTTATCACATAATAAAGAAAAATGAATCATATTTTAGAAATTTTGCTAGAAGCACGTAGGGATTAATCGCATGAGGAGAGACTTCGCTGTGAGAGGATAGTACCCTCTAAAGTGAAGATGGTCATGACCCCATTTTCAAAAGTCGCATAAGTATGAGGCCGATTTTCTTTAGGCAATGTAATAGAACCAGGATTACAGACTAAAACATCTTTTTGTTTTTCTAGGAGCCAAAGATGGGTATGGCCAGAGAGAAAAACAGATTGCCCAGGTGCTTTTGGAAAGTTATCTAAAGTATAGCGATGACCATGTGTGATAAATAAACTGACTTTACCGTCTACGACTAGGGCATAATCATTTTGACAAGGAAACTCAAGAACCATTTGTTCCACTTCAGCGTCACAATTGCCTCTGCAAGCAATAATCTGAGAAGAGAGTGGATTAAGTAAATTAGCTACTTCCTGTGGATTATAGCCTTCTGGAATAGGATTACGAGGCCCATGATATAAAATATCTCCTAAAATAATAAGAAAATCATATTGCCCCGAATGAAAGGTTTCAAGAACCTTCTTTAAATAGGTGCTTGAACCATGAATATCTGAAATGATAAAATAGCGCATTGATTGACATCCTTTCTGGTTAATAGATACGTTTATTATAACGTAAGGTAAACGGTAGGGGCAAGGAAGCAAATAAGCTGACAAAAAATGTAAAGTGATGTAAGGAAAAGCACAACCTCTTGGACGGATTAATAAAATAGTAATAGCTTATATGAAACATAACATCTTGACTTGTTTTGAGAAAGCACAAGGGGGGAACTAGTAAAATGCAAAATCGTATAGAGGTAGTCGATGTTAGTAAGCGATTTTATACAGAGGATGGAGAAATCTTGGTCATTAATCAGCTAAATATGACGCTAAAAAGAGGGGAGATATTAGGCATATTAGGACCATCAGGAAGTGGAAAATCCACTATACTAAATATGTTATCTCATATTTTAGAACCAACAAGTGGTCATATTACAATAGATGGTGAGATTGGCTATATGTTTCAAAGAGATCACCTTTTAGAGTGGCGGACCATTATGGATAATGTCCTAATAGGACTTGAAATTCAGAAGAAATTAACGGAGGAAACCAAGGAAAAAGTAGAGCATTTATTAAAAACCTATGGATTATGGGACTTTAAGGACCGTTATCCTCGTGAATTATCAGGTGGGATGAGGCAAAGAGCCGCACTGATTCGAACCCTATCCACCAGTCCAGATATTTTATTATTGGATGAACCATTTTCAGCTTTGGACTATCAAACTCGTCTGATGGTAAGTGATGATATTTATCAAATTATCAAACGAGAAAATAAAGAGGCTGTCTTAGTGACACATGACATTGCAGAAGCCATTTCCATATGTGATCGCATTTGTGTACTATCAAGTCGACCAGCAACGATTAAATCCACCTATGACATTGAGTTTGATATAGAGGGTGAGAGAACGCCTTTATCGACACGAAAAGCAGAAGGATTTAATCAGTACTTTGATTTACTATGGAAGGAGCTGGAAAATAATGGTTCATAAAAAGCAATGTAGCATAGAGTATAGCGACTATTTAGCTTGTCAAAAGAAAAAGAAGCGGATGATTTTAAGCTGGCAGATGAGTTTATTAGTGATTTTTATTGCGCTGTGGGAAATATTAGCCAGACTAGGGCTTTTAAACACTTTTTTATTTAGCAGTCCCACAGCCATTGTGCAGCTCTTTATCACGTATATTAAAGATGGAAGTTTATTTTTGCATATTGGGATTTCAGTCTGGGAAACCATTTTAGGTTTTGGAATCGGGACGGTATTAGGGATTGGCATTGCGATTATTTTATGGTGGTCCGAAACAGCTGCTAAAATTTTTTCACCGACTTTGGTGGTGTTAAATGCTTTGCCTAAAACGGCGCTGGCGCCCATTATTATTGTGTGGGCAGGGGCTGGAATTGGTGGGATTGTTGTAACGGCGATTACAATTTCTATTGTGACCACTATTTTATCTGCTTATAATTATTTTTCTTTGATGGATGAAGAGAAGATTAAAATGCTGAAAAGCTTTGGAGCCACCAAGCTTCAGATTTTAACCAAGCTCATTTTACCAGCTAATATCGGCAATATGATTCATATTGTGAAGATTAATATTGGTTTATCATGGGTAGGGGTAATCGTTGGAGAATTCTTGGTGTCACGTTATGGACTGGGCTATTTGATTGTTTATGGGGGGCAGGTGTTTAGATTAGACCTAGTTATGATGGGCGTTGTTGTATTAGCCATTTGTGCCTTCTTGATGTATGCCGCAGTTAACGGTCTAGAGAAATGGTTTACTAAAAAAAGAGTCACCAAATAAAAGAAGGGGCGTATTGTATAGTAGATGTAAATAATTAGCAGTTAGTAGAGGTGAGCTTATGAGAAGACTAACACCAAGTTGTGTGGTGGTATTACTGGTGATTTTAATCGTGTCATTAAGTGGATGTGCTAGTGAAAAAGCAAAGAAGGTAACCGTTGCAGAAGTGACGCATTCTGTTTTTTATGCCCCGCAATATGTGGCATTGGAAGCTGGCTTTTTTGAAGAGGAAGGACTAGAAGTAGATTTGCTACTGACACAAGGGGCTGATAAAACCATGGCAGCTTTATTATCTGGTGAAGCTCAGATTGGATTTATGGGACCAGAGTCCTCTATTTATGTTTATAATCAAGGCAGTAAGGACTACGCAATTAACTTTGCGCAGGTGACTAAACGAGATGGGAATTTCTTATTAAGTCGTGAGCCAATAGATGATTTTAAGATTGAAGATTTAAAAGGCAAAGAGATTATCGGAGGACGTAAGGGCGGTATGCCTGAAATGACATTAGAATATGTCCTTAAAACACAAGGATTGACGTTAGGTGAAGATTTAAAAGGTGGGCAAACCTATGTAAGAACAGATATTCAATTTTCAGCAATGGGTGGGGCCTTTATTGGAGGAGAAGGGGATTTTGTGACGTTATTTGAACCCACTGCTACAGAGGTAGAAGCCTCTAAACAAGGTTATGTGGTGGCATCTATGGGCCAGCTTTCAGGAGAAATTCCTTATACGGCTTACTGCACACTTTCAAGTTATATGCAAAAAGATAAAGCAACTATTCAGAGCTTTACCAATGCGATTTATAAAGGACAACAATATGTAGCGAGCCATTCAGCAGCAGAAATTGCCGAGATGATCGCGCCACAGTTTAATGAAATCAGTAAAGAAGATTTGACTAAAGTCATTCAGCGCTATAAAGATAATGATACGTGGTGCACAGAACCTTTATTAAAAGAAGAAAGCTTAAATCATTTAATGGACGTAATGGAGTTAGCTGGTGAATTAAATGAAAGGCCTGCTTATAGTGCCATTGTAACGACTGAATTTGCCAAAGCAGCTACGAAATAAAATTTGTAACTAGTGACCTTATGAGGAAAGCCTTAATCTGGTCACTAGTTTTTCATTTGAAAAGAAACCCTAAAAGGGATATGCTATAATAAAGAGCAAGAGAAAGAAAAAGGAGAGAATTAAAAAAATGGCTAATCCAAAAACCAATGTGATGCGATTATTAGAACAAGCAAAAATACCTTATGAGATGACCACCTATGAAGTAAAAGATGGAAAAATTGATGGACAAGCCGTTGCAAGTAAGATTGGCAAAAAACCAGAGCAGGTTTTTAAAACACTTGTGGCAGTTGGAAAATCAAAAGTTAATTATGTTTTTGTCATTCCGGTAGATTTGGAACTGGATTTAAAGAAAGCAGGTCAAGTAGCAGGTGAAAAAAGTATTGAAATGCTTCATGTCAAAGATTTACAGAAAACAACGGGGTATATTCGTGGAGGCTGTAGTCCAATTGGCATGAAAAAAGCTTTTCGCACCTTTATTCACGAAAGTGCAAAAAGCTTAGAGCAAATAACCGTTAGTGGGGGAAAGATTGGGGTTCAAGTTACTTTAAGCCCAAGGGCGCTTTGTGATTATATAGAAGGAAGCTTTGAAGATATTACAAAGGCTTAATATAGGTGACGTAATAGTTTAACCTTTTTTCATAAAAAGCTCCTTAATAGAACATGATTAAAAAAGATGCAAACCTGATGGATAGGTGCATCTTTTTTTATTTGGAAGCCATCCAACTGGTGAGTTTAGGAAGATGGGCTTTGGCTTCCTCATAGCCTTGCTGATAGAGCATGGTAAGTTTTTTGCTATCTTTTTCATAACGATCGACAGTTAATGGAAGGGTTGGACGAATCACATAAACTTTATTTTCTGCTTCAAGTTGTGCAAGTTTGTCTAAGGTGTCGTTATAAACCTTATAACGATGATTAAGGGTATTGATAAGATTTGGATAGCGCTTTAGGGCATATTTAGCCAATTTTTCAGTACGCTTAGAGGGTGTTTTACGATAATTGGCATTACGGGTTAAGATAACCACATTATATAGAAAGCCATCCTTTTGGGCTTTCTCAATAGGAATTGAATCGCTAATTCCGCCATCTAAGTAAGGAATGCCATTAAGTTCTACTTGCTTAGAGATAAACGGTAAACTGCTGGAAGCCTGAAGAATACGATTCATCGCTTCAGGAGAATCCGCTTTATTTGGCTCCATAAATTCACATTCTCCAGTTAAGCAATTCGTGACCCCTACCTTGAAAATAGTGGGACTTTCTTTAAAATGCTCAAAATCAAAAGGATCTAGATGAAGGGGTAATTCTTCAAAAAGAAAGTTCATGCCAAAGTAAGCCCCCTCCTTAAATAAATTACGCCAGTTGATAAAACGTTTATCCGTAATCCATTCGGTATAAAGCCGTTTATTGCGTAGTGACTGCTCTGATAAGTAGGAGCAGAGTGTATTGGCACCTGCGGATACCCCTATAGCATAAGGAAAATGGAGATTTGAATCTAAAAAGCATTCTAAAACACCTGCCGTATAGGCGCCGCGCATACCTCCACCTTCAGCAACTAAACCTATTTTTGAGGTCATTATTTTTCCTCCTTGTCCTTGGGTAAAATAAAACATTCAACCTATTTTTATACATTATTATCATAATACCATTTGAAAGGGAAAGCAAACGAAGTAAAAAAGTTAGACTTCTTGGCGTTTTTGATGCCATATATAGCCCAAATAGCCAATAAGAGCCAGAGCAATGATTACTAGTACAATATTGCTATAAGTATCCAGAATGCCTTCTATAAGCGTCCAGTTGCTGCCTAGATAAAAACCAAGACTCATTAAAACTAAATTCCAAAGGGCAATGCCACTAGCAGAGTAAAGTAAAAACTCTATAAGAGCCATGTGATTGACGCCCGCAAAAAGAGAAATATAGGTACGTGTTAAAGGAATAACTCTTGAAAACAAAACTGCCCATCGCCCATATACATTAAACCACTGATTAAAGAGAGTAAGGGCTTTAGAAAGGCCTTGACTTTTCGTTTCAAGCTTATTTAATAAAGGAATACCTCCCCATAAACCAATCGCATAACAAATAAGAGACCCCACTAGGCCTGCTAGTAAACTAACCATAAAACTTGGAAAAAATGAAAGCGTAGTTTGAGGAATACTCATGCCCACAAAGGGGAGTACAATTTCACTTGGAATAGGAAAGCAAGCATACTCTAAGCCAATGACAAGAAAAACGCCTAAATAACCCAGCTGGCCAACTAATGACATCATAAAAGTAAGTAGATTGCTAAATGAAAACATCTGATCACTCCTTATGGATTCAATTAATTTATCTTATGTGGACAAGAGAAAATTCATACACAAGATTAAGAAATTTGATAGCAAGCTAGGGTGCCGATTTAAAACAACATCCTTGCCCTACAAAAACAATTGGCAAAATGGTGTGAGATTATAGAAGTTTTTTGAGGATAGAGATAAATTATGTAAAAAAATGGAACTGTTGACAAGGTCTTTTTATATATTGATAAAGAACCAGGTAAATGGTTAAGTAAAAAGCAGTTGGAGGCGAAAAGCATGACCAATAATAGAAATGACTTAAAGCGTTCTATTCACTTGAGGGATATGAATGACTGTTGTATGAATGACTGTGGTATGAAAATGGATTTAAATGAATTTGTCGGAATGAGCCCATGTTGTGATGGGGATATAGATAATAAACCGATTGCAATGGCTTATGTGCCTTGGCAAAAATGGCGTATGTTATATGAACCTAAAGAAGCTTTAAAACGTGGCACGCTTTTTAAAGAACTAGATTTACCATTTGAGGCAGCAAAGGAGTGTAAATAACATGAAAAAGGAACAACTTGAATTATTAGATTTAATTCGTGTATTAGGGTTTAACTTATATGATACCGTTCTCTTTTTAGATACACATCCTTGTGACACTCAGGCGTTAAGATGTTATGAAAAATTTCAAAAGCTTTTAGAAAAAGCAGTGGATGAATATAATCTTTATTTTGGACCAATGACAATGGATTCAGCAAAAGTAGAAAATGAATGGACTTGGGTAAAACAACCTTGGCCATGGGAAAGAGAGGCAAACTAACATGTGGACCTATGAAAGAAGATTACAATACCCTGTAAATATTACTTGCACCAATCCTCAAATGGCACAGCTGATCATTAGTCAATTTGGCGGCCCCGACGGTGAGCTCGCTGCATCTCAACGCTATTTATCACAACGTTATTCCATGTCAAACCGCAAAGTAGCAGGCGTTTTAACAGATATTGGGACAGAGGAGCTTGCCCATATGGAAATGATTTGTGCTATTATTCATCAATTAACTAGAGATCTGACACCAGAGCAAATTGAAAAAAGTGGTTTTGCACCTTATTATGTCGATCATACAACGGGTGTTTATCCAGTAGCAGCAGCAGGAACCCCATTTACCGCAACCTATTTTCAATCTAAAGGGGACGCCATTACGGATATTCATGAAGATATGGCAGCAGAACAAAAAGCAAGAACAACTTATGATAACTTACTGAGACTTATTAAAGACCCAGAAGTTTGTGACCCACTTAGATTTTTAAGAGAAAGAGAAATTGTTCATTATCAACGTTTCGGTGAAAGCCTTCGTATGATTCAAGACGATTTGAATTCAAAGAACTTCTATGCGTTTAACCCAGAATTTGATATTCGTAAATGTAAAGACAGATAAAGACCAAAAACAAAGAGATCTAGCATCGCGCTAGGTCTTTTTTAGATGAAATAGTTGGAGTTAAAGGAAGGACGTTTACATTTCCTTTTTAGATGTGATATAATTGATTACAGTTTTACGTCTTTTGACGTTGAAAAATGCAAATACATTGAAAAATAAAGGATGATTACATTTATGATTACAGTTAATAATATGAGTTTGCAATTTGGCGGACGTACATTATTTAAAGATGTTAATCTTAAATTTACACCAGGAAACTGCTATGGTGTGATTGGTGCCAATGGTGCTGGAAAATCAACTTTCCTTAAAATTTTATCTGGTGAGTTAGACAGTACAACAGGTGAAGTGGCTATTCCCAAAAATATTCGTATGTCTGTTTTAAAACAAGACCATTATCAATATGATGATTGTCCAGTTCTTGAAACCGTTATTCGTGGTAATGCGCGTTTGTTTGAAATTATGCAAGAAAAAGATGCACTTTATGCAAAAGAAGATTTCTCAGATGCAGATGGTGAAAGAGCAGCTGAGCTTGAAGGTGAATTTGCGGAAATGAACGGATGGGAAGCAGATTCAGAAGCCGCTCAATTACTTCAAGGATTAGGTATTGGGACAGAGCTTCATTATACTTTAATGAGAGACCTTCAAGGTGGGGAAAAAGTGAAAGTGCTTCTTGCACAGGCTTTATTTGGTCAACCTGGTATCTTGTTACTTGACGAGCCTACTAACCACTTGGATATTGATTCGATTGAATGGTTAGAAGATTTCTTATTGGATTTTCCAGGAACCGTCATCGTTGTATCCCATGACCGTCATTTCTTAAACACGGTTTGTACACATACGGTAGACATTGACTTTAGTCAAATCAAAATGTATGTAGGAAACTATGACTTCTGGTATGAATCTAGTCAAATGATGCAAGCTTTAATGAAAGCACAAAATAAAAAACGTGAGGACCAAGTGAAAGAACTTCAAAGCTTTATCCAACGTTTCTCTGCTAATAAATCTAAAGCCAAACAAGCAACTTCTCGTCGTAAATTATTAGACAAATTAACCCTTGAAGAAATGCCTATTTCATCAAGAAAATATCCATTTGTACGTTTTACACCAGAACGTGAAGTTGGAAATGAAATATTAACCGTAGAAGGTTTATCTAAAACAGTAGATGGCATTAAAGTGTTAAATAATGTGAGCTTCCGTGTAAATAAAGATGATAAGATTTGTTTCATTGGTGAAAATGAAATGGCTCAAACCACTTTATTTAAAATCTTAGCGGGTGAGTTAGAACCAGATGAAGGAACTTTCAAATGGGGCGTAACAACTTCTCAATCTTACTTCCCTAAGGATAACACAGAGTTTTTTGAAAACTGTGATTTAAATCTTATTGATTGGCTTCGTCAATTCTCAGAAGACCAAACAGAAAGCTATTTAAGAGGTTTCTTAGGGCGTATGCTTTTTGCAGGAGAAGATTCATTAAAACCAGCTAAAGTATTATCAGGAGGAGAAAAGGTAAGATGTATGCTTTCTCGTATGATGCTTTCAGGGGCTAATGTGATTATGTTAGACCAACCAACTAACCACTTAGACCTTGAGTCTATTACAGCAGTGAATGATGGTTTAATTGAGTTTAAAGGCAATGTACTTTTTACTTCTCATGACCATCAATTTATTCAAACGATTGCAAACCGTATCATCGAACTGACAGAAGATGGTTTAATTGATCGTCTTGGTACTTATGATGAATTCTTAGCCTTTAAGAAAAATAATAAATAAAATCATTTTACCTAACAAAAAAACGACTTGGTAGCAAGTCGTTTTTTTTGTTAGGTAAAACATGATCTCATCCTGTAGATGGGAGGGATGAGATCAATGGCTGATGGGTGATACAATTTCTTAAAAATGATGGAAGTATGACGGGCATCTTAATAAGGTGCCAGAACATCTAACTTTAGATGCAATGTTAGTATGTGAGAAAATTGTTTTTTTATACATTATACATATCAAAAAGATAAACTCGATACAATAACTTCATCAGTTTATAGGATGAGGGTAAAATAAACTAAAAATGAAAACAGGGAGGCTAAGAAAGTGGTTCAAGTAAGACTTAAAAATGGCATCATCTATGGAATAAGAACACTATTTCTACTAGCAGGTATAAAGGAACTCATTAACTTAAATGGCGGTGCACTGGTTTATTTGATGATGGGAATTGGGTTATGTTTTATCCCAACGCTTTACTCAAAATGGACAAAAATTAGGATTCCACTTAATGCCTGTCTAATCTATCATTTATTTGTTTTTTTAGCACAATTTTTGGGTACCTATTTAGGTGCATATGGCCATTTTGAATGGTGGGATGTGATGCTTCATTTGGTTTCAGGAATTCTTGTAGGATATGCAGGATTGGTTTTAATCGTCACCTTAGACAAGGGGCAGGTATTATTTACAAAACCCTATGCCACGTTACTTGCGTTTATCATTTTTACGATAACAGTTGCAGGGGCAGGATGTTGGGAAATCATTGAATTTATAGGAGACACTTTCTTTGGCACCAATGCGCAGCTTGGAAGTTTACAAGATACCATGGAGGATATCATTTGTGGTACAATAGTAGGAGCTGGTTTTTCTGTATATGTAGGTGTTAGGATGCATCAAGAGCGTTCAACTTGTATAAAGGGACTCCTACAAATGAATAAGAAAGAGGAAGAAGAATGATTTTACTAACGCTAAGTCATATAAAAAAGGTATATGGTGAAAAGGTGATTTTTGATGACCTTTCACTAACGATAGAGAGTACCCAAAAAATGGGTATGATTGGGATTAATGGAACAGGAAAAAGTAGTTTACTTAAGATAATGGCAGGTCTTGAAACACCAGATCAAGGAGAGGTCATTACCTCTAATGAATTAGCCATTGAGTACTTATCTCAAAATCCAAAGTTTGACGAAGACTCTACGGTATTAGAACAAATTTTTAAAGGAAATTCACCTTTTATGAAAGTCTTGCGTGACTATGAAACCGTTATACTGGATTTGGAAAAGTATCCAGAAAGTGAGGCTTTACAAGAAAAATTATTAATGCTGAATGAGCAAATGGATCGCCTGGGGGCATGGCAGCTTGAAAGCGAAGCCAAAGCGATATTGACTAAGCTTGGCATTGTAGACTTTAATCAAAAAGTCGGAGAGCTTTCAGGGGGGCAACGTAAGAAGATTGCACTTGCGGGTGTCCTTATTAGACCATGTAATCTATTAATTTTAGATGAGCCAACCAATCATTTGGACAATGAGACGATTGATTATTTGGAAGAAATCTTAAACAATAAGAAATGTGGCGTGGTGATGGTCACACATGATCGTTATTTCCTAGAGCGTATTACGAATCAAATTGTAGAGCTTGACCAAGGGAAAATTTATGAGTATACAGGAAATTATGAAGTGTATTTGGAGCAAAAAGCATTAAGAGAAAGCATTGATGAAAGAATGCGTGAGAAGAAACAAAGCTTATATAAACAAGAGCTTGAATGGATGCGAAAAGGAGTAGAAGCCCGTCGCACGAAGCAAAAAGCGAGGAAAGAACGGTTTTATGAGTTAGAAGAAAGCCTAGAAAGTAAAGTGCAGCAAAATCTAGATCTTAATCTAGGCACCAGTCGTCTAGGCAAAAAGATTATTGTATTAAATGAGGTGAATAAATCCTATAATGGAAAGTGTTGTGTCAAAGATTTTAGTTATACGGTTTTAAGAGACGATCGTATTGGCATCATTGGAAAAAATGGAATGGGTAAATCTACATTACTCAATTTAATTTCACAGCGTATTAAGCAAGATTCAGGGAACATTGAAATGGGCGAAACCGTGAGGATTGGTTACTACACACAAGAAAATAGAGAAATGGATTTATCGATGCGTGTGATTGACTATGTGAAAGAGCAGGGTGAATTTATTAAAACAGCAGATGGGACTTTAATTTCTGCCAGTAAAATGTTAGAACGCTTCTTATTTCCACCTATTTTACAATACACACCAATTGAAAAACTATCAGGTGGGGAGCGAAGAAGACTTTATTTATTAGGTATTTTGATGCAAGATATTAATGTGCTGCTTTTAGATGAGCCCACAAATGATTTAGATATCTACACTTTACAAGTTTTAGAAAGCTTTATTGATGAGTTTAATGGACCGGTTATTACGGTATCCCATGATCGTTATTTCTTAGACCGTATAGCAGAAAAGCTATTTGTGTATACAGGAAATGGTGAAATTCAAAATATACCAGGGAATTATTCGGATTATGCTGCTAGGCAAAAAGCGGAAACGCCTTCTATGGAGCGTCCTAAGAAGCAAAAAGAAAATGAGACTAAGAAACCACCTCAGCCCGCTAAATTAAAGTTTACCTATAAAGAACAAAAAGAGTATGAAGTGATTGATGAAGTCATTGAAAAGCTAGAAAATGCAATCAACAAGTTAGAAGAAGAAATGACAACTTTTGCAACCGATTTTACGAAATTACAAGCGTTATCCAAAGAAAAAGAGGCCAAAGAAGAAGAATTAATGATGCAGATGGAACGCTGGGAATACTTAAATGAATTGGCAGAGCGAATCGAAAAAAGTAAAAGAAATTAGAAGAAATTAATAAAACTCTTAAATAGACTATATTTTTACGTGGGAAGTGTGTATAATAAAAAAAGTATATGTTGAAAAATGAAGGAGGAAGTAGTAATGGAAGAAAATCTTACAATGGCCGATTTAATGGCAGAAGTAGATAAATCAATGACTCGTATATATAGAGGACAAGTTTTACCCGCTACAGTTGCACTAGTTAATGAACAAGGGGTAATTGTAAATATTGGGTATCAAGCAGATGGTGTGATTCCTTGGAGTGAAGTATCTGTTGATGAAGTGGATCCTTCTAGCATTCATGAAGGGGATACATTTGATGTCACAGTTCTTAAAATAGATGATGGTGAAGGCAATGTACTTGTTTCTAAAAGAAAAGCAGAAGAGCAACAAGTCTTAAATGAAATTGAAGCCATGTTCAATGAAAAGAAAACTTTTACTGTACGCATTAAGGAAGTCGTAAAAGGTGGCGTAATTGCACCATTTAAAGGACTTAGAGCATTTATTCCAGGTTCTCAACTTACCAACACTTTTGTGGATGATTTAAGTACATTTGTAGGGAAAGAAATCGAAGTTGAAATTATCGAGTTTGTTCCAAAAAGCAAAAAACTTGTTTTATCTGGAAAACGTCTTGCCATAGCAGCAGCTGAAGCTGCAAAAGCTGCAAAACTTGAAACCCTTGAAGAAGGTGCAAAAATTCAAGGCGTCGTGACTAAATTAATGCCTTATGGTGCTTTTGTAGACTTAGGTGGTGTAGAAGGTCTTGTACACAACAATGACTTATCTTGGGTTCATATTAAACATCCTTCTGATGTTGTAAAAGAAGGGGATAAAGTGGATGTCGTTATTTTATCAGTGAATAAGGAAACTGGTAAAATTGCACTTAGCTTAAAAGATATGACAACTGATCCATGGCTTGTGGATGCGGCTAATCTTGAAGTAGGTCAAGTAGTAACTGCAGAAATTACACGTTTTGCAAGCTTTGGGGCATTTGCTAAAGTAACTGACCAAATTGAAGGACTTATTCATATTTCTCAAATTTCTGAGAAAAGAGTGCATAAAGTAGAAGATGTTTTAGAATTAGGTCAAAAGGTTCAAGTGAAAATTATTGCTTTAGATAAAGAAGCTAAAAAAGTTGGGCTTTCTATCAAACAAGTTGAAGAAGAAGTTGATGATTCAATGAGAGCTTATATGTCAACAGGTGAAGAGCAAGCAACACTTGGTGATGTAATGGGTGATACATTATAAATCAATGAACCCCCTCTCTTTATGGAGGGGATTTTTTTATGAGTGAAGTAAGGCATGTAAATGCTTACTTGAGCTTATACGCCAAAATGAAAAAATGAGAGAAATAGAGGAAAAAATGTGAGCAGAATCAAAGAACTATTTAAATCTTTATTTGGGAAAAATGCAGCCAAACGTGTTAATCCTAGTAGCGTACAAGACCTCTTTAATGAACTAGAAGAGCTGGCTATAAAAAAACAGCGTATCAAACATTACATAGATGAATTAAATATCAAACAAGAAGCCCATAAGCAATATGAAAATCTAGATCCTGATGCCGTTGCGCAGATTAATGCACTGGCTCAAAAAGCAAAGGGCATTGAAGAAAAGAAGCAGAATTTAAAAGGAAGACTCATTAGTACTAATGCGGCCTTATTGCGCCTTAGCAAATATGAGGAGGAACTTCCTGACCTCATTAAGGAAATGCAAGTCGCAGAAAAAAGACGCCGTGAAACGGAAAGCCACATTTTCTATTTACAGGAAGAACGCAGTGAGCTAGAAGAAGAAAGAGAAACACTCATTAGTGGTTATAGCTTTTTAAAGGTCATAAGTTTTGTGGTAGTTGTTTTTTTGAGTATTTGTTTATTGGTTTCTTTTATTTTTTTACAGGTACTTAGAGAGAGAATATGGTTTGTTTTATCTGGCATAGTTGCGGTGATGCTTGCTTTTATTGTCATTTTAGTGTTGACTAAAGAAAAATTAGAAAAAGAAATTAAAATTAATGGGATTTTACAGCAAAAAGCCGTTAAATATTTAAATAAGTCTAAAATTAAGCTTTTTCATCAAACACAATATCTGGACTACCAATACCATAAATTAGGCGTGGATAGTGTCGCAAAGTTAGAACTTTATTATAATCGTTACTTAAAAAATAAAAATAACGAGCGTATTTACCTTCAAATGAATGATGCACTAAATGAAATTGAGGAAGATATCTTAAATATTTTACATCAAAAAGACATTTTACTGGAAGATATTGGGGACTTGGCCGATTGGATCTTGCAACCTAAGAAGCTCAATGAAATGAAGCGTCTTGATGAAGACCGTGAAAAAACAGAGGAGCAGCTTGAAGCATTAGATGCTTATGAAACAGAACTTTGGAAGGAGCTTTCTATGATGGCTACCGATGAAGAACTGCGAGAAGAAATAGAAGCTTGTTTAAAAAATTATTCTGGTGAAAATAGGCTTGACAAAGTGCAAACCATAGCATAATATTATGACTAATTAAATCATAGATGCAATGAAAAAGAGGGATATAGGTCTTGACAAATTTCTCCACTTTGCATAAAATCTAAAATAGAAAAATATTGATGCGATGAAAAAGAGGAGTATAGTGTCACTTAAGTTTAGAGAGAGAGGATTATAAGCTGAGAGTCTTCTTACAAAAAGAGCACTAGAAGGTAGCTTTGGAGCACTTTTCTTGAACAAAGTAGAGAAAAGCGGTTAAGCCCGTTAAAGCGTTTAGAGTGCTTTATAATCATTTATTATAGAGAATTAAGGTGGTACCACGAGCTGTTTCGTCCTTAGGTTGGGCGAAGCAGCTTTTTTAAATTTCAGTAAAAAGGAGAAAAAAGATGCAGCTTATTGGATTTGTTTTATTATGTATTGGCATAATGGTTTTCTTTTTTGCAAAGCGTATTGTAAAAGGAAAAACAAAATTAAGTCCAGAAGATGAAAGAGAAATGCGTCTTTTAACCAGTGGAGCAGTCATTGCCGTTAAACTCGCGGGCATAGTTGTAGCCGTTATTGGACTTGCTTTTTTGGCAATGGGAAATTTTGCAGGCTAAGGCTTATAAGATTTCTTAAGTAAGTTAAAAAGGTACTTAAAGCGCAAAAAAACAAATAGAGGAGGAACAAAAGTGAAACAATTAGAAAAAGTATATGATCCAAGTACAGTTGAAGAACGTCTGTATCATACATGGATGGAAAAGGGTTATTTTCATGCAGAAGTAGATAAGAGTAAAAAACCATTTACAATCGTTATGCCACCACCTAATATCACAGGACAATTACACATGGGGCATGCATTAGATAATACACTGCAAGATATTTTAACACGTTATAAACGTATGCAAGGGTACAATGCACTTTGGGTACCAGGAACAGACCATGCAAGTATCGCTACGGAAGTTAAGGTTGTTGAGAAGCTTGCTAAAGAAGGTGTGACAAAAGAAGAAATCGGTAGAGAGAAATTCTTAGAGCATGTTTGGGATTGGAAAAAACAATACGGTGGACGTATCGTTGAACAACTTAAGAAAATGGGTTCATCATGTGATTGGGATAGAGAACGTTTTACGATGGATGAAGGCTGCTCTGAGGCTGTTCAAGAAGTATTTATTAGACTTTATGAAAAAGGGTACATCTATCGTGGGTCAAGAATCATTAACTGGTGTCCTGTATGTAAAACATCTATTTCTGATGCAGAGGTAGAATACCAAGAAAAGGAAGGACATTTCTGGCACTTAAGATACCCAATTGTTGGGACAGATGAGTATTTAAATCTTGCAACGACAAGACCAGAAACCATGATCGGGGATACAGCCGTAGCTGTTAATCCTAACGATGAGAGATACAAACACTTAATTGGCAAAATGGTTCGCATTCCATTGTTTGATAGAGAAATTCCTATTGTGGCAGATGACTATGTCGATCAAGAATTTGGAACAGGGGTAGTAAAAATTACACCTGCTCATGACCCTAACGACTTTGAAGTGGGTAAACGTCATAACCTTCCAGAAATCTGTGTGATGAATGATGATGGAACGATGAATGACCTTTGCGGTAAATATGCAGGGATGGATCGCTATGAGGCAAGAAAAGCATTAGTAGCTGATTTGGATGAAGCCGGTTTTCTGATCAAGGTAGAACCTCATACACATAACGTAGGCACACATGACCGTTGTAAATGTGTAGTTGAACCTATGGTAAAAGCACAATGGTTTGTTAAAATGGAAGAAATGGCTAAGCCAGCTATTGAAGCCGTTAAAAAAGGTGAAATTAATCTTGTACCAAAACGTATGGAAAAAATCTATTACAACTGGCTTGAAAACATTCGTGATTGGTGTATTTCACGTCAACTATGGTGGGGGCATAGAATTCCAGCTTACTACTGCCAAGATTGTGGCGAAATTGTTATTTCTAGAGAAATGCCAACCGTTTGTCCAAAATGCGGCAAATCTCATTTCGAACAAGATCCAGACACACTTGATACATGGTTTAGTTCAGCACTATGGCCATTTTCTACATTAGGTTGGCCAGAAAATACAGAAGAACTGAAACATTTCTATCCAACAAGCGTTCTTGTAACGGGATACGATATTATTTTCTTCTGGGTAATTCGTATGATTTTCTCAGGACTCGAACAAATGGGTGAAATTCCATTTAAAGACGTTCTTTTCCACGGTCTTGTTCGTGCAGCTGATGGACGTAAAATGAGTAAGTCATTAGGTAATGGGGTTGATCCACTTGAAGTGATTGAAAAATACGGTGCTGATGCATTAAGATTGACACTTGTAACCGGTAATGCACCTGGTAATGATATGCGTTTCTACTATGAAAGAGTAGAAGCAAATCGTAACTTTGGTAACAAATTATGGAATGCAGCACGTTTCATCATGATGAACTACGAGGGAGAAGATATCAACCTTACTGTAACAAACGATGCGCTTACACCAGCAGATAAGTGGATTCTTTCTAAAGTGAATACACTTGCTAAAGAAGTGACAGATAATATGGATAAATACGATTTAGGCGTAGCGGTTCAAAAACTTTATGACTTTGCTTGGGAAGAATTCTGTGACTGGTATATCGAAATGGTTAAGCCACGTCTTTACAATAAAGAAGATGTAACAAGACCAGCTGCATTATACACATTGAGAATGGTGATGATTCAAATTCTTAAAATGCTTCACCCTTATATGCCATTTATTACAGAAGAAATCTTCCTTGGACTTCAAGATAGCGAAGAAACGATTATGCTTTCTAGCTGGCCAACCTTTAAAGAAGAATGGAACTTTAAAGCCGAAGAGGAAGAAATCAGTTTAATTAAAGAAGCAGTACGTAACATTCGTAACTTACGTAGTGAAATGAATGTACCACCTTCAAGAAAAGCAAAAGTATTTGTTGTAACAGAAGATGAAAAAGTAGCACGTACGTTTGAAAATGGTAAAGTCTTCTTTGCTGTTCTTGGTTATGCTTCAGAAGTAGTCATACAAAAAGATATGGCTGGTATCGATAGTGATGCCGTATCTGTTGTGATTCCAAATGCAACCGTATATATTCCATTTGCTGAACTTGTGGATATTGAAAAAGAAATTGAACGATTGAATAAAGAAAAAGCGAAGCTTGAAAGTGAAGTGGAGCGTGTGAATAAAAAACTTTCTAATGAAGGTTTCGTAGCCAAAGCACCTAGTCATCTTTTAGAAGAAGAAAAAGCTAAAAAAGAAAAATATGAAACCATGCTTGCTGGGGTTGTTGAACGCCTTGCTGCATTAAGTAAATAAAAATTAAGAAATAGATGGTACCTTTTATGGGTATCGTCTATTTTTTTAGAAAATTTCTCAAGCTAAGTCTTTTAGAGTGAAAAGAATTATCATTAGATTAGGTGTTAAATAATTTGGTAAAATGTTATATAATAGAAAATGTTGATATAATAAGAAAATAGAGAGTAAATGTAAAGGAGTAAGCTATGAATACAGAATTGACATTGGGGATTGATGTAGGGTCCACTACGATCAAACTCGTTTATTTAAATCAGAACTTTGATATTGTTTATTCCCGTTATGAAAGACATTATTCAGATGTAAAAACGACTTTGGAACGGATGTTAAAAGAAAGCTTAAAAGCTCTGGGTGAAGTTAAGGTAAAAATAGCTATTACTGGTTCTGGGGCAATGGAGATTGCTTTGGTGCTGGGGCTTAAGTTTATACAAGAAGTGATTGCTTGTACAGAAGCGGTACAAAGATACATAGAAGATGTTAATGTGGCCATAGAATTAGGTGGCGAAGATAGTAAGATTACTTATTTTGGAAGCAGCTTAGAGCAACGAATGAATAGCTCATGTGCTGGAGGAACAGGTGCCTTTATTGATCAGATGGCAACCTTATTAGAAACCGATGCCATGGGTTTAAATGAATTAGCAAAAAGTCATCATGTGATTTATCCAATTGCAGCGAGATGTGGTGTTTTTGCGAAAACGGATGTTCAACCACTGATTAATGAAGGGGTTGCCAAAGAAGATATAGCGGCTTCTATTTTTCAGGCGGTGGTCAATCAGACGATTAGTGTATTAGCTTGTGGAAAACCAATTAAAGGAAAAGTTGCTTTTTTAGGAGGACCACTTCACTTTTTATCAGAGCTTAGACAGCGTTTTATTGAGACATTAAAGCTTAAGCCACATGAAATTGTCATTCCTGATAAACCAGAGCTTTTTGTGGCATTAGGTGCTTCTTTATTGGCTCAAAATGAACCTGTGGTAAGCTTGGAAAAGATGATGGATGATTTAGCACATATGACGCGTGATTTTGGCGCAGCGCAAACACTTGCCCCATTATTTGAAAATGACAAAGAGCTAAAAGCATTTAGAGCAAGACACGCTAGGCATCAAGTGAAAAAGAGCACTTTAAAGGATTATAAAGGAAAAGCCTATCTCGGCATTGATGCAGGCTCTACCACCACTAAAATGGCACTTATAAGTGAACAAGGCGAGCTTTTGTATTCTTTCTATGGAAGCAACAAGGGTGACCCACTTAAATTAGTGTCTGAGCAGCTTATTGTGTTATATGACCAGTTACCTAAAGAAATTGAAATCGTAAATTCTTGTGTGACAGGGTATGGTGAAGCACTCATTCAAAATACATTTAAAGTCGCACATGGAGAAGTAGAAACCATTGCGCATTATACAGGTGCAAAAGCTTTTGCTAGAAAGGTCAGCTTTATTTTGGATATTGGTGGACAAGATATGAAATGTATCAAAATCCATGATGGGGTCGTGCAATCCGTTATATTAAATGAAGCGTGTTCTTCAGGTTGTGGTTCATTTATAGAAATGCTGAGTGGTTCGTTAAGCATGGATGTGCAAGCCTTTAGCGAGGAAGCCCTACTTGCTAAAAACCCTGTCGATCTTGGAACAAGATGTACGGTATTTATGAACTCAAAAGTAAAAGAAGCCCAAAAAGAAGGCGCTGCAATTGGAGATATTTCAGCGGGACTTTCTTATTCCGTCATTAAGAATGCTTTATATAAAGTCATTAAGTTACGTAGTACAGATGATATTGTAGGGGATGTCGTGGTACAAGGAGGAACCTTTTATAATGAAGCTGTTCTACGTGCCATGGAATTGGTACTTGGCAGAGAAGTCGTAAGACCAGATATTGCAGGATTAATGGGAGCCTATGGGGCAGCTCTGATTGCAAAAGAACGTGAAGGAAGTAGAGCGCATGAACTCTTAAATAAAGAAGCCCTTCTTGCCTTAGAGATTAAAAAAACACCAACACGTTGCAAAGGGTGTGAAAACAAATGTTTACTGACTGTCAATACTTTAAATGATGGCAGACGTTTTATTTATGGCAACCGTTGTGAAAAACCATTAGGCAATACGGTAAAGAAAAATAATTTACCAAACCTTTATCACTATAAATATGAACGCGTATTTGCTTATGAATCTCTTGAAGCGGATAAGGCACCAAGAGGAGTCGTAGGGATTCCAAGAGTTTTGAATCTCTATGAAAATTATCCATTTTGGCATACTTTTTTCACAAAATTAGGCTTTAGTGTTCAATTATCAGGGCGTTCTAATAAAAAAATCTACGAAAAGGGGATTGCTACGATTCCTTCAGAATCCGTATGTTATCCAGGAAAAATCACGCATGGTCATATTGTGGACTTAATTGAGAAAGGGGTTAAATTTATATTTTATCCTTGCATTCCTTATGAACATATAGAGGATCAGTCAAGTGATAATCATTATAATTGTCCGATTGTCTCCTCTTATCCAGAAGTGATTGCTAAAAATATGGATGAGCTTAAGGAAAACCAAGTTCAGTTTGTTTATCCATTTTTAAATCTAGATGAACCTAAAAGTGTAGTTAAGGCACTTGTGAAAGCCCTAGCTTCTTTTGAACTTGCCAAAAATGAAATTAAGGAAGCGGTAGAAGCTGCTTATCAGGAACAAAAAGCTTTTAAAGAGGATATCGCAAAAAAAGGTGAAGAAACTTTAGCTTATTTAAAGGCAAATAATTTGGAAGGCATTGTAGTCAGTGGTAGACCTTATCATTTAGATCCTGAAATCAATCATGGCCTGACGGAAATCATTACAGGGGAAGGCATGGCAGTCTTAACGGAGGATTCGGTAGCGCATCTTGCCCAGATTGAAAGACCGATTCGTGTACTCGATCAATGGGCTTATCATAATCGTTTGTATCGAGCAGCTTACTTTGTGAAGTCACAGCCTAATTTAGAGCTGATGCAAATGACATCATTTGGTTGTGGATTAGATGCCGTCACAGCGGACCAGGTTCAAGAAATTCTTGAAGGGGGAGGCAAAATCTATACCCTGATTAAAATAGATGAAGGCGCTAATCTTGGAGCGATTAAAATTCGTATTCGTTCCTTAAAAGCGGCGATTGAAGAAAGACGAAAAGTTAGTAAGAATGTCACGAAAAAAGAAGCCAAAGCACCGATTATCTTTACCAAGGAAATGCGAAGAAATTATACGATCATTGCCCCACAAATGGCACCGATACAATTCCAATTTTTAGAGCCTGCTTTTACTGCGAGTGGTTATCGCGTAAAAATGTTAGAGAAGGTTTGCCCTGAAGATGTAGAAGAAGGCCTCAAATATGTAAATAACGATGCTTGTTACCCTGCTATTATCGTAATTGGCCAGATGCTTAGGGCGCTTAAAAGCCCTGATGTTGACTCGCATCAAGCCGCACTTATTATTACGCAAACAGGTGGAGGCTGTCGTGCTTCTAACTATATTAGCTTTTTAAGAAAAGCATTAAATGATAGTGGAATGGGGTATGTGCCAGTTATTTCACTGAGTGCACAAGGCCTAGAAAACCATCCTGGGGTTCAAATTACGCCAGAACTCATTAACCGAGCAGTGATGGCACTTTTATATGGTGACTTATTAATGCGTGTACTTTATCGCACGCGCCCTTATGAAAAAGAACCGAGTTCTATTGAGGCACTTTATCAAAAATGGTGCCAGATTGGAAAAGAAAATATTTTATCAGGCAGTCGGAAAGACTTTAAAAAGAATGTTATGAAGCTCGTTCATGAGTTTGACACCATCCCACTTAATGAGGTGCAAAAACCTAAAGTTGGATTAGTTGGAGAGATTTTGGTTAAGTTCCATCCATATGCCAACAATGAAGTGGTTGAAACGATTGAGGCTGAAGGTGGAGAAGCCGTTATGCCAGATTTAATGGATTTCTTCTTCTATTGTGCCTATAATGCGAAATTTAAATATCATGTACTGAATAAACCACTTAAGGGACTATTAGGTGCTGATGCGATTATTTGGTATTTAAATAAGAAACGCCAGCCAATTTGTGAGGCATTAGCTAAAAGCAAGCGCTTTACACCACCTCATGATATTGCTCATTTAGCCGAACGTGCAAGCCATGTTTTATCACTTGGACATCAAATGGGTGAAGGATGGTTCTTAACTGCTGAAATTGTGAGCTTGATTGAAGATGAGGTGAATAACGTCGTGTGCATGCAACCATTTGGCTGCTTGCCAAACCATGTCACTGGAAAAGGCATTGTAAAAGAAGTAAGGCGTCTTTATCCACTTGCCAATGTAGCGACCGTAGATTATGATCCTGGTTCTTCTCATGTTAATCAGCTGAATCGTATTAAGCTCATGATGGCAACAGCTTTTAAAAATTTAAATGCTTCCTCCAGAGTGTTTAAAACTATGCAAGAAGCTTATGAAGAAGCTGCTGCAACGCAAGAATCTTAAAATAAATAGAAATGTAAAAGTCATTCCCCCTTTACTGAATCAATCAGTAAAGGGGGAATTTTAGGTGTTTGTAAGAAAGCTAGATATCACTCAATAGGTAGTGAGGAGCTTACATTTTAGTGGTAGATAGTCATAAACTCCCTAAGGCTTGTATATATATGAATAAGGACAAAGTGATTATTTAGGGAGGAGCGTATGGAGAAAAAGTATTATAATAGAGAGCTCGATACGATTTTTAAGGAATATCATGTAGAAGAAGGGCGGGGATTAGAGGAGAAGGAAGCTAAAAAAAGGCTAGAGCGCTATGGCCCTAATTTATTTACAAAAGCTAAAGAAAAAAGTCTGCTTCAAGAAATTAAAGAAACGCTCTCAGAACAATTAATGATTATTTTACTGATTGCAGCAGGAATTAGTATGCTCATAAAGGAGTATCATGATGCGTTAGGTATTTGCTTTGCAGTGCTATTAAGCACAACCATTGGGATATTAACAGAGAGTCGTTCAAAGAAGGCAGCAGAAGCATTAAACCGTATGACAGAAGACATACAAGTTAAAGTACTTAGAGAAGGGGAAAAATGCTTAATCCATAAAAGTGAAATCGTACCAGGGGATATTATTTGCTTAGAGGCAGGGGATCAAGTGCCTGCAGATGGCCGTATTATTAGTGCACTGGATTTAAAAGTGCGGGAGGACATGCTGACGGGAGAAAGTGATGATGTTAAGAAGAAAGTTGGAACAGTTCAAGAAGAAGAAATCGTGGTAAATGGGAAGAAAGTTTATCAAGATCCTATACCTGCTAAGCAGCTTAATATGCTTTTTGGAGGCACACTGATTGCATCAGGAACGGGTAAGATGATTGTAACGGCCACAGGGGATCAAACGGAAATGGGGCATATCGCAAAAGCCTTGGGAATTGCAGAAGAAGCGACGCCATTGGAATTAAAAATGGATCAATTAGCTCAGACCATTTCTAAAGTCTCAACAGCGATAGCAAGTATGTTATTTCTATATATGCTGGTACAAATCGTAAAATCATGTTCCCTTCACATGGAGTTTTCCTCTATGCAAGCTTTTTGGAGCTCGCTTAAGCCATTATTACAGGCTTTTCCTGAGATTAAAACAGCTTTTGTGGTATGTGTTGCTTTAATTGTTGCCGCTGTACCAGAGGGATTACCAACGATGATTAATATGACTTTAGCTATTACGATGAAACAGATGGCTAAGATAAATGTGCTTGTCCGTAAAAAGGAAGCCTGTGAAACGATTGGCTCTGTAAGTGTGATTTGTAGTGATAAAACGGGGACACTTACTCAAAATAAAATGCGTGTTCAAAGGGCTTATATTGATGGGCATTATATTAAAGAAGTAGAACTTAAAAAACATGAGCATTTTGTTCGCAATTGTATTGTTAATAGTACAGCAGATATCGAGCACCATAAAGAAGGGGTTAAATATATAGGAAGTGCCACAGAATGTGCCTTGTTACTTTTATGTGAGTCTTTCAATTATCAAAATCTAAGACGCTCAGCTGAAATTACAGGACAACTTCCGTTTAATTCACAAAATAAATATATGCTGACCGCAATAAGTGAAGGTGACACAAACTATATTTATTCAAAAGGTGCTCCCGAAGTGATTTTAAAGCAATGTGGTTACGAAAGCATAGAGGGCAAAATTCAAAAGTTGACACCCAAGCGGGTTAAAGAGTTATTAGAAGCAATAAGTGACTTACAAAGAGAAGCCATGAGGGTTATTGGCTTTGCTTATAAAAAAGAAAAAACATTGAATAAGGCTCCGGAAAAATGCGCTACTGAAATGATTTTTGAAGGGTTTGTTGGAATTTGTGATCCTTTACGGGAAGGGGTTAAGTCTTCCATTGAAACCGCTTTGCAAGCAGGGATTCAAACCAAAATGCTGACAGGAGATAATCTACAAACCGCAGTGGCTATTGGAAAAGAGATTGGACTAGTAGGTAAGGGAAAGAAAGCGGTTGAAGCGACTTATATTGATACGTTAAGTGATGAGGAGCTTGAAAAAGAAATTGGGCAGATAGCCATAGTAGCTAGGTCAAAACCAGACACAAAGATGCGGATTGTTGGGGCACTTCAAAGAAAAGGAGAGGTGGTAGCCGTCACTGGGGATGGGATTAATGATGCGCCGGCTTTAAATAAAGCGGATGTGGGAATTGCTATGGGGATTGCTGGAACAGAGGTGAGTAAAAATGCAGCCGATATTATTTTAACCGATGATAGTTTCAGCACCATTGTAGAAGCTATTAAATGGGGCAGAGGCATTTATAATAATTTTCAGCGTTTTATTCAATTTCAATTAACCGTTAATATTATAGCCTTTTTGATTGCAATCATTAGTCAAGTATTAGGTTATGAAATGCCTTTTACGACCATTCACTTATTATGGATTAATATCATTATGGATGGGCCACCAGCTCTGGCATTAGGCCTTGAACCGATTAGACAAACTGTTATGAAACGAAAGCCTATCCCAAAAGAAGCACCGATTATTAATCTATTTATGATTCGAACTATTGTGATGAATAGTTTGTTTATTACTGGACTTTTATTGGCTCAAATTAAGTGGAACTTTCTAGGAGCAAGCTCCAAAAGCATGGGGCATGCCACAGAAGTCCAAACGGTTCTATTTAGTTTATTTGCCTTTAGTGTGTTATTTAATGCGTTAAATTGCCGTGAATTTGGGACAGGAAGTATTTTCCCTAACTTACTTAAAAATAAACTCGCATTAGTGATCATTGGGGCAACAGCCATGCTTCAGATTGTCATGACGCAATATGTAGGTGGATTTTTTAATGCCATTGCGCTTTCAAAAGAGATGTGGTTTAAAATTATAGGATGTGGGGCATTAGTAGTGGGACTGAATGAAATGGTTAAACAAGGGTTAAGGTTAGCTAAGCATTCGGCTAAAACCGCTGTTAGACAGATGAGAAGAAGTATGAGATAATAGAGAGCAATCAAACTAGAAATTCAATTAGTTTGATTGCTCTTTTTAGTATTCGAAAAGTTGCTTATTCATTTTTATAAGCTATTGATACATTTTGAGAGAGCTCCTTTATTTTAATGGATGAGTTTAAAGAAGCTCTGATAAGGAATCAAATTTTTTAATGAAAAGGCTTTGGTAGCCCGATATCATCACCTAAAAAATCATCGGATTCTTCTTGAAAAAGGTCAGCATGCTCGGCAATAAAGCGGGCGGCTTCATCGTCTTCTATGTCACTTGTTTCCATGACAGGTGTCTTTTCAAATTCAGGATAATAATGATTTTCTTCTAAGAGGCTGGTAAGTTGGTTAGCCACTTGAAGGTATGGTGCAAAGACAGAAATATTGCTGAAGGCGTGATGCACATAAGCGTCAAAGTTTTCTTTAGACATAACAAATGGAATCTGACTGATAAAGTATTGCATGCGGTATTTGCGTTCAAGTTGTGGCATATGAGAAAGTTTTTCTTTTAAGCTTAGAGTGAACTCATCAAATAAACTAAGAAGCTCATTTGAATAAGCACTGTGTTTGGCGGTCGAAAAACCAAAAATTTGCTGCATCGTCATATTTAAGTACGTTTGCATGAAAGCAAATAAGCTATTATCTATAGTGGTTTTGCAAGTTTTTTCATATTCTTCAAAGAGTTCTTTCCCGATAGCTTCCATACGTTCAGGAAGGGAAGCAAGAATGAGCTTGTAGTCTTCTTTTTGAAGAATAATGTTTTTAACCGAATGATAAAGGTCAAAGAATGAAACGTGCATCTCAGTGAGTTCATTGAATTCAAGTTTTTCAACAATCAGTAAGTTACTGAGTGTGCAAATCATACGGAACATTTTCTCTAGCATATCCATATAATTTTCTAAAGTTTCATTGAGTAAGTTAGCTTCCTCGAAAAGTTCTTCGGTATCTTGGATAGAGGAAAGATGCTCTAATGAATCTTGTAAGTCTATAAAATGTTTGCCATACCCTTCATAGCTTTTTCCATCAAACAGCTGATTTAAAATAGAAATAAGATAATGCCCACTTTCTAGCTGATTGCTAATCGCAATATGACCAATACTTTGTCTGACGTAATGAAGATAATTATCTCTTGTCATACGAATAGGAATATAAGGAAGTAACTGGCTAGCTCTTTGTTGCTTTTGTTTACCAGACGTTTGCTCAAACACATAGCGGACGCAGTCATTAGCAATTTCGTCAAATGGGACGTCATTAGCGGTCATATGACCCAGCCCGATTTCTTCAAAATAATGCGCCAGAAAATCAGGATCATTTTGTCTTATAGTCAGTAAGAGCGTAAGCTCGCGTTGATAAGCAATTAAAGTGCGGTATTTGACTTCGAGTGATTCACGGATTTCTAGAAGCCTGGTAGCGCAAGTTTCTTTTTCAGGATTTTTGGGCGTAAGTAGTTCTGGTAAAATTAAAAAGTAATGTTTAAGCTCCTCTTGCATTTTAGCGGTTTCTTCATCCAGATAACTCGTGGAAAAGAACATGGAATTGCTGATTAAATCAAGATAAGCTTGTATATATTCGAAATAGGAATAAGCGACTGTTGCATAAAGTTGTTTGGATTGATTTGACATGTTAAGACTCCTTCCTTTGTCTGTATCAATAGAATATACAATTTTGGAAGATAAAACAAGCATCTTCATGAAAAGAATGTAAAACAGAGGGCTAAAAGATTGAAAAACATACGGAAATATATTAAGATACTGGTAAAGAGGTGAAAACATGGAAAAGTATAATTTGTGGGATGAAGGAATATTAAAATCTGTGTTAGAGGGACGATATAATGGTCCACACAATGTATTAGGGATGCATCAATTAGAAGGGGAAGATGAACTACTAATTCGTGTTTTATGCCCCGAAGCGAAAAAAGTAACAGCTGTTGCACTAGATGATGATCATAAGAGATATGTAATGGAAGGCAAAGCGCCAAGTGGTTTTTTTGAGTATGTCATACATAAAGAGAAGCCTTTTTTATATTGCTTAGAATGCGAAAATGAAGAGGGGCATACATGGTCTTATATTGACCCTTATCAATTTGAAGCTACGATAAACTCTGAAGAACTCTATTTGTTTGGAATAGGCAAAGACTATGAGATTTATCGTAAAATGGGAGCGCATTTTTATAGCCATCATGGGATTAAAGGGGTGCGATTTTTACTATGGGCACCTCATGCCGTTAGGGTAAGTGTCGTGGGCTCTTTTAATCATTGGGATGGTCGAAGACATATGATGCGAAAAATTGAAAGCCATGGGGTATGGGAACTTTTTATTCCAGGTCTTGGTGAAGGCGATACTTATCGTTATGAAATTTTAACGTCTTCAGGGGCTTTACTTTTAAAGACGGACCCTTGTGCAAATTATTATGAAGTACGACCACAAAATGCTTCTGTTATTTTTAATGATGAAGACTATAAGTGGCAAGACAATGAGTGGATGGAGGAAAGACCGAAGAAAACGTGGTGTAAAGAAGCCATGTCCATTTATGAAATACATATTGGTTCTTGGAAAAGGCATGTGGATGGCACGCAATATACCTATGAAGAAGCAGCCAAGGCACTGGTAACCTATATTAAGGAAATGGGGTATACCCATGTAGAGTTAATGGGAATCATTGAGCATCCATTTGACGGGTCATGGGGGTATCAAGTAACGGGATATTATGCCCCAACTAGCCGTTATGGCAATCCAGATGCTTTTAAATATTTGGTGGATGCACTCCATCAAAATGGTATAGGGGTGATTTTAGATTGGGTACCAGCCCATTTTCCAAAAGATGCCTTTGCATTAGAGAAATTTGATGGACAAGCACTTTACGAGAAGGATGATGAAAAACAAGCCAATCATCCACACTGGGGCACACTAATTTTTGACTATAGCAAACCACAGGTGGCATTGTTTTTGATTGGCAGTGCACTGAGTTGGCTAGAAAAATATCATATTGACGGTCTAAGAGTCGATGCGGTTGCTTCGATGCTTTATTTAGATTATGGTCGTGGTGAGGATTATGTGCGTAACGCATTTGGAGGCAACGAGAATTTAGAAGCCATTGAATTTATAAAACACCTTAATGAAGTCGCCTATAAAAGGGTACCAGGCGTGATGATGATTGCAGAAGAATCTACCGCATGGCCAAAGGTATCCCATCCTGTTTGTAATGGGGGGTTAGGCTTTGGCTTTAAATGGAATATGGGATGGATGAACGATTTCCTATCCTATATGAGAACACCTGTAGCGTATAGAACTAAGGAGCATGGCAAAATCACATTTAGTTTGATGTATGCCTTTAGCGAGAATTTCATTCAAGTGCTTTCTCATGATGAGGTGGTACATGAGAAGCAGTGTATGCTTTATAAAATGCCAGGTACAATGGAAGAAAAGTATGCCAATTTGAAAGCAGCTTATGGTTATATGTTTACGCATCCAGGTAAAAAGATGCTCTTTATGGGAAATGAACTAGCTGTGAAGAAGGAATGGAATGAAGAAACTGAGTTAGAATGGAGCTTGTTAGAAGATGCCAATCATAAAGGGGTACAAGCCTTTGTTAAAGATTTAAACCATTTGTATACATCTCAAAAGGCTTTATGGGATATGAATGAGGGCTATGGAAATTTTGAGTGGATTGATTGCGAGAATGCCTCTCAAAAGGTGTTATCATTTGTTAGAAAAGCACCCGCTAAGGAAGAAGACCTTATTGTCATCATGAATTTCTCTGATGTGAGCTATGAAAAATACCGTATAGGTGTGCCTTATCAAGCAGCTTATTTAGAAATATTAAATAGTGATGATGAAGCTTATAGAGGTAAAGGACAAGTGAATCATGAGGTTATTTTGTCTGAAGCGATTCCTTGGCATGGCAGAGAGCAAAGCATAGAAATTACCTTACCACAATTAAGCATAGTGGTGTTTAAGATTAAGAAAATGATAGCCTCTAAAAAAGTAGAAGTGAAAGAAACGCATGCAATTAAACATCGTAAAAAACGTTCAAAAGCGCATACAAAATAAAGGTCAAATAAAATAAGATAAACAAAAAACTTCTTTTTAAGCAAAGTAACTTAAAAAGAAGTTTTTTGTTTAAGAAAATATCAAATGGTCTATACTTACTCAAAAAGGAAGTAAACGATATGAAGATGCTTAAAGAAATCACGCTTATTTCTGAAAGTAGATGGCAAGTTTTTGAAAGTCAAAACGGAAAGTGGGAGCTTTTAGAGGAAATTCAAAATAGTCAGCTTATAAAAGTGGTTCAAAAAGAAAAATTTGAATGGATTTGGATAAGCGCCAAGACGTATTTAGGTGATGAACTGCCGTTTTATTTGAATCCAGCCTGTGTTGTTATTTCACCTACAAGCCTAGTAGAATATATTTTAGAGCCTCTTGGCAGGCTAAGCAGTGATCAAGATGAAATTGCGATGACCATTGAAAAAAGGACTTTAGAAGAAAGAAAAGAAGTTATGATTTTTTTAAAAGCGTTTTACTTATCCCCTTCTAGAGAAAATGCCTATGCAAAATTTGAAGCATGGCAGTGCGATAGTTCCTTTAGAAATCGATTTGCAAATGAATTAATTGAGTTATTTGAACTTTGTGAAAAAGAGATTTTTAACTTTTTTAAATCAGGCATTTAGGCATTAATCAAGTACTTAAGGCATTAAAAAAGAGCGCCTTATAAAATGGTTCAGCGCTCCTTTTAACGGAATTAGGTTTTATAAAGTTTCAAGAAACTTGTCTGCTTTGTCAAAGTGTTCATTTAAAGCTTCCTTGCTTGGTCCCCCTTTAACTTGGCGTTCTTTAACACAAGTGGTAAGAGCAATCGCCTCATAAACGTCCTCGTCAAAGATTGGATGAATAGATTGATAAACGTCTAATGGTAATTCTTCAAGAGAAGTTTCATGCGTTACGCAATAGAGAACGAGTTTACCAATCACTTCGTGAGCATCTCTAAAGGCAAGTCCTTTTTTCACTAAATAATCCGCTGCATCCGTTGCATTGGTAAAGCCACCAGAAGCTGCTTTATACATATTTGAAGCACAAACCTTTAAAGTAGCAAGCATACGGGTGAAGATTGGTAGGCACATTTTAAGCGTATCAATGCTGTCAAATAAGCGTTCTTTATCTTCTTGCATATCTTTATTGTAAGCAAGAGGAAGTCCTTTCATAGTGGTGAGTAAACTCATTAAGTTGCCATAAACACGACCTGTTTTACCACGTACAAGTTCAGCGATATCTGGATTTTTCTTTTGTGGCATGATAGAACTACCTGTGCTATAAGCATCATCGAGTTCAATGAAATGGAATTCATGAGAACTCCATAAAATAATTTCTTCGCTAAAACGACTGAGGTGCATCATAAGGGTAGAAAGCGTATAAAGTAAGTCTAAACAAAAATCACGGTCAGAAACGCCATCAATACTATTTTCACAAATGCCCGTGAAATGGAGCGCATCGGCCACTGCTTCACGATCTAAAGGATAAGTCGTTGTGGCAAGTGCCCCGCTGCCTAGTGGGCAATAGTTGGTATTTTCAAAAGTAAATTGAAGTCTTTTATAATCTCTTTTAAGCATTTCAAAATAAGCCATTAAATGATGACCAAAAGTAATCGGTTGGGCACGTTGTAAGTGGGTATAGCCTGGCATAATCGTTTCACTGTATTGTTTGGCTAAGTTTAAAACCGTTTCCATGAGTTCTTTTAAAAGAGCCTTAAGATTTTCAATCTCATCTCTTGTATAAAGACGAACATCAAGAGCCACTTGGTCATTACGACTACGTCCTGTGTGCATTTTTTTAGCCACTGCGCCGATGCGTTCTGTAAGAAGGGCTTCAATATTCATATGAATGTCTTCCATTTTTTCATTAAATTCTACTTTACCAGCCTCAATATCCTCAAGAAGTTCTGTAAGGCCTTTTACAATGGCTTCACTTTCTTCAAGTGAAATAATGTTTTGTTTACCTAGCATCTGCACATGTGCGATACTACCAATAATATCCTGTTTATAAAGACGCATATCAAAAGAAATGGATGAATTAAAATGATCCGTTAATTGATCGGTTTCTTTAGCAAAACGTCCGCCCCAAAGTTTCATAATAGAGCCTCCTTATGTATTTAAGTCATTTAAGTAGGATGGATGTAAAAGAAAAAGATATCTTGATCAAGATATCTTTTTCTTATCAACACAACCTTTTATTTTTGATTTTTCTTTTGCTCAGCTTCCATTAAAGCACGCACACGAAGTGGTAAACCATAAAGACGAATAAATCCAGTTGCATCTTTGTGATCGTATAAATCACCTGTTGTGAAGCTAGCAAGAGATTCACTGTAAAGTGAATAAGGAGACTTGCTACCTTGAGGAATAATATTGCCTTTGTAAAGTTTTAATTTAACTTCACCTGTTACAACTTTTTGTGTGCTTTCCACAAATGCTTGAAGGGCTTCACGAAGTGGTGTAAACCATTTCCCATTGTAGATTAAGTCCGCATATTCAAGAGCAATTTCTTGTTTGTAACGATAAGTTTCACGGTCTAGTGTAAGGTGTTCAAGTTCTTCATGGGCAGCATATAAAATGGTTCCACCTGGTGTTTCATAAACGCCACGAGATTTCATACCAACGACACGGTTTTCAACGATATCGGAAATACCAATACCATTTGCACCACCAAGTTCATTTAATTTTTCAAGAAGTGGAGAAGGCTCCATAGCGACACCATCTAAATGAGTTGGCACACCATTTTTGAAAGTTAATGTAATAGTAGTTGGGGTGTCAGGTGCTTTTTCAGGAGAAACCCCTAATTTTAATAAGTGATCATAGTTTGGTGTATTCCAAGGATTTTCAAGTTCAAGACCTTCATGAGAAATATGCCACATATTGCGGTCACGGCTGTAGCTGTCTTCCTTTTTCATTGGAACTGGAAGACCACGTTTTTCAAGGAATTCAATTTCTTCTTCACGAGAAGAAATATCCCAGATTCGCCATGGAGCGATGACTTTTAAGTGTGGATTAAGGGCAGCAATTCCTAATTCAAAACGAATTTGGTCATTACCTTTGCCAGTACAACCATGACAAATAGCTGTTGCACCTTCTTTTTCAGCAATGCGTACAAGTGTTTTAGCGATTACAGCACGTGCAATAGAAGTTCCTAAGTAATATTTAGATTCATAAACGGCACCAGATTGAATCATTGGGAAAACGTATTCTCTCATAAATTCATCTTTAACGTCTTCTACATAAACTTTACTAACACCCATTGAAAGGGCTCTTTCTTCAAGTCCAACTAACTCTGCATCTTGCCCAACATTTATACAAACAGCAATTACATCGTAATCGTAATTTTCTTTAAGCCATGGGATTAAAACCGAAGTATCTAATCCACCAGAATATGCTAATACAACTTTTTCTTTCATAAATTATATCCCCCTTATTTTTTGTTATATATATTAGTTTATGTGTATAATTATAAGATATAATCAACTTATTTCAAGAGTTTTTGAAAAAATAATCTATTGTATATAAATAAATACAGGATATTGAATAGTCTATTGATGAAAATTGCTGGTTAATAGTTTATAAAAAATACATATTTACAAAGTATTATGGAAAAAAAGGTTAGATTATAGTATACTTAGAAAAGCGAATTATTTGTTCAAGGAGGACAAGTTCATGTCTAATATTTTTAATTTAGATGCACCGATTTGGGTGTTTATGGGAGAAGTTGCCGATATCATTATTTTAGCGTTATTATGGTGGATTTGTTCACTCGGTATTATTACCATAGGTGCGTCTACTACTGCACTTTATTATGTAATCGGTAAAAAGATTCGAAAAGAACAAACCTATGTGGCGAAAGACTTTTTCAAAAGTTTTAAACAAAACTTTAGACAATCTGTACCACTTACGGTCTTAACCCTTATTGCATTTATCAGCTTAGGGCTTTATGTCTCTTTTATTTTTGTTAATAATACGAATGAAAGTGCTTCTTATTTAAGAATCATCATTCCAGTTACGATTTTATTTGCCTTTGAGGTACTTAATTTCAATACATATATCTGGGCAGTTCTTTCTAGATTTGATGTGCCAACAGGTGCTTTAATTCGAACTACCTTTATTTTAATTCATAAACACCTTTTAACAACCATATGCAATTTAGGCGTTATTGCGGTCGTTTGTATAGGCGTGCTTCAATTCCCAATTATTATTACCGTTGCGCCAGGAGCCATTGTTTGGGGACAGTCTTTTATGTTACAATCTGTTTTTTCTAAATATATTACAGCAGCTAATGAAACTGAAAAAGAAGAGCAACCAGAACAAACTCAAAATCAAACTGAGGAAAAATAATAAATGGGCACCAAGGTGTCCATTATTCCTTTTATAAGGATGAAACAATAAAGGTTAAGGATGTTAGGATGTTTAAAATTTGTTCATATGCATAGTCTATACTTAATAAAAAGTAAGAAGAGGTAATGAAAATGGTATGGGATTTTATTGTCAATATGATTATTTTAGTAGGGGTTATTAGCGTATTTAATTTTATGCGGTGTCTATTTAAAATCAAAAAGGTTATAAGAGATAACAAGGACAACCCGAATATACAAGGCATTACTATTGTTAATGGACAGGTAAAAGTCATTGAGAAAAAGCCGCAAGCGCCATTAAAGGTAGAAAGTATACCTACCGTATTAGATGAAATATGTCATAAATCCATTAGAAAAGAGGACGCTTATCGTGTATTAGTGGATGGAAAGGAGCATTACTTTTGTTCTTGGGAATGTAGAGAAGCGTTTATGAAACAACGAGGGGAAGGTTGATAACCTTCCCTTTTTAAATAAATTTAAAGTAGTGGATTAAAACAGAATATGACTGTGGTATAATATTTAACATATATATAACATTTAATCACTCAAGGGTAAAAATCGAAAAGATACTTAGTTTAGAAAGGGTTAGAGAAATGAAGGTAGAAATCATTGCAGTTGGTGATGAAGTGGTTTATGGACATACGGTCAATACAAATGCGAGTTATTTAGCTAGAAATGTTCAACTTTGTGGATTAGAGCCAAGTTACATGAGTGCAGTAGGAGATGAAGCCATAAAAATAAAGGAAGCATTACATCTAGCTCTACAACGTTCAGAAATCATTATTTTTACAGGCGGACTAGGACCTACGCCAGATGACTTAACGAAAGAAGTGGTTTGTGAAGCGTTGGGAATGAAAATGGAGACATTACCTAAGGTATATGATGCGCTAAAGGCTTACTTTCATAAAATGGGTAAAGAGATGCCAATTAGTAATGAAAAGCAAGCCAAGTTTCCAATAAATGCAAAGATATTGCCTAATGATTGTGGAACTGCTTCAGGATGCTTATTAGAAGCTCAGGGCAAAATGATTATTTTACTACCAGGCCCCCCAAAAGAAATGCAGCCGATGTGTTCAAACTATGTACTGCCTTTATTAAAAAATCGCTCATCTATTGCAATAAAACACCTAGATATTAAATGTTTTGGAATTGGTGAAAGTGAACTCGCCGAAAAAATTAAGCCTCTATTAGGAGAACAAGATGGAGCGAATATTGCGACCTATATTAATGAAGGAGAAGTAATTGTTCGCATAACCGTTCATGAAAAAAATGATAAAAAAGCAGATGAGAAGCTCTGTGATTTAAAAAATAAAATCGAGCAACGTTTAGAGCCTTATATTTTCGGTTATAATGAAGACAAGCTTGAAGAAAACTTAATGAAATGCTTATCACAGCGTCATATGACGGTTGCAACGGTAGAATCTTGCACAGGTGGACTTATTGCAGCAACACTCATTAATTATAGTGGTGCTTCAGCTTGTATGAATGAAGGAATTGTTACTTATAGCAATGAAGCTAAAATGAAGTATGTGGATGTGCAAAAAGAAACGCTTCAAAGGGTGGGCGCTGTTAGTGAAGAAACGGCTAGAGAAATGGCTGAGGGCATTAGAAAGCGTGCACAAGCAGATATAGGTCTTTCGTCCACGGGCATTGCAGGCCCTACAGGTGGGACACCGTCTAAACCCGTAGGACTCGTTTATATTGGCATTGCCACTAGAGAAGCAACAGAAGTCTTTAAGCTACAATTGAATGGTTCAAGACAAGAGGTCAGACAAAAAACGGTTAAGCATATTTTATTTCAGCTTTATAAAAAATTGAAATAAATCACTTGCCACAGGATAAAAAGTTAGCTATAATAGGTTTAGAACAAGTGTTCGATATTGAATGAGGTGATAAAATGAATGATGAATCAAAAAAGGCACTAGATGCGGCTATTTCACAGATACAAAAGCAATTTGGTAAAGGTTCTATTATGAAATTAGGGGAAGCAACTGATACCACCGTTCAAACTTTCCCAACAGGTTCATTAAGCTTGGATATTGCATTAGGTGTAGGGGGTATTCCTAAAGGAAGAATTATTGAGATTTATGGACCAGAGTCTTCTGGTAAGACAACGGTTACACTCCATATGATTGCAGAAGTACAAAAGCAAGGCGGTGTGGCAGCATTTATTGATGCAGAGCATGCACTTGACCCTGCTTATGCACGTAAATTAGGGGTAGATATTGACGAACTCTATATTTCACAACCTGATAATGGGGAACAAGCATTAGAAATTGCTGAAACAATGGTACGCTCAGGGGCAATTGATATTATTGTTGTGGATTCTGTAGCAGCTTTAGTTCCTAGGGCAGAGATTGAAGGCGATATGGGAGATTCTCATATGGGATTACAAGCAAGACTGATGTCTCAGGCACTTAGAAAATTAACAGGTGTCATCAGCAAGTCTAAATGTGCAGTGATCTTCATTAATCAATTGCGTGATAAAGTAGGGGTCATGTTTGGCAGTCCAGAAACAACGACAGGTGGTAAAGCACTTAAATTCTATGCTTCAGTCAGAATGGACGTTCGTAAAATTGAAACTTTAAAACAAAGTAACGAATTTATTGGAAGTCGTACACGTGTGAAAATTGTCAAGAACAAGGTGGCACCACCTTTCCAACAAGCAGAATTTGATATTATGTATGGTGAGGGTATTTCAAAAGCAGGAGATGTACTTGATTTAGCCGCTAACGTAGATATTGTCAATAAAAGTGGGGCGTGGTATTCTTATGGCGATTTGCGCCTAGGTCAAGGGCGTGAAAATGCCAAACAGTATATTGAAGAGCACGAAGATTTAATGCTTGAAATTGAAAATAAAGTAAGAGAACACTATGGGTTACAAGCACTTGAAAATGAAAACATTACTCACAGTGAAGAGGCTGCTAGTCTAGTAAGTGGCAGTGCAGAAGAGGTTTCTGAAGAAAACGAATAATATTTAAAATAATATTTAAGAAGAGGTGAAAGATTTTGATCTTTTGCCTTTTTTCTTTGGTTAGGGATAGGATGAGTGCGGTAAAAGCTAATAATCACTTAGCTTGACAGCATTTTTAAAAAGTTATACAATTATAATGTTATTTGCACATTGATTAACGTGGGAGGTGGTAAAGATAGGAACAGTGGGAATGATTATAGGATTTATTTTAGTAGCAGTAATTGTTGGAGTAATAGCCTTTTTTGGTGGTTTTTCTTATAGAAAGCGTCAAGCAGAAGCTCAGATTGGTTCCGCAGAAGAAAAGTCTCGAAAAATTATTGATGATGCTATTAAATCAGGTGAAGCAAAGAAAAGAGAAGTTTTACTAGAAGCAAAAGAAGAAAATATTAAACTTAAAAATGAATTAGACAAAGAAGTACGTGAAAGAAGAAATGAACTACAACAACTTGAAAAAAGACTTGTTCATAAGGAAGAAAATTTAGATAAAAAGAATAGCGCTGTTGAGCAAAAAGAAGAGCAACTTCAGAAAAAAATGGACAAAGTTGAAAAAGCCAAGGATGAAATTGAAGCGCTTAGAGAAAAGCAACTTCAAGAGCTAGAGAGAATTTCAGGACTTACCTTAACAGAAGCAAAACAGTATCTCTTACAGACCATTGAAGAAGAAGTTAAGCATGAGTCAGCCATCATGATTAAAGAAATAGAAGCAAAAGCAAAATTGGAATCAGATAAAAAAGCGAAAGAGATTATTACAAATGCCATTCAAAAATGCGCAGTCGATCATGTGGTGGATACAACCGTGTCCGTTGTACCGTTACCAAATGATGAAATGAAGGGACGTATCATTGGGCGTGAAGGTAGAAATATACGTACGCTTGAAACATTAACCGGAATTGATTTAATCATTGATGATACACCAGAAGCTGTTATTTTATCTGGCTTTGATCCAATTCGAAGAGAAGTGGCTCGCATTGCTCTTGAAAAATTAATTGTAGATGGGCGTATTCATCCAGCGCGTATTGAAGAGATGGTTGAAAAAGCGAAAAAAGAAGTTGAAGTGATTATCCGTGAAGAAGGTGAAGCAGCAACTTTTGAAACGGGTGTACATGGATTACATCCTGAACTCATTCGTTTATTAGGTAAGATGAAATTTAGGACAAGTTATGGGCAAAATGTGCTCCGTCATTCCATAGAGGTTTCTAACTTAGCAGGTCTTATGGCAAGTGAGTTAGGACTAGATGTTCGTTTGGCAAAACGGGCAGGATTGCTTCATGATATTGGTAAATCAGTCGATTATGAAGTAGAAGGGTCACATGTAACGATTGGTGCTAATTTGTGCCGTAAATATGGTGAGAATGCTGTGATTATCAATGCAGTCGAAGCTCATCATGGAGATGTCGATCCTGAAACGGCTATTGCGGTTATTGTTCAAGCAGCAGATACAGTATCAGCTGCTAGACCAGGTGCAAGGCGAGAAACACTTGAAACGTATATTAAACGTCTTCAAAAGCTTGAAGAAATTGCTACCTCATTTAAAGGGGTTGATAAATCTTATGCCATTCAAGCAGGTAGAGAAGTACGTATTATGGTTGTCCCAGAAGAAGTGGATGATAATGGCTTAGTTCTTTTGGCTAGAGATGTAACAAAGCGAATCGAAAATGATTTAGAATATCCTGGACAAATAAAAGTAAGTATTATTCGTGAAACAAGAGCAACTGAATATGCCAAATAAGGAGTAGGCTAAAGCCTACTCCTTATTTTTAGTGAAAAGAACAATTTTTAATTTTTTAAGGTTATAATAAGAAATAAAACCGAACAAATTCAATAGTATATCATTAAATGTTCGAAAATGTATTGCCATTCCTTATAATTATTACTATAATAAATTGAGTAAAAGACACTAAAGAGGAAAGGAAATGAATATGAGAAACGCTTATAAAAGTCCGTTGCAAGGAAGATATGCAAGTAGTGAAATGCTATATCTATTTTCAGATGATAAAAAGTTTAAAACATGGCGCAAGTTGTGGGTTATTCTAGCTGAGACAGAACATGAATTGGGCCTTAATGTAACCAAAGAACAAATTGAAGAACTTAAGAAATATAGTGAAGATATTAATTATGAAGTAGCGGAACAATGGGAAAATAAAGTAAGACATGATGTTATGGCGCATGTTCATGCTTATGGTGAACAAGCTACAACGGCTATGCCGATTATTCACTTAGGGGCTACAAGTTGCTATGTTGGTGATAACACAGATTTGATCATCATGTATGAAGCGATGGAGATCATCAAAAAGAAACTCGTTAATGTTATTGACAAATTATCTCGATTTGCAAAGCAATATAAAGATTTGCCTACATTAGGATTTACACATTTACAACCCGCTCAACTGACAACAGTAGGTAAACGTGCTACTTTGTGGATACAAGATTTATGGCTTGATTTGCAAGAAGTGGAACATATTTTAAGCCATAAACGCCTAAGAGGAGCAAAAGGAACAACAGGCACTCAGGCAACTTTCTTAAATTTGTTTGAGGGAGACTATGAAAAGGTAAAAAAACTGGATGCTTTAATTGCTGAAAAATTAGGATATGAAGAGGTTTATCCTGTAACGGGACAAACTTATACAAGAAAATTTGATAGTATGATGCTGAATGTGTTAAGTAATATTGCTCAGTCAGCTTATAAATTTAGTAATGATATCCGTATATTACAACATTTAAAAGAAATTGAAGAACCATTTGAAAAGAATCAAATTGGTTCTTCTGCTATGGCGTACAAACGTAATCCAATGCGTTCAGAGCGTATCTCTTCCCTAGCACGTTATGTATTATGTGATACACTTAATCCAGCTATTACAGCTTCTACGCAATGGTTCGAAAGAACATTAGATGATAGTGCAAATAAACGAATTTCTGTTTCTGAAGCATTTTTGGCAGTAGATGCGATTTTGGAAATTTATATGAATGTTGCAGATGGATTAGTGGTTTATCCAAAAGTTATTCATAAGCACATTATGGCAGAACTTCCTTTTATGGCGACAGAAGTTATCTTAATGGAAGGCGTGAAACGTGGTGGAGATAGACAAGAATTACATGAACGTATTCGTGTTCTATCTATGCAAGCAGCGGCTGTTGTGAAAGAAGAAGGTAAAGACAATGATCTTATTGAACGTATTTTAAAAGACGATCATTTTAAAATGACGAAAGAAGAAATTTATCATATTCTTAAACCGGAGAATTTTATTGGATGTGCGGCTTTACAAGTTGAAGATTTCTTAAATGAAGTAATTGATCCTGTCCTTAAACAAAATGAAAAATATTTAGGTGCACAAGGTCATGTTCGGGTATAAAAATAAATAAACAAGTTAACACCCCATAAGTTAGGAAAGTCTAATTTATGGGGTGTTTGGATAGAGGAAGATTCATTAAGGGGAGACGATAAGTCTAATCCCCTGTATGGCGATAATATTAACCACTTGTCCTTTATATAAGGGGACGTTTGAAGAAATGATCCATGTGTGATGGTGTATACGAAGTGTCCCTGTTTCAAAAAGAGCGTTTTGGGGAGGGTTAAGTACAATACCTTTTTGGTTAAGCAATGTATGAGATAAAGATACAGGATGATGAAAGCGGCGCAGAAATATGAAAGATAGGCTGTTTAAAAATAATTGAGTCAATATGAAAAAAAGTGTTGTTATAATAAGATTGTCCTTGAAGAAGGCAAGGATTAAAGTGAGGCATGCTGCAATTAAAAAGAAAAAGATGGACACATTAGGATAGAAATAGAACATTAATAGAAGTATAATAAAAATGATTAACCATAATTGCCACATAAATTCTCCTTTCAATAAGTAAACGATAGATTTTAAATAACGTATTTGGGGTCAAAGTCATAAATTACGTCGTAAATTTGTAAAAGGTTAGTGGTAATTAGAGATAAATCTAGTATAGCATAAAAAAATTAAAAAGTAAAAAAATGGGAAATAAAAAGGAGCGGTAATATGAAGACGATTGGATTTATTGGAGCAGGTAATATGGGAGGCGCAATGGCTAAAGCTTGCGCAAAGGTATCAGAAAATGAAGTATGGATTTATGATGTAGATGCTACAAAGTATCAAACCTTTTCAGATTTAAATAATATTGTTGTAGCTGAAAGTATTGAGCAGCTGATGAGTAAATGTGATTATATCGTAATGTCTGTTAAACCGCAGTATTATGGTGTAGTGGGAAAAACAGTTAAAGATTGTGTTAAAAAAGAACAGATTATTATTACAGTAGCGCCAAGTTATACATTGGACGATATGAAGGGTTTACTTGGAGATGAAGTGAAGCTTATTCGTACAATGCCAAATACACCAGCTTTAGTGGGTGAAGGAATTACTGCGTTTTGTTATGAAACGTGTATTAAAGATGAAGAGCTTAAAGACTTTAAAGTGTATTTTGGAAGCTTTGGAAAACTTATTAAGGTAGATGAAAAGCTAATGCCAGCAGTTGTAGCGGCTACGGGAAGTTCACCTGCTTATGTGTATATGTTTATTGAGGCAATGGCAGATGCAGCTGTAAGTTTTGGCATGCCTAGGGCAATGGCTTATGAAATGATTTCACAAGCTGTAAAAGGATCAGCCGAAATGGTCTTAGAAACTAGAAATCATCCAGGTACATTAAAAGATGCAGTGACTTCTCCGGGAGGAACCACGATTAAAGCGGTTTTAGCCATGGAAGAAGCTGGCTTTAGAAATAGCGTAATAAAAGGTATGCAGGCTTGTTATCAACAAGTTATTGATATGTCAAAACACTAGGATAAAGGTCTATTAGAGATTGATTCATCATAAGCTATAATGGGGACAAAATGCTCCAGAAAGGGTGATAATGATGAATGATCAAGAAACTTGGAAAGTGTTTTTAAAAAAATATAGAGGCTTATTGGTCTTGTTAGGACTAGCTATAGTAAGCGGGACATTTTATGCTACTTATCAGTGTAAGCAACAAATGGTGGATTGGGGAGCTTTGGGCAGATATTTAGAAAGTGATCATCATAAAAAGGATGCTAATGGCTACAAATATTTAGAGAGTTTTTGGGGCTATTACTATAAATTTCTTGTCATTTGGATACTGGGTGAGGTTAGATATTTGCTCCCACTCGCCCTTAGTGCTACGTTTTTTAATGTGTTAGCTTATAGTTATGTAATGGTATGCATCTATATTTATTATGGGGTGTACGGTTTGTTGATTAATATGAAATTATTTGTATTTCAAGGCGTGATTTTAAATGCTATGCTAGTTAGACTTAACCTATACCAAATAAAAAAGTATGAGACTTTTGGAGAAAAAGATACAAGTTTAAAATGGAGATACCTAGTAGAAGGCGCCATCGGGAGTATACTTATTGCAAGTATTGAAAAGCTATTTATATAAGAAACTACATAAATGAAAAACAAAGGATTATAAAAATTAAGGGTTACAACACATAAAAAGAAAAAGTAACGTTAATTAAGTGACATTTTTGTGAATTATGGAGATTTGTTTGTTAATAATTATTGCACAAGGATGTGGAGAGAAGTTATAATATTTGTAGTATATTGAAATATAAAATATAATACATAAACAATATAAGCGTGAAAAATAAAAAAGATAGAAAGGAAGGGGAGAAAGATGGATATTTTTTCTGGGGTGGATTTTGTCAATAAAGCTATTGATGCGACGCTAGTTAGAAAAGAGCTTATTAGTCAAAATATTAGTAATGTAGATACACCTAACTATAAAAGAAAAGATATTGATTTTGAAACAGTTTTAGCTAAACAGCTACATAATAATCCAGATAATCGTATTGATTTAAATAGGTTGAATCCTGATATTTATACGGATCTTCGTAATGCCTCTTATAGAATGGATGGCAATAATGTTGACATAGAAGTGGAAAGAAGTGAAGAAACAAAGGTTGAACTTAGATATAATGCTTTAGTTACAAGAATATCATCACAGCTTAATCGCATGCAGACAATACTTCAAAATCTTAAATAGGGAGAAGGAAAACAGATGAGTTTTTTTGGTTCATTAGATACATCAGCAAGTGGACTTACAGCCCAGAGACTTAGATTAGATATCATATCACAGAATATGGCCAATGCCAGTACAACACGTACAGAAGGTGGAGGGCCATATAAACGTAAGACGGTTGTGTTTGAGGCAATCCAAAATGATGCGAATAAAAATTTTAGCTCCATACTTAATCAGAAAAAACAAAGTGGTTGTAATGGGGTAAGAGTTGCAAAAATTGTAGAGGATCAAAGCGATGGAAATCTAGTATATGATCCAAGCCATCCAGATGCGAATGCTCAGGGATATGTCGAGATGCCAAATGTCAATACAATTGATGAGATGGTCAATATGATTTCAGCAAGTCGTTCATATGAAGCAAATGTTAACTCATTTAATTCAATGAAATCAATGTTTACGAAAGCATTAGATATTGGAAAATAATTTTAGGAAGGGGAGCAGAACATGACATCAATACAAGGTGTGAATTGGAATGATTCAAACCTATCAGCTGAAAGCAAAAAAACTTCAAGATTAACGGGAAGTGAGAGTTTTGACTTTGTCTTAGATGCAGCAAAAAAACTCATAGAAACAAGTAAAATGGCAGAAGACGATGTAACACAAAAAACAATAGATTTTATGTCGGGTGAAAATGATAATGTTGTGGATTTGATGGTTGCACAATCTAAATCCAATATTCTATTACAATATTCTATGCAAGTTAGAAATGGGTTATTAAGTGCCTATAAAGAAATTCTTAATATAACAATATAAAACCTGATTGGAGTAAAGAGAGGTGAATAATTTGCAAGAGACGATTCAACAAATATCAAATCAGGTGACTGAAAAATGGAATAATTTAAGTAAAAAGCAGAAAATAGGAATTGGAATAGGAATAGGGGCACTGATTATTACCATTATTGTTGTTTCACTATTAATGAGACCAAAATATAAAGTTCTTTTTTCAGAAGCTGTTGATGCAAAAGTGGTCGCACAAGTTAAAGAAGTTCTGGATGAGAAAAATATTAAAAATAAATTAATTGATGACAGCACAAATTTATTAGTTGAGGAAAAATCTTATCAAGAGGCAAAGATGTACACGGCATCTTCTGGAGTAACAGAAGATGGTTTTACATGGGAAAAACTATTAAGTAATATCGATATGTCTACTACGCAGACTGAAATATCATTAAGTGAAAAAGAACTGATTAGGCAGTCCCTTCAAACGACTTTAGAGCAAATGGAAGGGGTAGAAGATGCAAGAGTCGAACTTGTGATTCCTGAACAAAAAAATTCATATTTACAGTCACAAGTAGAAGGAAAGGCAAGTGTTTTTTTGACACTTAGTCAACCACTAACAAGTGATCAATGTGAAGGCATTGCAAGCTATGTTGCTTCTGGTGTGAAAAACTTAAAAAAAGAAAACATCGTCATTATTGATTCAACGGGACGAACGCTTTATTCAGGTGCCGAAAGCAATAATGCAGTGGTTGGCAAGCAACAAGAGTTAAAGTTAGCTGCTGAAAACGAAGTCAAGCAGAAGGTTATTGAACTATTCGGTAACATGTATGATGATGTTCGTATTAGTCCTAATTTAGTATTGGATTTTGATGAATACCAAGAAAAGAAAGAACAATACAAAACACAAGGGGACGATGAATCAAGAGGCGTTGTCCAACATGAAACAGAGACTAAAAACTCTTCAAAGAATCAAAATACAGGGGATGTACCAGGTACAGATACAAATGGCGGAGATGTCGCAACTTATCAAACACTAGATGGCTCTAGTGGAGAAAGCAAAGAGAGTAGTAAAGATATTACCTATGCACCCGATAAGACGGAGTCCGTATATAATAAAAATCTTGGGGATGTAAAACTTGATGAGTCCTCTATTGCAGTGAACTTGTTTAAAAATAAAATTTATAAAGAAGAGGTCATTGCCCCTACCTTATCTGGAATGAGTTGGGAAGAATTTAAAGAAGCAAATAGTGCTCAAGTCGCAGTAGCAGTCGATGATACAGTGGTTCAATCCGTTATTCGAGCAACAGGTATTGAGAATGTAGTCGTTAATTCTTATGAAAACCCAATATTCCTTGATCAAGAACCATATCATATTGATTATAAAGATTATATACCATATGTACTCATTGTTCTTGCACTGTTAGTTATTGTATTTGTTATTCTTAAGTTTAGAAAACAAGAGGAAGAGGTTGAAGTTGAACCTGAACTTGAAGTAGAAGAAATGCTTAAGGCTGCCAAAGATCAGGTTGAATTAGAAGAAATTGAGGTAAAAGAAAATCTTGAAACAAAACGTCAGATTGATAAGTTTGTAGATGAAAAACCAGAAGCAGTTGCTAACTTACTACGTAACTGGTTGTCTGATGAAGATTGGGAGTGATGCGCATGTCAAATACTAAAGAACATTATACAAATAAGCAAAAAGCAGCAATGTTACTCATTGCATTAGGCCCTGAAAAATCATCTAAGATTTTTAAGTTCTTAAAAGAAGAAGATATTGAACAGTTGACTTTAGAGATTGCAAGTATTAAAGCAGTTTCTCCCAAAGCAAAAGAAGAAGTACTCCAAGAATTTTATGAAATGTGTTTGGCACAAGAATATATTGCTGAGGGTGGTATTGGCTATGCAAGGCAACTTCTTGAACAAGCATTGGGTTCTGATAAAGCAGTAGAAGTGATTAATAAATTAACGGTATCCTTACAAGTTAGACCTTTTGAATTTGCAAGAAAGACAGAAGCGTCACAATTGGTTAACTTTATTCAAAATGAACACCCACAGACGATTGCACTTATTTTATCTTATTTAAAGCCTAGTCAGTCTGCTGAGATTATTCGTGCCTTGCCATCTGAGATGCAAGCCGATACGGCACGTAGAATTGCCTTAATGGATAGAGCTTCACCAGAAGTGATTAGTCAAATTGAAAGGGAATTTGAAAAGCGTCTATCTACATTGGTATCCGAAGACTATACGAGTATTGGAGGTATTGATTCAATTGTTGAAATTATTAACCAAGTGGATCGTACAACTGAAAAGAATATCATGGAAAATCTTGAAATTGAGGACCCAGAACTTGCTGAAGTAATTAAGAAACGTATGTTTGTATTTGAAGATATCACAACGCTTGATAATAAGTCTATTCAGCGTGTTCTTAGAGAGGTGGATAATCATCAACTTGCCGTTGCACTTAAAGGAGCAGGTGAAGGGGTTAAAGAAGTCATCATGGCTAACGTTTCAAAACGTCTTGGTGCAATGATTGAAGAAGATCTTGAATATATGGGTCCAAAACGTGTTAAAGAAGTTGAAGATGCACAACAAAAAATTGTTAATGTGATTCGTAAGTTAGAAGATGCCGGTGAGATTGTTATTTCACGTGGTGCAGGAGATGAGGTCGTTGTCTAATATAATTAAAAGTGGTCGCATCAGAAGTCAAAGTCTCCTAGATTTATCTCAGCGTCTTGCAGCACAATCGGTGAAAGATAATGACATACAACATAGTGAGGAAAATCGGTCGACTAATATGGATGATGAGACGTTAGATTTAATTCATAAAAGAAAAGAAGAATTAGAGCTAATTGAAAAAGAAATTCAGGAAAAGGTTCGAGATGCCGATAAAAAAGTTGAAAAAATGCTAGCAGACGCTGCTTTGAAACAACAAAATATAGAAAATGAAGTTAAAGACAAAGAAGCTAAAATGCTTGCTGAGACTCAGAAGAAGCAAGATGAAGCGATAGAGCTTGCTAAAAAAGAGGCTGACGGAATTATTGAAGCTGCTCATGCTGAAAAAGAAGCATTACTTCAAAATGTTGAAGGTGAAGTGGTTGAAACAATGATCACTATTTTGCAACATATTATTAGTGAAGAACTCAGTGAAAATGTCGAATGGCTTCGATTAGTCGTTCGGAAAATGCTTCATAAGGACCAGTTTATAGAAGCTATGAAATTGGTCGTTTCACCTAATTGTTTACAACTTATTGAAAACGATAAAGAGCATTTTTTGGAGGGGATTCCTAAAGAGATTGTCATTGAAAGTAGTGATGCATTAAATGATACCTCTTGCATTCTAGAAACCAATCAAGGGAATATCGAGTATGATGTAAATCATGGTTTAAATAAAATGATTTCAGAGATTAGGCTACTAAAGGGATTATCATAAGGAGAAAATATGATTGATATAAAAAAATATGCTGAAGTCACAAAATACAATTTATGGACATATTCAGGTAAAGTGACAAGAGTGATTGGAATGGGAATTGAATCAAAAGGACCAATGGCTAATATAGGTGATATTTGTGAAGTGGAAACAAGAACTGGTCAGGGTACTATTCCAGCAGAAGTAGTAGGATTTAAAGAAGGTCATTTAATGCTGATGCCACTTGGAACGCTAGAAGGAATAGGACCAGGGTGTAAGGTGAAGGCATTTGGTGATAAATTAAGTGTTAAGGTGGATGAAACTTTACTAGGAAAAGTTGTTGATTGGAAGGCTCAACCGATTGATGGTGAGATGATTTACCCAAAGGATTTGGTTCCAATAGAAAATAATGCCCCCAATCCTATGAACAGAAAGCGCATTAGTGAGGCATTAGAGTTAGGAGTAAGGGCAATTGATGGGATGCTGACTGTAGGTAAAGGTCAACGTATAGGGATTTTTGCAGGAAGTGGTGTCGGTAAAAGTACACTGATGGGAATGATTGCAAGAAACGCACTTTCAGATATTAATATTATTGCACTGATTGGTGAGCGTGGAAGAGAGGTTAAAGAATTTATCGAAAATGATTTAAAATTAGAAGGGTTAAAGCGTTCAATTGTTGTGGTTGCCACATCTGATCAGCCTGCCTTAATGCGATTAAAAGCGGCTAAAACAGCAACGGCTTTAGCAGAGTATTTTCGTGAACAAGGAAAGGACGTACTTCTAATGATGGATTCACTCACACGTTTTTCAATGGCACAAAGAGAAATCGGGCTGGCTATTGGTGAGCCACCTGTTTCAAGAGGCTATCCACCTTCTGTTTACGCTGAACTTCCAAAGCTTTTGGAGCGCGCAGGTAATTCAGGTAAGGGAAGTATCACAGGTATGTATACTGTATTAGTTGATGGAGATGATTTTAATGAGCCGATAACTGATACAGCTAGAGGTATTTTAGATGGTCATATTGTCTTATCAAGAAAACTTGCCCAAAAAGGGCATTATCCAGCTATTGATGTCCTTGCCAGCATATCTAGGGTAATGAGTAGTATTGCATCATCCGAACATAAAAAATTAGCCACTGAAATCAAAAAGCATATGGCAGTTTACAAAGAGTCAGAGGATTTAATCAATGTAGGAGCCTATAATAGAGGAAGCAATGCAGAGATTGATTTAGCAATTGAAAAGATGCCATCTATTAATCAATTTTTATGTCAGACAGTTGGAGATAAAGTTGCATTTGATGAAACCTTAAATCAAATGCAACAAATTGTAGGATAGGTGATAGAATGTTTAAATTTAGCCTAGAACCTGTTTTATCTTTAAGAGAAAAGATAGAAGATAATAAAAAACGAGAATTAGGTGAAGCCACACAGTATAGGGAAAAAGTGTATGAGGAAAAGCTTCATTTGGAACAGATAAAGGAAGACGCATTAAACTTAACGAGAAAGCAAAGTAGACAGGCAGTTAATATATTAGAGGTTCGTACCTTAAATCAATATAATAGCTATATAGTAAAAGCAGTCCAAAATAAAGAACAAGAACTTGAGAAAGCCACACAAGTCGTAGAGGAAAAAAGAGAAGCGCTTTTAGAAGCCGTTAAGGATAGAAAAATATTAGATAATTTAAAAGCTATTCATAAAGAAAATTTTGAGGAAGAAGAAAAACGAGCCGAGCAGCGTATTTTAGACGATATGGTTACCTATCGATTTGGAAATAAAGGAAAGGGGTGAGCTAGTAGGTGAAGAAGAAAGAAGAAGTAAATACTGAAGAGGTCATGGAAACATCTCCTTTAGTTCCAAAAAAAAAGAAGAAAAAGAAGAAATGGTTAATTATGCTGATTCTACTTATTATAGTAGGGGCATGTGTATTCTTTTTTAGAAGACCTATTTTAAAGGGACTTAGTAAAGTTCCGTTAGTGGGTCAATTTATTCCAAGTGCAGGCAATCAGGTAGAAGAATTAACTCCAGAGGAACTAAAAGTTAAGGTAAATGTCCAAGAGCAGGAGATAACTAGACTAGAAGAAGAAGTTCAATCATTGAAAAATACTAATGACGAACTGACGTCAAAGAATGAAAGTCTTACTCAGTATGAATCCAGTTATAATGATTTTATGGCTCAAAAGGCAGCATGGGATGAAGAAGTTGCAAGAACTAATACAGAATTATTCATTAAACAATTTGAAGCCGTTTATCCAGATGTTGCAGAACGTATTTATAAAGTACTTAAAGGTGAAAAGATGCTGTCTGATGAACAAAAGAAACTTTCTTCAACCATTGCTCAAATGGATGAAGAGCAGGCAGCTAAGGTATTAGAACGATTAGTTTCAACAGATTCTGAGCTAGTTAAATCAATTTTTGCAGGCATGAATACAGATCGAAAAGCATTGATTCTAAGTTCAATGACAGAACAAGGGGCAGCCCAAGTTGTTAAATTAATTGCCCCAGATGAAACAAGGTAAGGGGGAGCTATGATGAGTCAAGTAAGTATAGAAAATACCATTATGAACATAGGAAGTGGCTTTAAAGAAACTTCTAATACTTCAAATAGCTTTGGGGCAAAAAAGACTCAAGAAAAGTTCACGACAAGTCTAGAAAAAGCCAAGGCAGCTAATAACACTCAAAAAGATGACAAGACTAGTAAAAAAGAGGATAGAGCAATTGACCCAAAGGCTACCTCTAGCAGTGATAAACTAAAAGCAAAGACTCAGCTAGAAACTAGTAAGAAAGATACCATTCAAGATACAGAAAATGCTACTTTATCAGCAAAGGTGGATGAGCTAGAAGATGAAGTGGTAAATGATAAAGGCAATATAGATAGTCAGCTTCTTATGATGATGAGTGAAGTACTCCAAATTCCAATAGATGAGATTCAAAGTCAATTAGAAGAAATGGGAATGACTGTGCAAGATCTTTTATCAGAGGAAGGCTTTGGACAGTTCGTGGCTCAAATACTTACCCAAGGGGATACAAATGCTTTATTATCAGGAGAGATAGATGTTCAGAAGGTGAGTAAACTCTTTGAAGACTTAAAAGCACTTAATGAAGAGCTACTTTCAATCCAAGATAAACCAGTGGTTGATAAAAAAGTGAATCCTGTTTTGGAGGAAACACCTATAATAGAGGAAGTAACCAGCGAGACTCAGGTAGAAATAACGCCTAGTCAAGCAGAACAAGCAGAACAAACAGAGATAGGTATTGTGGCATTAGACAAGAGTGAAGTAAAGCCTCAGGAAGTTTCTTCACGTTATAAAACTGAAGCAAAAGAGGAGTCACAGCTGAGCTTTGCAATGCATGAAAGCTCTGAGGCAAATGACCTAGGAATCAATATTCCGATTCATAATTTTACAACCACAACCTTTACGCAATCTTTTGCATCAGAGCCTGGGGTGGTAGCTGAGGCAACCATTACGAAGCAATTAGTTAATGGAAAGACTTTAATTGAGCAAGTCGATTTTAAAGTACTGAGTCAAACAAAAGAAATTAATATTGCACTTTCTCCTAAGGAATTAGGCAATATGAATGTTAAGATTGTTGAAGATCATGGCGTAATGGTGGCAGAGATTAAAGTAGACAATCAAAAAGCAAAAGACTTTATTTTAAATGAAATTGGAGAGCTTAAAAATAGCTTAGAAGATCAAGGATTAAATGTTGCCGATGTAAAAGTAGATATTCGTCAAGACAATCATGAAGCGCAAATGCAACAAGAAAGACAAAAATCAAGTAAACGTATACAAGAGATTTTAGCAAGTTTTGATGAAGAGGAAGAAGAAATGACACAGCCTCTAATATCTTCCGATTCTGAAGTCGATTATATGGTATAAGGAGGGATGCAAGATGGCAAGTGGAACAAGTGCAGTAGGAAATACAAATGTTGTTGTAGCAGATAGTGACTATCTTTCAAGCAAATCTGATGCAACTAAAAAGGAAGATGCTCTAGGAAAAGATGCATTTATACAGATGCTGGTGACACAAATGAAATATCAAGATCCATTAAATCCAATGGATAATCAAGAGATGCTCGCACAACTCGCGCAGTTTACAGCATTGGAGCAAATGATGAATGTTGCTAAATCAAGTGATAAGCAACTTGCAAATGGGATGATTGGAAAGTATGTGGAGTATCAAGTTGAAGATGAGACAACTGGTCAGACAACTTCAAAGTATGGTAAAGTTGATTATGTGAAATTATCTGGAGATACACCAACGCTTGGCATTGGAGAGGAAGAAGTTACATTAGATAAAGTTTCTCAAGTTATTAGTTCTGATAATATTCAAGCGAATACATCTGCTTTTGAGGTGATTGGTAAAACGATTCAAGCGACAACAACAGAAAAGAATGAAAAAGGTGAAGAGCAAAATGTTATTGTTGAGGGTGAAGTAAAGGGTATTAAAATGGTTTCTGGTAAGCCGTATGTTTTAATAGGTACAGGAGAGTCACAAATTAGTGTGCCATATACGAATGCCATTAACATTATTGAAAAGACCAGCATTACAAATCGAGAAGCAAAAGCTAGTTATATAGATGCTGAAGGTAGCAAGAAAGAGGTTACAGGTATAGTAGATTATATTAAAATATTAAGTGATGGCACTTATGTATGCATCAATGATCAATGGATTAACTTTAATGATGTAGAGCTGATCAAATAGGATATAATGAGGAGGTAATGTATTATGATGAGATCAATGTTTTCTGGGGTATCTGGTTTAAAAGTACATCAGACAAGAATGGATGTTATAGGCAATAATATTGCCAATGTCAATACTGCAGGGTATAAATCACAAAGGGTAACCTTTAGTGACGTCTTTTCACAAACCCTTTCTAGTGCCACATCAGCTAATGATGACACAGGACGTGGTGGTATGAATGCCATGCAGGTAGGGTTAGGGGTTAATGTATCATCTATTGATATGTTAATGACACAAGGCGCAGCACAACGTACAGATAATCCATTTGATTTAATGATTAATGGAGATGGCTTTATGGTTGTAGCAGATGCCACAGGACGCTATTTTACACGTTCAGGTGCTTTAAGGCTAGATGATGAAGGAAACCTAGTGAATCCAAATGGTATGAAAGTACAAGGATGGTTGGCAACTGATAATGGCAATGGTGAGTATGAAATCAATTCTCAGGAAGTTCAAGACATTAATTTATTTGATCCAAAATATCAGTCTATGAATCCAGATATTACAACTAAAGCTCAAATTACAGGTAATGTATGTAGTACAAGTGAAAAAGAAACGTTTTCTGTTGCTGCTTATGATAGTTTAGGAAATTACTATACGATACCACTTGTTATTGAGCAGGATGCAACAACAAAAGGAAAATGGTCGATTACAATAGCTGAAACAGGAAAAAAAGGGACAACTGGTAAGGGAACATATGTTACAGATGCTAAAGGTGAGCTGTATCCTATTACTGCTTCTGGGGCAATAGAAGTACAATTTGATAAGGATGGTAAGCTAACGAGTGTGACAGGAACATTGGGTTCAAGCAGTTCAGGTGGTTCAACAGGTACTTCAACTAGCTCCATGGAATTTGGGTTAAATCTTAGTGGGATAACTAATTTGCCAGGAGGGGGTACATTAAGCGATGTAACGGTTGATCTTTCAAGTATTACTCAATATGCAACCAAAAGTACTATAGAAGGAAAAGAAACAAATGGTAACTCAGCAGGAACCTTATCTGGTTATTCTATTGGCAAAGACGGTATTATCAATGTAAACTATACGAATGGTGAACAACGTAAAATTGCTCAGGTAGTTGTTGCAAACTTTGATAATCCAGCTGGTCTTGAAAAAGTTGGAGATAACCTTTATTTAGCAACCACCAACTCTGGTGAATTTGATGGCATTGGTGATGCAGGTAACTTTAGTACAGGCGTACTTGAAATGTCCAATGTTGACCTTTCTGCCGAATTTACGGATATGATTATTACTCAAAGAGGTTTCCAAGCTAATTCAAGAATTATTACGGTATCTGATGAAATGCTTCAAGAGTTAACGAATTTAAAACGTTAGGCTAGGTGATAGAATATGGTGATTTTGACAAAATTAAACGACCAAACTTTTACGGTGAATTCGGATTTGATTGAAACACTTGAACAAACACCAGATACAGTTGTTGTGATGACCACAGGGAATAAGTATGTGGTCAAGGAATCTCCCAAGGAGATTATTGATAAAATTGTTGAATTTAAAAGACGAATTTATGTGGTAGAGGATAGAGAGGGGTGATAAAGGTGGATATTTCTACAGTCATTGGGTTAGTTGGTGGTATTGCATGTATTATTATATCGATGTTCTGGACTGGAGGAACTCCAAAGGACTTCTGGGATGTGTCCTCTGTATTCATTGTTTTTGGTGGCACAATCGGAGCATTAATGATTTCATACCCACTACCTAAATTAATTGAAGGACTTAAAACTATTAAGTATGCTTTTAGAAAACAAGAGATTGACCCAACAGATGTGATTAAAAAGATTAATGACTTGGCTTTATCTGCCAGAAAAGAGGGGTTACTTGCACTAGAAGAAATTGCTCAAAATATGGATGATCCCTTTTTACAAAAAGGCGTTTTGCTTATTGTAGATGGAACTGATGCAGAGCTTTTAAGAAATATACTCGAAACAGAAATTGCATTTGTAGAAAATAGGCACAAAGATAACCAAAAGGTTTGGGAAACCATGGCAGACCTTGGACCAGCTTGGGGAATGATTGGTACACTGATTGGGCTGATTGTTATGCTGGGGGCATTAAGTGATCCATCTACTTTAGGACCTAAGATGGCAGTTGCGTTAATTACAACCTTTTATGGATCTTTAATTGCAAACTTTATAGCCACACCTATTTCAAATAAGCTCAAGTTAAATAGTAGTGATGAAATTTTACATAAGCAAGTTATGGTAGAAGGCTTACTCTCTATCCAAGCTGGTGAAAATCCAAGAGTTATTGAAGAAAAACTTAAAGCCTTTTTAGCGCCAGGTATGAGAAAGACATTTGATAATCAGCAGAAAGATGTAGAAGAGTAGGTGGTGAAGGCATGAAGAAAAAAGAAGATGAACCTAAAAAAGGTGCACCTGCTTATATGAATACTTATGGTGATATGATGACACTGCTCTTGTGCTTTTTCGTATTATTGTTCTCAATGTCTACAGTAGATGCTGCTAAATTTCAACAGTTAATAAATTCATTTCATGCTCAAGTTAGTATTTTTGATGGAGGGCAGACGATTAATACGACCAATACGGCAATGCAAAATGGTATGTCACAAATGCCGATAAAGCAAACGACCTTTTCAATTCAAGATGCGTTAGAGGAAAATCAGGCACTTGCAGAAGCAACCGAGGAACTTAATGCATATGTAGAAGAAAAACAAATGAATGAGCGCATTGATGTGGAGCGACAAGGTGACGAAATTGTTATCCGCTTTAAAGATGGCGTTTTATTTGCTTCTGGTGATGCGCAGATTAAAGCAGGTGCAGTAAGAACATTAGAAACATTAGGAAACAAGCTTAAAGAATATGTAGCGCAAGGATATACATTAAGTATTGAAGGGCATACCGACAATAATCCAATCTCGACTGCAAAATTTCCTAGTAACTGGGAACTATCTAGCGCAAGAGCGATTGCTGTTATGCGTTTTTATGCTGAACTAATGGATTTTGATGCGACTCAAATCGTATGTGTGGGTTGGGGAGAGTATCATCCAATTGCAGCAAATGACACAGCAGAAGGTCGTGCAAAAAATCGTAGAGTGGAGATTAAATTAACATTACCAGCAACTAGGTAAAGGGGGGAAAAGAAAATTGGAAGGTAAATTTAAGTTATTTGTGATTATTGCATTAGTTGTTTTAGCATTAGCTATTGGAGGTAGCACCTTTTTTGTGTGGAAAATGTTTAGCAATAATACAGTGGCAAGTGCTAATCAAACAGAAGAAGAAGCCCAGCAGCAAGTGTTAAAGCCTATTGACTTAGGGGATTCTATTTTAACTAATATCGCTACTGAAAGTGGAAATGTACAACATTTTGCTAAGGTTCAAGTTTCAATTGGTGTTAATGCTGCGGATGAAAAGGCATTTAATGCTTTATCTGAACAGATTACGGCGAATGCAGCAAGTGTACGTAATGAACTTATTTCTACAGTTGGAGAACAAACGTATACGATGCTGAATGCTACAAATGGAAAAGAAAAATTAGCGGATGAAATCATTTCAAGATTAAATACTTTATTAGACACAGATATGGTCTGTAAAGTGTATTTTCAAGAGTATTTTATTCAATAATGAGAAAAGGAGGTGACACTGGGTGGGCGAGGTATTATCACAAAGCGAAATTGACGAATTGTTTAAGGCGCTAAATACTGGAGAAATTGATGTTAATGATATGCAAGAGGCAAATGAGCAAAAGGGTGTTAAAGTTTATGACTTTACAAGACCATCAAAATTCTCTAAAGAGCAATTAAGAACATTAGAGATTATTTTTGAAAATTATGCCAGACTAATCTCTACCTATTTATCAGGTCATCTCAGAACGATGGTATCGGCTGAAGTTATGAATGCAGAGGCAGTTACCTATTCAGAGTTTTCTAATGCATTAATTAATCCCGTTATTTTAGCGGTGACAGATTTTAGACCATTAAAAGGTTCAATTTTGCTTGAACTTTCACCCAATATGGGGTTTACTATTATTGATAGGGTATTAGGTGGAAGTGGAAGTGGTCTGAATAGTATTAGAGATTTTACAGACATTGAACGCGTTATTTTAGAAAAGATATTTGTCCAATTTGTTCAACTCTTGGTGGAACCTTGGCAAAATGTTGTAGAATTAGATCCTATGCTTGAAAAAATTGAAACGAATTCACAAGTGGTACAAATTATTTCTCCTAATGAGATTATTGCACTTGTTACGCTTAATATAAAAATAGGTAATGTTGCGGGTATGATGAATATATGTATTCCACACTTGGTAATTGAGTCAATTATGGATAAGTTAAACACCAAGTTTTGGTTTTCTCAAAAAGAGCAGGAATTGGGACCTTCATATGGGGAATATATCCAGAAGATGATTCAAAAATCCCGTGTGCCAGTTAAAGTTATTTTAGGAAAAACACATATAACCGTTAAAGAGTTTCTTGAACTCATGCGATCAGATATTATTAAGCTTGATCGAGATATCGATTCTGATTTAGATGTTTATGTAGGTAATATTTTGAAGTTCACTGGTACTCCAGGAGAATATAAAAATAAAGTGGCAATAAAAATTAATCAAGTAATTACGAGGGAGGATGAGTGATGGTAGCCGAAATGCTTTCCCAAGAAGAAATCAATGCACTACTGGGAAGTGTATCTTCCGATGATGCTAGCAGTAGTGAAGCGGAACAAGGCTCAGGGGATTCAGTAGAAGGTTCAGTACAATTAAGTCCAGATGAAATTGATGCATTAGGTGAGATTGGAAATATTAGTATGGGGACTGCAGCAACGACCCTATTTACACTTCTTAATCATAAAGTATTAATTACAACACCTAAAGTTGAAGCAATGACATGGGATGAATTTACTGCAACAATCACTGATGATTTGACAGCTGTTTCCGTTGATTATACTGAAGGGTTTATTGGTTCTAACTTAATGATATTGAAGGACCAAGATGTTAAAGTAATAGCAGATTTGATGATGGGGGGGACAGGTGCTTATGTTGATGGCCCAGTAACAGAACTTCATTTAAGTGCTATTGCAGAGTCAATGAATCAAATGATTGGGTCTTCATCTACTTCAATGGCTCAAATTTTCAATAAAAAGATTGATATTAGTCCACCACAAGCCATTAAGATGGACACAGATTTAGAGAAGATATTTGGACCTAAAGGAGATATTGTTAAAATTGCTTTTAGGTTACAAATTGAAGAAAATATTATTGATAGTGAACTGATGCAAATTTTACCACTTAAATTTGCTAAGGATTTAATTAATGGTTTGCTTTCTCAAGAAGATGCTACGCCATCAGCGGCACCAGTTCCTGAAGTAGCACCACAACCAGCACCGGCGCCTCAAGTAGCGCCACAGCCAGCGCCTATGCCACAACCAGTGCCACAACCCATTCAAAATCCTATATATAATGAACCAATTCAAATGGCTCAACCAGCTATGCAACAAACACCAAATTATAGTAGTAGTGTAAGACAGGATGTTGATGTTCAGACGCCACAATTCCAATCATTTGATAGTGGCCCTAAGGTTTATCCAAAAGAAAACATGGATATCTTAATGGACGTTTCTCTAGAGGTATCAGTTGAGTTAGGCCGTACTTCAAGGAAAATTAAAGAAATTTTAGAATTTGGCCCAGGAAGCATCGTTGAACTCAATCGTTTAGTCGGTGAACCAGTTGACGTTTTAGTGAATGGTAAATTTATTGCAACTGGTGAAGTTGTTGTCATTGATGAGAATTTTGGTATTCGAATTACAGATATTATTAATCCAGAAAATAGAATTTAAGAGAGGTGTACGATTATGGCAAAGAGAGTACTAATTGTAGATGATGCAGCATTTATGCGTATGATGATTAAAGACATTTTAAGTAAAAATGGTTATGAGGTGGCTGGAGAAGCAGATAATGGTGCAAAAGCAGTTGAAAAATATAAAGAGCTTACACCAGATTTAGTTCTTATGGATATTACAATGCCAGAAATGAATGGAATTGATGCCGTTAAAAATATTAAGGCAATGGATCCAGGTGCTAAAATTGTCATGTGTTCTGCTATGGGTCAGCAAGCAATGGTTATTGAATCCATTCAAGCAGGTGCAAGAGATTTTATTGTTAAGCCTTTCCAAGCAGATAGGGTATTAGAAGCTGTAAGAAAAGTAGTAGGCTAATAAAGGATTAAGGTATTAGTGGTACCACATATTGTGATACCACTAATACTATATACAGATGAATATAAAATGAATGGTGAGAATATGTTTAACGAAATACTAGAATTAATTTTTTTATGTATTGTATTTGTAGGGATATTAGCTTTAACTTATTTTGTAACTAAGAAAGTAGGTATGCTCAACAAAAAACTAGGGTTTCATAAGAATATGGAGATTATTGAGGCATTGCCACTTATGCAAGGACAATATCTTTACATTGTTAAGGTTGGAACATGTTACTATCTGATGGGATGTGCTCAAAAAGGAAATATAACTTATTTAAAAGAATTAGATAGTAAGGAACTAATTTTTGAGGATAAAGAGAATATATCTTTTCAGGAACAATTTAGGCACTTCATGAAAGGAAAACAAAAAGCAAATGATGAAAATAATGAATAAAGCCATTCGAAAAAATATAATTATTTTTGTTTTATTTAATATAATACTAGGGATATCTTTTGAACTTAAAGCAAGTCCTATTGCTTCAGTAGATGAGACCACTAATGCAGCAAATGTTGCCAGTAATCCATTTAATATTGCTCAGTATTTTACGCCTAGTGAAGCAACAGGAAGTTTGCAGATGATTTTAATTATTACCGTTATTGCATTAGCACCATCTATACTCATTATGATGACAGCATTTTTGCGTATTATTATTACATTACATTTTATAAGATCTGCTGTTGGAACACAGACCGTTCCACCTAATCAAGTGTTGATCGGGATTGCTTTATTTTTAACTTTTTTTGTAATGAGTCCAGTTATCACCCAGATTAAAACAAATGCACTAGAGCCTTATGAGCAAGGAAAAATTACTAAGGAAGTTGCAATTGAGGAGGGTTTACTTCCACTTAAAGATTTTATGCTGAAGCAAGCAGATGATGATGACATTGCATTATTTATGCAAATTGCGGATATACCGCCTATTACAGATACAGATGCGAAAGAGATTGCGAAAAAGTTGCCTCTTTATGTTCTTGTTCCAGCATTTATTGTGCATGAACTAAGGGCAGGATTTATAATTGGATTTGTAATATACATACCATTTATTGTTATTGACATGGTAGTTGCAGCAACATTAATGTCCATGGGAATGATGATGCTTCCACCTGCTACCATTTCGTTGCCTTTTAAAGTACTTCTTTTTGTATTAGTAGATGGCTGGGGATTAATTATTGGTGAACTTTTACAGACATTTAATTAGGAGGGAATACCATGGAACAAGTTGTACTGGATATTATGCGTGACGCATTAATGATGATTATTAAAACATCGCTTCCTATTTTATTAACAGGGCTAGTGATTGGATTAATTGTGAGTATTTTTCAGACAGCTACTTCTATTCAAGAGCAGACTTTGGCTTTTGTTCCTAAAATCATTGCAGTTTTTCTTGCGATTATTTTATTTGGTTCTTGGATTATGAACATGCTATCTGCTTATACTATTAAATTATATGGCAGTTTTAATTCATTATTGTAGGTTAAGAAGATGAGCGAATTAACGTATTTATATGCGCACAGAGATGTTTTTATAATCATATTTGTAAGGATAATTGGGGCAATTGCTTTTTTGCCGATTATTGAAGAAACGCGAATGCCGCGTATTGCCTTATCTGGGTTAGCACTCGGCATTGCACTTCCAGTCTTTTTTAAAACAGATGTTACAATGACGTATTACGCACCCAATTTAGTGAGTTATTCTGCAATTTTAGTCAAGGAAATGATCGTTGGTCTAAGTCTAGGATTTGTCGTAAAGCTATTTTTTCAGATCTACCCTTTTGTGGGTTCACTTCTTAGTATGCAAGGCGGCTTAAGTATGAGTGTGGTAATGGATCCTACATCCGGTACTCAAGCTACGCAAATTGGAAGACTTTATAATTTAGGGTTAGTAGTCATTTTTATTCAGTCAGGAGGATATCATTGGTTTATAAAGACATTGATTGAGTCTTTTGACTTAATTCCTATTGGTAAAGCAGTATTTTCTGATAATATTGCAATGGGAATGGTAGAGACTATGGGAGTTTATTTTGAATTAGGACTTAAGTTGTCTATGCCAATTGTAGGCGTTATTTTAGTGGTTGATTTTGCTATGGGAATTTTAGCACGTACGGTTCCACAAATGAACATGTTTGTTGTAGGGATTCCTATTAAAATGATTATCTTATTTGTTTTATTAATCATGATGATGAACGTGACCAGTCAATTTAATCAGATGATTATTGAAACACTGGTTCAAACGGTAAATGATGTGATTGCAGGAATGAGGGGACTATGATTCAAAATAGATATCCATTAAAACTTCAATTCTTCTCTGCTGAAAGTGAAGGAAGAACTGAAAAAGCAACGGACAAGAAAAGACAAGATGCCAGAAAAAAGGGGCAAGTGGCACAAAGTAAAGAGCTCAATACAGCTGTTTTAATTATTAGTTTTTCTTGTATTAGTTTAGTTTTGGGAAGTTATATGTTAAATGGCATTATAAAAATGCTTACCCAGGGATTTCGTTATATTAGTATTGTGACGGGGGATTCCAATCAAAAGTTGTTATATGGGGTAATAAAAAACAGTATCTTTCAATTTTTATTAATTTGCTTACCTTTATGGGCCTCTTTAATGTTTTTTGCTTTTTTAATTGGTTATATTCAAGTTAAGTTTAAAGTGAGTTTTGAACCGATGAAGTTTAAGTTTTCTAAAATGAATCCGTTATCTGGGATGAAACGTATTTTTTCAAAAGATACATTAATTCATTTGGTACTTGCTGTTGGCAAAGTATCAATTTTAGGTGCTGTAGCAGTTAATCTTATTAAGGGAAAGATTCCAGAGTTTTTAGGATTATATCAAACAAGCGTTTCCAGTATATTAAATCGCCTAGCACATACGGTAGTTGAACTTGGCCTTTTTGTTGGAGGGGCGTTTTTAATCATTGCCATTGCAGATTACGTCTATCAGTGGTTTAAGCATGAAGATAGCATTAAAATGACCAAACAGGAAGTCAAAGAAGAATTTAAAAATGCAGAAGGAGATCCTCAAATTAAGTCAAAGATTAAGCAAAAGATGAGACAAGCCTCTATGAAACGTATGATGCAAGCAGTACCTGAAGCAGATGTTATTATTACCAATCCTACCCATTTTGCGATTGCTTTAAAATATGATGAAAAAAGTGGGCGTGCGCCTATAGTGGTTGCAAAGGGTGTAGATTATGTTGCTCAAAAGATAAAAGAAAAGGCAAAAGAAGCTAATGTCACCATTGTAGAAAATAAACCTTTGGCCAGGTCTTTATATTATACGGTAGATTTAGAAAAAGAAATTCCACCAGAGCTTTATGGCGCTGTGGCTGAAGTGCTTGCCTTTGTTTATAATTTACAAAATAAAAAAATGGATGGGAGGAACTAGAAAGTGAAATTTAAACCAGGAGATATTATACTAGGATTATTTGTAGTTGGGCTTATTTTTCTAATTATTATACCTTTGCCGGATATTGTTCTAAGTATCTTATTGATTGTAAATATTTCAATTGCAACGATTATTTTAATGAGTGCACTTTTTTCAAAAGAACCATTAGACTTATCACTTTTTCCAACCTTGCTGTTAATGACTACCCTGTTTAGAATGGGTCTTAACTTATCAAGTACCAGAATGATTTTAGCGAGTGGTTATGCAGGAAATGTTGTTCAGACATTCGGAGAATTCGTTGCAGGGGGTAATATCGTCATTGGGGCGATTATGTTTATTATTATTACTATTGTTAATATGCAAGTTATTACAAAAGGTTCTGACCGTGTTGCTGAAGTAACGGCACGTTTTACATTGGATGCTATGCCAGGAAAACAAATGGCGATTGATGCAGATCTTAATACAGGCTTTATAGATGAAGCAGAAGCCAAACGAAGAAGAAAAAAGATTCAAGATGAGGCAGCGTTCTTTGGTTCGATGGATGGTGCTTCTAAATTCGTAAAGAATGATGCAACAGTTGGCATTTTTATTACAATGGTTAATATTATCGGTGGTTTGATTTTAGGAATTACCATGGGAGGGCTGGAACTGAATGAGGCTCTTCAAAAGTATACCATTTTGACGATAGGGGATGGACTTGTTAGTGCGATTCCATCTCTTCTTATTTCACTGGCAACTGGTGTGCTTGTAACCAAAACAGAGACGCAAGAGGGTATGAGTGATACAATTGTACAACAACTTTTTGCATCACCCCTTGTATTATTGATTGTAAGTATTACAATTGCTACACTTGGTATTTTTACACCAATGAGTTTATTATTAACTATACCTGTAGCGGTGATTTGGTTTGTGATGTCGAGAAGATTATCAAAGAAACAAGCTATCAAAGAAGTTGAGGCGGATATACATACTGAAGATGAAGAAGCTGAAGAAGTTCGTAAACCTGAAAATGTGATTTCACTGCTTCAAGTGGATCCTATTGAGTTGGAGTTTGGCTATGGTATTATTCCTCTGGCAGATGTGAATCAAGGTGGCGACTTATTAGACCGTGTGGTAATGATTAGAAGGCAAGTAGCATTAGAGCTAGGGAGCATTGTGCCCATAGTCCGCTTAAGAGATAATATTCAGCTTGCACCAAATGCATATAGTATCAAAATAAAAGGTGTTGAAGTAGCAAGTGGTGAAATTTTGTTTGATCATTATATGGCAATGAACCCAGGTTATGTAGAAGAAGAAATTGATGGCATTGAAACAAAAGAACCTGCATTCGGCCTGCCAGCCTTATGGATTAATGAAAGTCAAAGAGAAAAAGCAGAAATGAAGGGCTATACAGTAGTGGATTGTCCATCCATTATAGCCACACACTTAACAGAAGTAATTAAACGTCACTTACATGAATTACTCACAAGACAAGATGTCCAAACATTAATTAATAATGTGAATGAAACACATCCTACGCTTATTTCTGAATTAACGCCTAAACTTTTAAGCGTTGGTGATATTCAAAAGGTACTAGGCAATCTTTTACAAGAAGGCATTTCCATTCGTGATTTAGTAACGATATGTGAAATACTTGCAGATTATGCAACTTCCGTTAGAGATACCGATGTATTAACAGAATATGTAAGACAAGGCTTGTCAAGAGCTATTTCTAAGAAACTATTTATCCAAGATACCAATCAAGTCATTACGTTAGATCCAAGTGTAGAGCAACAGATTATGGCTAATGTACAGCACACAGAGCAAGGGGCATATGTAGCACTTGAACCTAAGACCGTGCAAAATTTAATAACGCAACTTAAAAAAGAAGTCGCTAAACTGACTTCTATTGGTTTGCAGCCTATTATTTTAACATCACCTATTGTTCGTATTTACTTTAAGCATTTAACAGAGCAGTACATTCCCGACTTAATTGTTGTATCCTACAATGAAATAGAACAAGATGTGCAGATTCAATCAATCGGGATGGTGAGTATAGCGTGAGAATCTTAAAATTTAAAGGAAAAACAGAAGAAATTGTATTAAGACAAATCGAAAAAGAATATGGTCAAAATGCTGTAATTATTCATACGCAAAAGGAAGAAAAGACAGGCTTTTTTAAATGGTTTAAGTCACCGCGTATTGTAGTGACAGCAGCTATTAAGGAAGAAAGTGATTTGGAAAATATGGATCAAAATCCTTACTTTGCAAAGTCTAATACTGACGAAATGAAGTCAGCAGTCAATCAAACAAGTGAGAGTGAGGGATCTTATCAACTTCTGTCAGATTTAAAGCAAGAACTTGGTGCATTACATCAAGAAATAGGGGAGCTCAAGCGGGAACCTAAAGTAATTTATAAGGAAAAAGTCGTAGAGTCTTCAGAAGTAAATCCTTTAAAAACATTTATACAAGGCAAATTAATGAATCTAGGGCTCAAGAAAGAAGTCTGTGATACTTTATTGGAAACAATAGATGCAGAAGATAGTGAAACATTTATTCGTAAACTTTATCAAAGTTTAGAAGAACTATTGATAGAGAACAAACAAGAAAAGGATCTCCCTCAAATTATTTTCTTTATTGGCTCTACAGGTGTAGGAAAAACAACTACGATTGCTAAGTTAACAGCAAAATTTGTATTAGATCAGCAAAAGAAGGTGGTCTTATTTACATCAGATACTTATCGCATTGCAGCTGTCGAGCAATTAAAAACATATGCAGATATATTAGGCGTAGAAATAGAAATTATTTATGATGAAAGTGAACTCACTCAATATATTGAAAAATGGAAAGATGCAGATCACATTTTGATTGATACTGCGGGACGCTCTCATAAAAACGAGGAGCAAGTAACAGAATTAAGGGCACTAATAGAGAATGTAGAAAATAAGCAAGTATACCTCGTTCTTAATGCTAATACAGCAGTAAAGGATGTTAGAAAGATTGTAGAAACTTATGAGAGAGCAGAAGCCCATTTTGACTTGATAGTAACAAAATTAGATGAGACTGATGAGTTGGGGAATGTGATTAATATAAGCTATTATGCGAATAAGCCAATAGCTTATGTGACTATGGGACAGAATGTGCCAGCTGATATAGAGCAGTTTAATAAAGAAACTTACATTACTGAGTTAATAGGGAGGCTAAACGATGAGTCATGATCAGGCACAGCTTCTAAGACAAATGGTAAATGGTGGATTAGAAGAATCTGTTACAAGGCAAAGTAATATGCAGATTATTACAGTGGCAAGCGGCAAAGGAGGGGTAGGCAAAAGTAATTTTAGTGTTAATCTGGCTTTAGCATTAAAAGGATTGGGAAAAAATCCTATTATTTTAGATGCTGATTTTGGACTTGCCAATGTAGAGGTTATTTTAGGGGAATATCCAAAGTATAATATGTCCCACCTTATTAATGGTGATTGTCAAATTAAAGATTTGGTGTCAGAAAGTAAGTATGGGATATCTTTTATTTCTGGTGGTTCAGGTATAAAGGATATGAGTTTTTTACCAAGCTGTCGAATCACAGATATTAGTCATAAATTAGGGCAGTTAAGTGAGCTAACTGATTTATTAATTATTGATACAGGAGCAGGTATAAATGATATTGTTGTTAAGTTTTGTAAGTTAGCTGATCAAGTTTATGTCGTGGTGACACCAGAACCTACGTCTATAACAGACGGATATGCTTTGCTAAAAACGCTAGTAGGCAATTTTGGACTTGAATCAAGCGTAAAATTAATGATCAACAAGGCAGACTCTCAGAAAGAGGCACATGAAGTGTATAGGAAGCTTCAATATGTTTGCAAACAATTTTTAAATTTCCCGGTTGAATATGCAGGCTTTGTACCTTATGATGATCAATTATTTAAGGCGGTTAAAGAACAAATACCCGTTTTTAAGTATAATCTTCATACAAAAGCAAGTATGGCGTATTATCAAATAGCAAAAGCTTATTTAATAGAAATGGGGGAACAAGTAGATAGTCAGCATAGTATGGGTAAAGAAAATTGGCTCAGTAAGTTTAAAAAATTATTTGGACAATAATTAAAAACGCATAATAAAACAGAATACACGAAAATAAATTATTTTGTCGAGTATAGTAAAGATATATCAATCATTAGGCTTAGGAGAAAAAATATGAAACAATGTAATGAGTCTGGATATTGCACAGATAAGGAAATGCAGTATAAGTACATTGTTGCGATGGGAATCTCGACTGGAGGACCAAAACTCCTTAGTCAAGTTATTAAATCATTAGATGAGAATTTATCTGCAACTTATGTAATTGTACAACACATGCCTGCTGGATTTACAAAAAATTTGGCAGAAAGATTAAATACTTTAACCCAGCTTACAGTAAAAGAAGCAGAGGAGGGGGAATCTTTAAAGAAAGGGTTCGTTTATATTGCACCAGGAGGATATCAACTTAAAATAGTAAATGGCTTAGCGCCTAAAATCCAATTGACAGATGAGTTACCTTATAAAGGGCATAGGCCATCAGTCAATGTGATGCTATTATCACTTTCGTGTTTAAGCAAATGCACTAAAAAAATGATTGCAGTAATTATGACTGGAATGGGATGTGATGGATTAGAAGGCGTGGAAGCTTTAAAGAAGTCTTACAATTGTAAAGTAATTGCTCAAGACCAAGCATCATCTACAGTATTTGGTATGCCTAAAGCAATTATCAATGCTGGACTTGCAGAGTATGTTGTTGCTGGTGAAAGTATTGCACAAAAAATTGAAGAGATTGTGGGGGATAGTCATGGACGTTAGTCAATACTTACAAATTTTTATTGAAGAGTCAAAAGATAATTTACAAACATTGAATGAGAATTTACTAAATTTAGAGAATAATCCGACAGATACAGAAACTCTAAATGCCATTTTCAGAGTTGCCCATACATTAAAAGGCATGGCTGGAACAATGGGATTTGTTAAAATGCAAAAATTAACCCATACAGTGGAAAATGTACTATCTGAAATTAGATCAGGTAATTTAGCTGTTAATTCTAATATAGTTGATGTATTGTTCCAAAGCTTAGATGCACTAGAAAATTATGTGGATGAAATTGTAAATACATCCAACGAAGGAAATGAAGAGTATGCGGATTTAATAAGTGCATTAGGTAAAATTATTGAAAAGCCAAATAGTAATGAGGCATCAAATGCTGCATCAAGTGTTGCACCATCTGCACAAGAAAAGAAGCCAGAAGAGGCAGAAAATAATGGTGAAACACTTATGGTGCTTCCTGAATCGCAAGAACTCGTAAAGAACAATGCAATTAGCATGGGAATGAATGTTTTCCAAATTAAAATTGTTTTATCTGCTGGGTGTGTTTTAAAATCTGCAAGAGCTTTTGTACTGTTTACAGAATTAGAAAGACTGGGTGAAATTATTCATTGTGTTCCAAGCACACAAGACATTGAAGATGAGAAATTCGATAAAGATTTTACGGTAGCATTTGTTACAAAAGAAACAAGTCAAAAAGTAGAAGAAACTATTTTAGGCGTATCTGAAATCGAAAGTGTTTCAGTAAAAGCCTATGATTCAACGGCAGTACCTACTAACAAGTCAGAAGAAAAGAATGCAGAAAAGCCAGACCAGAAGGCAAATGCTGCAACACCAGCAGAACATGCAAATAATCAAAATACAAAACAACAACTTTCAAATAAGACGGTCCGTGTTAACATTGATCGTTTAGATACACTGATGAATTTGGTGAGCGAGTTGATTATTGTAAAAACTCAATTAGAGGGTCTTGAAGTAGGGGCAAGTGAAGTTGAAAGTAATTATAATGATTCAGTGGAATATTTGGAACGTATTACAACAAGCTTACATGATGCAGTAATGAAGGTACGTATGGTGCCTGTTGAAACAGTGTTTAACAGATTCCCTCGCATGATTCGTGACATTTCTAGAAAGTTAGGAAAAGAAATTGAACTGGTTATGTCTGGAGAAGAAACGGAATTAGACCGTACAGTCATTGATGAAATTGGTGATCCACTGATCCACTTGCTTAGAAATGCAGCAGATCATGGACTTGAAACAACTGAAGAGCGTGTAAGCTTAGGAAAACCACGAAAAGGAACGATTAAATTGCAAGCTTATCAAGATGGTAATAGTGTTATGATTGTGGTTGAAGATGATGGTAAAGGTATCAACATTAATAAAGTAAAGAGTAAAGCAATTGATAAAGGAACCATTACAAAAGAAGAAGCAGCAACAATGACTGAAAAAGAGCTTATTGAATTACTCTTTAGGCCAAGTTTTAGCACAGCTGAAAAAATTTCTGATTTGTCAGGACGTGGAGTTGGCTTGGATGTTGTAAAAAGTAAAATTACTGCTTTAGGTGGGCATGTTGAAGTTGAAACAGAATGGGGTAAAGGTAGTAAATTTATTGTGCGTTTACCATTAACATTAGCTATTATTCAGGCATTAATGATTAGTGTAGCAGATGATAAGTATGCTATTCCATTAAGTAATATTCAAAATATTGAGGACGTTTATAAAGAAGATATTAAACTTGTACAAAATCAGGAGGTTATTGTTGTTAGAGATGAGATTATTCCTATTATTCGTTTAAGAGATGTGTTAGGGCTACCAGAAGAAGAGGATAAAGACATGATGATGGGGGTTATTGTTAAGAAAGGCGAAAAGCAAGTTGGCTTTATTGTTGATTCGTTAATCGGGCAACAAGAAATTGTGATCAAATCACTTGGTAAATATTTAAGTGGTATTGATATTATTGCCGGAGCAACCATTTTAGGTAATGGTGAAGTTGCACTTATTTTAGATGTCAATTCACTGATATAGGGGGTAGGGAGTATGGAAGCAGCAGTTGAGACAATGCAACAATATATTGTTTTTAAATTAAATGAACAGCTTTATGGTATTAGTATTAAAAATGTACAAATTATCGAAAAAATGAAGCCGATTATGCGTGTGCCTAAAGTTGCAGCATGTATTAAAGGTGTAATGAACTTAAGAGGAGAAATTATTCCAGTTGTGAGTCTTAGAGATCAATTCAAACTTGAAGCAAAAGATTACACAGACAAAACGAGGATTATTATTGTAAAGCTTGAAGAAGCGATGGTTGGTTTAATTGTTGATGAAGTTAAAGAAGTCGTTGAGATTGAAAGTGCTCAAGTTGAAGTGGTGCAAAATATTCAAGGTAAAATGAAGACAAGTCACATTTTAGGTGTAGGTAAACTTGAAGAGAACATTGTAACCTTACTTAATTTAACAAATATTATTGAAGAAGCATTTAGCATCGAAGATAATAAATAGGGGGAGAGCCGTTGGGAAACAGAAGTTATCAGAACATAACCGATGAAGAGATGGATATGCTAAGAGAAGCTGGAAATATTGCTTCTGGTAATGCAATGACCTCACTTAGCAAGCTAATTAACTCAACATTAGATATGAGTGTAGCCCGTGTAAGAATTGAAAATATTCAAGAACTTCCAGATGTGCTTGGAAATGCGGAAGAAGTAATTGCGGGGATGCTTATTAATGTTTACGGTGATTTAAATGCAATGTTACTGTTGGCTTTTGAAACAGAAAGTGCATTGGCTATTATTAATCGCATGCTAGGTAAGGAACTTAAAGATTTAAATGAAATGGGTGAACTTGAGTATTCGGCATTATGTGAAACTGGAAATATATTGGCAGGAACTTATTTATGTGCACTCAATACATTTACGGGGTTGAAACTAGATGTATCAACCCCTCAGATGGCAATCGATATGGCTGGTGCTATTATGAGTTATCCTGCTATTGAATTTGTATATAATGATAATTCTATGCTTTTTATAGAAACTGATTTTGAAGATGTTCATGGTTTTCTAAATGGGACCTATATACTTATTCTCGATAATGCATCATATAATCGTGTTATCGATTCATTAGGAGCGTACTTATGAGTGAGGTAATTAAGGTAGGCATGGCAGATTTAAAAATAGCAAAAGACCCTGATGTTTTAACTACTTTAGGTTTGGGGTCATGTGTAGGGATTGCCTTATATGATCCCATGACTAAGATAGGTGGCCTGGCTCATATTATGTTACCCGATAGCACACAAATTAAAAATAATGAAAATAAAGCAAAGTTTGCAGATACTGCCCTTGATGTGTTACTACAAGAAATGCAAAATGTAGGCGCTAGAAAAACTAGATTGATTGCCAAAATAGCTGGGGGAGCACATATGTTTGAATTCAAGACTATGAACGATATGATGTGCATCGGTGCAAGAAACGTTGCAGCAGTGCTTCAAGCACTAGAGCAAAAAAATATACCGGTCATAGCTCAAGATACAGGTGAGAATTATGGGAGAACGATAGAGTTAGAAACACAAAATGGCATATTGCGTGTTAAGACTATTGGACATGGTATTCGAGAAATATAGTTTTGATGGGGGCTAATAGATGGACAAAAAGGATATGAACGAGATTTGGAATCAATATGTTAAGACACATAATGCTCAGTTAAAAGATAAACTTACTGAGCATTATGTGCACTTAGTTAAATTGGTTGCAGGGAGACTAGGCATTTATTTAAATCAATATATTGATTTAGATGATTTAGTGGGATATGGTGTACTAGGACTTATTGATGCAATTGACAAATTTGATCCAAATAAAAATGTTAAATTTGAAACATATGCTTCATTAAGGATAAGAGGAGCTATTTTAGATGCTATTAGAAAATTGGATTGGATTCCAAGGACATTACGAAAAAAACAAAAAGATATAGATAAAATATATATTGAGCTTGAGAGCAAGCTAGGAAGGACACCCGTTGATCAAGAAGTTGCGGATGCACTTCATATTAGCCTTGATGAGTACAATACATTGTTGAAAGAAGTTAATGTATCCACTCTGGTTTCTATAGACGAAAATGTCTATCAATTTGAGTCTGTGAGGGATCATAATGCACAAATTCCTGAGCAGTGTGTAGAAGAGAATGAAATGAAGGACACACTAGCTAAGTTAATTGATCAGTTGCCAGAGCGAGAGAAAAAAGTGATTTTTTTATATTACTATGAGGAATTAACACTAAAAGAAATTAGTCGTGTTTTAGAAGTATCTGAGTCACGCGTTTCTCAATTACATACAAAAGCGGTTTCAAGATTAAGAGCCAATATGTCAAAGTATCACTTATCTTTACCATTGTAAGAGTTTAAATTAAAAGGAGGAAGCAAAATGTTACGTCCAATTGATACTCAGACGATTTATCAGCAAACACCTGAAGTTTCTAATAGACAGCAAGGGATTAAACAGTCTGAGGAAATGCAACAAACTCAGTTTGCAAATATATTTCATAAGGAAACTGAAGAAAAGCAAAAAGTTGTAATTGAAACGAAAGAAAATGCTAAAGCAGATAATCAACTTGATAAAAGAAAAGGACGTAACGCTTCAGGTGAGCAAAAAAAATATAAAAACAAGAAAAAAGATATCGAAAAAGAAAAGAAGTTGACTTCAAATCATATTGATTTAAGAATTTAAGGAGCTAAGAATGAACGTAACTATCGAAAATTTACCGATTATCTTTATGGGATTTGTTGGTATAGGAATGATTATTGTATTGATAGGGATTGTCCGCCTAGCAAGTCATCAAGGAGATAGTTCAGCGTATACAAGTCTGGAGGACAAGAATGACTCAGATCATATAGAAGATTTATTTAGCTTTTTCCTACAAGAAGAGGAGAAGAAAAATGAGCAGCTTAGAGAAGAGATAAGAGACGTTTCTAGAGTGAATAACAATCCATCCGTTGAGTGGAACAAAGATGACAAACTGCAACAAGTAAATGTGAAAAAAGATCAATATAAAAAGCAAGCAGATAAACAGCTATTTGCTGAAATCATAAAACGCTACAATGAAGGTCAGGATATTGAGACGATTGCAAAGGATTTAAAGAAAGGAACTGGTGAGGTGAAACTCATTATTTCACTTTATTCCATTAGGTAGATTGATGAAAAATTTAAAGTTTACATTCTGGTTAATAGGCTTTGGATGTGGCATGGTTGTTTCCGGCATAATAGGGGCATTATTTACGATTAATCTTGAGGCGCATGAAACAAACGATGAACCTATTAAAATAGTGACAGACCAGTTAAAACAACGTGAACTAGAAGAAGAAAAAAAGGTTGAGGTAAAGAACGGACAAGTCATTCAAGATGAAAAAGTGAGACTTGATATAGATATAAACAAACAAAACAGTGAAATCACTCCTAGTCCTACACTAACTACAACAAGTACGCTTAAAGTTGTTCAAAAAAAATATTGTGAAATAGAAATACCTAAAAATATAAGTGCTGTGGAAATTTGCGAATTACTTGAAGAAAAAGGTGTTATAAGTAGTAGCGATGTATTTTTAGAATATGTTAAAAGTCAAAATATGCAAAGTCGTTTGCGTGCTGGAAAGATAAAAGTTCCAATATTGGGCAGCAATGAAGAAATACTGGATGCTTTGGTGCATTAATAAATACGGGCTTACTTGAGAAAAGTAGGGAAATATTGGTTACTATTCAGCCTTGAGAGCAATTTTAATAAAAAATGACTTTGAATTGAAACTAGCATATTTTCTTAATTTTTG